>NZ_JBCPSO010000001.1:0-600193 GCF_051129925.1 Bacillus sp. Je.9.29.b
GGAGGTCGCGGGTTCGAGTCCCGTCCGGACCGCCATTTTTCAAAAGAATACATGGCTCGGTAGCTCAGTTGGTAGAGCAACGGACTGAAAATCCGTGTGTCGGCGGTTCGATTCCGTCCCGAGCCACCACTATTTGCCGGTGTAGCTCAATTGGTAGAGCAACTGACTTGTAATCAGTAGGTTGGGGGTTCAAGTCCTCTTGCCGGCACTGTTTTTCAAAAGTGGAGGGGTAGCGAAGTGGCTAAACGCGGCGGACTGTAAATCCGCTCCCTCCGGGTTCGGCGGTTCGAATCCGCCCCCCTCCACCATTTTTTGTTTTCATAGGGGCATAGTTTAACGGTAGAACAGAGGTCTCCAAAACCTCCGGTGTGGGTTCGATTCCTACTGCCCCTGCCAATTATACTTTATCATTCATTACATCTATGGCGGTTGTGGCGAAGTGGTTAACGCACCAGATTGTGGCTCTGGCACTCGTGGGTTCGATTCCCATCAATCGCCCCATTTTATTATTGGGCTATAGCCAAGCGGTAAGGCAACGGACTTTGACTCCGTCATGCGTTGGTTCGAATCCAGCTAGCCCAGTTGATGTGCGGAAGTAGTTCAGTGGTAGAACACCACCTTGCCAAGGTGGGGGTCGCGGGTTCGAATCCCGTCTTCCGCTCCAATAATGGCGGCATAGCCAAGTGGTAAGGCAGAGGTCTGCAAAACCTTTATCCCCGGTTCAAATCCGGGTGTCGCCTTTTTTGAAAAGACTGCCGGGGTGGTGGAATTGGCAGACACACAGGACTTAAAATCCTGCGGTAGGTGACTACCGTGCCGGTTCAAGTCCGGCCCTCGGCACCATTGTTTTTTAATATAAGATGCGCTCTTTAATGATCATGCCGGTGTGGCGGAATTGGCAGACGCGCACGACTCAAAATCGTGTTCCTCACGGAGTGCCGGTTCGACCCCGGCCACCGGTATCTATTTTTAGATATTCTTTATTGTTTACAGAAGAATTAAGAAATATCAACGTTTAAAACGTCTTTCTACAAATTGTAGGAGGGCGTTTTTTTATTTGTTTTTTAGCTGATTTTTCACACGACAAAATTACTTCAAATCGTGTTCACTGCTGAAAGGGGACCTAGCTAAATGGCAAGACGTAAAAATATTTTAGAACAAGTTGAATTGGAATTTTAGAAAAGGAAACTAAGTCTTATGTTGAATCATTTCGGAAAGCTATTGAATTATTTGTTTAGGACTGTGAGTAATAAATTTAAGGCGTTTCTTAATTTCCTAACAGCAAAAGGAATAAGTATTGCTGAATTAAAGCCTTACAATATGACAGAGGAACATATTAAGGAGATTAACTTTTACTTTATTGATGGTTACCTTATGATTAAACTAAAGGGGCAGGATAATTGAAGAAGGATTGGATAAATTGTACACAAGAGGTGTTGTAATGATTACGGTTAAAAATGCTGAACGTTATCTTAAAGATACCATTGGTGAAGATACCGATGATATAAAAAAGGTTTGGGAAATATTTAAGGCTTTTTCAAGGGAGACAGTTGAGGGCGAAGAAGATAAAGAAATTTTATTTCAGTGTGGTGTCTATGATTTTACAGGAGAGAAACTATTTCATTTTGACTTTGTACGTCAGTTTACAGTTTATGAAGAAGATGATTATTCTCACATGGAACAACTACACTGTGAATTTTTATTTAAACCAACAAGCGAGTTAAAAAAGTTAAAGGTGGTAGAAGAATGGTCAATGGATTATGACGATATCGATCATTTCTTTAATCATATTGAAGGTATTCATGAGTTTAAAATACCTTTGAGTTTAAAGCCGATAAAATCAGAAATATACCAAGAAGAACTTTAATTCTTATTTCATAAACGGGTGCTTTACTTTAAGAGGGTATACCTTTCCTTTTAGGAATAATTTATCATGGAGTGCCGGTTCGACCCCGGCCACCGGTATCTATTAAAAGTTTCATGATTGGTTTTTCCATGAACCTAACGTTTCACCCTTGTGGTAAAACGTTTTTTGTGGCTTAAATGAGTTATTTAGATAAAAATAGAAACCTATTAGAAAATAATGAGCATGTACTTCTTTTAGCAGAATAATCTTTAGATGATTTGCAACGTTTGATAAGATACATTTAATCATGTAAGGAAACAAAATGGGGCAGCACATTCACATAAAACAGTGTACTACCTTTGTGTAACTAAATGAATATTTGTGGGTACATACATATCTTTAGCTGACATCATCATTGTGACCCAGTTTGAGGGGAGAATTTATGAAAAAACAAAATGATTATGAGGAGTTATTGACAGGTGGCAATGTCTCGAACGTATATCGTTCTGGAGATACGGTTCGTCGAGAAGTAAAGTCAGACAATATCAATATACGAAAGCTGCTAAAGCATTTAGAAAAAAAGAATTTCTCCTATGCTCCAAAGTTTTTAGGGGTTGATGAACAAGGTAGAGAGATATTGTCCTTCATTGAAGGCGTAGCCGGTCATGATCCTTTAAAAGAATACATGTGCTCTCACCCTGCCTTAAAAGAAATAGCGAGAATGCTTAGACTGTATCATGATGCTGTTTGTGATTTTCCTATTTCAGACGATTGGGAACGAATGGACAATACGCCTAACAACATAGAGGTTGTTTGCCATAATGATTTTGCGATGTACAACATCATTTTCAATAATGAAAAACCAGTGGGTATCATTGATTTTGATGTAGCTGCTCCTGGTCCGAGACTATGGGATATCGCTTATACCCTTTATACATGTGTGCCTCTAAGTAGATTTTTTCGCACTGAAACAGGGGAGGTCGTAAATTATCTTTCATTAGACCATGCAGACCAGATAAAGCATAGAGTGAAACTGTTTTTTGAAGCTTATGGTGAGGAAATAGCAGAAGATTATTTGGATATGGTGCTGCTGCGTTTAGAAGGATTATGTCAGTATATGAAACGAAAAGCGAGTGAGGGGGATATCGCTTTTCAAAACATGATTCAAGAAGGACATCTTGAACATTATCAAAAAGACATTCAATTTATTCATAAATATAGAAAAGAATGGATGTAAAGAGGCGGCGTTGTGATCATGCAAACGAAGACGATATTACAGGCTATCATTCAAGACGAAGGAGTAAATGATTATCCTCTTTTTAGACAGTACTGTGTGAGAAAAGAACAGGGCCTGCGTAAAGATGCACTAAACGTTCTTCAGGCCTTTATTGAAGAGATGAAAGAGAACGATTTTGAAGTACAGCGTGAATTTGCTGCTTGGCTGTTTGAGTGGATTGAACGATTTGAGGATGGTCATCATCTGCTTGTGTATCCGCTGGTAAATGGGGTGATCCAGCCTGTTTTTCAAACGTGGGAGAATGTTGACCCATTGGATGTGAGACCGTATCGCTGGCAAGGTTTGTTTGTGCATCAGGGAGAAGGGCTGCCTCATTTATTGAAGGCACTAGAGCTTGGGGGCAGCAAGGAACAGCGTGTGATTGTTCAAATTTGTGAAATCTATTTATCGGCCTTGTGGTATTCGTTTCATCATATACATGAAGATCTTTATTTAAGCACCTATGAGAAGGATCAAGAGAGAATTCAGGGGATTGAACGTGTTATGATGCTGATTCAAGATCAAAGAACTCGTACGAATGTTCAAAGACAAGCCGCTTATTATGGCCAGCTTTTAACGGATTGGATGGCGTTTCAGCAGACGGAGACAAGAGGCTTTATGAAATGGTGTGCGGAGCGTAAGAAACCGTATGAGTGGGTAGAGTCCTTTTATTATCAGCAATAGTTGAGAAAACGGCAGAGTTCATTCTGCCGTTTTTTTATTGCCATATTCGCTTTGCTTCTATATGATCTGGACTAAAATATTTCAGGGTATAGACATCTGGATTGCTTAGTTTCTTCCACTCCTCGAATCCAATCGATGGATCGGCGTGTTTAAGAAGCAGGCTCATGATATTGCCATGTGTGACGAATAGGGTATAATCTTTTTCTAATTTTATTTGTTCGTGGAGTGCTTCTACAATACGATTCATGGCTTCTAAACTCGATTCTCCGCCTTCACAGGTCATATGTAAGTCTGTAAAACTGAGCTTTAGCTTCTCATACCAATTGTCTATTGGTTTGCTGCTTAATACACGTTCAGAGAGGCGCTGATCGATTTTTATCTCGAGCTGTTTTGTATGAGCAAGAGGCTCAATAGTTTGGATCGCTCGTTTATAAGGACTTGAGATAATTTGATTGAGATGAATGCTGGAAAAAAACTGTGTCAGTTCATGAGATTGAGTGATGCCTTGTGGTGTTAAAGCTGCATCTTTAGATTGTCCATCTGCTTGGCAGTGTCTGACGATATAATATGTTTTCATTGGCTACACCTTTCATTGAGTATAAAAAAATCATCCAGTATTGGATGAGGATTTACGAAGGTCTAGGTAAGCTTGTTCGTATCTGTTTCTTTATAGGGATCTGTGAGCTTGGAGGTCAGGTCTAGGTTGAACAAAAAATCATCGACGGTGTCTGTGCCAAAGGGAAGTGTGGAGAAGTTGATTGGGATGCTGTCTTCTTGCTTTTCTGAAGTGATTTGCTGTGCAGGCTGCTTTTTTCTCCAGTTCTTAAACAAGCGCATGTGAGGCCCCCTTTTCTTTGAAAAAGATGGATTTATACATAATATACGGGGAGAGTTGTCCAGGCGTCAAATGTTTTCTTCAAAAGGAACGATTCAATTGATAAACAAGAGCCACAGGAAAGTGCGGCTCTTGTTGTCAGTTTACATTGCGCGTTGTAATGCTTGCAGTAATTTACGTTCGCATCTTAAGTTGTAGCGCTTCTTATGGAGTTTCTCCGTTTTAAACCTGCCTATGACACGTCGAACATCGGAATCATAAATGATGAGGTCCCTGCAAGTTTGATCATGTAATAGTGTTTGAAACCAGTAATATTTTTTGAGATGCGCTGCGTTCTTCGAGATCTTCTCTTCATCCACTTGTAGAAAAGGGATATATACAGCAAGTGAAAAGATGTCTAAAATGAATCCCATTTTGCTTCCTCCTTTCATATTATTCATTACGCTTAGGAGCTGGCAAGGTTTCATTCAATAGACGTTAAAAACAATCCCAGTGCATAAACCATTCTTTTAATTCTTTGTTGTAATAGAAATACATCGTGCCGTTATCACCAATCATGAAACGAGGTTTTTCTTCTGAGGCGATTTGCAGCATGAATTCGCCTTGTTGTTGATGGGGCGGGGATTGAATATATGCCCCATATCCACCGATTTTTGTGAATGAATAATTTGTGTATTGATGAAAGAAGTGGTTAGTGGCTTCTTCACTTTCGTTGACTTCTGATAAATCGACGTATGTCCATGCTTCTTCCCAGCAAGGGAAGTCCCTTTGCTCACTTTCGTTCCATTGGATTTGAAAGGGTTTGAGTCCTCTCACTTCTTCAGGAGTTTCAGCTACTTCTAAACCTTCGATTGTTGAATATTCAATGAGCTGCCAGCCTTCGCCGTTTTTGGTGAGATCAATCGGAAGCGTTTTCTGATTGAGAAAAATTTGAATCAACTTACATTCATTGAAACCGTTCATTCCTCCTGGCACTTCTGGTAAATAAATTTGTACAATCGGAATCATGGCCCCATCTTGATCAGTCGGCCAGCCTTGATTAGGATCGATGAAAAAATGGCCTGCAAACCAGCTGTGTACAGCTGGATCAGGACGGAAGCCGCCAATTTTGGCGAGGGCTGGCGTTTTCCCAATTAGATTTAATTCTTGAAAAGCTTTGATTTCCATGGGTTATTCCTCCAGCCTTTAGCCTGCAATGTGGGCATCATGAAATGTGCCATTTATATTTCCTGTGACAATAATGACATGACCCCAAAATAAATCACCATCATGATAGTAGACTTCGAACTCTCCCTCAGGGTAAACATGCAGGCTTTCAAGTGAAATGCGGCTTATAAATTGATTCATTGTGAGTTCTTCTTGCTCTTCAGCTGATTCGTCTTGTTCCTGCCAATCCTTTGCTAGATCTATCAGCTGATTCGCGGCAAATGATTTAATAGAAGAATCCCATTTGGCTTGCTCTTGCATAAGTTGGTTTGCTGTTCGAAGAGAGTCATTTATTTTTTCATCTTCTTCGAGGTTAAAGTAGAGAAGGCACTCTTCATTGCTCCATTGGATCGTCTTTTCAAATAAGTCTAGTCCTTTCACTAATTCAAAGGTTCCAAGTGTATCATCATGATAAAACACAGGCTTTTGGGCTTCTTCTAAAATTTCTTGAAGCGCTTGATCCTGTGTATCTGTTTCGATCAAAGATACAAGCATGAATTCACCTTCGCCTTTTCGAACCTGAAGTGTAACGATTGATTCTTTATGTAATTGTGCCTGTTTTTCCCTTAATCCCTTATCATCTGTTAGCCAGCAAAGTCTTACATTTTCGGTTGTGATATGGCCGTTTTCCTTCCAAGCAATCAGTGGAATAGAAGCGGTCCAAAGAGGTGCCTGTCCTGCTTTTCCTGCTCCTACGCCAGAAGGTCCTGTAACAGCAATGATAGTGACTACATCTTCTGAAAATCTCTCTTCAAAAGTGTTGATTTGTTTGTTCATCTTCATGTGATGTCCTCCAGCCTGATTTTTTTCTCATGAACATATAAGTGTTGCGATCAAGTTCTACCTCTTTATCACACCGCACATCAGTAGGGGAAATCAAGTTTTTTTTGTTTTAAACTGTTTTTTTAGGGAGGTACATGGATTAATGGAGGTTGAGTCACAATAAAAGAAGCAAGGATCGAATTTTGTATAAATTTGGGTAAATGAGTCGAAAAGCCTAGGTGATTCTTCCTTTTCTTTATAATTACTTTGACACGAATAGATGAAAAAAGTAAAGTAATACTGAGTGATTTACAAAACCTTCTTCATCCACTAAAACATGAAGTGTGCGTAAATTTAATGTAAATGGATATTTTTCCTTTTATTTACTCGTATTTTTTTTGAAACTTATGATGCCTCTCATTCGTTATATTAAAGGAGCGCATGTATCCGGCGGAGACAGAGCATCGGCATGCTTGGCGAAGAAGATTTACATTTGCAAAATGAATGTAAATTTTTTATGATTTCATTTATATCAGAACGATGATAAGAAAGAAGAGGTTTTATGAAAAAAATATTTGCAAACAAATATAGCTTTTTTGTTTTGGCTGTCCTTTTATTCTGGGCTAAATCGTACACAGCCTACAAAATGGACTTTAATTTAGGAGTAAAAGGTTCTTTTCAAGAGGGGCTTCTCTTATTGAATCCATTTAGTTCAGCCATCGTGTTTTTTGGACTTGCTCTCTTTTTGAAGGGGCGTAAATCTGCCATTGTTTTAATTGTTATTGATTTTATTATGACCGCACTTTTATATGCGAATGTAGCGTATTACCGTTTCTTTGATGACTTTTTGACTTTCTCAACAATGAAGCAGGCAGGAAATCTTGGGGGAGGGATGACTGGCGGTGTGCTAGCAAGCATTAAGCCGCATGACCTTTTATACTTCCTTGATATTATCATCTTGATTGCGATTGTCATTTGGAGACCAGAAGTGAAGAAGTTCCAAATGAAAAAGACGTTTGCACTGCTGATTGTAGCTGCAGGTATTGGACTGTTCTTTGTAAACCTTCATTTGGCTGAAAAGGATCGTCCAGAATTATTAACGAGAACCTTTGATCATAAGTATGTTGTCAAATACTTAGGTGTTTATAATTATACGATTTATGATGGGGTACAAGCAGCACAAAACGCAACACAGGTAGCAAATGCAAGCAGTGAAGATTTAACGGATGTTGTGAACTATACGTCTTCTCACTATGCGAAGCCAAATGCAGAGTATTTTGGGAAGGCAAAAGGCAAAAACATTATTAAAATTCATTTAGAAAGCTTCCAGTCTTTCTTAATTGACTACAAATTAAATGGAGAAGAAGTGACTCCATTCTTAAACAAACTGGCTCATGGGAAAGACGACTTTACGTATTTCGATAACTTCTTCCATCAGACTGGTCAAGGGAAGACATCAGATGCTGAGCTGATGATGGATAATAGTATGTTTGGCTTGCCAGAGGGAGCAGCATTTGTGACAAAGGGTGAAAATACCTTCCAATCACTACCTGCCATCCTAGATCAAAAAGCAGGCTATACGAGTGCAGTACTTCACGGGGACTATAAATCTTTCTGGAACCGTGACACGATTTATAAACATATGGGAATTGATCAATTCTTTGATGCTTCCTATTACAACATGGATGAAGAAAACCTTGTGAATATGGGTCTGAAGGATAAACCGTTCTTCAAAGAATCAATTCCAATGCTAGAATCAATGAAAAAGCCATTTTATGCACATTTAATGACACTGACAAATCACTATCCATTTAATTTAGATGAAAAAGATGCGACAATTGCTAAGGCAACAACTGGCGATAAAACAGTCGATAACTATTTCCAAACAGCAAGATATTTAGATGAGTCATTAGAGCAATTCTTCAAAGACTTGAAAAAATCAGGTATGTATAAAGACTCAGTCATTTTATTATATGGTGACCATAACGGTATTTCTGAGAACCATAACCGTGCAATGAGTGAAATTCAAGGGAAAGAAATCACTCCTTATCAAAATGCACAAAACCAGCGTGTTCCGCTCATGATTCGTATTCCTGGTAAGAAGGGCGGCGTGAACCATACGTATGGTGGTGAAGTCGACGTTATGCCAACACTTCTTCACTTACAAGGTATCGATTCAAATGAATTCGTGAATTTTGGAACAGACTTATTCTCTAAAAAGCATGATGAGACTGTTGCCTTCCGTAATGGAAACTATGTGACACCGAAATACACACTTGTCGATAATACCGTTTATGATACGAAAACGGGTAAAGTGGTGAAACAAAATAAAAAGACAGAGGCGATTAAAGCCCGTGTTGATAATCAGTTAAGTCTTTCAGATAAAGTGCTCTATAGGGATCTTCTTCGATTCCATAAGTTATCTGATTTCAAACCAGTGAATCCATCGGATTATTTCTATGGAAAAGCAAACAAAGAAAAAGAAGCGGATTCTTCTGCTAACTAACTGAGTTTTGGGCAAGCACAGAAAGGTGCTTGCCTTTTTCTCTCTCTTCGCTTGATTTGTTGGCAAAATATGTTTATATTTAGGGAGAAACAAGCGTGACGCCGGCTGGTAGCTGGTGACACACATTTCGTCCTTGGGGAATTCAGGAGGAGCTTATGACAACAAATACAAAAACACAAAAAAAGAAATCAGAATTATGGGGCTGGATCAAAGCCATCTTAATCGCATTTATTGCTGTTTTTATCATTCGGAACTTTTTATTCGCGCCATACATTGTCAAAGGATCTTCCATGTATCCGACATTGCATGATACAGAGCGGGTGTTTGTGAATAAAACGGTTGATTATTTCGGTGATTATAAACGGGGACAGATCATTGTTCTTGATGGGGAAGACCGCAGCACTCATTATGTCAAACGATTGATTGGTTTACCTGGTGATAAAATTGAAATGAAAAATGATCAGCTATATGTTAATGGAAAAAAAGTGGCGGAGCCTTACTTAGCATCAAACAAAAAGAAAGCAGCTGCAGATGGCACCTTGCTGACACCTGATTTTGGCCCTCTGACTGTTCCAAAAGGAAAGTACTTTGTCATGGGGGACAATCGTCAAAATTCAATGGACAGCCGCAACGGCTTAGGTCTTTTTACAAAGCGTGATATTCAAGGAACTACCTCATTTGTATTTTATCCTTTCCAAGACATTCGATTACTCAATCATTAATAAACAATAAAAAAGCACACGGCCGTGTGCTTTTTTCTATGTCATTCAGACTGACTTTTTGTAATCGCCTGTTCAAGATCTGCAAGAATATCTTCAATCGCTTCTGTTCCAACAGATAAACGAATGAGCTCTGGTGTGACACCTGTCGCTTTTTGTTCTGCCTCGCTTAATTGCTGATGCGTTGTGCTGGCAGGGTGAATGATGAGGGATTTAGAATCGCCCACGTTTGCGAGATGGGAGAAAAGCTGCACAGAATCAATGAGCCTTTTACCTGCTTCGCGTCCACCTTTAATACCGAATGTGAGGATTGCGCCTTGTCCTTTTGGTAAATAGGTTTGAGCAAGCTCATAGGATTCGTGACTTTCAAGACCCGGATAGCTTACCCAATCGACAAGAGGGTGATCCTGTAAGAATTGTGCTGTTTTCAAGGCATTTTCACTATGCCGCTCAAGACGAAGATGTAATGTTTCTAAGCCCTGCAGAAGTAAAAATGAGTTGAATGGTGACAGAGCTGCCCCTAAATCACGTAATAGCTGTACTCGTGCTTTTGTGATATAAGCCGCTTCTCCAATCGCTTCTGTATAGGTCAGACCGTGATAGCTTGGATCTGGTTCAGTCAGTCCTTTGAACTTATCGCTGTCAGCCCAAGGGAATCGGCCGCTATCAACGATGACGCCGCCAATTGATGTACCATGACCGCCAATAAATTTCGTCGCTGAGTGGACGACAATGTCTGCACCAAACTCGATAGGTCTTAATAAATAAGGGCTGGCGAGCGTATTGTCCACAATAAGCGGGATATGATGCTTGTGTGCAATGGCTGAGATGGCTTCAATATGTAAAATGTCGCCTTTTGGATTTCCAATGCTCTCTGCATACACTGCCTTTGTTTTGTCTGTGATCGCCGCTTCGAGTTCTTCAAGGTTGGATGAATCGACGAATTTTACTGTAATTCCGAGTTTTTTGAGTGTATGGGCAAATAAATTGTAGGTGCCGCCATAAAGACTGCTTGAGGATACGATTTCATCTCCGGCTCCTGCGATGTTTAAAATAGAATAAGTCGTCGCTGCTTGTCCAGAAGAAACAGCAAGTGCACCAATTCCACCTTCAAGCTCAGCAATACGCTTTTCAAATACGTCATTTGTAGGGTTCATAATACGTGAATAAATATTTCCCGGTTCCTGAAGACCAAATAAATTCGCTGCATGCTCACTGTCTCTAAAACCAAAGGAGCTTGTTTGGTAAATAGGCACGGCTCTTGAATAGGTTGCTGAATCAAGCTCCTGACCTGCGTGAATGGCTTTTGTTTCTAAACGAAATGGACGTTCTTCTGACATGGGTATATCCTCCTTTTGTTAGATAAAACCAACTGTTTTGATAAGAAATATTTAATAAGACTATAAATCTTGTTCCCTGCTCGGTCAATCATTTTTTAGATAAATCTGAAAAAACAATAAATATAGTTGACAGGTAGGAATAGTGTGTATTAACATGAGCATACTGAAAAGACGAACAAGAATGGCTGATCGGTCAACCGAAGGCTCTATCACTCAAGCATGAGTGAAGAGCCTTTTTTTATTTGAATGAGAAAGGATGATGAAGATGGAAAAAAAGAAAAAACGAAAAAAATACAGAAAACACATGGATATCACACTAGACATATTGATTGAGCGGAACAAATATGAGATTTACAGCAGCAAGGAACGAATAGAATCGATTTACGATCGGATCGATGAAAAGCATACAAGGACAAAATAACCATTTTATAAATTTGAGTTGATTTATGGGATTGATATGATTTAGGATGGTGCTAACAAATCAATATGATTAGCTGATCGGACAACGCGAAGGCTCTTATCTCTTTTTTGGGATAAGGGCCTTTCTGTGTATTTATCTGATCGTATGAGGAGTGGAGGTTTCAATGACGATTTCAATTGATATTGTGGATAAATCCTTTTGGAAAGACAAACAGACCATTCGGGTACTTGAAGACTTAAGATTGAGCATTATTCCCGGTGAATTTGTAACAGTGATAGGTCCGAGCGGATGCGGGAAAAGTACATTGCTAAAAATCATAGGCGGGCTCGACACAGCGTATGATGGGCAAATTTTGATAGGAGACAGACGGGTCGCAGAACCAGGAATGAAACAAGGCTTTATCTTTCAGGAACACCGCCTGTTTCCATGGCTGACGGTTGAAGAAAACATAGCGGCCAATTTCAATTTAAAACAACAGGATGTACGCCGCAAAGTGGATGAATTGATTGAAATTGTTCGATTAAAAGGATTTGAACATGCTTATCCACATGAGCTTTCAGGAGGAATGTCACAACGGGTTGCCATTGCGAGAGCACTCCTTCGTGATCCGGAGATCTTATTGCTTGATGAACCATTTGGTGCGCTGGATGCATTCACACGAAAACACTTGCAGGATGTGCTGCTGGACATTTGGCAGGAGAAAAAAACAACGATGATGCTCGTAACTCATGATATTGATGAATCGATTTATTTAGGAAATGAAATTGTGCTCTTACAAGCGAGACCTGGCCGAATCCATAAGATTCTTCCTGTGAACCTGCCTTTTCCGCGTGATAGAACGTCAGCCGCTTTTCAAAGCTTAAGACAAAAGGTGCTTTCAGAATTTGAGAAAACAGATGAATTGTTACTAACCCATGGATCAGGGATTTAGGGAGGGGAAATCGCATGAAAAAGAAACAGATGATCGTTATCTTTTTGACTCTTCTGCTTGTTTTAGCAGGGTGTGATCAAGCAGCAGACGGCTCAGAAAACAAGGTGAAAGAAATTCGGATTGGGATTCAGCAAAGTTTGAGCCCGCTGCTTTTAGCAAAGGAAAAGGGGTGGTTTGAACAATCATTTGAAAAAGAAGGAGTGAAGGTAAAGTGGGTGGAGTTTCAAAGTGGCCCTCCCCAATTTGAAGGACTTGCGGCAAATCAATTAGATTTCTCACAAGTTGGAAACTCACCTGTCATAGCAGGTCAGGCTGCAGGTATTGATTTTAAGGAAATTGGTTTATCTCAGGATGGGCTGAAAGCGAACGGTATTTTAGTGAATAAGAACAGTGAGATTCAAAAAGTAGAAGACTTAAAAGGGAAAAAAATTGCTGTCGCTAAAGGGAGCAGCGGCTTTGACTTTTTATACAAAGTATTAGATCAGGCAGGTTTATCTGCGAAGGATGTTCAGATCATTCAGCTTCAGCCAGATGAAGCGATATCAGCATTTGAAAATGGGTCCGTTGATGCTTGGTCGATCTGGGAGCCGTTCTTATCACTTGAAACGATAAAGAAAGGAGCAAAGCTGCTGGTGAATGGGGAAGCGACCGATTTATATTCTCCAGGTTTCACACTTGTTCGAACTCAGTTTGCTGATCAGCATCCTGAACTAGTAGTGAAATTTTTAAGGGTATATGACCATGCGGTGAAGTGGCAGAAATCACATCCAGAAGAGGCTGTTACTCTATATGCGCGTTTAAAAAATTTAGATAAGAAGGTCGTCACACAAGTATTAAACAATACGGAACCACTCAATAAGCCCATTTCGAAGAAGATCATCAATGCTCAGCAGCATACCGCTGATTTTCAATATCAAACAAAAGCGATCCAGCGGAAAATTGATGTCAATCAGGTTGTAGAAAATTCGTTTATTGAAAAAATGCTAAAAGAGGAGATGAATAAATGAAAGCTATTTCGAATCCGGCTTTAGCATCTGAAATCGAGCGAACAAAGAGAAAAAGGAGAAAAGCTTTATCTTTATATAAGTTAAAGGGACTGGTATTACCTGTTCTACTTATTGCGGTTTGGCAGATCATAGCTGGTTCTCAAATCGTTTCTTCCACTGTCTTGCCTTCGCCCGTCTTGATTGCAGAATCCTTTCGAGAGTTGATTCGTTCTGGTGAACTGTTTGGCCATCTATACATCAGCCTTTATCGAGCGATATGTGGATTTTTACTTGGTGGAGGCTTAGGTCTTATGCTGGGTGTATGCGTAGGATTTTCTAAAAAAACAGAGCAGTATGTAGATCCGACTTTGCAAATGCTGAGAACCGTTCCACATTTAGCGGTCACTCCTTTATTCATCCTCTGGTTTGGCTTTGATGAAACGGCGAAAATTTTATTGATTGCACTTGGGGCTTTTTTTCCGATTTATATTAATACGTTTCTAGGTATTCGCAGTGTAGACAATAAGCTGTTTGATGTGGCTCGCGCCTTAGAGTTTAATGTGTATCAAAGCATCACAAAGCTGATTTTACCGGCTGCTCTTCCTCATATTCTTCTGGGCGTGAGACTGTCATTAGGAATTGCTTGGCTTGGTTTAGTGGTAGCTGAGTTGATGGGTTCAAGCAGCGGCGTCGGCTATATGATTATGGATGCAAGGCAATTCTCCCAAACGGATAAAGTGTTTGTAGGAATTATCATCTTTGCAGTAGTTGGTAAGCTGACAGATTCATTTGTACGTCTGTTAGAAAAGCGTCTGCTCAAGTGGCGCACTAGTTATCAAGGTGAATAATAACAGGGGGCGATGTCATGAATATTTTATGGTTTATTCCAACGCATGGAGACGGCCGTTATTTAGGATCAGCAAAAGGGGCAAGACAGGCAGACTATCCATATTTTAAACAGATTGCTCAAGCAGCTGATCAGCTTGGTTATACAGGGGTCTTGCTGCCTACTGGGAGATCATGTGAAGATCCATGGCTGACGGCAGCTGCTTTAGCTGCGGAAACCACTCATTTAAAGTTCCTCGTGGCTCTTAGACCAGGGCTGATGCAGCCGTCTGTTGCTGCTAGAATGACTTCTACGTTAGATCGTCTTTCAGGCGGGAGACTGCTGATTAATGTGGTAGCAGGGGGAAGTAAAGAGGAGCTTGAAGGGGATGGGCTGTTCATTTCTCATGATGAACGCTATGAGGCAACAGAAGAGTTTTTGACAATTTGGAAGCGGTTATTGAAAGGAGAAAATGTACAATTTCATGGCAAACATCTACAAGCGGAGAATGGCCGTCTGTTATTCCCACCAGCTCAAACACCCCATCCACCAGTCTTTTTTGGCGGATCATCATCAGCAGGAATTCAAGCAGCCGCCAAGCATACAGATGTCTATTTAACTTGGGGCGAACCGCCTGCACAAGTAAAAGAGAAAATTACACAAGTGAAGAAGCAGGCTGAAAAGGAAGGAAGAACGGTGAAGTTTGGCATTCGTCTTCATGTGATTGTGAGAGATACCGAAGAGGAGGCATGGCAGGCAGCGGAACATCTGATTCGTCATTTAGATCAAAAAACAATTGATGAGGCGCAAAAAGTGTTACAGGGGATGGACTCAGTAGGTCAAAGACGAATGGTGGAATTGCACCAAGGGAGGAAAGACAAACTTGAAATCAGCCCAAATCTTTGGGCAGGCATTGGTTTAGTACGCGGCGGTGCAGGAACAGCACTCGTCGGAGATCCGCAAACAGTAGCAGATCGTATCATAGAATACCAGTCTCTAGGCATTGATACATTTATATTTTCTGGATACCCGCACCTAGAAGAAGCTTATTATTTAGCAGAGCTTGTTTTCCCGCTCCTTCCATTCAAGAGATCAGGGGCTACAGGACTCTCTGTGCCAGCTGGTGAAATCATTGGGAACAATCATTTCCCAGATGCTGCCTCTGCTGCTAGTTCCTCATAAATATGAAAAAGCAAAGCAGTCTGCGGTGGCTGCTTTGCTTTTTTTATAGAATAGCGGGAGCCTTATGTTGTGTACTGCTGAACAAAGTAAGGGCTTTTTTCCCAATCGCTTTTCTTGTATATACACATTTATAGAGTCAAGAAAAGAAGGGAAATATGCCCACTCTTTTATCAGAATGATCAGTAAATATTTCATAATTGGCATTATTGCGACATAAAATCAGGACTTTTTTATCTGATATATCGGGGGAATTCTTTCTATCTCACAAAAAAGAAAGAATAAATATGATAGATGATAAATATGGACTATTTGAAAAAAAGAAGAAAAAAGATGGTGCAAATGACATTAAATGGGTTTTGTGGTTCTTATGGGGTGTCAAAATCTAGTAAATAAGAGAGGGTTTAAACGGATGAAAGTGAATAATTGAATAAAAAGTCACATTTTAATCAAATGTATGTTCGGTCAAAAATGGGATGTTCTGTAGATGTTTGGAGTGTGACGCCTATGATACGATCATCATAAGCTGGGAGGTGAAAAGTATGACTTATGCAGCGCCGCAAGTTGACTATTCCACTATGGAACCTGCTATTATGGACCAAGCTTGGTTCTTAGTATTTGTTGCTGTCCTTCTTGGATTGGGAGCAACAGTCGTTCTAGGAGCAGCAGTTTGGTGTATCGCAAACGGCAAGGGTAGCTTTACAGGAGCCGTTCAGTGGGAAAGTGGCTTAAAAGTCAAAATTGAATGTAAGTAGCTATACTTAGGATTCATCTTTTTACTTCTTAGATAAGACACCAGGGCTAAACCGTCTGTGGCGGGCGGTTTAGCCTGATCTGTTTTTAAAGAATATGCAGACACTTGGAGGTTATATGTTTACGATCGAGAATTTAACCAAGACGTATAAAAATAACGTGACTGCTGTCAATGATTTTCATTTAAAGATCGACCCTCATCAAATCGTTGCTGTTGCTGGACCGAATGGTTCGGGTAAAACAACGATGATTAACTGTATACTCGGCATTATTAAGCATACAGAAGGAAGGATTCACTTGCAGGACGTCCCAAACGATGAACCATCCTTTAAAAAACAAGTAGCCTATGTTCCAGATGACCTGCTGCTCCCTGAAGCATTGACTGGTGCTGAATATTTAGATTTTGTTTCTTCTATGTATGAATGTAAAACAATTCACAGAAGAAATCAACTAATTGAACTGTTTGATATGGACTCGGCTTTATCAAGACCGATCGAAACCTATTCACATGGGATGAAAAAAAAGACACAGCTGATTGCTGCATTTATGCTTGATAGTCAATTGGTGATCATGGATGAGCCCTTTAGAGGACTTGATATTGAAGCGGTTATAAACACAAAGAAACTGATGAAGCGGTATGCCAAGCACCATGGTGCGATCTTGCTTTCAACGCATGATATGCTTTCAGCGGAAGAGCTGTGCCACAAAATCGCCATTATTTCTAAAGGAAATAAAATGGATGAAGGGACGGTCTCAGCCTTAAAGGAGAAGTATCAATCAAGCACATTGGAACAGGTGTTTCTGAAAGCTTCAATGTTAAGTGATAGGGGTGCACATTTTGATGAAATCATTAATCATTTCTAAAATGATGCTTAAAATGTGGCAGCAGGAGATGTATAAGCTCTTTGATACTCAAACGAAGCGGATCATTGTGGTCTTATTCTTTTTGTTTGCCATCACAATGGGAGCCATTATCGGATACAGCTTTACAGGTGTCTTTATGAAGGCTTTCTTAAATGGAGATGAACGTTCACTTGGATTACTTGTCGTGTCAATGGCGATCAATGCCTCTATTTTTACAAGCTTGTTATTCGTTTTGATCAAGGTCAGAACACCTGAACAAGACCGGTTTTCTATGCAGCTCAGCTGGTTCCCGCTCTCTACCTTTCAGAAAAGTTTTGGATACTTCATTCCGATGGTGACAGTGGTGGCAGGGCTTGTTTTATTTTTTATCGGCATCCTGCTTTTACCTAATTTTATTGCCCAGGGAATTGGTATTTTCTTTATCTTTACTTTCTTTTTGATGGTGCTTTTGCAGTCGCTTTTTGTCTTAATGCTGCTGCAGTTTATTTACAATATCACTTATTTACTCGTTTTGAAATTAAGATTACCGTTGCAAAAATTTGCAGCGATATTTGTTTTATTGGCACTGGTTGTCACGTATGGATTGACGCACTTTGATATTAGCCAAATTCAGCAATCATATATTCAGTTTGATTATCATTTGATGTATTTGACAGCTCCGTTTTTCCTAGCGGCACAAGGAATGCCTCCTGAAGGAGTAAATTATGCCATCTTGATTCTGATCATCCTCTTATCGGCAGGCGGCGCATTTCTTTCTCTTGCGATGATGCCGATTATGGCAGAGAAAAAAGCGTTAACCTTTTTACACAAGCTGCCATTCTCTTCTTCAAAAAAGTGGTCACTTATTGTGAAGGAAATGAAATCACAGGTGCGAAATGAAGAAAATATTTTAAATTTTCTTATTCTCCTTATTGTGATCTTATTCGTTCGTTATCAATTTGGATTCCGCTTTGAAGAAGAAGCATTTTTTGTACTATGCGCTCTTGCTGGATTAACAGCCTTCAATTCGTTTGGCAATGATAAACGAATGCTGGGCATGTATAAAACATTTGGTCTGAGATCGTGGGAAGTGGCTTTGTATAAGTTTATCGGCCTTCTGCTCGTTGGTGTACTGCAAATTGTTTTATTCATGCTGACAACGCTGACGCTTCCTGATCAGATTTGGCACACATTGATTGGTGCCGCTGTGTTATGCAATGCGACTGCGCTCTTTTATGTGGTAGGTATTTTACTTCCTCTTGATCGAAACAATCCCTATACAGGCATTTTTTCATTTGGAGCGCTTATTTTACTCATGATTCCGATTGTTTTTATTGGAAACTATGTCATAGGGGCGTCGAGTCAAACGCTTCAATGGCTGCTTGTGGCTGCATTTGAGGGTCTGCTCATCTTTGCCATATACAAAGGTTTTTCATGGAGGTATTCACATGATTCAACTTCTTAACAATAAGCTAAAGATTGAGCGGGTACCGGCACTAGCGCCGTATGTGACCTTACAAAAAAGGCATCTCACGGATACGCAGTATGGAAGCACACTCCCGATCAATGAAAGTGCCTATCATATGTTAACGAAAGTGGACGGTAAAAGAACAGAAGCGAGTATTACCGCAGAGCTCGCCGATTTGTTTCAGGTCGATGAGTCGGTGATTGCTCGTGATTTTTATCAGCTGATGACGGGATTGAATCAGCATCACTTGCTATCAATTCATTATCATTCACCATATCGGATTGTGACAGCCTGCTGCCAATTTTTCAAGCAGTATCAAGTCAAAATGAAGGAACGATTTGATTGTACTGGTCACTCGTTCCTTCACATTTTTGGGACGGCTTTGCTCATGGTGACACGTAAAATCATCTTTTTCTGGATGCTTTTCATGGTCATGGCAGGGATCGCTTTTTTATTCATTCCTGATCCGTCGATTGCAGCCATTGCGATTTATTTTACGATTATTTATTTCGGGTTAATTACCGGAACCGCTTTACATGAAGCGGCACATGGCTATGCGCATCGAAAATTTGCAGGACGAGATGGTCCTCAAGGCTTTTTTGCGAGTGACATGATGTCAGTGAAGTTTGTAAGACCCGTATTAGATCCATTTCAGAAAAAGCAGGTATGGATTACGCTGCTTGGACCGCTTGTTCCCGGTGTGATTGGCGCAGCAGGCATCATTGTGACCATTTTATTTCTAAAAGAAAACCCGGTTTCGACAGCTTTTTTCATTTTTTCAATCACGTATTTTATTCAATTACTCTATCTTCTTCCGTTTATGGGGGATGGTAAGTCCATTATGAAGCAGCTATTGCTTGGGGGAATGGGAGGACAACGATCATGAACGTACAGGCGATGAAACAAGGCGCGATAGTTGGTAGTTTTCTAGGGTTCTTAGGCTTTCCGATGCTGACAATCGGCGTACTATTCTATCATTTATTTCAATCAAAAACGAATGATGCTTTATTATTTAACAGTCTCGCTTTTGAGATGGAAGGCTCATCCGCATTTACTTTTCAGATCAAGCCAAACTTTTTTATTTATATGATGGTGATTTTTGCTGTGAGTTTTCTCATGGTGGCATTCCTATCAGCCATGAAACAGAAAAAAGCAAAAGGTTAGGAGAATTCTCCTAACCTTTTTTTGTATTCCGACCAAATTTTAGTATAATAAGAAATAAAAAACATCAAAGGGGATCACAATGTTTAAAAAATGGAGCATTCTTTTATTCACAGTTTTTCTATTAGCAGGATGCGGCGAGAAGGCCGAAGAAACCACGACGACAGAGAAGACGGTATCAGAAAAACCAGCAACAGAGAAAAATAAGGAAACATCAACTCACGATAAAGTAACCGTTGAACCAATGAAACTAACAAAGAGTGAAAAAAATCTTTTGGATGTAATAACAGCAGATAAACCCGAATTAATGATGACAGTGCAGGGGCTTAATGCAAGTAATAAAAGCGTTTCCTTAATCGGTGTGCATTACAAGGATGGGCAATTACTGAAAGAAGACACAAAAGATCTCACCATTAAACTTCATCAAAATGGTGTCGATAAGAGTGTGAATTTTATCTACCAGCTAGATGAGGAAAAAGATGATTTGTTAAAAGCAGCGTATGGCTTTTGGATAGAAAAAGAGAATAATGAACTAAGGAAACTCTCGACTAACATGGATTTTAAACAGGACGTGGGAGGAAACCTAATGATAAAGCAAGCAGAACCTTTTCACATGACTCCTGGAGAGAAAAAATTAATATCAATAACCATCACAACTGGAGCTAAATCATCAGTTCCTGGTTTAATAGAATTTGAAAAGAACCCTAAAAAGAATTTAAAGAAAGTGAAGCATGCCCATTTGGTGTATTTGCATTTAGATAAATAACTATCGTAATATATACGGAGAATATGAAGTTTTTTGACGAAAAATCTTCATATTCTCTTGACGAATTGTTAAGAAAGTTGTAACATAATAAAAGTCAACGCGATGACGTTGCTTTTAAAAGATTGATGCGGGTGTAGTTTAGTGGTAAAACCTCAGCCTTCCAAGCTGATGTCGTGAGTTCGATTCTCATCACCCGCTCCAATACATAATTTTGTTTATAACGCAGTATTTCGTTTCTTAGATAAACGAAGTGTTGCGTTTTTTATTATGTCAGTATAATGTGAAAAAGCACTGTCAGGCTACAGTGCTTTTTCAATGAGTTCATATTTGCTTTCTCCGCCATGTATTTGTACAAACATCTTCGTCAAGGATTGAATAAGAGCTTCACTCTTTTCCCGGGAAATAGATGGCGGGAAAAGGATGATTTGAAGAATGTTCTTTGTGTCGTGAGAAATTTGTGCTTTACTTGCTTCAGAAAATAATCCATTCAGTCCTGCGCTGTCCTGCCATTCGATGTGACCAGCCTCTTGTTTTGCCAGTGAAAGTGGTCCTTTGATGCGATCGGCATCTAAAGTCAGGATAGGTAAGAAATATTTTAGTGAGAAAAATATCGACAAATCCTGTACGGAATTGGTCGAGTCAATGAATTGTTCCTTTTGGATGTCAGAAAGAAGTGGAAGGAAAGGAACGTCTTTTAAAAGATCCGTCCATTCTTTGATGGCTGATACTTCTTCTAAGACTTTATCTTCGTATTCAAAAAATAAAGATTCTTGAAACAGGCGTAATCGGCCTTTTAACATTTGAGGTGATGTACCCACTTCAATATGAGAATATTCAATCTGTCCAACATGGATAGACGGGTTTTGAGGATGAGAAATTTCCATATGTATCTTCACAGTGACTCACTCCAATCGGTCATGATACACTCGTATTATACTGAAAACAACAGAAGAAACAAAGAAAGGAGGTTTGCAAGGTGATTCATGTTGGAGAATTAAAAGAAGAATTGATTCAATATGCGAAAGAAATTGGTGTCGATAAAATTCGATTTGCAAGTGCCGATACATTTGATTCATTAAAGGACCGTCTCATCTTACATGAATCGTTAGGGTATTTGTCAGGCTTTGAAGAGCCTGACATTGAAAAACGGACAAACCCTTCTTTGCTGCTTCCGAAGGCCAAATCAATTGTTGCGATAGCGCTCGCGTATCCTTCCAAAATGAAAGATGCTCCTCGAAGTACAAAGGATGCGAGACGGGGGATTTTTTGCAGGGCTTCATGGGGAACGGATTATCATGTCGTGCTGAAAAAAAAGCTCGATATGCTCGAGGAATTTTTGCGAAGCAAACATGTCGATATACGGACAAAATCAATGGTGGATACAGGAGAATTGTCTGATCGTGCTGTAGCGGAACGTGCTGGCATTGGTTTTAGTGCAAAAAACTGTATGATTATCACGCCAGAGTTTGGATCTTATGTGTATTTGGCTGAAATGATCACAAATGTCCCATTTGAACCGGATGAGAAAATTGAAGACCAGTGCGGAACTTGTAATAAATGTGTGGATTCGTGTCCAACGGGTGCGCTGGTGAATCCAGGACAGCTGAATTCTCAGCGGTGTATTTCATTTTTAACGCAGACAAAAGGCTTTTTACCTGATGAGTTTCGTTCGAAAATAGGGAATCGATTGTACGGGTGTGATACATGTCAAACTGTCTGCCCGATCAATAAAGGAAAAGACTTTCATCTGCATCCTGAAATGGAGCCAGACCCTGAAATTGCGAAGCCGCTGTTAAAGCCGCTTCTGACGATCAGCAATCGTGAGTTTAAGGAAAAATACGGTCATGTTTCAGGTTCATGGCGGGGGAAAAAGCCCATTCAGCGGAATGCAATTTTGGCACTCGCTCATTTTAAAGATACATCTGCCTTACCAGTATTAATTGAGTTGATGCACAAGGACCCAAGACCGGTCATTCGAGGAACGGCTGCATGGGCAATTGGCAAAATTGGTGATGATCAGCAGCTCCCAGAGCTGGAAAAGGCCCTTGAGCGGGAAAGTGATGAAGAAGCGAAAGAGGAGATTGTGAAAGGGATTGAGCTTTTACAGACACCTTTAAATACTAAATAACATCCCTGTGAACATAGAATGAACCAAACAAAGATTTTAAAAAATGTTTGGTGGTGTCTGTGTGAAACAATTATTAGAGAAAACTTTAGAAGACAGGCTGGCGTATTTAATCAATGACCGTGCAATCAAACAGCCGCAGCTTATGTCTGATGTGGAAGCAGTAGAGCGGAAAAAAGAGCTTTTTGCTAGAAGACAGGTTGAGATTGTGAAGGCGAAAGCAAAAACAAAACTTCTCGATTCAGCCCTTCAAGATGATGGGGCTCAGCATGTGCAGTACCTTGCTCATCTCACATATGTATGCAAGGATGTAGACGATTCTTTTTATTTAGAGGAACAGGTGGAAAAAAGAGAAGCATTTCTTTATAACAACATGCTTGTCAAAGATCGGATGATGTTAGAAGAGCGGCAAATGGAAGAGTATTTGGATGAGCGCTTTCAGACCGAAGAACAATTTGGGAGAGCCTTTCATTATGACCGGCGGGCGGCCGTGAAGTATGCGGAGACATATTGGAATAAACGGAATCCAGCCTATAAAAACTTTGAAGATAACTGTACAAATTTTATTTCACAATGTTTGAAAGCAGGGAATGCGCCAACGAGAGGGTATCCGAACCGCGGGTCTGGCTGGTGGGTGCGTCCGCATACGTGGAGCTATAGCTGGACGGTGGCTCATTCGATGAAAAATTATTTAGCGAATTCAAAAGCGGGTTTGAGAGCAAAGAAACTCAAAGAAGCGCACGAGCTTCAAATTGGTGATGTCATTTGCTACGATTTTGAAGGTGATGGAAGGTATAATCATACAACCATTGTCGTTGATCATGACAAAGGAGGAATGCCTCTTGTGAATGCACAGACGTATGACTCCCGCATGCGTTATTGGTCATACGAGGATTCGACTGCCTATACACCTTCTATTCGATATATGTTTTTTCACATTCTGGACGATGCCGCGAAGGATAGTTAGTGGTATAATGTTGAGCGGAAAAGAAAATTAGAGGTGAACTTTTTTGGGACTTCATGTCGTTTTATATCAACCAGAGATTCCAGCTAATACTGGAAATATTGCGCGTACATGTGCAGCAACAAATACAACCCTTCATCTGATTCGTCCGCTTGGTTTTTCGACAGATGACAAAATGCTGAAGCGTGCAGGACTCGATTATTGGAAATATGCCAATGTGGTCTATCATGATTCACTTGATGAATTGTTTGAGGCACATCCGAAGGGGCAATTTTTCTATATCACTAAATTTGGCCAAAAGCCGCATACAACATTTGATTACTCTCAGCTGGATGAAGACTATTTCTTTGTGTTTGGAAGAGAGACAAGTGGATTGCCAAAAGATTTGATTGAACAAAATATGGACCGTTGTCTTCGATTACCGATGACAGAGCGTGTTCGTTCTCTGAATCTGTCGAATACGGCAGCCATTCTTGTATATGAGGCACTTCGCCAGCAGCAATATCGCGATCTCATATAAGATCATGATAAAAGCCGAGATACTGAACTCGGCTTTTTTATGTGAAATCACTTTTTTTGACATGTTGAAAATGAAAAGGATGTTCCGCAAATGGAACATCCTTTTTTTTCATTTACCAGGCTTGCCTTCGTAGCCAGCAGTGAAAATGGATACTAAAAACGTAATGATGACGCCCATCATAATGACCGTTCTCATATAAGCTCCCCCTTATCCCTTTGTTCCGTTCGCTGCCTGTTTCATATGATGTGAAGTTCACCTTGAAAAGCAGGAGAAGAAAATCATTTTTCTCCTATTTTTCCTTTATTATGAAGGGTCTTGCGGATGGTTGTCAATTCAGTTTGCCAATTCGTCATTTTGAAGAACAAAAGCATGTAATAGGACGCCTCCGCATAGATTGTAAAACAGTATCTGATTTCTAGCTTCAATCTTGAAAGAGGAGGTTCATATGGATATTTTAAAGAAAATCGAACAGCACAGAGAAGAAGAGCAGCGTCTCAAATGGGAAGGCACATTCAGCGATTATTTAGACATTATTAAGGAAAATCCACTTGTCGCTCAATCTGCTCATTCTCGCGTTTATCATATGATTAAAGACAGCGGGATTGAAGAGGAGAATGGGGTCAGAACCTACAAATTTTTTGATCAGGAGCTGTTTGGGTTAGAGGAATCACTCGAAAGATTAGTGGAGGAATATTTTCACCCTGCTGCCAAGCGGCTAGATGTCAGGAAGCGTATTTTATTACTGATGGGACCAGTAAGCGGGGGGAAATCGACGCTTGTCACTAGATTGAAAAGAGGACTTGAAGAATATTCACTGACAGATCATGGCGCAGTTTATGCGATCAAAGGCTGCCCTATGCATGAAGATCCGCTTCATCTCATTCCGCAAAATCTGCGGGAGGATTTCTATAGAGAATATGGGATTCGTGTGCAGGGGAATTTGTCGCCTCTGAACATGATGAGACTGGAAGAGGAATATGGCGGCAGAATTGAAGATGTAAGGGTCGAGCGGATCTTTTTCTCTGAAGATAAACGGACCGGTATTGGTACTTTTAGTCCGTCTGATCCGAAATCTCAGGACATTGCCGATTTAACAGGAAGCATCGATTTTTCAACCATTGCTGAATTTGGATCAGAGTCAGATCCCCGCGCCTACCGCTTTGATGGAGAACTCAATAAAGCAAACCGAGGGATGATGGAGTTTCAGGAGATGTTAAAGTGTGATGAGAAATTTCTCTGGCACCTCCTGTCATTAACGCAGGAAGGAAATTTTAAGGCAGGAAGATTCGCCTTAATTAGTGCAGATGAATTGATCGTCGCCCATACGAATGAAACCGAGTACCGGTCGTTTATTTCAAATAAAAAGAACGAGGCGCTCCATTCAAGAATTATTGTGATGCCAATTCCTTATAACTTAAAGGTCACAGAAGAAGAACGCATTTATCATAAAATGATTTCAGAGAGTGATGTCTCAGATGTGCATATTGCCCCGCATACGCTGAAGGTAGCAGCAATGTTCTCCATTTTGACGAGATTGAAAGAGCCGAAGCGTTCTGATATTGATTTGGTGAAAAAAATGCGTTTGTATGACGGAGAAAGTGTCGAAGGCTTCCAATCAGTCGACATTGATGAGATGAAAAAGGAATTTCATGACGAAGGGATGAGCGGAATTGATCCGCGGTATGTGATTAACCGAATTTCATCTACCATCATTCGAAAGAATATGGAATCGATCAATGCACTGGATGTCCTTCGCTCCTTAAAAGAAGGGCTCGATCAGCATCCGTCTATCTCCAGCGAGGACCGGGAGCGTTATTTGAATTTCATTTCAGTCGCGCGAAAAGAGTATGATGATATTGCGAAGAAGGAAGTGCAAAAGGCATTTGTGTATTCCTATGAGGAGTCTGCGAAAACGCTGATGGATAATTACTTAGATAATGTCGAGGCATACTGCAATAAAAACAAGCTGCGTGATCCGTTAACGGGTGAAGAAATGAATCCTGATGAAAAGCTCATGCGTTCAATTGAAGAGCAGATCGGTATTTCTGAAAACGCCAAAAAGGCATTTAGAGAAGAAATTCTAATTCGTATTTCGGCTTATGCGAGAAAGGGAAAACGCTTTGATTATAATTCGCATGAGAGATTGCGGGAGGCCATTCAGAAGAAGCTGTTTGCTGATCTAAAAGATGTGGTGAAAATCACGACATCGACGAAGACACCGGATGAACAGCAGCTGAAGAAGGTCAATGAAGTAGTGGCTAGATTAATTGATGAGCATGGCTATAATTCAACAAGTGCAAATGAACTTTTAAAATATGTAGGCAGTCTTCTGAATCGTTAATATATGAAGGAGGCATTATTGGCGCATCAGCACCGGTAATGTCTTTTTTAGAAATGATCGTCAACTTGGATGACGAGCAGCATAGGATAAAGGAATCGATGGTTAGAAGAATTGTGCAAATAGGTGAGGAGGGGGATGGATGTCCCGGCAAGAAAAAAGTCAGTTTATTGTGTCTCAGGAAGACTGGTCCCTCCATCGAAAAGGCTATGACGACCAGCAGCGTCATCAGAAAAAAGTCAAAGAGGCGATTAAAAACAATTTGCCGGATCTTGTCACAGAAGAAAGCATCATCATGTCGAATGGAAAAGATGTTGTGAAAATTCCGATCCGTTCATTAGATGAATATAAAATTCGGTATAACTACGACAAAAATAAACATGTGGGTCAAGGCGATGGAGACAGCGAGGTTGGCGATGTTGTTGCGCGTGACGGCTCAGACAGCAAGCAGGGTCAAGGAAAGGGGCAGGGTGCTGGAGATCAAGCTGGTGAGGATTATTACGAAGCAGAAGTCTCATTAATGGATCTCGAGAAAGCACTGTTTCGTGAACTAGAGCTGCCAAACCTCAAGCAAAAGGAGCTTGACGACATCATTGTTGAACAAATTGAGTTTAACGATATTCGCAAAACCGGGTTAACAGGAAATATCCACAAAAAACGAACGATGCTGTCGGCATTTAAACGAAATGCGATGACAGGCAGTCCTTCCTTTTATCCAATCTACCCAGAGGATATCAAGTATAAAACGTGGAATGAAGTGACCAAACCAGAGTCGAAAGCCGTCGTTTTGGCGATGATGGATACGAGCGGAAGTATGGGGCTTTGGGAAAAATATATGGCGAGAAGTTTTTTCTTTTGGATGACACGTTTCTTACGGACAAAGTATGAGACGGTCGATATTGAATTTATTGCCCACCATACAGAGGCGAAGGTGGTAGACGAAGAACATTTCTTCTCACGGGGTGAGAGCGGGGGGACCATTTGCTCGTCTGTCTATCGAAAGGCACTAGAGCTCATAGATGAACGATACCCGCCGTCGAGATATAATATTTATCCTTTTCACTTTTCTGATGGTGACAATTTGACCTCAGACAACGCCCGGTGTGTGAAACTTGTTTCTGAAATCATGAAAAAAGCCAATTTATTCTGTTACGGTGAGGTCAATCAATACAACCGGCATTCTACGTTAATGTCAGCATATAAGCACATTCAGGATGAGAAATTTAAGCATTATATTTTGAAGCAAAAATCAGACGTTTTTCTCGCACTAAAAAAATTTTTTCAGCAGGAAGAAGTTCATTCATAACGAGCACATTTGAAAAAACCTTTCAGCATAAGGGCTGAAAGGTTTTTTGTGTGGAGAAGGAAAGGATCGCCAAAAAAAAAGTAAAACTTTCTCTTTGACATTTCAATTTTCATTTATTAATATTTAATCTTGTTAAATATAAGTTTTTCAAAAAAGATGCCGATCGTCTTTTCTTCTTTTTCTGCTCTTTGCTCATAAGTGAACAATAAGTATAAATGGGCTGCACACCATGATAGGGGCGGGAGTAGATGAAGGGAAAAGGACAGATTGTTGAGCTTGTTTCATATTCTGTCAGATGATGGGCATTCTAAGTTTGCTAAAGCAGATGACACTATATTTTTATACATGAAAGGAGAAACAAAACATGAACAGAGGGCGTTTATTGCTAACGAACATTATTGGCCTTATTGTGATTCTTGCCATTATTGCCGGAGGTGCTTATTACTACTACGAAAGCACAAACTTTGTCAAAACAGATGAGGCAAAAGTGACAGGTGACATGTATCAAATTACAGCACCAGCAGCTGGACAAATCAAAGGCTGGGATATCAACGAAGGTGACGAAGTTGAAAAAGACAGCACAGTTGCAAAAGTTGAAGGACAAACAAAAACAAACATTAAAGCAGTGGCTGATGGCACATTAGTCAAAAAAGAAGTACAAAACAATCAACAAGTGCAGCCTGGTACAGTTCTTGGTGAAACAATTGATTTAAGCAAGCTTTACATCACAGCAAATATTAAAGAAACAGATATTAAAAACATTGAAAAAGGCGACAAAGTCGACATCGTTGTAGATGGAGATCCTGATACAACATTTGAAGGAACTGTTGAACAAATTGGTTATGCGACAAACTCAACATTCAATATGCTGCCAGCAACGAATTCAAGTGGTAACTATACAAAAGTAACGCAAAAAGTAGCAGTGAAAATTTCAATTAAAAATCCATCAGACAAAGTGCTTCCAGGTATGAATGCTTCTGTCAAAATTTCATCTTAATGATGATTGATATCAAAATATGAAAGGAGGTTGTCTGAGATGGCAAATCAACCTGCAGCGACAAAACAGGGAACAGGCTCCTTGTCTTTACTGATCATTTTAATGGCCGGTTTGTTCGTAGCGATTTTAAACCAAACGCTTTTGAACGTAGCCATGCCCCATTTAATGACAGAATTTAATGTGAGTGCAACGACGATTCAGTGGCTGACAACAGGCTACATGCTTGTCAACGGTGTGCTGATTCCGTTGTCTGCGTTTTTAATCACACGTTTTGGACAGCGCAGCTTATTCCTAGTGGCTATGATCTCTTTTACACTAGGTACATTTATTTGCGGTATTGCGCCAAACTTTTCAACGATGCTTATCGGCCGTTTGATTCAGGCTGTCGGCGGCGGTATCTTACAGCCGCTCGTCATGACAACAATCCTTTTTATTTTCCCTCCGGAAAACAGAGGGAAAGGAATGGGGATTTTTGGTCTTGCGATGATGTTTGCTCCTGCAGTAGGACCAACATTATCTGGTTACATTATTGAACATTATTCTTGGCGTATTATGTTTTATGGACTTGTGCCAATCGGTGCGATTGTCATTATCGCGGCTTTCTTTATGTTTAAAAATATTGTAGAGCCTAAAAAAATCAAGCTGGACAGTCTTGGTGCGATTCTTTCAATCGTCGGTTTTGCTTCCCTTCTATACGGAGTGAGTGAAGCAGGAAGTGATGGTTGGACAGATCCGATCGTCTTATCTACGATTATTATTGGTGCGATTGCGATCATTCTCTTTATTTTCCAACAGCTGAAAGCTGATAATCCAATGCTTGATTTCCGTGTATTTAAATACAGCATTTTCTCATTATCAAGTGTCATTAACATCATTATTACAGTTGCCTTATATACGGGGATGTTCTTACTTCCGATTTATCTGCAAAACCTCGTTGGGTTTACGGCATTGCAATCTGGGCTATTAATGCTTCCAGGGGCACTTGCGATGCTCATTATGTCCCCGATTTCAGGAATCTTATTTGATAAATTTGGACCTCGTCCGCTTGCCATTGTGGGGATGCTCATTACCGTTGTCACGACATATGAGTTTACAAGGCTGACCATTGATACTTCCTATAGTCACATTGTGCTCATGTATGCAGTACGTGCATTTGGTATGTCACTCTTGATGATGCCGGTTATGACAGCAGGGATGAACCAATTACCGCAGCACTTAAACAGCCATGGTACAGCGATGTCTAATACATTAAGACAAATTAGCGGTTCCATCGGTACGAGTTTGATCACAACGATTTATACGAATCGGACGACATTCCATTATTCCAATATGGCGGATCAAACAAATACAGCGGACCCGTTCTTTATGAATTCATTCCAGGCGGCTGTATCGAATGTGATGCATCATATGGGCATGACAGCAGAAGCTGCACAAAAATATGTATCCACCCAGCTCTTTACAAAAGCACAGGTTGATTCAAACGTGATGGGCATCAATGATGCTTACATGTGGGTGACATTATTCTGTGCGGCTGGTGTTATTCTCAGCTTGTTCCTGCGAGATGTTCGTAAGGATAAAAAGCGAAAAGAACAGCAGCATAAGAAACAAGAAATATCACTGCTTCCAGCACCTAAGGAAGCTAACCAAGATGCAAGATAAGTGTGGAGGGACCGTACATGAAAATTTATGTTGTATACGATAGTGAAGGTGACCATACAAAAGCACTTGCAGAAGCGATTGCAGCAGGCGCGGGTGAAACAGAGCAGGCTGAAGTATTCATTGATCACGTGAAAGATGCGGATATTCGCAAGCTCGATCAAATGGATGCGATCATTTGGGGCTGCCCTGGTCATTTTGGTACCATTAGTTCTGGGTTAAAGACATGGATTGACCGTCTCGGCTACTTATGGGCAGAAGGAAAACTAATCGATAAAGTCGGTGCTGTTTTCTGTACAACTGCTACAACACACGGCGGTTTAGAAATGACAATGCATAATTTGATCACACCAATGTTCCACCAAGGAATGCTTGTTGTCGGCCTTCCTGGAAATGTTCCAGAGAATGCTTTATACGGCTCTTACTATGGAGCTGGTGTGACATGTCCGATCGATTCAGATGAATTGATTTCGACTGAAGGCATTGAACTTGGAAAAGCACTAGGAAGACGTGTAGCATCAGTCACTGCATCATTTAAGCGATAAGGAGAGGGTTCTTTTGGCGACGATTATTGTAGCGTTAGTAGCTGCTGTTCTAGTCATTATTGGATTAGTAGCGTTCAATGTCAGACACGCATCAGCCGATAAGGAAGAGATCAAAGAAGATGTCTCCAATCAGCCTGACGTGCCGCATAGCGAGCCAGAAGCTGTGGCGAGACATGTAGAGCCTGAAGTTGAAAAAAAAGCGTCAGAGCCTTCTCAAACGGATGATGCTGCGTCTGGCGACGATTTCTATAGACAGGCGCTTCAAAAGTTTAAGCAGCCAGAACCACCTGTCAAAGAAGAAGAACCAGAGACAAAAATGAATGATGACATGTATCGTTCTGCTTTGCAGAAGCTAAAGCAGAAGGACAAATAAAAAAGAGAACCCCTCATCAGGTTCTCTTTTTTTATGGCACAAAAAAACCGCCGGCAGAAGCCGGGCGGTTTTCCTTCACTCTATAAAGTGCTAAAAGAGCAGATGCTCTTAAATTACGCTTTGTTAACGTTAGCAGCTTGTGGTCCACGGTTACCTTCAACGATTTCGAAAGAAACTGATTGACCTTCTTCTAAAGTTTTGAAGCCTTCGCCTTGGATAGCAGAGAAGTGAACGAATACATCGTCTTGACCTTCTACTTCGATGAATCCGAAACCTTTTTCAGAGTTGAACCATTTTACTTTACCTTCTAACATGAAATTTCCTCCTAAAGCGATCTTAACGCTTAAATTCACTATTCTTGCTCTTACACAAACTTCAAAGACGAAAACTCTTTCAAAACTTTCTTCTTAAAGATGATACGAACAAAAATAATTACCTTTACTTTACCAGTGTTTGCGGGAAAAAACAACTGTTATACGAAAACTTTTTTAAAAATAATTAGCGCTAACAAATTGAGGAAAATGCCTATGTCAAATGGTCTTTTTTTCTCTCTGAAAAGCTCACTTGATTTCGGCCAGACTCCTTCGCTTTATAGAGCTCCTGGTCAGCTATAATCGGTAATTGCTTGATGTCTGCACCAATTCCTTGAGAATAAGCACATCCAATTGATACCGTAGTGTGGATAGACAGACCGTTTTTTAAATAAATCGGCTGATCGGCTATTTTTTTTCGCAAGCGTTCTGCAATCTGCCATGTTTTTTCAATTGTACAATTTGGTAGAAGGACAGCGAATTCTTCACCGCCAATCCGACCAATATAATCAGAGCTTCTTGTGTTTTTAATCAGCCTTGTACCGATTTCTTTTAAAACAATATCTCCCTCATGATGCCCATATTGATCATTGATGGTTTTAAAGTAATCGATGTCTAGGTAAATAAGGGACATTTGATGGATAGGCTGCTTCAACTTTTTAGTAAAAGCATCACTTAATACCTCATCGAACTTCCGTTTATTTAAAACACCTGTTAAAAAGTCATAATGAGCCTGGAATTTATACAAATTTAACAGCTGATATGCTTTTGTTTGATGCTCAATGACATAAAAGTTAAACAATCCAGCAATATATGAGAAAATCCAATAAGTAGAATGCAGCTGAAATGATGTCTCATGCACGATCAAGATGAACAGGCTTGTGGCAACCACATTACCAATCGTAATGGATAACAGCATTTTCACAACATGATTCATATGACGCTCTGCAATCAAAAAAGAAGCGGCTGCGATAAACATCATGGAAAAAATATTGATGGAAGAAGCGATATTGGCATCAATTAATAATCGGCCAATGATCACAACAAAAGCTGCAATCATTGTTTGGGCGATGCCTCCATAAAAGGCCGTTAAAATAAGGGGAATATGTCTTAAATCGATGATCGCTGGTCCTGTTTTAATAGAGAAGAACATTAAAAGGACACCGAGTAACCCAGAAAGCATGCCTTTGCATATTTGTCTGAGCAAGGTATCTTCTTTCTTCAGAAAATTCTCTTTAAACACAAGTATAAATAAGTAATGGAAAGTGACAAGAATTGTTAAATTAATAAAGAGGTCTCTTAGCAAAATAGAATCACCTTTTTAAAATTACTAAAATTTGTTGCAAAAGAAAAGGGGAAAAAAGATAATTAATAAAAATTTTAATGATGAGGAATTGAAGAAAATGCGAGGAAAACGCTTTCCAGATCAAACGGACTGGCTTTCTTTTTTTGAAAAAATGCCAGATGCCGGATTTGAAAAAGAAATGCCGGTTGAATATCAAGATTTGACTTTTCGGTTCGAGAATCAGGAGGAGCGATTTGTTGTGAACATGTCGCTTGCTATGAAGGAGTTTAGCTTAAACGTCGTTCGAAAAAAGACCGAATCCGTTTTAGGAATATATGATTTTAAAACAGTGCAGCATGTAGAGATAAAAAAAGATCGGAAGGAAGAAAAGGAGCTTTTGCTGATATTAGAGCATCATGACGACTTCATCACAACAATCGAAATCACATTTCTACCTTCCTTTTGTCTTATGGTCAAAGAACATTTTTCAGGAGAATAAACAGGAGCCTCTTTTATGAAGGCTCCTGTTTTATTATTTGTGCTCGATGTCATTGATGACTTGCTGGATCGATTCATCATCCATCACATTCATCACACTTTCATCAATGTGAAGAGATTGCGCATAAGACTCTCTTGGCTGATGAGTTTTTGATGGTGATTGGTGCTGGTTCGTTTGATTTGGCTGGACAGCTGTGAATGCCTGCTTGATCATTTGGCCAACTTCACCTGTTCCTTTTGATTCCTTATGTGAGTGGGACTCATGGCGAGATGAGTTTTGGTGCTGATGGTTTGCGCCTTTCATCATTGAAGACATATTCATTTGTGTCATGCTTTTCAGTCTTCTTCGTAAAACCGGGGAGAATAATGCAATGATTGCTGTTGATACTGCGATCATTGCGCCAGTGCTCATACCTTTTCTTTTTTTAAACAAACGAATCCCTCCATTTGATCGTGATGATCTTTCATCAAGTTTAGGATGACCAATCACAGCTGAATTATGAATTCATTTTGCGGAAAGAGAGGATATGTGCATAAAAAGCCGGCTGGATGAAAAACCTATGAGCAAAAGGAGGGAATAATTGATGAATAAGAAATGGATGCTATCTTTACTGCTCGTGCCAACATTAATCACCGCTGGGTGTGGAATGAACAACCAAGGCGATGAGCGTATAGGAACAATGAAAAGGCAGTATGAAAATGTCACATATAAGAATGACAACATGAGACAGGATCAGCAAGATGTTCAAACACCTCAGAAGGTCAAAGTGGCAGATAAGGCGTCAGAGCTTGTAGCCAATATGTCTGAAGTGAAGACAGCAAACGTGCTTGTCACAGGAAAAAATGCATTTGTTGCCGTTGTACTTGAAGGCAATAAAAGCGGTGATGTGACGGACGATCTGAAAAAGAAAATTTCAGACAAAGTCAAATCAACGGATCAACAAATCGATAACGTGTATGTATCTGCTAATCCAGACTTTGTCGATCGTATGCAAGGTTACGGAAAACGTATTAAAAGCGGAGAGCCAATTTCAGGATTTTTCGATGAATTTACTGAAACGGTTAGACGTGTCTTCCCTGAATCAAAATAGCTACGACAAAAGCCGTATGTCATATGCGGCTTTTTTGTTTGGAACCGCACCTCGCGCACCTGACTGCATAAAGTAAAAAATATATCACCTCTTGTTGATCTTTGTTTCTTCATAGAGAGAGAAAGAGGGTGCAGGATGAATTCAGGTGGGGAGCAAATGAAAGCAGGGCCGTCATTGATTCATAAAAAACTTGTAGGCGGGATGATTGCAGCAGGTCTGATTTTTTATGCTTTCACCGCGTACTTGATTTATGTTGCGTTTCAGCTGACAGGACAATATTTGGAGCAGTCGTCTCCTAAAACGGTTATCACGGAGGGACTCAATAAGCAAGTCTATGAACATATTCGAATCTACTATGCAGAGGAAGAGGATGCTTTTGTTGATCTGACCATAGAGGCCATGAAGCAAGCAAAGAAGAGGACAGCGTCAGTGTTTCAGTTTGAAGCTGACAGACCTTTAGACGTTATTTATTTTGATGATAAAGAGACGATCGAACAAATGGCTGGAATTAAGCATATAACCGGATTTTACTCCGATCATGATCAAATGATTGGGTTATATCCAGATAAACGGGAAGCATTATTGAAGAAAGAGACACTGCCTTTATACTTTTTCAATACGCTTTTTATTCATGAGTATGCTCATTTTGTTTTCTATGAAAAGGTCCATTCATATGAAGTATCTCCAGGCATTTTTCCGCTTTGGTTCCACGAAGGAACAGCAGAATGGACGGCCTATGACGTGTTAAATGCTACGTCTGAACGCTTCGACGTGATTCCTTTTCAATCTCTTCATTCTGATCAAGACTGGCAGAACTCCCGGGTGACATATGAGACAGATGTCTATTTACAAAGCTACTATATAATCTATGAGCTGGTGCAGCTTTACGGACGAGACATCATACATGAGATCATGGAGGAAACTGCAAAAACGGGCCAATTTGCTAGCGGCTTTGAACAGGCGACGGGGGAGAGGCTCACAGATTTTGAAGAACAGTTTAAAGCGATGTACCAAAGAAAAAACGGCTGACCAAAGAAGGGGGTCAGCCGTTTTTTTAATGAAGAGGCTTTTGTTGATCGGCCTTGCTAGAAGGCATTTGAACCTGCCCCTGAAGCGGTGCAAAAGCTGATGTCATGGCTGTCATATCTTGTTTGGAAAGCTGAGGAACTTGATAGTAGCCATGCTTGTTTTGATACAAGAAAATTTCATAGGCCATTTCGATAAAGTTCGGAATCTGCGCAGCAAGCACACGTCTGACAACAGGGTTTGTAACTTCTAATGCGGACATGGAAAGTAACCCAGCGTGTGATTTGACTAGGCTGAGCATATGTCCTGTGATGCCTAAGTCTTTTACATCCTGTAATGACTGATTCGGCTTCTTCGGCTGAGTAGGTTTGATTCCGTATGTCACTTGTGTGTGTTCTTTCATCATATAAGTAGCGGTTTCTTCACTAGGCTTTTGGCCTGTAGAAAAACAATCTACAGTGACATTGTACTGGGATAAAACGAATTGATATTGTCGATCCAGGATGTCGGATAATGCAGGATCTTGAATAAATTGCCGCAGGATCATATATTGATCCAAAATATTAATCGTGCCGGCTAAAATTTCATGTAAATCGAATAACTCATGCCCGCCATGGTTGAGTTCAGGCTGCTGAGCGTTTCCTTGAAACATTGGCTGTTGATCGTTTTGCATTGAGATTCCTCCTTTTGTTTATACAATCTGTTTTAATGTGAGGATGTTTTCACGTTTTCATGCAAAAAACATTATTTACAATTAGAGGGTTTTCTTTCTTTTTGTCGAAAAAAAGTATCAGACGAATGAACATGGGGGTACCAGATGCAGGACAAAATCATTAATCGTTTGATAGAAGACGAACATGTGCAGGCACCAGTGATCGGCATCGGTGTTTCGCCGTTTGAACAGCATCATCTTGAGGCTTTTTTTCAATCGTTGCCACCTGAATTAAATGCCTCTTTTATTGTTGTGCAAAATCATGTGACAGGCGATTGTATCACAGATTTAGAAGCACTTGTTTTACCGATTGGCTACCGGGCAAAAACGATTAAACATGGTGAGAAAGTCATGAAGAAGACCATCTATTTTTGTCCGCAGCATGCGGCTGTGACGTTAACAGAAGATCATCGGCTTCATGTATCAGAGCAGCTGCCAACAAACAAGGCATGCTCTGTCGACTCGCTTTTTAAGTCACTTGCCAGTGTTCAAAAAGAAGAAGCGTTTGCGATCTTTTTTCAAAAAGGTCATTGTGTGGGGAGTGGATTGCTTCGGTTGGTTGAGCAAGGCGGTACAGCCTTATCATGCAGTGAGGTAGAGAGTGGTTTTGACAGCATGTATCATCACACATTCAAAAATCCATCCACCCTTGCAGCTTATATGGCCAATATCATCAATGTCCCGTATGTGGATGAGACGGATCCAGCTTTACTAAGAATCATTGAACGTCTCGAAATGTATAAAGGGATTGCCTTTTCAACCTATGAAAAGAAAAGGCTGCTTTCTGTTATTCAAAAACGCATGCGCACTGCAAACGAACCGATGTCATTATTAACAGAGTACGATCGTTTATTAGAAAGAGAACCAGATGAGCTTGACCGCCTGCATGCCCAGCTCCTAAGCGGCACGACTGCTTTCTTTAGAGATATGGAGGCTTTTCGAGTATGTGAACAGAAGGTGATCCCGTCAATCATTGACCATTCGATGAACAACGGGAAATCTCGATGCCGAATTTGGATTGCGGGATGTTCGACAGGGGAAGAAGCTTATTCTTTTACGATTTTATTTTTAGAAGAAATGAAGCGAAGAGATGTGTCCATTGAACTTCAAGTCTTTGCGACAGATATCAACCGAAAAGCCATTCAAATAGCTAGTAAAGGTCTTTACTCGATAGAGTCTATGGCAAGCATACCGGAAAAATGGCGGGCGCGATATTTCGAAAAAAAAGGTGACGCTTTTATTGTGAAGCAGTCGCTTAGAAAACATATTGTTTTTGCTCCTCACAATTTATTGATTGATTCACCTTTTATCCACCTCGATTTTATCAGTTGCCGAAATGTTCTGATGTACTTTGAGCCAGAAGTACAAAAACGAGTATTATCCCGATTCCAATATGCTTTAAAAAATCAAGGGGTGTTAATCTTAGGGCCAAATGAAACTGTTCCCAATATTCCTCGATTGTTTCAATTGTTCAATGAGAAGTGGAACATTTACACCTATTCAAATGTTCCTGCATCTAGTGTCCCTTGGGTATATGACGCTCGTGATGCCGAGTTAAAAAAGCGAGCTGCACAATATATGGAAGAAGTGAGCGGAGAATATGACGCATGCATGGTGATCAATGATTGTGACAAAATTCTGGCGATGTCAAATGGGGCCTATTCCTTCTTAGACCATGCAGAGGTGTCAGATCAATCATGTGAATATGTGACACCTGATTATTTGAAAGAGATGTTGAGTCAAACCTTTCAAAAGGTGTGGACAGACGAGACAGAGCTGGTGTTTCAGCATGTCCTCATTTCGGAAAAAGGAAAAAAGCAGTATGCGGATTTTATTGTAAAGAGTTTTGATCACCGTTTTAAAGGGGTATACGTCATTCTCATTCGAATGAATGAGAGAGGGAAAATTCAAAAGAACAGCAGGGAAAAAGGGATGCCAGATCAGAATTCAGTTTATCAGCAGCGTATTGTCGATTTAGAAAATGAACTCAATGAAATTAAACAAAAGGAGCAGGAGGCAAGGGCTCAATTAAAAGTGAAAAACACGCAAATAGCGGAGCTTGAGAAAAAACATGAACATTTTATTAATATCATAAACAACTTAAGGGTAACAAGGGAAGAACTGTATAGACCTTCTGTTAAGCCTCAGCTTGCGACGTTGTTTGTGGACCGGGACATGAATATTCGCTATTACACTCCTACAGCCGCCTCTTTATTTACTTCAGCTCAAATAAGGCAACAGCAATCCTTTCAGGCGATGGCTAAGAAGCTTACGCAGGAAACGCTCTATCATGACATACAATCGGTTATCTCGGACAGGCGCGTCATCGAACGAGAAATTGAAACGAATGAAGGAGAACAATTCACTGTACACATCACACCTATCTTTGACCAAGATCATGAGGGAGCGGTGATGACGTGGATTAAAATGACGGAAATGACAAAAATCAAACAGTCACTCCATCTAGCGGTAACAGCACTGGATAATAGCCATATCCATATTGTTGTTGCAACTGAGGAAGGGGTCATCCAATGCGTGAATCAGCGTTTTTGCCAGTTTGTACAGCAGCATGAATATGACCTGATCGGCAAAGATATTTTTTCTGTCTATCATTCGCTGTGTCAATGTGATGATTTAGAAAAGCAATGGGACGTTTGTTTAAAAGAAGGCAGCTGGACTGGTGAGCTGTACTTTCAGGATTTATCAGGACGTGAACGATGGGAGAGGGTCTCTTTACACCGAATTGATGATCCTGACAAAATGCAGTCAACCGTGATGCGGATTTCAGAGGACATTACCAATCAAAAGCAGTCAGAGAAGATGCTGATGAAGTCAGAGATGCTGTCCGCAGTTGGTCAGCTTGCAGCCGGCATCGCCCATGAGATACGGAACCCGCTGACGTCGTTAAAGGGATTTTTACAGCTGATGATTCAAAGTAAGAAATATCAGAAGGATTATGCAGATGTGATGATGTCTGAATTTAATCGGCTTGAAGCGATTATTAATGAATTCCTTGTGCTCTCTAGAAGCAAATCGGTGAAATTTGAGCCGGTACATGTCAATCTTCTGCTTGAAGAAGTGATCATGGTCGTTGAATCACAGGCGGTTTTAAAAGGCGTGTCTATTCAGAAGAATTTGTCTCCGTCGCTGCCAAACATTCAAGGTATACCGAATGAGCTGAAACAAGTTTTCTTAAACATTCTTAAAAACGGTATTGAAGCGATGGATGGTGTGACAGGTGTTATTCAAGTCACATCCGTATTGGAACATAATCAGATGATGCTAATCTTTGAAGACCAAGGAAAGGGCATACCAGAAGACGAAATAGGGAAACTGGGTGAACCTTTTTATACAACGAAAGAAAAAGGGACTGGCCTTGGTTTAATGATGACGATTAAAATCATTGAAAGCCATGGCGGCAGCATTCGTTTTGAAAGCAAAAGCTTTGAGGGGACACGAGTGATTATTACGTTTCCAATGAGCTGACAGACATAAGATTTACAAGAAATCCATCTACCATCAATATTTACTTAGTACACTATGAGAGATAAAGCTCGGAAGGGGAGGGTCTAATGAAACGTGTTCGATCCATTCGAATGATCTGTTGTCTGGTTTTAGTGATCTTTAGTCTGCAATCCTTACTGCCTGGCATGATCACAGCAGAACAAGCCATTGCGTCTGAAAAGAAGGAAACGGTTTGGAACCAAAAGAAGTCAATGAAAATCAAGAAAGCCCGCCAGCTGATCGGAGAGACGGTGACGGTGAGTGGAATTGTGACAGCAGACCAATCGGCTATAGGCAATGGGAAACTATCAACGTACATTCAAGACAAATCAGCTGGAATCAATATGTATTCAGCACAGCCCAACAATTTCCCAGAACTAAAAGCAGGCATGAAGGTGACAGTAACGGGGAAGATCACGTCTTATAAAGGACTGATTGAAATTGTGCCGGATCGAGACCGTCTGAAGATCGATGGTGTGAATCAAACTTTGCCAAAGCCGAAGCGAGTCTCCGTGAAACAACTAGAAACGGATCAGGCACGTAAACATGAAGGAAAACTTGTGAAGGTCAAAGGCTATGTTGAATCAAAACCAGAGCAGCCGGCTGGCGGAGGATACAATGTCGTGATCATTGATAAAAAATATCACAGCACCATCCTTAGAGTGATGGTGGATACAAGTGCCATTGATGAAGTAAAGACAGGGAAATGGTATGAGTTTACAGGAGTGTTAAGCAGATATGATACGCTGCAGGTGCTTCCAAGACACAAGGGTGATGTCAGTCTGCTCAAACGCCAGCCAAAGCCGCCAAAAATGAAGAAAGAATACGAGGCAACGGTTGACCGGGTGGTAGATGGAGATACGATTCATTTAAAGAAGCCTGTGCTTGGTACAACAAAGGTGCGCTTTGTGAATATGGACACGCCGGAAACGTACCATAAGCCAAAAAATGAATTAGATCAAAACCAGCTGCGTTTTGGACAAAAGGCGGCGGACTATTTAAATACGCTTCTTTCAAGCGGAGATAAAGTCACATTAAAGATTGGTCCTGAGACGAAGGATGGCTATGGACGTCTTTTAGCTCAAGTGAAAACCAAAAAAGGGGTCAATACGAATTTAGAGCTTGTGAAAAAAGGATATGCCCCTACGTATTTCATCTGGCCGGTTGGAGATGAAAAGGACTATCAGATGTTCCAAAAAGCTGTCAAAGAGGCAAAAGAAAAAGGGCTGGGCATATGGAACGAAGCGGACCCGCTGCTGGAACAGCCGTTTGAATTTAGGGCACGTGAACAGAAAAAAGGACTGACACGCTACGTCGGTGATTCATCAGCGAAAACCTACGTATCGCCTGGCAGCTGGAAAGAAATCGCTGTAGATAAACGCATCTTTTTTGCTTCAAAAGAAGAAGCAGAACGGGCTGGCTATCAGCCGGCAGAGGAAGCTGGGGAAGTCCCATTAACCATTTTAAGCATGAATGATTTACACGGAAAAATTGATCAACAATACGAGCTGGATCTAAAAGGTGATGGCAACAAAGGAACGTATGGACGGATGGATTATGTGGCGGCTTATATGAAACAAAAACAAGCAGCCCACAAAAATACGATCACAGTCCACGCCGGAGATATGATTGGCGGCAGCTCTCCAATATCGTCGCTTCTGCAGGATGAACCAACGGTTGAACTCATGGAGAACATAGGCTTTGATGTTGGCACGGTCGGCAACCATGAATTTGATGAAGGGGTGGACGAGCTATTACGTATCATAAATGGCGGAGATCATCTTAAAGGCACAAAGGGATATGACGGACAGAATTTTCCGCTCGTTTGTGCAAACTGTGAATACAAGGATACAGGTAAACCCCTTTTACCTGCTTATGAAATCATGGATGTCGAGGGAATTCCTGTAGCATTTATCGGTGTTGTGACAAAGTCAGCCGCAGGAATGGTGATGCCAGAAGGGATTAAAGACATTCAGTTTACAGATGAAGTCAAAGCCGTAAATGAAGCCGCGAAGGAATTAAAACAAAAAGGGATCAAAGCCATTGCGGTCTTAGCTCATATGACGGCCTCTCAAAATGGAGATACCATCACTGGAGAAAGTGCGAAGCTGGCTAAAGAAGGCGATGATGAAATTGATGTCATCTTTGCGGGGCATAATCACGAAGTGGTAAACGGAGAGGTCAATGGGAAATTAATTGTTCAAGCCTTTGAATATGGGAAGACCATTGGCGAGGTCAATGTAACACTTGACCGCAAAACGAAGGATATTGTCAAAAAGAGTGCAAATATCCAGTATGTAGACCAGTCTGGTATTGAAAAGGACAAGGAAGCAGCCGGCATCTTGGCTCATTACGGGAAAGAAGTTGAGCCGATTATTAGTGAGGTAGTTGGAGAAGCTGGTGTCAAAATGGAAGGCGGCTATTCAAATGATGGAGACACGCCGCTCGGTAATTTGATTGCTGATGGTATGAGGTATTCTATGAAAAGTGATTTTGCCATGATGAATGGCGGCGGCATCAGGCAAAACCTTGAAAAAGGGCCGATTACGTGGGGAGATCTGTTTAATATTCAGCCTTTTGGCAACGTCTTAGTTAAACTTGAGATTAAGGGGAAAGACTTGGCTGAGATCATTGAAGCGCAAATTTCTCCTCAATTTGGACCAGATTATAGCATTTCGGGCTTTTCATATTCCTATGATCCGGTAACATATAAAGTAGTCGACTTAAAGCTGCCAGATGGATCAAACGTTGCGCTCGATCAAACATATACACTCACGGTGAATAACTTTATGGCAACTGCAACTGGCAGTAAGTATGCACCGATAGGAAGGCTGGGGAAAAATCCTGAAACAGGTCCAGAGGATTTAGAAGCCACTGTCGCTTTTGTGAAGAGCTTTGAAGGAGCTTCCATTGTGTATCAAAAAGAGGGACGCATTCAAAAAGCAAAACAAGAAGAAAAAGCAGCAAGCTAAAGAGCGTATCATCTAAGAGAAATGTAACAGGTAAAGGAGTTTAAGCATGAAAAAGTGGCTTGCACTTACTGTGATGACAGCAGGAATTGTCTTGCTAGGCTGGGGAATTTGGCAAATCGCCTCTACGCACCTTCAAACAGCACAATCATTAGAAGACGCGAAGAAAGCGGTAGCGGACGATCAAAGGATATCAAAGAAGCAGTTTTCTCCTGAAGTGGGGAAAGCCTCTGGCATTCTGACGATTCCGAAATTAAAAGCAGACCTTCCCATTGTCGAAGGGACAGATGCGGATGATCTTGCCAAAGGAGTCGGGCATTACAAAGGCAGTTATTACCCTGATCAAAAGGGACAAATCGTCCTATCTGGCCATCGTGACACGGTATTTCGTCGAACAGGTGAATTGAATATTGGAGATCAGCTGAAAATCACTGTGCCGTATGGTGAGTTTGTTTATAAAATCACACATACGAAAATCGTGGATCAGCATGATACATCCATTATTACTTTGCAGAATAAAAAGGAAGAGCTGGTGTTAACGACATGCTATCCATTTCATTTCGTCGGCAATGCACCAGAGCGGTACATTATTTATGCCAAAAGAGCATCTGTCTAATGAAGAAAGAGCCTGCTTATCAAAAGCAGTCTCTTTTTTAATGAATGATCTCGTCCATGAGCTGAGCCATATCTAGTGGAAGCGGTGCTTCTATGCTCAGTTGCTCACCTGTAAAAGGATGTGTCATGTCTACTTGTTTGGCGTGGAGAGCGCATCTGTTGATATGATGGCGAGCTCCGCCATAAAGTGTATCTCCGGCTAAAGGGTGCCCAAGACTGCTAAGATGGACTCGAATTTGATGTGTTCTTCCCGTCTCAAGTTGCAGATTGACGGCTGTCATTTGCAGGCGTTTATTGATGTCCATGACCTGAAAGTGAGTGACAGCACTTTGACCAGTAGGAGAGATTCTGCGTCTGACGGCATGATGCTTGTCACGGCCGATCGCTGCATCGATAGTTCCTTTCTTTTTCTTGAAAAGTCCTTCTGCGATAGCGATGTAGGTTCGGCTGATCGTTTTTTTAGAAAGCATTTGATCAAGCACAGCATGAGCTAATCTGTGTTTGGCAAAAATGACTGTGCCGCTTGTGTCTTGATCGAGTCTGTGAATATGTCTCACTCGCTTTTCCTCGCCATTTGCTTGAAAATGAAAGGCCACAAGGTTTGCTAGTGTGCCTGTTTGTCCCTTTTCATTCGGGTGCGTTGGTCGTCCAGCGGGCTTTTGTACAATCAATAAGTGCTCGTCCTCAAAGAGCACCTCTAATTCACCATATTCTGGCGTCACATCACTTTCTTCCGTTTCAAATAAATCGATCAGGATGTGATCGCCTGTACTGACTTTTGCCGCGTGATGGGCAGGCTTTTGATTTAAACGTATTTTTTGATGCTCCATCCAAAAATGGATAATCGGTTTTGAGGCCGACACGGCTGTTTTTAAAAACTGACTCAGTGAAGTGTCATGATCGTGCTCACCTGCTTTTAGCGAGAGCGTGTGTCCGTTAATGTTCATGATATCCGTTCCTTTCTTTGGGTATATATAGGAAACACTTACCTTGGCGAACGCCTTTTTTTCTGTGCTATTCTGAATGGAGAACTAACGACAGAGAGGTAGATGCCACGTGAGAATAATGAAAGCTGCTACAGACCTGCAAGAGCAGGCAATTGAAGAAATATCAAAGGATGTTGAAGATCTTCTATCCCATGCTGTCGGTGAAAACCCAGCTGCGCGACAACAAGAACGCCCGCTGACCTTCGTTGAAGGGGTTTATAACGGAACGATGGACGATGCTTTTCGTATTTTATCGGGACTTCAGCTATTACATACCATTATTGTAAAACCTAAACGCCATATTACAAAGCGTGATCGTGAGCTATTCGAGCGAAATCGTGATCAGGTCAATGCATGCGGCTTTTCTTTTCCGTTTGATTTAGACGATTTTGCCAGCCGCCGTCTTCAAAATGCGTAAAAGTTGGTGTGAACTTCCTTGTTAACTTACAAGGCTGCCGCACATACTATTTTTAAGGGAACGGAGAAACCTTAAGATCTGTAATACCAAACCCGCTCTTTTTCAACATTGCCTATTTCTCCACGAATCGGAGCGCTTGGACCTCTTGCAGAATAAACCGAACACGGGTAGGAGCCTGACAAAATGGTACAGGCTCCTTTTATACATAATGATTTTAGCAGACATTCATCTTTGAAAGTCAATTTTATTCACGATATGATAGCATTGAGTATCATATTAAAGACTTTCGTAAAAAAAGGAGTGGCCTCGTTGGTAAAGGCGATTATATTTGATTTTGACGGATTAATTTTAGATACAGAAACACATGAATATGAAGTTTTACAAGAAATGTTTGCAGAGCATGAGTCGGAGCTGCCTCTTTCTGTATGGGGCAACGTCATTGGGACGCAGGCAGGCTTTAAGCCTTTTGAATACTTAGAAAAGCAGCTAGGAAAGACGCTCGATCATGAGGCACTCACAGCGGACCGGCGTTCTCGTTTTCAAAAGAGAATGAAGGATGAATCAGCACGACCTGGCGTAGAAGCTTATTTACAGGCAGCGAAGGAGCTTGGGATCAAGATTGGACTTGCTTCCAGCTCAGACTATAAATGGGTGTCTGATCACCTGAAGCAAATTGGTCTTTTCGATTATTTTGAATGTATCCGCACGTCAGATGATGTGGAAGAAGTCAAACCTCATCCAGAGCTTTATTTGCAAACCGCAAGCTGCTTAGGTGTAGAGCCAAAGGATTGTGTGGCATTTGAGGATTCAGTGAATGGATCAATTGCTGCCAAACGCGCAGGCATGAAATGCGTCATCGTCCCAAACAAAGTGACGAGCACGCTGCAGTTTGAAGAATATGATGTCAGATTAGAATCCATGGCTGAAATCGAATTGCTCCAGCTATTCCATCAGCTTGAAAAAGAGGATCAGTAAGGGGGCAAAAACATCATGGCAGAAAAACTCGATTTAACGCGGTTTGAAAAAAGAATGGTGATCCGTAATATCCGAGAAGAAGATATTGACCGAATCATCGCCTTGCAGGAGGTATGCTTTCCGGGCATGGACCCTTGGAAACGAGAGCACCTTGAAAGCCATCTTGAGCATTTCCCAGAAGGTCAGTTTTGTGCTGAATTTGAGGGAGAAATCATTGGCTCTTGTTCAAGTTTATTAATTAACTTTGATGAATACGATGACCGTCATACTTGGCAGGACATCACAGATGATGGGTACATCACAAACCATAATCCAGATGGGATGAATATGTACGGAATTGAAGTGATGGTTAGTCCTGAGTACCGCCGCATGAAAATTGGCCATCGTTTATATGAAGCAAGAAAAGACTTAGCGAGAAGATTAAATTTAAAAAGCATCATCATTGGCGGACGCATCCCGAATTATCATAAATACCAAGAGGAAATGACGCCTCGTCAATATGTGGAGCAGGTCATGCTTCACCAAATTTATGATCCTGTTTTATCTTTTCAGCTGTTAAATGAGTTTAGCCTCATGCGGATCAATCCGAATTACTTGCCGGATGATAAGGCATCGAGCACATATGCGACGTTAATGGAATGGAACAACGTCGATTATCGTCCGCAATCGAAGAGATATTATAAATCGGCATTCCCAGTTCGTATTTGCGTCATTCAATATGCGATGAAACAAATTCATTCCTTCGAGGAATTCATGAATCAGGTGGAGTATTATGTTGATGTCGCATCAGATGCGTCAGCTGACTTTGCCGTATTCCCAGAAATTTTTACAACGCAGCTCATGTCTTACTTAGAGGAGCGCTCCCCAAGTCTTGCAGTACAAAGGATCACAGAATATACCGAGGATTACATTAATTTGTTCACAGACCTTTCTGTGAAGTACAACATTAACATCATCGGCGGATCCCATTTCGTTGAAGAGGAAGGGAAAATCTACAATATCGCTTATTTATTTAGACGTGATGGAACAATTGAAAAGCAATATAAGCTCCATATCACACCGAATGAAAGAAAATGGTGGGGGATTTCAGCAGGTGATCAAGTTCGGGTATTTGATACAGACTGCGGTAAAATTGCGATCCAAATTTGCTACGATATTGAATTTCCTGAGCTTGCTCGGATTGCAGCTGATAAAGGAGCGAAAATTATTTTTACTCCGTTTTGTACAGAAGACCGCCAAGGCTATTTAAGAGTGCGTTACTGTGCACAGGCTAGAGCGGTTGAAAATCAGATTTATACCGTTATCTCAGGAACAGTCGGAAACCTTCCGCAAACCGAAAATATGGATGTCCAATATGCACAATCAGCGATCTTTGCCCCATCAGACTTTGAATTTGCAAGAGATGGGATTGTAGGTGAGTGTAATCCGAATATAGAAATGGTTGTCGTTGGCGATGTCGATTTAGAAATTTTAAGAAGACAGCGGCAAGATGGAACGGTACGTCAGCTCAAGGACCGAAGAAGAGACGTGTACCATATTGAATATAAGAAATAATGAAAGGAAGCGCCTGTCACAAGGCGCTTCAGCGCGCAGACAAACCCTCGCATTCGGTGTCAGGTCTGCGCTCCAGTGCTCATGAATGTTTCATTCGCTCCGCTCCGGTGCTCGATCTTCCTAGACTGCAAAGGTTTTCTATCACGCTGAAAAGAAGCGCCTGTCACAAGGCGCTTCTTTTTGTTGACATTTTTTAAGAGACATAGTAGAGGCACGAGCGCTGCTACCTGTTCAAGATTCATCATCATTTTTTGCCTACATAAGATGGAGAGCTTATTTTTTTATGTGATAAAGGGATGCCGGAGCAAAATCTGAATATACTGAAAGGAGATCATGTGTTCAAAAAGGAGAGGAACATGGGACGACAAGCTAAACATTTATATATCAATTTGCCGGTAAAGCATGTCAAGGAATCAAAGGCTTTTTTTGAGCAGCTGGGTTTTGAGTTTCAAGAGCAGCTGACGAATGATCAGGCAGCTTGTTTGGTCATTGGTGACACCATTACGGTCATGCTGTTAACCCATAAGCATTTTCAAACCATCTCAGAAAAACAATTGGTGGATGCAAGGCAGGGATCAGAGGTCATTGTCTCTATGCGGGTTGATTCACGAAAAGAGGTCGATGAGCTTGTCGAGCAGGCGATGGCAGCAGGCGGGTCACCGTTTAAGGAAAAGCAGGATCATGGGTTCATGTACGGTTGGAGCTTTCAGGATCTTGATGGTCATTTGTGGGAAGTGTTCTATTTGGATGAGGAGAGAAGCGGCCTTTCATAAGGGTGCTTCTTTTTTATTGTTTAACAGTGGTATGATTATGAGGAAGAATAGGAATTCATCTAGAGAAAAGTAGGTGCAGCATGGAGTTTTTACTTGTCTTACTGCCAGTGTTCGGTATTTTCCTTATCGGGTATATTGGGCAGAAGGCCATTGGTTTTGACATACATACGCTCTCATCAATGTCTTTATATTTAATGTCACCATTTCTTGCGTTTGAAACCTTTTATCAAAACAAAGTATCGATGGACTATGTGTACCTATCTATTTTTGTCATCGGACTTTGTCTTTCACTTGTTTTATGTGTCTTTATTTTATCTCGTATTTATGGTTATTCGAAGGAAATGTATTGTGCCATGATTCTGTCGTCAGCATTTATGAACAATGGGAATTACGGCACGCCCGTTGTCCTGCTTGTCTTCGGAGCAGCAGGTTTAGATATTGCCATCGTCTTAATGGTACTGCAGCAGCTTGTCATGAGTACAATCGGTATGTATTATGCAGCAAAGGGCGGAGAGGATGCAGGAGATGGAAAGGTTGTGCTGAAAAAAGTGCTGCGTATGCCGGTGGCATATGGGGCACTCCTCGGTCTATTATTTCAGCTGATTGATCTTTCATTACCTAAAGAGGTGATGACGGGTGTCCAGCTTGTGGGGGATGCCGCCATACCGACGATTATGCTTATTTTAGGCATGCAGCTCGCCGTCATTTCTTTTAAGCAAGTGGATTATCGAAATATTTCTTATGCTGTATTGCTGAAGCTGTTTATCTCACCACTCATCGCATTTGGTTTTACGCTCATTTTACCGGTAGACGATTTGGTGAAACAAATTATGATCTTAGTTGCAGCCATGCCGACAGCAGCAAATACCACGCTGATGGCTGTACAATTCCGAACGAAGCCTGAGTTTGTCTCAAGCACGACATTTCTCAGTACTGTTTTAAGTATCGTGACATTACCAGTTTTATTATGGATTTTATCGATGCACCCTCTGGGATAGGGGATGGGCGGCAAAACAAAGGGGGACATATCAATGAATGTAGATGTTCATTTTCAAGTGAGTGATGTGTTGAAAACAAAGTATTTTGCCCATGCAAAAGTGTTAGCAGGAGAAAAGGGATTGTTTCGGCAGGTCAAATGGGTCCATGTGCTAGAAGTGCCTGCTGTAGAAGATTTGTTAAATGGGGGAGAGCTCATACTAACAACAGCCGCAGGCTTTCATGATCAATTGGATGTGTTTCAAGCATTTTTAAAACAGCTGATCGTTTCTGGTGCGGCAGGCTTGTGTATTGAATTTGTTCCGCTCAGATTCGATGTGCCGGAAGAACTGATTGCGTATGCAGAAGAAAGAGATTTTCCGCTGATTCTGTTTACAAAAGAAGTGAAATTCGTCAACATCACACAGCATCTCCATACGATGATGATTGAACGCCAGTATCAAATGATGGCTGATTTAGAAGCACTATCATCAAAGCTGAATGAGCTTTTATTGACTCCGCATCCGCAGATGGATATTTTGGATCAAGTGTATCAGCACGTAAGGGGCATTCTTTTACTTATTCCTGTTCAGGGGGAGCCGATTATTTTATGTGATTCCTCTAAACAAACCGAAGAGCTGGTCATGAATTATTTACAGTTTGCTTCCTTGCCAAAAGGATACGAAGTGACCAAAAAAGAAGTGCTTGCACTCAAGCAGACATTTGCAGACCTTGTGCTCATTCATCAAACGAACACACTCTCAGAATTCGAACTGCTCGTCATGGATAAAGGGGCAAATGCTCTTGCCCAGCAAACGCTAAGAGAGCTTTATACAGAAGAGCTGAAGAAGACAAAAGAGAACGAATGGCTGCAAAAATGGTTCCAAGAAGAGCATACAGAAAGAGATATTTTAGAGCATCTTGAAGAAACAGAAGGATTGAAAAAGCCAACCGGCTGTGTGGTGATGCTCTTTCAAAAGCATCATCAAATCGAAGAAATCGCAGGAAATCTTTATTTTCTCGTATCGTGCCGCTCCATCTTTCAGCGTGCGGGTTTCCACTTGATTCCATATGAGCATCAAGGACAAACCTTGTTTATTTTATTGAACACGAGAAAGAAGGAGGATTGGAAAGAGCGTGCAGAGAGGGCTGCGAGTGACATCAAACAATTGTATGATCGGGAGCAGCCCCGCGGAACTGTGATCAATTTTGGCATCGGTCCATATTGTGAACAGTTTCAGCATATGAGAAAAAGCTTTCAAGCAGCCAAAGAAGTGCTGCATTTAAAGAAAGTGATGCCCCAGCGTGTGGAAAGCCCATTTTATCAAGATTTGCATATGCTCCGTCTCATGCCTTTCATGAAGGAAAGCGGACTGCTTGAATGTATGGTGAAAGAGTATTTGGAGCCTGTCATTTTATATGATAAGCAAAATAGCGGAAGACTTTATCAAACGCTGAATATCTTTTTACAGACAAACGGTTCTAAAAAGGAAACTGCAAGCCAGCTCTATATTGTCAGGCAGACGCTTTATCATAGACTAGATAAACTGCAAGCATTGCTTGGCGAGGATATGATGCAGGCACCGAAACGACAGGCGCTTGAATTTGCGATTCTTGCATATGAATTCCTGCAAGGAAATGACCGTTAACGAGGTATGTTAGATTTGCTAAGCATCCGAGTGGAGTGTCTTACGGTTCTTTTCAATCAGTTGACGATCTGTCTAATGTAATGGGCCCGGCCCCTTTTTTATAATGAAAGTAATGGTTGGTTCTCTCTTACGGGCGGCCTAGTTTCAGTTTCATATGCCTCCCTTTTCAGCCATATAATGAATAGAGGGGCAATGTGCTGCTGAACCGGTTTAAGCTTCTTTAATGATGAAAACGGATACATGGGGGTCGGGAAGATGAAAATACATGAGCAGGCTCAAAATCTTCAGACGAAAGATGATCAGTTGATCTGGCATCATATGAAAGGGACAAACAAGGAAAATGAAAGCATGGTCATTCACAAGGCAGAAGGCGCATGGGTGACTGATATTCATGGGAATCGCTATTTAGACGGGATGTCAGGTCTTTGGTGTGTAAATGCCGGTTATGGCAGAAAAGAGCTTGCAGAAGCGGCATATAAGCAGCTCAATACAATGCCTTACTATCCGCTGACGCAAAGCCATGTGCCAGCGATTCAGCTGGCTGAAAAGCTAAATGAATGGCTTGGCGGGGACTATGTCATCTTCTTTTCTAACAGCGGTTCTGAAGCCAATGAAGCCGCATTTAAGATCGCCAAACAATATCATGCGCAAAAAGGAGAGAGCACAAGAACAAAGTTCATCTCCAGGTATCGGTCGTATCACGGTAATACCGCAGCAGCTCTTGCTGCAACGGGGCAGGCGCAGCGTAAATATAAATATGAACCATTAGGTCAAGGCTTTATCCATGTCGCACCGCCTGATATGTATCGTCATCCTGAGGATCAAGAGACTTTGGCAAGTGCAGCGGCAATCGATCAAGCCATGACGTGGGAACTAAGTGAGACCATTGCTGGGGTCATTATGGAACCGATTATTACAGGCGGCGGTATCTTAATGCCGCCAAAAGGGTATTTGAAGAAGGTCAAAGACATCTGTGAGGCTCATGGAGCGCTTCTCATTGTGGATGAAGTCATCTGCGGCTTTGGCCGGACAGGGAAGCGGTTTGGTTTTATGCATGAAGATGTAAAGCCGGACATCATTACAATGGCAAAAGGGATCACAAGCGGCTATTTACCTCTTTCTGCAACGTGCGTGAAACGAGAAATCTATGAAGCCTACGCAGGGGAAGATACGTATGACAGGCTGCGCCATGTAAATACATTTGGCGGTCACCCTGCTTCTTGTGCGGTTGCCCTTGCCAACCTAGAGATCATGGAAACCGAGAAATTAGTAGAACGGTCTGACACGCTGGGGCAAGACATGCTTGAACGTTTGCAAGAGTTAAAAGAGCATCCATTTGTCGGTGATGTCAGAGGGAAAGGCCTGCTGTTTGGTATTGAACTTGTTCAGGATCAACAGTCTAAAAAACCGGCTGATCCACAGGTTGTCGGTCAATTGATTGCAGAATGTAAAAAACGCGGACTGATCATTGGGAAAAATGGTGATACGGTTGCCGGCTATAATAACGTTGCCCAGCTTGCACCGCCGCTAAATATAACAAACGAAGACGCCTCATTTATTATCAACACGCTAAAAGAAAGTATGGCGCAGTTATAGCAGAGAGATTTCTCTGCTTTTTTCTATGGGAAGAGCACATACATTAAGATGCTGTTAGGTAAAATCGGCATTGGATACATTAGGTGTATTGAAAAATAGAAGAGATTCTATTACTGTTAGGAGAAGACTGAACCAATACACTTTAGAAGGAGACGGCATATGAGTTTTCATGATCAACCCATTCTACCTGCTGTTCGCAATATGAAGCAATTTGAGGAATTTTTAAAAAGTCCATTTACATATGGGGTCTTACTTGATGTGCATTTAGGCCGGCTAAAGGGCATCATGAATGAGGCGAATGCCCATCATAAAAAAATGTTTGTCCATGTCGATCTCATTCATGGGATCAAACATGATGAGTATGGAACGGAATTTATTTGTCAGGAAATGAAGCCGGCAGGAATTATTTCTACTAGGTCTTCTGTCATAGTGAAAGCCAAGCAAAAGAAGGTATATGCCATTCAGCGAATGTTTTTACTTGATACAAGTGCGATGGAAAAAAGCATGGAGTTCGTAGGAAAACATCGTCCAGATTTTATTGAAGTATTGCCTGGGGTTGTGCCGGATTTAATTACTGAAGTGCGCGAGCGAGCTGGGATTCCAATATTTGCAGGCGGATTTATCCGTACAAAAGAAGATGTGGAAAGAGCGCTTGAAGCGGGAGCTACAGCTGTGACAACATCGAATACAGCCCTTTGGAAAGCGTTTCAAAAGTGAAAAAGATAAAATGTGAAAATTGATTGACAACGTTTTCATCCTCTGATACTATAGCACTAAGTTAATATCATGTGATGGAGAAACGGAGATCCACAACAGCGCTTTACTAGGTGACAAATGACCCTGATGTAAAGTATGTTTGTTGTGGATCTTTTTTCTTTATCTTTTTTTACACATTCATAGGGATGGCAACTGAACCAGAGGAGGAATTTTCATGACACCATTTTGGGGTGAAGTCGTAGGTACAATGCTTCTCATTATTTTTGGAGGCGGTGTATGTGCGGCAGTCAATTTAAAGAAATCGCTCGCATATCAGTCCGGCTGGATTGTAATCGCTTTCGGATGGGGATTTGCAGTAGCCATAGCAGCTTATGCAACAGGTGGAATCAGCGGAGCACATTTGAATCCAGCACTAACAATTGGGCTTGCGCTTGAAGGAAGTTTTCCTTGGGCTGATGTACCAATGTATATTGCCGGTCAAATGCTTGGCGCATTAATAGGAGCTATTATTGTCTTTTTACATTACTTACCGCACTGGAAAGCAACAGACGATCCAGGTGCAAAGCTGGGTGTATTCTCAACTGGTCCTGCGATTCCGCATACTTTTGCAAACGTACTTAGTGAAGTCATCGGTACATTTGTATTGGTTCTAGGAATCTTAGCGATTGGTGCAAATAAATTCGCAGACGGAATCAATCCGCTGATTGTTGGATTCTTAATTGTCGCAATTGGTCTTTCTTTAGGCGGAACAACTGGTTATGCAATCAATCCTGCACGTGATTTAGGTCCGAGAATTGCACATGCGATTCTGCCGATTCCAGGTAAAGGTCCATCGAATTGGAAGTATGCTTGGGTGCCAGTCGTTGGTCCAATTTTAGGCGGCGCATTTGGCGGTGTTTTCTACAATGCAGCCTTTAAAGCGAACATCACTCCAGCCTTTTGGATTGTAAGCGTTATTTTAGTTGTGGTATTGTTAGGACTCTATGTCTCTACGAAAAATCAAACAAATGCTGTAAATGAAAGTATGTAAGGGGAGGAAAACACCATGGCAAAAGAAAAATATATTCTCGCTTTAGATCAAGGGACAACAAGCTCAAGAGCGATCTTATTTGATCAAGAAGGCAAAATTGCACATACAGCTCAGAAGGAATTTAATCAATATTTTCCGAACCCAGGCTGGGTAGAACATAATGCAAATGAAATTTGGAGCTCTGTTCTATCCGTCATTTCAACTGCTTTAATTGAATCAGGCATTGAAGCAGATCAAATCGCCGGTATCGGAATTACGAACCAGCGTGAGACAGCTGTTGTTTGGGATAAACATACAGGCGCACCCGTTTATAATGCAATTGTTTGGCAGTCTAGACAAACGTCTGGCATTTGTGAAGAGTTAAAAGCGCAAGGACACAATGAAACGTTTAGAAATAAAACAGGTCTTCTCATTGATGCTTATTTCTCAGGGACAAAAGTAAAATGGATTTTAGACAATGTAGAAGGTGCTCGTGAGAAAGCAGAAAATGGCGACTTGCTGTTTGGCACAATTGATACATGGCTCATTTGGAAGATGACAGGCGGTCAATCACACGTCACAGATTACTCCAACGCGTCAAGAACGTTAATGTTCAACATTTACGATCTGAAATGGGATGAAGAATTACTTGAGATCCTTGGCGTACCTGCTTCTATGCTTCCTGAGGTGAAACCATCTTCACATATCTATGGTGAAACAACAGACTATCACTTCTTCGGCAGAAATATCCCGATTGCAGGGGCGGCGGGAGACCAGCAGTCTGCACTATTCGGTCAGGCTTGCTTTGAAGAAGGAATGGCGAAGAACACGTATGGCACAGGATGTTTCATGTTGATGAATACAGGGGAAAAAGCAATTAAGTCGGATCATGGTTTATTAACGACAATTGCATGGGGCATTGACGGTAAAGTTGAATATGCTTTAGAGGGAAGTATTTTCGTAGCTGGTTCAGCGATTCAGTGGCTGCGCGATGGACTGAGAATGTTTAAAGACTCAAAAGACAGCGAAGCCTATGCAAAGCGCGTTGAGTCAACAGATGGCGTATATGTCGTTCCAGCATTCGTTGGTCTAGGCACACCATACTGGGACAGTGATGTCAGAGGCGCTGTATTCGGATTAACACGCGGTACTTCTAAAGAGCACTTTGTCCGTGCAACGTTAGAATCACTTGCTTATCAAACGAAGGATGTTTTAGATGCGATGGAAAAGGATTCAAACATCTCATTAAAAACGTTGCGTGTGGATGGCGGAGCTGTAAAGAATGATTTCTTAATGGGCTTCCAAAGTGATTTGCTGGATGTACCAGTAGAGCGTCCAGAAATTAATGAAACGACGGCACTCGGTGCGGCCTATCTTGCGGGAATAGCAGTTGGCTTCTGGAACGACCGTTCAGACATTGCAAAACAATGGAACCTTGACAAGCGCTTTGACCCTAAAATGGAAGAGGACAGCCGCGACTCGTTATACAGCGGGTGGAAAAAGGCTGTAAAAGCAGCTCAAGCTTTCAAATAAACCAAAAGTATGGTATACTTCAAGTAAGTTAATAGAACGGTTGGAGAACTGGAGAGACCGCAGGCACCGAAGTGTAGAAATACGCTTTGGGTGTTTGCGGTCTCTTTTTCTTTACCGTACAACATGGGAGGAACAAGAGATGACTTTTTCTAGCTTAGAAAGAGAACAAATGCTGCAGGAAATGACAAAAAAACCATATGATGTGTTTATCATTGGTGGGGGTATAACAGGCGCTGGTACAGCACTTGACGCGGCTTCACGCGGAATGCGTGTCGGTCTTGCAGAAATGCAGGATTTCGCAGCAGGTACGTCTAGCCGCTCAACGAAACTAGTGCACGGCGGACTTCGTTATTTAAAACAATTTGAAGTGAAAATGGTCGCAGAGGTCGGTAAAGAGCGTGCCATTGTATACGAAAATGGTCCTCATGTGACAACGCCAGAATGGATGCTTCTTCCGATGCATAAAGGCGGGACATTTGGTAAGTTTTCAACCTCTATTGGACTTAGAGTGTATGACTTTTTAGCTGGCGTAAAGCATAGCGAACGCAGAAGCATGCTAAGTGCAAAAGAAACACTTGAAAAAGAACCGCTTGTCAAAAAGGACGGCTTAAAAGGCGGCGGCTACTATGTTGAATACCGTACAGATGATGCACGCCTCACAATCGAAGTCATGAAAGAGGCTGTGAAATTCGGAGCGGAAGCGGTCAACTATGCGAAAGTAAAAGAATTTATTTATGATAAAGGCAAAGTGGTTGGTGTTGTCATTGAAGATGTCATGACGCAGAAAACATACGATGTGTATGCGAAGAAGATCGTCAATGCGACAGGTCCATGGGTAGATCAGCTGAGAGACAAGGACCACTCAAAAGAAGGAAAACACTTACAGCATACAAAAGGAATTCACTTAGTATTTGACCAATCGGTCTTCCCATTAAAACAAGCGATTTACTTTGATACACCTGATAAACGTATGGTCTTTGCCATTCCAAGAGAAGGCAAAACGTACGTTGGAACAACAGATACAGTGTACAAAAAACAGCTGGAGCACCCGCGTATGACAAAGGCCGATCGTGACTATGTCATCCAAGCGATTCAGTACATGTTCCCTGATCTCAATATTACAGAAAAAGATGTAGAATCCAACTGGGCCGGTCTTCGTCCGCTCATTCATGAAGAGGGCAAAGATCCTTCAGAAATTTCTCGTAAGGATGAAGTGTGGACATCATCTTCAGGCTTAATCACCATTGCTGGCGGTAAATTAACAGGCTACCGTAAAATGGCTGAGCATATTGTCGATCTAGTACGTGATGGACTGAAACAGGAAACGGGCAAAGATTACGGACCATGTAAAACAAAGCATATGCCAATCTCAGGCGGCCATGTAGGCGGATCTAAAAACATGGCAGCCTTTGTTCAAGCGAAAACAGCAGAAGGAGCATCTGTTGGTTTAACAGAACCGATTGCACAAAAACTAGCTGAAAAATATGGTTCAAACGTCAGCAGTGTCTACAAACGAGTAGAGCAGCTTCAAGGGGAAGCAGACAAACGAAACATTCCAGCATATGTGCTGGCAGAGCTTGTCTATGCGATCGAAGAAGAACTAGCTGTAACACCTGTCGATTTCTTCTTAAGAAGAACAGGAAGCCTATTATTTAATATCAATTGGGCAAAAAAATACGCACAGCCTGTTGTTGACTACATGGCAGAGCGTTTTGGCTGGGATGAAGCAGCAAAACAGAAACATCAAACAGAATTAGATCAACTATTCCATGAAGCAGTCGTACCGCTTGATGCTGAATAAAAAGAAGACAAAGGGTTAAAGCAAGATCATTTTAGCCCTTTGTCAACAATCTGAAAGCCGATCATGTATCGGCTTTTTTTATTTGTGCAGCATTTTTTCCAACTGCTAATGATATAGCATGACATAAAGGATGATTCCATATAGAATAACAGTAGATGTTATTTTATTGATGATAAGAGCTGGGGAGGACGACCATGAGTTGGAAGACGAATTATGAGCGATGGATCAATGAGAAGCACCTGGATACTGAACTAAAGGAATGGCTAAAGACGCATCAAGATGACCACCAAGCACTTGAAGACTGTTTCTACAAAAACCTTGAGTTCGGCACTGGAGGAATGCGCGGTGAGATTGGTGCAGGCACGAACCGAATGAATGTGTACACTGTTCGTAAAGCATCAGCAGGTCTTGCTGCGTATATTGCGAAACATGGAGAGGATGCAAAAAAAAGAGGCGTCGCCATTGCATATGATTCACGCCATAAATCGCCTGAATTTGCGATGGAAGCAGCCAAAACACTTGCTTCACAAGGCATTCAAACGTATGTATTTGATGAATTGCGTCCGACACCAGAGCTCTCCTTTGCGGTTCGTGAGCTGCATGCATTTGCTGGAATCGTCGTGACAGCAAGTCATAATCCACCAGAATATAATGGCTATAAAGTGTATGGTGAAGATGGCGGGCAGCTGCCTCTATTTGAAGCAGATCAAGTCATTCAAGAAGTAGATGCAATTGAAAATGAACTGTCGATTTCAGTTGATTCTGAAGAAACGTTGAAACAGCAAGGGCTGATCAAAATAATCGGAGAAGAAATCGACCATGCTTATATTGAAAAATTAAAAACCATTAGTGTGCACCCTGAGCTGGCACATGAGGTCGATGTCAAAGTTGTGTTTACTCCGCTTCATGGGACAGCCAATCACCCTGTCAGAAACGGGCTTCAGGCTCTAGGTTATCAGCATGTCACTGTTGTGCCTGAGCAGGAAAAACCAGATCCACAATTCTCAACAGTGACCTCGCCGAATCCAGAGGAGCATGCAGCATTTGAGTACGCCATCAAGCTTGGTGAAAAACAAAATGCCGATATCCTCATTGCCACAGACCCAGATGCTGACAGGTTAGGCATTGCGGTCAGAGATCACGAAGGAGAATTTACCGTCTTAACAGGCAACCAAACAGGCGCCCTGCTGCTCCATTATTTATTGTCTGAAAAACAAAAGCTGGGTCAATTGCCGCCTCGTCCCGTTGTGATGAAAACCATTGTTACAAGTGAGCTTGGGCGCGCTGTAGCATCAGCTTTTGGTGCCGACACGATAGACACACTCACAGGCTTTAAATTTATTGGAGAAAAAATTAAGCAGTTTGAAAAGAGCGGAGAATACACGTTTCAATTCGGTTATGAAGAGAGCTATGGCTATTTAATCGGTGACTTTGCCCGAGATAAAGATGCGGTGCAAGCGGCACTTTTAGCCGTTGAAGTCGCTGCTTTCTATAAAAAGCAGGGCAAGTCCTTGTACGATGCGCTTGTCGATATTTTCAAGCAGTTTGGATTTTACCGGGAAGGGTTAAAGTCGTTAACCTTAAAAGGAAAAGAAGGAGCAGAGCAGATTTCAGCGATCCTTCATACCTTTAGAACAAATCCGCCAGCTGCCATCGCAGGGCAGCGCATAACAGTGATTGAGGATTACCAATCAAGACAAAGACAACTTGTGGCTGAAAAGAAAGAGGAAACCATTCACCTGCCAGCATCAAATGTGCTGAAATATTTCCTTGAGGATGGTTCGTGGTTCTGCTTAAGACCTTCCGGAACTGAGCCTAAAGTGAAATTTTATATTGCAGTCAAAGGCACGTCTTTAACAGATAGTGAAGAAAAGCTAAAGCATTTGTCAGAAGAAGTGATGAAAGTCGTTTATGATATTGTGGAAGAAACAGCGAAATAACGAAAGATAAGGCCATCATGTATGAATACATGATGGCTTTTTCTCATCCAAAAGGATGAGAAGAAATCATTCTTTTGGAGAAAGAGCGACGAAGGGGCTCATGGTATAATGAGCGTAATGATAAGTGAAGGCTGCAAATGCCGGGGGTAAACAGTATGGGAGAATATCAAGAGAAGGTTGAAACATTAAAAACGTTAAAAGAAATTGCTGAAAAGCTTAATGAAGGCATGGAAATGAAAGAAACGCTCCATGAAGTGCTCCATATGCTGATGGATGTCACAGGCTTTCATTCAGCATGGATTTATTTTATAGAAAAAGATGGGTCATATGAACTGATGGCAGAGGTTTCCTTACCTGAAGCACTTGCAAAGCATCAAAAGCAGCTCATGTGTCAAAATGATTGTTATTGCATCAATCGATACACAAAAGGTTCACTGCAATCAGCCACCAATATTATTAATTGCAAACGGATTGAAACGGCGATTGAAGAAAAGCTCGGGGATACAGAAGGAATTACTCATCATGCGACCGTACCGTTAAAAGCGTGTAAGCGTACATTCGGTTTATTAAATGTGGCGGCAAAAGGAAAAGTCACGTTTACGCAAGAAGAGCTGAATTTGCTTGAAAGCATTGCACTTCAAATTGGCACTGCCATTCAGCGGATGAAGCTTGTGCAAAATGAACAGCAGCACGCACTTCTGGAAGAAAGAAACCGGCTCGCACAAGACTTGCATGATTCTGTCAACCAAATGCTGTTCTCTGTCAGTCTGACTGCTAAGGCTGCACGGCAAATGACAAGCGATCAGAATCTAGGGGAAATGATTGATTTTATTCAGCATTTGTCACAAGACGCTCTGATTGAAATGCGATCACTCATTTGGCAGCTGAGACCAAGAGGCCTTGAAAAAGGGTTTACGACAGCAATTGAAGAGTATGCACAGCTTTTAGGATTACGCTGCACTTTATCTTTATCAGGCTGTATAGAAATGGATCATTCTCACAATGAAACTTTGTTTCGGGTATGTCAAGAAGCGCTGAATAACTGTCAAAAACATGCGGAAGTAGAAGAAGTCGAGGTCAAGCTTGAGCAATCAAAAGACACGTTGGAGATGAAAATCCTTGACCACGGAAAAGGTTTTCAATATGACGAGCAGATGAGCCTTCCTTCACTTGGGCTGAAAGGGATGTCTGACCGCATCCGAAGAGCAGGAGGTACATTTTGTATCCATTCAGAGTTAGGTAAAGGAACTACGATTCATGTAAAAGTGCCATTTTCACAAGAAAGGAAGGGATCGTCATGAGAGTTGTCATTGCAGATGATCATCATATTGTGAGAAAAGGGCTTGTGTTTTTCTTGCAGACACAGCCTGATGTGGACATCGTTGGTGAGGCGTCCAATGGGCAAGAGGCATTAGAGGTTGTCAGAGAGTCTCAGCCTGACATTGTCTTAATGGATTTGTCTATGCCTGTAATGAATGGCATTGAGGCAACGAAACAAATGACGCTGGAAATGCCGGACGCCCGCATTGTGATCCTGACAAGCTATGCGGATAAAGATTATGTCATTCCCGCCATTCAAGCAGGGGCGAAAGCCTATCAATTAAAGGATGTAGCACCAGAAAAGCTGCTTTCGACCATGATTGAAGTCCAAAATGGCACCTATCAGTTAGATGGTCATATCACGACCTTTCTCGTGCAGCATCTGACAGAGCCAAAAGAGCAGAAATGGGCATTGATGAAAGAGCTCACCAATAGAGAGCGAGATGTCTTATTTGAGATTGCAAAAGGCAAAAGCAACAAAGAAATTGCCTCATCGCTGTTTATTTCTGAAAAGACTGTCAAAACGCACGTATCTCATGTATTATCAAAATTAGAGCTGGCAGATCGAACCCAAGCGGCTCTGTATGCAGTGGATTATCAAAAAAATCAGCCGAAAGAGCTGCTATAACAGAAAAGAATTTAGTCGTTATGCTAAAACTTTTAAGCGCACATTCAAAACAATGAATTGAATAAAAAAGAGCACAGATGTTGGTTATTTGACGTTTCTAATAGAAAAACAAAAAAAGACTTGATGAGAGTATGCTCATCAAGTCTTTTTTTATTTTAAAGGAGGTGAAGAGCTGGTCAATCAAAGGTGAATGTAAAATGGGGGGGGATCAGGTGGAGGCATATGAATTAGTAAGTGATTTTCGTTAGGATTATCTCTAACGCTCCCGTCTATTTCATGTCAGCCACTTTATGTTTCCCATCACAGCGCACTGCTAATTGTATGTAAAAGGGAAGGGCTAAAAAAATTCATTTTAGCCCTTTTTCTTTATGTGTACATCGGTTGTGAATAAACTTCAGCAGCAGCAGCCTCTGAAGCATGGTCAATGTACTGCAGGAGCCCATATAAACATTTTTCAACATCTGCATCGTTCCGGTTAAATTGATACGCATGTAAGAAATGCTCAATACGTTTCGAGAGCAAATCATCTTGCGTACGTACCATAAGAATAAGTAAATTATCCCATTGCGAGCGATGCGTATAATAAAGTGCTTTATCATAATCCGCCACATTCATTAAACCTTCTCCTTTCCCTTGAGAAGTCCTCATTAGTTTGCTCGGATGATATCGACTTTTTCAGGGGAAAAGTTGGTGTCCGCATCAATCGTGTACCGGGAATTATAGGCTGAATAATTGCTTCATGTATGAAAAAGGACCAGCCAGCTAAACCTAAACAAAACATATATGAAAGTGAGTTCAATGATATCATGCAGCCGAAATGGTGGATGCTTATTGCAACAGAAATCGTTTTGCTTGGCAGTTTGATGATTCATCCTGCATCAAAAGCAGCGGTGCAGCCGTTTGAAAATTGGGAAAGACTTGCGTACACAGCGTTTAAAGATGAATATAAAGGTGCCGCTTTCAATGATTATCATTACATTGGCCGGACAGAAGTGAATGATGAGCAGACAAAAGATGTGTTTCGCGTCACTGTAAAGGAAGGATCAACTCGCTTTGCCGCACATGCAGAAATTTATTTTCATCCGGTAACCGGTCATTTGATTAGTATTAACGTGTTTCGGCTATAAAGAAGCACCTTTTTTTGTAAAAGATGCTCGAGGCGTTCAGTCAAAAAAGACAAAGGGCTAAAATCAAGATCATTTTAGCCCTTTGTCCAACAATTTTTTTCGAAATGGAATTACTTCATGCTACCTTGAAGATAAGCGCGAATATCCACTCCAAGTGAATCTGCTAAACGCTGGCCGTAATCTTCATCGGCACGATAGAAGTTGCAGATTGCAAGTAATTTTGTTTTGTCATTCACATCTTTCAAATCAGCTGTTAGGTTTTTAATCAATGCTTGTTTCTCTTCTTCAGAGTAGCTTCGATATTTTTCTCCAGCTTGTTTGAAATCGTTCGGTTTTTCAATTTTTTGTCTCACCATACGGTCACCGTGAAGAACTGGCTCACTTTCTTTGTAGTGAGGGTTTTCTTTTGGCTGATCGGCATAACGGTTTGGTTCATAGTTAATATGACCGCTTGGACGAGTCGTTGTCATAAAGCCATCCTGCTGGTTATTGTGTACAGGTGCATAAGGGCAGTTAACCGGAATGCGCATGTAGTTCGCACCAAGACGGTGGCGCTGCGTATCAGGATATGAGAACAGACGGCCTTGAAGCAGTTTATCTTCAGATGCCTCAATTCCTGGAACAAATGCACTTGGCGTGAAAGCAGACTGTTCTGTTTCAGCAAAGAAGTTATCAGGATTGCGGTTGAGTGTCATGCGTCCTACTTTTTGAAGCGGGTAATCTTCCTCGCTCCACGTTTTTGTTGGGTCACATGGATCATAATCAAGGTCATCATAATCGCTAAGCGGCATAAGCTGAACATATAAGTCCCATGCTGGGAAGTTGCCTTTTTCAATGCGGTCATATAAATCTCTTGTCGCATGCTGGAAATCATTTGCTTGAATTTCCGCTGCTTCTTCCATAGATAAGTTGCGAATACCTTCAGAAGGTCTCCAGTGATATTTCACATATTTTGCTTCGCCGTATTTGTTCACCCATCTAAATGTATGCACTCCAGAACCGCGCATTTCAGCGTAGCTTGCAGGGATTCCTTCGTCAGAGAAAAGCCATGTGAGCATATGAGTGGATTCAGGTGTTAAGGTCATAAAATCCCAATAACGGTCAGGATCTTGAATATTGGTTACAGGATCTGGCTTGAGAGAGTGAACCATATCAGGGAATTTCAATGCATCACGAATAAAGAAGATCGGCAAGTTGTTACCAACGAGATCATAGTTGCCTTCTTCTGTATAAAATTTGACAGCAAATCCGCGCGGGTCACGCAATGTTTCAGGTGAACCTTTCGGATGAATAACGGTAGAGAAGCGAACAAAAACGTCTGTTTGTTTTCCTTCTTCACTTAAGAAGGCTGCTTTTGTATGTTTCTCCATGCTGTTTTCTACTTCAAACACACCGTAAGCGCCGGCGCCTCTTGCATGAACGACGCGCTCTGGAATACGTTCACGATCAAAGTGTGCAAGTTTTTCAATCAAATGGTAATCATCAAGAAAGGTAGGTCCGCGGTGACCAGCAGTTCTTGAGTTTTGGTTATCGCCAACAGGCACGCCTTGGTTCGTTGTCAAATTTTTATGATTTGAATTTGTCATTCTTTTCTCCTCCTGTAAACAAAAAAGTGTTTTCTAGCAATCTATATACCCTAATTATATTGAATCAAACATGATAGTCAATATTTATTTATAATAATTTTAAATAAATTATTATTACAAGAAGGTAAAGAAAAAGACGAAAGAATAAATTCTTTCGCCTTAAAGCAGGAGCTCTCTAAGAGCATCTTTGTTTCGTGTTAAATCGTTTAGTGTGTATCGGTCTAGAACGCTTAAATAAGCAGTGAGTGCTTCATGAAGTACATGCTTTAATGAACAAATTGGGGAGATGATGCAGCTGTTTTTCTTTGGATCAAAGCATTCAACCATGACTAAATCATCCTCTGTATAACGGACAACCTCTCCAATATTAATGCTTTCTGGGCTTTTTCCAAGCCTGATCCCGCCATTTCTTCCGCGAATCGTTTCCACATACCCGCGTTTTCCAAGATGATAAATCACCTTCGTCAGATGATTTTTAGAAATGCCATAAACATCGGCGATCTGCTGAATATTTGACAGTTCATTATTTTCTCTCGAAGCTAAATAAATGAGTACCCTTAATGAGAAATCTGTGTAATTCGTAAGTTTCATTTTGACGACCTCTAAACCTAATAGAGTTTTGTATCATCGTAACACATTTTAGACAAAAACTGTTCGAGAAAGTGTAAAATGTGACAACATTTAAAACATGTATTATAAATATTGCTTTTAGAGACTGTCATCTATTACGATAAAGATGTATTTAAAATACTTCTTTTGAAAGAAGGAATGACGATGTTATCTAAAGATCAAATGAATGCAATAAAGCAATCAGCCCCTCTACTAAAAGCCGAGGGAACCAAACTTGTCACTGTTTTTTATCAAAATATGATTCGCCAGCACCCGGAGCTGCTCAATCAATTTAATAAAACAAATCTGATGAACGGAAGTCAGCCAGAAGCACTTGCTGCGACACTATATCAAGCTGCACTGCACATTGATCGGTTAGAGGAATTACTTCCTGCGGTCAAACAAATTGCCCATAAGCATGTCAGTGTCATGGTCAAAAAAGAACAATATCCAATTGTTGGCTATCACCTGATTGAAGCGATGAAAGAGGTGTTTGGCTTAAGAGAAGAAGATGCCACTTTATTAGCTTGGAAAGCTGCATATGACATCATTGCGAATATTTTCATAACCATAGAAGCAGAAATGATGGATGAAAATGTGAAACAGACAGGCGGATGGGCAGATGTGAAGCCGTTTGTGATTAAGAAAAAGAAGCAAGAATCTCCATCGCTTATCTCTTTTTATTTAGTACCAAAAGATGAATCAGAGCTGCCAATGTATAAAGCAGGCCAATACATTACGGTTCAGGCAGATATGCCAGGAGAAGCCTATATGTGCAGCAGACAATACAGCTTATCAGACGAGCATCATCCATCTTATTACCGTATTACTGTGAAGCGTGACGGTCATGTGTCTACATTTTTGCATGATGAAATGGAAGAAGGGGACGTTCTTCAAGTGAGTATGCCGCAGGGAATGTTCTGCTTGCAGGGAGACACAAAAGAGCCTGTTTATTTTATCAGTGCCGGGTCTGGTGTCACACCAATGATTGGTTTAGTGAAAACTGCCGCACAAAACAGCCAGACATTCACGATGATTCATGCAGATCGATTAGAGGATGTAAACGCTTTTGAAAATGAGTTTGAACGCGTTCTAGCTTCAGCTTCCTATGGGCGCATCATCCTATGTAACGAACAATTTGCGCAGTCTGGAAAGGGTGAACTTGTTGAGAAAGCGGCTTCCCGCATTGACCGTCCATTTCTTCAATCGGTGATCGGAGAGGGGAAAGGCCAATTTTATCTATGCGGTTCCCCGGTGTTTACACAGGAGATCATTCATCATCTAAAAGAGCTGGGAATTCCAGCACACCATATTCATTTCGAAGCATTCGGCGGGCAATCCACGAAAGAAATAGAAGTCGTCTAAACGATTGGCGGAACATCATGTTTTTTTACATACGCTCATATAGTAGGGATAAGTCCGATGAGGAGGGATGGTTTCCTTGAGCGTATCTGAAAAACGTCTTTTACAAAGAGCGATTGATGAAATTACAGAGATTGCAGAAGGATTTGGTCTAGATTTTTATCCGATGAGGTATGAAATCTGTCCCGCGGAAATTATTTATACGTTCGGTGCATATGGAATGCCAACACGATTCAGCCACTGGAGCTTTGGGAAGCAATTTCATAAAATGAAGCTTCATTATGATTTAGGGTTAAGCAAAATTTATGAACTTGTCATCAATTCAAATCCTTGCTACGCCTTTCTACTTGATAACAATACGCTTGTTCAAAATAAATTAATTGTGGCTCATGTATTGGCGCACTGTGATTTCTTCAAAAATAATTGCCGTTTCCAAAACACAAAACGAGATATGGTCGAAAGCATGTCAGCAGCGGCAGAGCGGATCAAAGAATATGAGCATATCCATGGAACAAAAGAAGTCGAGTCCTTTTTAGATGCCGTATTGGCTATCCAAGAGCATATTGATCCGTCTCTTGTTCGATCAAAATTAAGCTGGAATATGGACGATGAAGAAAGTGAAGATGATAAACCAAAACGTCAAACGCCTTATGATGATTTGTGGGGAATGGATGAGCCGAAAACGCGTGAGAAAAAGAAAACCGTTAAGCAATTTCCGCCAAAGCCGGAAAAGGACCTTTTACTCTTTATTGAAGCGCATTCCCGGGAGCTGGAGCCGTGGCAGCGGGATGTCCTTACCATGCTGAGAGAAGAAATGCTCTATTTTTGGCCGCAGCTGGAAACCAAGATTATGAATGAAGGCTGGGCATCGTATTGGCACCAGCGGATTATGCGAGAGCTTGATTTAGATTCAAGTGAATCGATAGAGTTTGCGAAATTAAATGCAGGTGTGGTGCAGCCATCTAAAACAGGCATCAATCCTTACTATTTAGGGCTGAAAATTTTTGAAGATATTGAAGAACGCTATAACAACCCATGTGAAGAATTAAAAAAAGCAGGGGTCACAGAAGGATCTGGCCGCAGCAAAATGTTTGAAGTCAGAGAAATTGAGTCAGATATTTCCTTTATTCGAAACTACTTAACGAAAGACCTTGTGATGAGAGAAGACTTGTACTTGTTTCAAAAGCAGGGGAGAGACTATAAAGTCATTGATAAAGAATGGAAGGCGGTTCGTGATCAGTTAGTCAGTATGAGAGTGAATGGCGGCTTTCCGTATTTGACCGTGATCGATGGCGACTATTTAAAAAATAACGAACTTTATATCAAGCATTGGTATGAAGGCATTGAACTTGATTTGAAATACTTAGAAAAAGTCCTTCCGTATTTATATCAGCTGTGGGGAAGAAGTGTGCATATCGAGTCAGTTCTTGAAGGAAAAGAAGTGATGTTTTCTTATGATGGAAAAGGGGTTCATAGGAAATATCTTGCATGAAAAAGACCAAAAAAGATGTCTCTTAGCAGACATCTTTTTTGTCCATTTTATTGGTTTTTCAGCAGTTTGAAAATGTGTTTTGCTTGATCGGTATTTTCCATCAGACCTTTTAGCTGCTGGCTTGTTGGGCCATACGCAAAGAATGGAACTTCATCACCGGTATGACCAGATGTTGTCCAGCCTGTATGTGATCTTGTATTGATCACTTCTTCAATCGCATCATCAATTTTAACAGTATCCTTTGTTTCAGCGGCCTTTTGAATGGATGCTATTTCTTCTTTTGTGAAATCAAGATTGATATATTGTTTCAGTGCTGACTCGACAGGCATGCCGCTGACAATTTTGTTTGCGATAAAGTCAGGCGTTTTTTTCGCTGCTTTTACCGGTTTGTAATCCCAGCTGCCTGAACCGTCTGCTCCGAAGGAAAGTCCGCCAGTTGAATGATCCGCAGTCGTGATGACTAACGTGTTTTTATCCTTTTTCGCAAAACGAATCGCTTCTTCAAATGCTTTTTCAAAATCCTTCATTTCGCTCATTGCACTGACAATATCATGATCATGTCCTGCCCAGTCAATTTGACTGCCTTCGACCATAAGGAAAAATCCTTTTTTGTTTTTAGACAGCTGTTTGATGGCTGAGGATGTCATGTCTTGCAGGGAAGGAGTCGCTTTATCACGATCAATGGCTTTATCGAGACCTCCATCAGCAAAAATGCCTAACACTTTTTCATTTTTGTTTTTTTGTAAGGCAGCTTTATTGGTGACATAATCATAACCGGCTTGTCTGAATTCCTTCGTCAGATCACGATCCTTTCGGACAAAGTCGACAAGTCCTCCGCCAAGCATGACATCGACTGTATGCTGTTTTCCGATTTTCTCATCGAAGAAGTCATCAGCGATGGCTGCTGTGTTCTTCCTAGACACATCGTGAGCGGCATACGCAGCAGGCGTAGCATTTGTTAATTCAGATGTCACGACAAGACCCGTCGATTTTCCTTTTCGTTTGGCTTCTTCTAAAACGGTTTTTAGTTTTTTGCCGTTTGTGTTTACACCAATGGCATTGTTGTATGTCTTTTTACCAGTGGCCATGGCTGTACCAGCAGCTGCTGAATCGGTAATGTTACTTTTAGAGTCGTCAGGGTATGTTTTATGCATGCCAGTGAGGTAAGGGTCAAACGCTGTTTGCTTTGAAAGGTCTCCGTTGTGTTTAAATGAGCGGTAAGTTGAAAGATAAGGTGTTCCCATGCCATCTCCAATCAGCACGATCACATTTTGCACGTCATTTTTCGGCTTCTTTTTAGCCTCAGCTTTGTCAGCTTGTCCAAATTCAATCCCTGAAAAAATGCCAATCGATAGCACAGATGCTGCTGCCACTGCAGCGATTTTCGTTTTCGAGCTTTTCAACACACTCATTCATTTTGCCTCCTCATTGTTTATGTATCGCTCTTACGTTTACAATGGTAGAGCAGAAGTGTGGATTCCTTTTTACAGCACCGTAAAGTTCACTTTAAAATTGTAAAGGTCCACTTTACATAGAATGAACCAAAAAGAGAAATGAATGTATCATTTATCCATGACAAGATACGATTCTTTTGTCATGATTGTGTAATAAAAATGAAATAAAAAGAACCCTAAAAAAAAATAAATTTTGCCGAATTAATAAGCATAATGTCGTAGGAAGTCAAGACTATTTCTTCTGGTATTTGATCCTTATAATAGGGAGTAGATAAAAATTCGGATCAGATAGATACATACAGGAGGAACAAATGAAAAAACAATTGATCACAGCTGCAAGTGCAGTTCTACTTGGGACGACATTATTTGCCGGAGCTGCCTCAGCACAATCAGTAAAAGTTCAAAAAGGTGACTCTCTTTCTGTTCTAGCGAAAAGATACAAAACAAGCGTGAGTAAAATTAAATCAGACAATAAGCTGAAATCTAACGTGATTTATGTTGGACAAACCTTAAAAGTGAATGGCACTTCTTCGAAAAAAGCAGTGAAGACATCAAAAACAACAACAAAAGTAAAAACAGCTTCAGCAACTGCCACTCATAAAGTTGTCAAAGGTGATACTTTATCTAAGATTGGCAAAAAATACGGGATGACTGTGAAAGAGTTGAAATCGTTAAATAAACTTAAAACAGACCTCATTAAAATCGGGCAAAAGCTAAAGGTGAAAAAGACGTCTAAAGTAAAGACGAAACCTGTGAAAGAAAAAACAGTCTCTACTTCTTCCTTAAACACGTCTAAACTCATAGCAGATGCTAAAGCGCAAAATGGTACTCCATATAGATGGGGTGGAACGACACCGAAGGGCTTTGATTGCAGCGGATTTATGTGGTATATCATTAACAAACAAAAAAAGATTTCAAGACAAACAACTGAAGGTTTCTGGGGATCGATGAAAAGTGTGTCCAAACCAAAGGTTGGAGATTTTGTCTTCTTTACAACGTATAAATCGGGTCCATCTCACATGGGTGTCTACCTTGGGAACAATAAGTTTATCCATGCTGCTTCTGACGGTGTAACGATCAGTGATATGACATCAAGCTATTGGAAGCCTATTTATCTTGGAGCGAAAACATTTGTAAACTAATTCATTTTAAGAGACTGCTATGAAGCCGTCTCTTTTTTCATATATCATTTATGCCGCAGAACTGGTCTTTTTCTCATAGATCACTATCAGTCTAAAGGCTTTAAAATAACATAAATGTGGACCCGCTTTTAAAAAAGGGTCTTATTTTTGTTGAATAATAAGTATATGAAAAAAATATAATCTTCCATGTTGTATAATAAATAGAGGGAGACAAACTATCAATTGAATAAGGATTGAAGAAAATCTAACCGTTTTATTGACAATATTTTCGTTGATATATAAGAATTTTCACTCTATTTTTTAAAAAAGTGTTTTCATTTTTTAATTTTCATATATAATAATTTTACGCCACCAATTTATTGTGCTAAATTTAATCTAAATATTCAGAAAATATTGTGAATTATACGAATGTGGCGTCTTTAGACTGATACTAAGTTTTGGGAGTGATGGTATGAGCAATTCGTTGTTTAGAAAAAAGAGCATTTCAGAGCTCATTGCGGCAACACAAGGGGAAAAAGCATTAAAAAAGGAATTGGGTTCATTTGATTTAACCATGCTGGGCATTGGAGCCATTATCGGAACAGGGATATTTGTTCTAACAGGTACAGGAGCCGTCACTGCGGGGCCAGGACTTGTGCTATCATTTGTCATCGCAGGTCTTGCTTGTTTGTTTGCAGCACTGTCATATGCGGAATTTGCTTCCACAGTGCCTGTATCAGGGTCTGTGTATACATTTACGTACGCATCAATGGGGGAATTTCTAGCATTCATCATTGGATGGGATTTAATATTAGAATATATGCTGGCCGCTAGTGCCGTTTCAGCGGGATGGTCAGGCTATTTTGTGTCTTTTTTAAATGGGATAGGGATTCATATACCAGTTGAGTTAACGGCAGCTCCAGGTGGTTTAAAGGGGCAAGTGACATATTTTAATCTTCCAGCATTTATTATTTTAATGGTCATCACCTTCCTGCTGTACTTTGGTATTAAAGAATCAAAACGAGTAAATAACATCATGGTTATTATGAAAATTGCTGTGATTCTGCTCTTTATTTTAGTCGCTGTGAAATATGTAAAACCTGAAAACTGGACACCATTCGTACCATTTGGGACATCAGGGGTCTTAAGTGCAGCAGCCCTAGTATTCTTTGCATTTATCGGGTTTGATGCAGTTGCTTCTGCGGCAGAGGAGACAAAAAATCCATCACGCAACCTGCCTAGAGGGATTATTACTTCCTTATTGATTTGTACACTGCTTTATGTCGTTGTCAGTGCGATTATGACGGGCATTGTTCCTTTCATGAATTTTGAAGGAGTATCACATCCAGTGTCTCTCGTTTTACAAGTAGCCGGACAAAACTGGGTGGCTGGTATTGTGGATGTCGGAGCGATTCTAGGGATGACAACCGTAATGCTTGTCATGCTGTACGGTCAGACACGCGTGATGTTTGCTATGTCTCGTGATGGTTTGGTGCCAAAGGTATTATCAAAAGTTCACCCAAAGCATAAAACTCCTTACATCAATACACTGTTCTTCGGTACATTGTCAGCATTAATGGGTGGATTTATTCCACTTGATGAGCTGGCAAGCCTAGTGAACATCGGGACACTTTCAGCATTCATTTTGATTTCAGTGGCGGTCATTGTGATGAGAAAAACGCAGCCGGACTTACCAAGAGCTTTCAGATGCCCAGCAGTTCCGCTTATTCCGATCTTAGCTATTCTATCTTGCGGATTGCTCATTTATAAGCTTGGTGCAATCACCTTTGTTCGTTTCTTAATCTGGCTTGCTATTGGACTGGTTGTGTATTTCTTATATTCAAGAAAGCATTCAGAATTGAATAAAAAGTAAATGAAAAAAGCCCGTGCTTGGCATTAGTCAAGTAACACGGGCTTTTGCTTTTGGTGCTGATTAAAAACCTAATTGAAGATCGACATCGATTGATACGATGGCATAGACACAAACAATGACAAAGATATTCAGTACGACACCGAGGAAACCTGGACCCGTACGGCCTTTTTTAATGAACAGTTCAATAATGCCAAATGGAACTGCGGCCATTGCAAAAGGAAGCATTTGAAAAGAATAAAATGTCACGTTGCTGATAATGGCGAGGTTTAGCATGAGCAGGGATAATATCGCTGTGCCGACAGAAATCCAGCCAAATACATTATGCTCTTTAAAAATTCTTACCAATTCCATAATTCCACCTCGCTCACTTTTGCCGTTTTAATGCGTTTTGTCTTTACAAATTTCTCAATTTCTTTTGAAGGCCCAGTGACCACAGAGCCATAAACCGTGACGCCATTTTGATCGATATAGCGTATACGATTAGACAGGTCAAGATCAGGTCTGCCAGAGATCGTTGTTGCCCATGTCGGGTGCTGATTAACATAAGCAAGGGCATCTTTGAATTGATCTACCTCAGTTTTTGATGTGTGCTGAAGCTCTTTTAAAAATTCAGAGTCCTTCCCAGGAAAGCCGATTGGCCGCTGATTTCCACTTAATGAATCCTCTGTTTTAATCGCATTCCACAGCACTTTCATATCGTATTTTTTAGCAAAGGAATAAATATCCTTTGGTGTGTAAGCTCTATCATAGGATACATACACTTCACTTACTGTTCCTTCAGGAAGCTTGTCTAACGTAGTGAGTGTTTGTTTTTTTGAGGCATCTGCCTGCGACGAAGGATGGGTAAAGAAACCCTCCGTTTCGCGTGCGCTGTCACCATAATAAGAGATAGTAGGCTGCTTTAATTTATCGAAAAACATCTCGATTTGTTCACTGCCAATAGCTTCTGTTTTATTGCCAATTTGTTTTTGCAGCTTCAATTCAGTGTTCATCCCAAAAAGTTTGACCTGACCTTTTAAATCCTTCATATCAATGGCCACGTTTGGTTTGGTTAAAGCGACGGTGACAGCGGCTGTTTCCATGAAGTGATTGCCTTTGCTCTCGGCTCCGCCAACGCCGTAGTATAAATAACTTCCTAATGTACAAAGCGGTAAAATAATGAGTGTCGATATGACAGCAAGTACGGAAATACGTAAATATGACTTTCTTTTTCCGTATTGTAAAATGGCTTTTTGCTTCTCAGGACTGATGGAAAAATCTGTCCAATCCGAGTCGTTCAGTTCCTGGCTTAAGCGTTTTTCGTTTTCTTCCAGCTCTTCTTCAAACGCTATCATTTCTTCCTCATTCATCTCACCATTATTATATTGTTCCCATCGCTTGTTAAACTCTTCATTCATCATTAACACCTCTGTTGTAAAGTGCTTTTAGGCGCTGCCTTGCACGAAATAAAACACTTTTAAAATTTGCTTCAGTTATATTCATGACCTTGGATGCTTCCTTGTAATTTAGCTCTTTTAAATAATACAATGTCAACGCTTCCTTGTAGTTATCTGGAAGCTGCTCCAAATACATGGTGAGGACTTCCTTTATTTCAACCTGTTCAGCAGGGCTTTGTACAGACGTTTGTAAAAGACCGCCAATGAGGTCATCCGATATGGTCACTTCTTTTTTATGTTTCCTGACATAATCAATAAAAGCATTTCGTGCCACCTGAAATAACCAAGGTTTCACTTTGCTATGGTCGTAGGAATGAATATGTATATACGCACGCATAAAGGTTTCCTGCAATAAGTCTTCTGCCAAATGTTTGTCTTTTGTCATGGAGAGCAGAAACCTGTAAACATCGTTCATATACATTTGATAAATTTCATCGATCGTCACTGATTTTTCTCCCCTCTATGTTATACACGCATAAGAAAGGCATAAAGTTGCACGAAACTTCTCATTACCGTACATTACTCATTTCTTTCGCCGAATCAAAATCATTTCTCCTTATCATAGCGAAATTTGCATCATTTATAAAGTATTTTCAATAGAACAAATCAGGAAAAAACATCGAAAAACGACAAAATTGGACACAATTCCTATTCTATTCTCCCCTAAAACCTTGTGCTTGAATACAGTCAGAACGTTCATTTTTAAACGAAAAAAATAGGGAGGATTGGACTGTGTACAAATTTTTAGTACCAGGTAATAAAAAATTTGTTATAATAGAGACAAATCCTTCATTCTTCAAACAAAGGAAGTGCACTATGTATAAATTTTCAGGCTATACCGTCAAACTATTATTTGGTCTCCGAGGTGGAATCAAAGTATATCAAAAAGAGAATCTGCCCACTGATCGGGGTTTTGTCATTGCTTGTACACATGAGGGTTTTGTGGATGTTCTTGCATTAGGCGCAGGAATTCTTCCGTTTGAGATCCACTACATGGCGAAAAAAGAATTGTTTGCAAATAAATGGATTGGTGGATTTTTAAAAAAGATTCATGCCTTTCCTGTTGATCGAGAGAATCCTGGGCCAAGCAGTATTAAAACGCCCATTAAATTATTAAAAGAGGGAAAGATCGTTGGGATTTTTCCAAGCGGAACACGTACAACAGAGGATGTTCCTTTAAAAAGAGGGGCGGTTACCATTGCGCAGCTCGGTAAAGCACCAATTGTTCCAGCCGCATACAAAGGACCTTCAAATGCGAAAAGCCTTTTCAAAAAAGGGAAAATGCGCTTAATCATCGGTGAACCGATTGAGCTGTCTGAATTTGACCATCTGCCGCCAAAAGAAAGATTAGGTGCCATGACAGAAGTATTAAACACAAGAATCAAAGAGCTAGAAGCTCAATTAATGGAAAAGGCATAAGAAAAACGACCGCTTGCTTAGGCAAGGGTCGTTTTTTCCTTAAGAAGCGCCTTCTTCAGCTGCTTCTAATAACTGTTCATTTAACTTTTTTACTTCGATGTATGCCACATGGTGTCCATCGACTTCATTAATAATAAATTCATAGCCTTGTTCACGAATGGCGTCATTTTTCTCTACTTCATATTTCTGAGTAAGGAACCAGCCGCCGATTGTGTCGACCTCTTCATTATCAAGCTGTATACCTAATAGCAGGTTGACTTGATCAACAAGAACCTTGCCATCAAAGATGTAATGGTCTTCTCCAAGTTTACGTACTTCGTTGATTTCATCAATGTCGAACTCATCACGAATTTCACCAACGATTTCTTCAAGGATGTCTTCAACGGTCACAAGACCTGCTGTACCACCATATTCATCTGATAAAATGGCCATGTGTACACGTTCACGCTGCATTTTGAGCAGTAAATCATGAACAGGAACCGTTTCAATCACATGAATAATCGGATTTACAAACTTTTCGATCGTATCGCTTGTAGAGCACTCACCGCTAATGCAGGCAGTGAGAACCTCTTTAATGTTAAGAACACCGATAATGTTGTCTTTGTCGCCATCTTCAATTGGATAACGTGTATATTTCTCTACCTTTGTTACCTTCAGCATTTCCTCAATAGTAATATCATACGGGAAGCTGACAACTTCGGTACGAGGAATCATAATTTCTTTCGCCAGACGGTCATCAAATTCGAAAATTTTATTTACATATTTGAATTCAGACTGGTTAATCTCGCCGCTCTTATAGCTCTCTGATAAAATAATCCGCAATTCTTCCTCAGAGTGCGCCATGTCATGCTCAGAAACTTGCTGAAGTCCGAACGCTTTCGTTAACAAACGAGCAGATCCATTTAATACCCAAATGAACGGGAACATCACTTTGTAAAAGATCATCAGTGGTCTAGCAAAAAGAAGGGATACTTGCTCAGCCTTTTGAATGGCGAGTGTTTTCGGTGCAAGTTCTCCAACTACAACGTGTAAAAACGTCATGATACTAAACGCGATAATAAAAGTGACAATAGAACTAGCTGATTGAGGAATGGACAACTCTGCAAAGAGCGGCGCAAGCATATGCGCAATTGTTTCTTCCCCTAACCAACCAATACCAAGGGCGGTAATGGTAATACCAAGCTGACAGGCTGATAGGTACTCATCAAGGTGAGTCGTTACATGCTTGACAGCAACTGCTGTTTTATTACCTTCTGCGATTAACTGATCAATTCTTGAGCTTCTTAAGCGAATGATCGCAAACTCTGATGCAACGAAAAACGCGGTTAAAGCTATAAGTAAAGCAACTATGAGTAAATTAACTATGTCCAATTAAGGCCTTCGTTCTGACTTTGAGAACGAAGGTAACACCTCCTGTTTAGTAAAAATTTTAACTTAACAGCAGTAAAAATGATTGGACAGCCGTCATTTTTTCAGGAGTAAGCTGCTCTTTTAGTTTTTCACGTTGTTCCGGCTGAAGCTGCTTACAACGTGCCAAAATGCGGTCCATATGCTCATTCATCCGATCGATATCAGAGGTTAAATGGACAAGTTCATCATGATCTTCCTTTTGAGAAGGGAATTGTTCATCTAATCTGGATTTGATGTCAGAAAGAGCCAATCTCTGCTGTTTGCAAAGAACGATTAATTGTAATCGTTTTAAAGCATATTCATCGTAATAACGATAATTTGAGCAAGATCTAACAGGCGCAAGCAAACCTAGATTTGTATAATAATCTACAGTTCGTTTCGTCACCTGTGCAATCTGTGCTAGTTCACCAATACGATACTTTTTCTCAGCCCCATCTGAACATCTCCTCCTAACCGTCACGTTATAGTTTATGAAAATAGTTTAATATAATTCTAGTCTGAAACACAAGTTAATTGTTCATATTTCCTGCCAATAAGAAGAAACAGAGGAGGATTTCCCTCAATTTAGTCAGTCATGTCAAAAACAGCATGATGATACAGGAATTTTCAGATTATTTATGGTAAGATAAAATGAATACCGTTTCATATATATGTAGTGAGGCGGAATTTTACGTGAACCGGAGGTGGTTAAGTGGGGCCCTCAATGTAGTCTTATTTAATCAGTTAACCGTTTTGCAAAACATAACATCATCAATCAGGAGGTGACTCCTTGTTCTTCTAAGAAAGAGCAAGGTTAAATGGACGATATTGTTAATCTGAGTATAGTCGGTGTTTTGATTGCTTTAACAGCTTTCTTTGTTGCATCTGAATTTGCCATAGTAAAGGTGAGAAGTTCAAGAATTAATCAGCTTGTTGCCGAAGGGTCCAAAAAGGCCATCATGGCGAAAAAGGTGACATCAAGGCTAGATGAATATTTGTCAGCCTGTCAGCTCGGTATTACAGTGACATCCCTTGGTTTAGGGTGGATTGGTAAGCCGGCTGTGAAAGAACTTTTGGTTCGAGGTTTTGGTTTGACAAACATTCCTGATTCAGCAATCAGCCTGATCTCAGCAACACTTGCGTTCTCTATTATTACCTTTTTGCATGTAGTTGTAGGTGAGCTTGCACCAAAAACGCTTGCCATTCAAAAGGCGGAAAAAATGACGCTATGGCTGTCAGGCCCGCTGCATGCATTTTATATCCTTATGTTCCCTTTCATTTATGTGTTAAACGGGTCAGCCCGTGTGCTTACTAAAATGATGGGTATCGATATGGGGTCTGAAAAAGAACATTCCCATTCTGAAGAGGAATTGAAGATTTTATTATCTGAGAGCTTAAAAAATGGGGAAATCAACCCATCAGAATATAATTATATGAACAAGATTTTCGATTTTGATAATCGAATTGCCAGAGAGATCATGATACCGCGGAGAGAAATTTGTGCGATTCCAGAAGATATGCCGTTAGATGATATCCTCGCCATCATGACACAGGAAAAGTATACACGTTTCCCTGTGTTTTCAGGAGATAAAGACCATGTCATCGGCATGCTGAACAAAAAGCAGCTCTTTGCAGATCTTGTGTATCAAGGAGAAAAAGATCAACTGAAAATTCAAGATTATATATATCCAGTGATAGAGGTCATTGACACGATTCCTATTCAAGAGCTTCTCGTCAAAATGCAGCGTGATAGAATGCATATGGCGATCTTAACTGACGAATATGGCGGAACGTCTGGACTTGTCACAACGGAAGATATTTTAGAAGAGATTGTCGGAGATATTCGAGATGAATTCGATGAAGATGAGCAGCCAGTTATTCAAAAAAGAGCGGATCATCATTATGTTTTAGATGGCAAAGTGAGATTAGATGAAGTTCAAGATTTGATCGAGATCTCTTATCATGATGAGGAAATTGATACAATCGGCGGACTCATCTTAAAAGAGAATATTGATATCAGAGAAGGACAATCCGTCTATCTTGATGATATTCGAATGAAAGTGCTGGAAATGGATGGACGCTACGTTAAAAAGATCGATTTGAAAAAAGGCGTCACATCGTCAGAAAAAGGCAGCGCACGCACTGGGCTTGATTTAAAGGAGCCGCTGCTAGTAAACGAAATGACCTTGAGCGAAAAATAAGCTCAAGGTTTTTTTAGGTATTTAGTCTCTTTTAAAAGAATGTATGTTCGATATATAATAAGAACAAACGTTCGATAGAGGGGGATGGACATGCTTTGGTATGAAACAGCAAGTATCACGGAGAAAAAAACCTCAATGAAACGAATTGAGTTTCATTTAAAGAATTTCAAAAATTATCAAGCAGCAATCTTAAATATCGAAAGGCAGCTTGAAAAAAGAAGCCCGCATCATCTCGACCACATGACACGGAAAAAGTTAGAAGAGCAAAAAAGTCAGTATGAACTCATCGTTGCTTGTATTGAAACGGCATTAAAAGAGTTGGACGAAATAGAGCAGCAGCTCATCGATTACAAATATTTTCGAGATTGGCGGATGGCAAAGTGTGCAATGGAAATTGGCTATAGTGAAAAAACACTCTTTTTGATGAAGCGCCAGCTCATGGATCAGCTGCTCATCAGCTTAGCCGCTATTACAAATATTTAAAAAAGATGCTGGCCTATTTGATAAAACGCAGCAAAGAGACATAAAGATCCGATGATTGTGACCAATAAGTAGACAGCAAGAAGTCCAATTTGCCGCTCACACAGCATGGACGCAGCCTCTACACTAAATGTAGAGAAGGTTGTAAAACCACCGAAAAACCCAGTACCAATGATCATAAGCAGCGGATCATTGTCAGTTACTGCACCTGTCAGTAAACCTAAACCGGCAGCGCCGAGTAAGTTGATGAGAATAATACTATACGGAAAACGAGTATGAAACTTGGTTTTCTGAATCGATTGACTGAGGAAAAAACGAAGGGTACTGCCCATCCCGCCGGCAACAGCTGTATAAAATACAATCATTTATCTGCTTCCTTTCGGCTGCTCATTTTGTTGAAAGAGACGCTGAGCGGTGATCAGCCCACATAAGGCAGCGCCCACTCCAGCAATCACTGAGAGTATAATGTACATGATACTTGATGTGAACAGTCCATCCTGTAATAAGAGAACCGTTTCTTTAGAAAAAGTGGACATTGTCGTAAAACCACCGCAAAATCCTGTTCCGATCAAAGCAGCAAGATATTTTTTTCCCTTCCGAAACATAAAATACCCTGTTGAAAAGCCAAGAAGCAGACTGCCTGTCATGTTTTCAATCAGTGTTGCATAGGGGAATGTCTGGCTGACAACGGATTGGCTAAGTTCATATCTGCAAAGGGTACCAACCAATCCACCGATAAATACGGCGAGATATGCTTTCATTTAATCATTTCTCCTTTAGAAAAAATGGCGGGTGATCCGTCACCACTCCATCAATGTGGTATGTTTTAATCCTGTCGGCTGTTTTTTGATCTTTCACTGTCCATATAAAGACATCCATTCCAAATGAGTGGATGCGATCAATCCACCATCTGTTGATCATCGTTTTCTTCATATTAAGGCAATCCGCAAAGGAGCTGTACTCCACTAATTTCCTTTTCGTCAGTTTAAAGGCAGAGGGTTTTATAATAAAAGCTGTTCGAAGAGAAGGGGCGTAAGCTTTGACTCTTTGAAGTGCATTGGCATCAAAAGATTGAACCATGATGTGACGGGAATAGGCAAACCGGTTGATGATGTCGACAACTGCCTTTTCAATCCCAATCTGCCGTTTTGGATGCTTGATCTCAATCAGTATCCCGACACGCTGACTGTATCTTTCAAGAATTTCCTGTAAGGTGGGAATTCGTTCGTTGGCGTACTGAGAATCGAACCAGCTTCCTGCATCTAATTTCTTCAGCCGATCAAGTGTATAACTTTTCACTAAGCCGCTTCCGTTGCTCGTTCGATCAACAGTATCATCATGGATGACGGCTACGTGCTGATCCATTGTCAGCTGGACGTCTAACTCAATATAATCCGCACCCTGCTGAACAGCTAAATCAAATGCAGCGATTGTATTTTCTGGGGCAGCGCTTGAGGACCCTCTATGCGCAATAATATACACATGCTCCAGCTCCTGACATAAGTTCTGGTCTTATCATATCAAATTTTTGCTGTTTTTCCTTCTTTACTATATGGTACGAGGGAGAGCTGTATGTAATGGAACATGGCATATGGTGAGAAAGCATCGTGTATGAAAGGTGAAAAGTTGCAGGAATATCCCAAGCTCTTATTGAGTAAATCTGAACTACATCATTTTTTCTTCGATCAATTTTGTCCAAATCGTCAGCGTTCGTCAAAATATTAGTGCTTTCGTCATGTTGACTGAAAATTCTGATGTTTTATAATGATGAAAAGGAGGCGAGATGATTGGGTAAAGGGAGAATTAGAGTGGAAGAACGTATTAAGGCCGAAACGGATGCTGAAATGTTTAAAGCGACTCTCCTTGATCAGGCTCAGAAGAAAAAGTAGTTTGCTGCCCGTCGATATGTCTCTAGCCAAAATTTCATATTTGAACTTCATGCCTCGGGATCTGTCCCGAGGCTTTTTATGTAGAGGTCAGACATTTAAGAGAGGACATGAACGAAGGTTATATTATAAACTAGAGAGGATTGTTTTAAAGGAGAGAGACAGACATGTTTACACAAAAATGGATGGATACATATTTTACAGTAGATATTGCGATCCAAATTGGTATTAGCCTTTGTATTTTATTGCTTTTTTTATTGCTTCGGAAAGTATTTACGAAGTATTTATTTCAGCTTCTGTTTAGGCTGACGAATCGGTCTAAAACGGAGGTCATTAACCAAATTGTTGTGGCATTTGAAAAACCAGCCAGGCTGTTTTTCGTGGCACTTGGTTTATATTTTGCGTTAAGACAGGCACCATACTTTGAGCACCATATGGATGTCATCATTAAATTGTATAGATCCTCAATTATATTGATGCTGACGTGGGGGCTTTGTAATTTAACCGCTGCATCTTCTTTCTTGTTTCAAAAGGTCAATTCGAAATTTGAATTAGATATGGATGATATTTTAGCACCATTTTTATCAAAGGTACTTCGCTTCATTATTATTGCACTGAGTATTAGTGTCATTGCACAAGAATTTAATTATGACGTAAATGGACTTGTGGCAGGTCTTGGTCTAGGTGGTCTAGCCTTTGCGCTCGCCGCTCAGGATACAGTGGCTAACTTTTTTGGAGGGATTGTCATCATTACAGAGAAGCCTTTTACGATGGGCGACTTTGTGGAGACACCAAGTGTTCTTGGGACTGTGGAGGACATTACATTTCGAAGTACAAGGTTTCGAACACCTGCTGAAGCCGTCGTGACCGTTCCGAATTCTACGCTTTCTAAGGAGCCAATCACAAACTGGACAAGAATGAATAAACGTCAGATTACGTTCTCTGTTCGCGTTTCCTACAATACACCAAAGGAAAATATTGATAGGTGTATTAAGCGTCTCAAACAGATGCTTCACGAGCATGATGGTGTGCATAAGGAGACAATCATGGTAAATCTCGATGTACTGGCAGACAGCTATTTGAACTTGTTTTTCAACTTTTACACAAACACGACAGCTTGGTCTGAAAACCTTGATATTAAGCAGGATATTAACTATCGCATCATAGATATTTTCCACGAGGAAGGCGTAGAATTTGCTTTCCCTGGTCAGGCCATTTATATGAAACAAAAAGGTGAGAAGCAGCTGGGTGAATAAAGGAGGAATGATGCGTGGACCAAACAAAGGTGGATGTGTTAAGAGAGAAATTATCGCAGGCTTCACATATCACAGTACTCTCAGGTGCAGGTATGAGTACAGAATCCGGTATTCCTGATTTTAGATCAACGGGTGGTCTGTGGACAGAAGATACTTCCCGCATGGAAGCGATGAGCCGGTCCTACTTTTTATCAAACCCTCATCAATTCTGGCCGAAATTTAAGGAATTGTTTCAGATGAAAATGAGTGGAGAATATGAGCCAAATAGCGGGCACACCTTTTTAGCCAGCCTTGAGCGACAAGGGAAACATGTGGATATTTTTACCCAAAATATTGACGGTCTTCATAAAAAGGCGGGAAGCCAGCATGTATATGAACTCCATGGCTCCATTCAAACGGCCACTTGTCCATCGTGCCAGGCGGTATATGATCTGCCTTATTTATTAAAAGAGGAGGTGCCGGTCTGTCAAAGGGTTTCCTCAGACGGCAGTACGTGTGGACGTGTGCTAAAAACAGATGTTGTCCTATTTGGCGATATGGTCAAACATTTAGATCAAGTGGAGATATCACTTCAGAAAACGGACATGCTTCTCGTCATGGGGACTTCCCTGGAGGTAGCGCCAGCAAGGTATATTCCAGAAGATGCAGCTCATGATCCTTCCATCTTCATGGTGATGATGAATTTGAGTGAAACAGAATTCGATCCGCTTTTTGATCTTGTCTTTCATGAGCGAATTGGTGATCTCGTGAAAGCTTTATAAATCATTAAAAACCCGCATCCTAAAGGTGCGGGTTTTACTTTATTGCTGCAGCGGCTTCATTGTTTCATCAAGGACTTCAAATGTATAGCCCTTTGCCTTTAGCTGCGTAATTAAGCTGCTTAAGTATTTTGCCGTCGCCGGCTGATCATGCATTAAGATGATTTTTGGTTCTTTTGGATATTTTGTCTCCAGCACTTGCAGCTGATTTAATACCTCTGGTACATATTTTGAGCTTTTATATTTCCAGTCAAGACTGTCAATGGTCCAGTCCCAGTAGACAAAGCCTTTTTGTTTTAAACGTGCCTTTTGCTGATCGGTTAAATTTGGGGTGCTGCCATAAGGTGTTCTTACAAGATGGGTATACTCACCTGTGACAGAAGCCAAAATGCGCTGATCTTCCTTCATCTCGTTTACAGGAGAATCTTTTTTTTGATAAAAGCGTTTCACATCATGGGTGATGCCATGAAGCCCTAATTGATGACCTTCTTGATGGAGTCTTTTCACAGCTGCCGGGTGTTCTTTAATCTGCGGTCCGAGCATAAAGAATGTGGCTTTCACTTGATGCGCTTTTAGCACATCTAACAGCTGATTTGAAGTCGCTGATGGACCATCATCAAAGGTTAAAAAGATCGTTTGATCCGTTACATGTTTATTTGAATTGATCTTAAAATGTGCATCTAATGTTTTCCGAGAAGCATCTTTTGCTTTCATACTAGTGCTTGTGTCCCTAAATTGACTGCTCGCAGACAATTTCGCCGGCTGATCTGCTGCCTGCATATTGGTTTTGGACATATCCCAAATAAAAAAGAGGATCAGTGTCAGGATGACAAAACCAATCGCCTTTGAGAGCAGCATTGTGTTTGAAGGTGTCTGTTTTTTTTTAACCCGTTGCATTACAATCGCTCCAATAAATCAAAAATTTGTGTCGAATCATGTAGTGGATTCTGTCTTTTTTCGCTGTTTTTTGTCGTGTTTATATGGAGTAAGTATACAGGAAAAAAGAGCCTATGAATATAGAAGATGCTAAAAAATTGGAATCTTTTTGGTTATCAATCTATATTTGTTACAATGAAAGGTTATCCATTTCATATGATGTGAAATAATTCTGAATAATCATTGAAACGAACCCATTTATCCGCTAAGATAGCATCAGATTCAACCATTAATGCAAAGCGAAGGGGAGATTCCATATGAAAATATTGTACAATGGAGATTTCATTGAAAAAAAGGATGCACATGTTGATATTGAGGACAGAGGCTATCAATTTGGTGACGGAGTCTATGAGGTCATCCGTGTATACAATGGTACTTTGTTTACGTTAAAGGAACATACAGAGCGTCTGTTCAAGAGTGCAAAGGAAATTGGCATTCATCTGCAAGGTACAGTATCTGAAATGGAAGAAAAGTTACAACAGCTCGTCGCTCACAATCAATTAACAGATGGCGGTGTGTATATTCAAGTCACGCGGGGTGTCGCCCCTCGTAAACATCAATATAGTAATTCTCTTACTCCTCAAATCACGGCATATACGTTCCAGGTGAAAAAGCCTGTTCAAGAGCAGAAAGCTGGGGCAAAGGCCATTTTATCTGAGGATCTTCGCTGGTTAAGGTGTGATATCAAAAGCTTAAACCTTTTATATAACATCATGGAAAAGCAGAAAGCATCTGAAGCTGGTGCGTTTGAAGCAATCCTTGTGAGAGACGGTTTTGTGACCGAGGGAACCTCCTCGAATGTATATGCCGTGATTGATGGCGTGATTCGTACTCACCCTGCAAACAATCTCATTTTAAACGGCATTACTCGTAGAAAGCTGCTGGAGGTATGTGAGGAAGAAGGGTGTACTGTTGAAGAAACTCGTATAAGCAAAGAAGAACTGCTGCGCGCTCAGGAAATCTTCATCAGCTCGACGACAGCTGAAGTCATTCCGATTGTTGAAATAGATGGCGAGCCAGTAGGGGAAGGCGTTCCAGGCAAGCTGACAAAGCGTGTACAGGAAGGCTTCCAGCAAAAAATTAAACATGAAAGTGAAGCATCGATCTCTTCATAAATAAAAAAAGGCTGTAAACCAATGTTTACAGCCTTTTGTGATGCGTTTATTTCACAATAAGCACAGGTATATCTGATTTTGCTGATAACTTTTCACTCACACTGCCAAACAGCATTTTTTTCAATCTGCTTTGGTCACGTGCTCCCATGACGATGAGGTCTGCTGATATTTCCTCCGCATATTCGATAATCGCTTCCGCTGGTTCTCCTTCTACAATTTCAATGGCAGCCTCAAACTGCTCCTCATTTAAAAGCATTCTTGCTTCCGCAACGACCTCTTCTGTATGGTCTTCAAAAATCAAGGGATTTTGCTGTTCATCATGAGGTACATATACAGGGGGTGTTTGAAGATCTGCCGTACCGCCGCCGATATAAGCTCCGCCAGTCATTGGGCGCGGCACATCAAACACCTGTCTGTCTGTTTTGCCATCATGTGCATAGGTAACGGTCAGCTTGGCATGTAAGGTTTTAGCTAAAGCGATTGCCTTTTTTAATGCTTTCTTACTGTCTTCATGTCCATCAAACGCAACGACCATCCGATCAGCTTGAAACAATGTCCTCATTCCTTTCAAAAGGAGTCTTTACACTCATGGTATACCCGTTAATAGAAAAAGATACACATAAGGAAGATTGATTTTTGTTAGAAAATTTCATTTATTGAAAAATATTTATTGACAAAATGGTGACAGCCGCTATAAGATAAAAAAAGATTCAAGAGCCAAAAGGAGGAAATGTCATGTGCAACATTGGAAGAATGAAACCAAACTGCATGAATGGGTTGATTCACGTGACAATTACACCTTCATTGGTCATTGAAAAGGAACTCGTCTGTTCCAATTGATCGGATGAATCAAGGCGTATGTTGCGTATTTGTCAACATGCGCCTTTTTACATGACGAAAAGAGGCGTACCAGCCAGCTGGTGGCCTCTTTTTTTGTTGAATTCATTTCGCATTTCGAAATAAAGGGATGAAAAACAACAAGTAAATGAAGAGGAGTGAAAGCATGTGAACATGCCAAAATCAAGACAAATGACAAAACCTCAAAAAACGAAACAAGGTGACTTGCAGGAAAATTTAGAAAGCGGCTAGCTTGAAAAGGAGAGACAAACATGTTTTCAGTATTTGCGAAATTAGGCTGGTTCTTTAAACAAGAGTGGAGGCGTTATACGATTGCTATTACGCTCCTGCTCATTGTGAATGTGCTTGAAATGCTGCCGCCAAGATACCTTGGCCAGGCAGTTGATGACATTCGTTCTGGTCAATTTACAACATCCAGTATTGTGTTTTATGTGACCATTTTTTGCTTACTAGGTGTCGTCGTCTATACACTTACATATTTTTGGATGTATCAGTTATTTGGCGGCGCAAATGTCATGGAGCGTGTGATGCGTGGGAAACTGATGCGCCACTTGCTTAAGATGACGCCTACCTTTTATGAAAAGAAAAAAACCGGCAACTTAATGGCATTAGGTACAAACGACTTGAATGCTGTGGCCTTAACAACAGGCTTCGGCGTTCTGACCTTGGTTGATTCCACTGCTTATATGCTGATGATCTTCTTTACGATGGGGCTGACGATTAGCTGGAAATTAACCTTAATGGCGATTATTCCTATGCCGCTGATGGCGCTCTTGATTGCGTTTTATGGAAGCAAAATCCATGAGCGCTTTACAGTCGCTCAAGATGCATTTGGAGATATGAACGATCGCGTTCTTGAATCAGTGGCAGGTGTCCGGGTCATTCGGTCTTTTGTGCAGGAGAAACAAGATGTCGAACGCTTTCGAGAAATGACAGATGATGTATTTCAAAAAAACATGCGAGTGGCGATCATTGATTCTTTGTTTGAACCGACAGTGAAATTACTTGTGGGGATCAGCTACTTAATCGGAATCGGCTACGGAGCCTATCTCGTGTTCCAAAGTGATTTAACCATTGGGGAGCTTGTTGCATTTAACGTCTATCTTGGCATGATGATCTGGCCAATGTTTGCGATCGGCGAATTGATTAATATTATGCAAAGAGGAAATGCGTCGTTAGACCGGTTAAATCATACACTCAGCTACAAGCCGGACGTAACAGATGCTGCTCAGCCGAAAACGTTACAAGAGCCTGGAGATATTGAGTTTGATCATGTGACATTCAGGTATCCAACTTCATCTAAAGATAATCTCATTGATGTGTCCTTTACCGTTCGAAAAGGACAGACGATTGGGATTACAGGCAAAACGGGAAGCGGCAAAACGACCATTGTCAAACAGCTTCTGCGCCAGTACCCGGCAGGTGATGGGCAAATCTTGCTATCAGGTGTTCCAATCCAAGACATTGAGTTAGATCAGTTATTTCAATGGATCGGATACGTCCCTCAGGATCATATTCTTTTCTCAAAAAGTGTGGAACAGAATATGCGCTTTGGTCATCGGGACGCGAAACAAGATGAGTTAGCACAAGCAATTAAGGATGCTTACTTTGAAAAGGATCTACGCCTTCTGCCAGAGGGTCTGGAGACCATGGTTGGGGAAAAAGGTGTGGCGCTCTCAGGCGGACAAAAACAGCGAATATCCATTGCACGTGCTTTATTAATTGATCCAGACATTTTAATTCTGGATGACTCATTATCTGCTGTAGATGCAAAAACAGAAACCGCTATCCTAGAAAATCTAAGACAAAACCGTCATGGCAAAACGACGTTTATTACAACTCATCGCCTATCAGCTGTAGAACATGCGGATCTCATTCTTGTCATGGAAGAAGGACGCATTGTCCAAAAGGGCACCCACAACGAGCTCATCCAGCAGGATGGGTGGTACAAAGAACAATTTTTGCGTCAGCAGCTAACAAATCAGCTGGAAGGAGGGGATGAGGCATGACAACAGGAAGAAGACTCCTTGCCTACGCACTCCTATATAAGAAAGTATTGTCTGTTGCCTTAATCTTTCTCATGATTGCAGTTGGTGCTGAGCTGACAGGGCCATTTATTGGGAAGAAAATGATTGATGATCACATTTTAGGTGTAGAAAAACCGTATGTCGAGGTCCATGAAAAGACAGACAAAACCGTTTATTACCAGGGAAATAACTATATACGAAGCGATCGATTAAATAATGGAATGGATTCTGGAAAGCAAATCAATGTAGTGCAAGTCGGGTTCGGTTACTATTTTGTGAATGAGCCGATTCGTTTTGATGGAAACAGAAAAATATCGGGAGATCAGCTCACCATTGATAATGGGAACGAGCGTGAAACCTATGAGGTAAAGCGTTTATCAAAAGAGGAGATTTTCGCTTTTTATCAGCCAGAAATCAGTGGTTTGGTGCAGCTTGTTCTATTTTATCTAGGACTGCTCATCGTTGCGATTTTCTTTCAGTATGGGCAGCATTATTTGCTCCAGAGGATTGCAAATCGAATTATTCAAAAAATGAGGGTAGACGTATTTGAGCACATCCAAACGCTGCCGATCCGATATTTTGATAATTTACCGGCTGGAAAAGTTGTCGCGAGGATTACAAATGACACGGAAACCATTCGTGATTTATATGTAACGGTCCTTGCAAATTTCGTGACAAGTGCTATTTACATGATTGGGATTTACATTGCCATGTTTTTATTAAATGTGAAGCTGGCACTCATCTGTTTGGTCGCTGTACCGATTATTTTCCTTTGGTCGATGACTTATAGAAAGTTTGCATCAGTGTACAATCACCGCATTCGTTCAATCATCAGTGAAATCAATGCCAAACTAAATGAAGCCATTCAAGGGATGACAATCATTCAAGCGTTTCGTCATGAAAAAGCGACGCAAGAGGAATTTGATGAGCTGAACAACAATCACTTTCGATATCAGCGAAAGATGTTGCATTTAAATTCACTTCTTTCACATAACTTGGTTAACCTGCTGCGAAATTTAGCATATGTGGCACTCATTTGGTATTTTGGTGGTGCGTCGCTAAGTGCGACAGGCATTGTGTCCATTGGTGTGCTCTATGCATTTGTCGATTATTTAAATCGATTGTTCCAGCCGATTACAGGCATTGTGAATCAGTTCTCTAGGTTGGAGTTAGCAAGGGTTTCATCGGAAAGGGTTTTCCGATTATTAGATGAACCAGGAACAGAAGTTGAAGAACCTGTTCAGAAGAAGCTGGAGGGACACGTTCAGTTCAAAGATGTCACCTTTGCTTATAATGAAGGGAAAAATGTCTTAAAGAACATTACGTTTGAAGCGAAGAAAGGTCAAACGGTTGCACTAGTGGGGCATACTGGTTCTGGGAAAAGCTCGATCATGAACTTGCTGCTGCGTTTTTATGACATTCAGAAAGGAGACATTCTCATAGATGGTGAAAGCATTTATGATCAGTCGCGCCAAACGCTGCGTAAACAAATGGGCATCGTGCTGCAAGACCCGTATTTATTTTCTGGAACGATTGCCTCCAATGTCAGCTTAGGGAATGAAGACATCAAAAGAGAAACCATTGAATCCTCATTAAAGCAAGTAGGTGCCGCAGAGTTATTGAAGCACCTGCCAGAAGGCTTTGATGAACCAGTCGTTGAAAAGGGAAGCACCCTTTCCTCGGGGGAACGTCAGTTGATTTCATTTGCGCGCGCATTGGCGTATGATCCAGCGATTTTAATTTTAGATGAAGCTACAGCCAACATTGATACAGAAACAGAAGCGATCATTCAGCGGGCACTTGATGTAGTCAAAGAAGGACGGACGACTTTTGTGATTGCTCACCGATTATCCACCATTAAGAAAGCCGATATGATCTTGGTGTTAGAAAAAGGTGAAATCGTCGAGCGTGGCAGTCATGAACAACTCATGCAGCAAGAAGGGCTGTATGCACAAATGTATGAACTGCAAAAAGGTGCTGTTGCCAACAGCTGATGAATAGTAGAAAAAAAGAGCCTCTTCCAATTGAATGAGGCTCTTTTCCTTTGCATGAAAAAGTCGAGGATTCTGTTCTCGACTTTTACTGATTATATTGTTTGGACAGGCTGCATCATCAATAAGCGATGCCGACGCGTTGATGTACAAACTCCTTCGAATTTAACTGCTGATATAAAAAGTGTGCGGTATCTTCAACTGAAATTTTCTTTCCATCTATAGGGAGAAAATCTTTCTCATAGCGATATGACCGTGTCACTTCTCCATTTGGTAAATAGGTTGGACAAATAATGGTCCAATCTAGATCAGTCGATTGAAGGATTTCAAACGCTTTCGCATGCTCTTTAGCTGCTCGGGAAGTGGTCCGTCTTGATTCATTTGTTTCAAAACGGTAGAGCTCCGGCTGCTTTCTTGCTTTTAAAATACCTGCTGTACCAATTGTAATAATTCTAGATGTATTTGTTTGCTTCATGGCTTGTACGATATGCTCCATTGAAACAGATAATGTATCATCACCATCTGTTGATAGACAGCTCACAACAATATCTGCTCCTTTGATTGTCTCAAGCACATCTTCCCGATTTCTTGAATTGCCGGTGACTTGAAACATACCCGCAAGCATTTCTTCTCGGTTTGTCCGAATCAATGAACGAACCATGTAACGATCATCTACTTGAACGAAACGAAGAAATGCTTGTCCTACACGTCCATGAGCACCGAAAAGAGCTATTTTCATCTGTTCGATCCCTCCACTACATACTATAAGTGAAAAGAACCCAAAATGGTACAACTTTTATGTGATGCTTTTTTTATAAAGGTGAAAGGACCGAATACTATGAGCATATTCATATAATAGAGAGATCCCTACAAATTGTAAAAGTTCAAAGTTCATACCAGAAATAATGTCCATGAAGATCCGCTCCTTTCTACTACATGATATGAGCTGAAAGGAGTTTGGTGAGGGATAAAAACAAAAAAAGAAGACACCATAAGAGGTGCCTTCTATGATCCAAATATGAAATTAAGCTTTTGTTCCGCCAAGGTTTTGTTGAGCGAAAGACACAAGACGTTTTGTAATTTCTCCACCAACTGAACCGTTAGCACGAGATGTTGTTTCTGCTCCAAGGTTTACACCAAATTCAGAAGCGATTTCGTATTTCATTTGATCGATCGCTTGCTCTGCTCCAGGAACTAGTAATTGGTTTGAACTATTAGAATTTGCCATGATGTGATTCTCCTTTTTGTATATGATTTGTTTTTTTGGTTGGGTTTGCTGGAATCGCACCAGCGAAATGATCAAGTCATTTGCCACTTGGCGAAACCCAATGCAGTAACTGCTTTGTACTAAGTATTATGGTTATTTCCGAAAAAAACATACGAGAAAAGAACATGGTAAATGTTGTGTTAACATACAAAAAACCATCACCCAATGATGAGTGATGGCGCTGCTTATATATCTTTTTATTCTGCTGAGCGAATGCGCAGCTCCGTATCCGCATCAAAGAAATGGGCTTTGTTCATATTAATCGCAAGAGGGATAGACTGTCCGGCCTGTACATCGGTACGAGAATCAACACGTGCAATAAATGATTGACCATCGATAGAAGAATAAAGCATCGTTTCTGCCCCCATTAATTCAGCTACTTCTACGTCAGCATGAATTTTTGTGCCTTCAGACGCCTCTATAAATACTGGTTCATCGTGAAAATCTTCTGGTCTGATGCCTAAAATGACATCCTTTCCAATATAGCCTTGGCTGCGTAATACTTTCATTTTTCCTTCTGGTACACGAATATGAGTTTTTCCAACCGCAATGGCACCGTCAGAGAGCTTTCCTGTGAAAAAGTTCATCGCAGGTGAGCCGATAAATCCACCTACAAACACATTCTCTGGGTTTTCATATACATCTTTCGGCGCTCCTACCTGCTGAATAAAACCATCTTTCATGACAACAAGGCGTGTTGCCATTGTCATGGCTTCAGTCTGATCATGTGTCACATAGATAAATGTCGTTTGCAGACGCTGATGAAGCTTAGAAATTTCAGCACGCATCTGAACACGGAGTTTTGCATCTAAATTAGAAAGCGGCTCATCCAAAAGAAAAACCTTTGCATCACGTACAATCGCTCTGCCAAGTGCAACACGCTGCCTTTGACCTCCAGACAGTGCTTTTGGTTTTCTGTCTAAATATTGCTCAAGCCCTAATATTTTAGCGGCATTTCGAACCCGCTCATCAATTTCTGCTTTCGGAAACTTCCGCAGCTTTAATCCAAAAGCCATATTATCGTACACATTCATATGAGGATATAATGCATAGTTTTGGAAAACCATTGCGATATCCCGGTCTTTCGGCGCTACATCATTCATCCGTTTTCCATCTAACAGAAAGTCTCCTTGTGAAATTTCTTCTAGACCTGCAATCATGCGAAGGGTTGTTGATTTTCCGCAGCCTGATGGACCAACAAACACAATAAATTCTTTATCTTCTATATGTAGATTAAAGTTGTCTACTGCTGTTACCTTGTTATCATATACTTTATAAATTTGATTCAGCATCATTTCAGCCATTAGATGTCAGCCTCCCCAGTCCCTCTTTTTTGAAAGCGCTTTACTAGTAAATAAAGTGTATAAAATGAGGAAGAGTCTGTAAATGGACAACGTGCACAACATCCTATTTTCATTTTTGGGCAGGATGCTCATGTCTTCATTCTTTATGAAAGATCGAGTAGAGTCATCATCAAATAAGCAGCGGATGCTTCTGGAAAATGTCGTATATCTAGCCCAGTGCGCTCAATAAATTTATCAATTCGATATTGAAGACTGTTTCTGTGAACATATAACGCTTTTGCTGCCTTGGATGCGTTTAAATTACATTGCATATAGGTCATGAGAGTTCGGTAAACATCCCGATCAAAGACCGCTTCTTTAAAAGCATCTGAAATAGCGTGAGAGAGTGCAGAAACATCATAACAAATGAACGAAGGCAGGCATTGATAAAATGTGGCAGCCCCTGATCTAAGCTTTTCTCGCTGTATATGACATAAAAAGAGCTGTTGTTCATTTAATAGCCTCATCTGTAAATGGTCATTTGGCAAATGCAGCTGTCCTTGTATAAAGACTGAGTCTGTTAAAAAATCACTTGTAATAGCCAGAGACAAATCATTTAACTGATCTAATTGACTGTTTTCTGATGTGGCATTTGGTTGAATCAGCATAGCTGTTTCAGGGCCTGTCCATATGAAATGAGTATGTTCGAGGCTGTTATTCACAGCCTCTTTTATTTGCTGTCTTTGTTCTTCTTGATGGATCATTTGAAAATAATAAACACGGACGGGATGTTGGACAGTTAGTGGTTTGTTTTCAAAAAGATAGCTGAACCATTTTTGTTCATCCTCGGTCTGCGCTTTTTGAAATAGCTCAATTGGTGTAAGAAAAGAGTTGAGAAGAAGTGTTTCTCTTTCTGAAAGCTCCGATTTGTTTACTCCAAATATTTCGCCTTCTTCTGTTTGATACCAAAGAATATGTTTGTCATGAGTAGGTGTGCTGATGATATGGTCTCCGTAAACAAGTTTTAATTTTTCTAACATGGCGGGGCTCCTTAAACAGTTTAATCATAGACATGGAACAGCATTAATTCGTGGATTTCTTCTTTTAAAGTTGGCTCAACTTCATGGGGCGGAAGCTGAGATCCCCATTCAATGTCACCTGTTTTGTGGTAGATGCCTTCATAGTGCGCACCATTGTGGAAAAAGGATATTTTCCAGCCTGGCAATTGTGCTTTCTTAAAAAGGGGTTTCCATTGAAAATGAGAAATCATATCATCATTGCCTCCTTGCTTTTATTGATGAAACAATAAACAAACACGACAACACGGAAACAACCTTGAACTTGATTTTATTGTATCTCATCTCATGAAAAGAGCATAGAAAAAGCATAAATTTAAGAGCACTGCCATGTGACAAAAAAGCGTCAGTAGACGTTCGTGTGATCTGAAGTGGTGAGTGCCGTTTTTGAAAGGTAAGATGCGTAATCCATGATTCTTTTCCCAATCAGCCATTCTGATTTTTTCAAAGAGACATGCTGGAAAATCTCTCGGCCAGGGCGAGAATTGGCTTCGAACATCCAAATTGCACCTGTTTGATCAATGCCTAAGTCAAAACCGATTTCACCAATATGCCCGGTCATTTTTTGATCTATCACTTGGCTAAGCATGATGGCAGTATGAGAAAGCTGCTGTAAAATCTGCAAACGTTTCTTTTCTTCTGGAAAGACAGCATAAAGTGTTTTCACCGTTCCCCCGTGTAACTGGTGAGTCGTGATGGTATGATCTCCAGAAACCTTTGCTGCTGCTGCTGTGACTGTCCAATCACCTTCTTTATTTTTATTCGTATGAACTCTGAAATCCATCGGTTGATTGCCTATTTGAAGAAGCTCAATGCCTTGTTGTGCAATAAAATCATGAATTGCATGATCCTTTCGCAGCCTTTGAACAAACTGATCTATTGAATCATATGGAATGGGCATTCCAAAATTTGAGAATACAGTGATTCCGTCGTTTTCCTTCTTTAACTGATAAATCCCGTCTCCATGACTTCCGTTTGTCGGTTTTAAGTATATAACTTGATGCAGGTAGAGAAGTGTTTCAATTTTACTTAGAGCGTCCACGGGATCTAATTGTACAGAATGTGGGAGAAAGGACCATGTTTTTTCATCTGTTAATAGCTGTTCATGAATCTCCCATTTATTAAAAAAGTAAGGATTGAACCAAGGGATATCATAGTCTTGGGTGAGTTTTCGCTTCGTTTCTTGAATGAGTGCCGACTGAGCAGCTTTTCTATTTGGAAGCCGGTCATAAATGACTGACGGAAGGGGAAGCTGTTTTTTAACCCATGAATCTTGGTGGTAGAACAGTCCTTCTACAATTCCTTTTTCCCAATCAATAGAATGTGACCCAAAAAGATAGGCAAAACCAGGATGCTGCCTGAAAGAGTGCAGCAGTTTGATAAAAAATTCTGATCTCGTTCCTAATGGCTGTGTACTTTGCTCAAAACCTGCAGTGAAAATGCCCATCAACGGCCCTATAAAAAGTGTATGGTCAATGATGATCACATCAGCTTTTGATTGGTAAGGAATCAGTAAACTTCTGTATAGATCTTCAGACAATAAAATTTTATTTGGATGCTGATGATAGGAAATGTTGAAGCCATCTACTAAACGAGACCCTAGAGCAAGAGAATAGATGGCATCTTTCTGTTTATAATGGACGGGAAGATGAATTGTTTTTTCACTTGTGAGGTGTGGGGCGATGATGCAGCGCTTTCTGTTCATTAGAAACCTCCTTCGGTTGAGACTTTATCGATTGAGCATGTTCAAGAATGATACGAATCAATTCGTGTTCCTTGTCAGGATAAACTTTTAAAAAAGCGGATCGCCCTGGCTTTGATCTGATATTTGATATGAAAAGTCTGCCTTCACTTGAATGAAGTAAGTCTACTGCGAATTCAAAGCAAGGAGAGTAAGTTTTATCTATATAAGCTGGGATTGATGCCTGAATGGATGCAATATCATCTAAAAGGAGTTCCTTGATGTGTGGCTGCAATGTATTTAGATAGTGTTCAAAGCCTATCACAGGAGCTGATTTTTGTGTATGACTTAAAAGACTATTTTCTGCAGGTGATTTTGTGTGAATTCCCATGCGTTTCCATTGATTTTGTGAATCTTTCATAAGAAAAATCTTGATTTCATTGAATAAAATTTCTTTTTGATCATTCGTGTTGAAAAATTGAAGGAAATACCGGCCTGCATATTTTTTGCACCAGCGCTCCAGCTCTGACGTACGAGAAAATGTAATGGTTTGATTGGAACTTAGCTGAACAGTAAATGTTGATTTGCCATCAAAGGAAATGAAGTAAGTAGATGCTGCATGCTGATGGGAGAGAGGCTGCATTCTACAATAACCGCCAGCCCCGCACTCTCTTACCATATTGATCAGGTCTGAGGGCTCTTTTAATAAAAAGCAGACAGGTAAATATGGCTGTGAAGCAGAGAGGAGACGGAGCTGCTCAAATAGCACCATTTTATTTGAGATGCCGGTATTCAAAAAATCTGTTTTTGGATATTTTTTTAGCCATTCCATGATGGGTTTTGCTTTTTTAGATTGTGCGTCATGCCGGTAAAGACATCGGTCATAAATCAAGTCGGGAATCGGAAATTGTGCGTCGGCAAACCCTTGGCCATTCGTATATGTTTGGCCTTTTATCAAATTTGAAGCCGGCTTTAAATCAAATGGTGTAAAACGAACAACCTCTAAACGATAAGAAGAGGCAGCTTTGGCGAGCTGCCGTGTGAATGCCTCTTCATACTGCGGAGAAAGGCTCGCAATACCTAATGTTGTCATTAAAAAACACCTTCTTTTCAACTTCTTTTTTTACCATCAAAAAAACATTTTTTTATGATTTTACATAAAGCTCATGCTCCTTTATCATTACGACAGATCGCTTGATCATATGTCTCGCTGCATGCTTCATTTGCTTGGGAACTTGACAACAACTATAATACGTATAGATCAAAACAATAAACTTCGGGTGTTGTTTGAAAGGTAGATGACGACTTTGAATATATTCACAACGTTTATCTTTATGATTGTTATTGGCGCAGTCATAGGAGCAGCGACAAACCATCTTGCAATTAAAATGCTTTTTAGGCCTTATAAGCCATATTACTTATTCGGAAAACAGCTTCCATTTACACCAGGGCTTATCCCTAAAAGAAGAGACGAAGTAGCCAAGCAGGTTGGTGTCATGGTTATGGAGCATTTGCTCACGCCAGAAGGTATTCAAAAAAGATTTGAATCATCGGAGGCAAAGCAGGAGATCCTGCGTACAGTCCATCGATATATTGACAAAGGCGCAAATATGGAGATCACCGTATTCTCTCTGCTAGAAAAATTCGGCGTTACAGAGGCTGATGTCAAAGCAGATGAATGGCTCCATCAGTGGTCTGACCAGAAGCTTGCTTCACTGCTGGAAACATATAACGAGCAAACTTTATCTGAATTGCTCCCGGTAGAAGTTGAAACCAAAATATCATCAAAAATTCCAGATGCAGCAGATTATATTTTAAAGAGAGGTATTCATTATTTTGAAAGTGATGAAGGCAAAGCCAGGCTTGGCAATATGATTGATGATTTCTTAAAAGAACGGGGAATGCTTGGCAGTATGGTTCAAATGTTTCTAGGGAATTCAAGCTTAATTGATCGTGTGCATCCAGAAATTATCAAGTTCTTAAGAAACGCAGAAACCAAAAGATTTTTATCAGATTTACTTGTTCAAGAATGGGACAAGGTGAAGCAATTTTCTCTTCATGAGCTTGATGAAAAATGGAATGTGAAGGAACTTATTTTTAGTGTGAAAAATCAATTGCTTTCTCATTTCTCTACAAAGCTGATATTAGACAAACCAGTTGGAACATATGTCAGTGCTGTAGCGGATGATCTTAAAACACATTTTGCGCCAGTGTTGATTGATAAGGGGATCGAAGCGGCTTCAAATTCTTTAGAGAGTCTGCTTGCAAAGCTGCAATTTGAAGATATCATTCGTGAACAAATTGAACTTTTCCCGCTTGAAAAAATGGAAGAGCTTGTAGTCAGCATCTCTAATAAGGAGCTGAAGATGATAACATTTCTAGGCGGTCTTTTAGGCGGGATGATTGGTGCTATCCAGGCTGTTTTTGTGGCGCTATTCTAAGACAAGCTATAGAAATTTTAATGAATTCATTGTATATATGTGAAACGAAAGCCATAGTTTGTTATAGTGGAGTGGTGTCCGCCGATCATATCGGTGATAACGGATAGAAAGGAGACATAACATGTCTGTAAATCTTTATGATGTTGCATATGACCTTGAAAAAGCATTGCGTCATAGCGAAGAATATTCAACTTTAAGAAATCTTTATGATGAGGTAAACGCGGATGATTCCTCTAAAAGAATGTTTGAGAACTTCCGTGACATTCAAGTAAACCTTCAACAAAAACAAATGACTGGTCAAGAGATCACACAAGAAGAAGTGGAGCAAGCTCAAAAAACAGTTGCTCTTGTTCAGCAGCACGACAAAATCTCTCAGTTGATGGAAGCAGAACAACGTGTGAGTGTTCTTATCGGTGAATTAAATAAAATTATCATGAAGCCACTTGAAGAGCTTTATGGGAATCCAGAAGAAAACTAATGGAAAGGGCGATGTCATTCGCCCTTTTTTGTTTTATCTTTTCTCCTCAATATCTTTTAAAAAAAGGTTGTCGAAGCACATAAATTCTGCGATAATACTTATATTGAAAGTGCTTTCAAAAAGGCGCTCTCAAGGGACAATTGGGTGCGTTTCACTTGGGATTTATGGCGGTGAGCCAAACGAGAGAGAAGCGCTTCTGGGAGAAACGCAAAGCATCATAAGGGGATCTGATATAAGCAATGCTTTGGTGTGTAAATGATAAGGGGATCATGGGGAGCTTCATCACTCCATTGTAACGCATCCAAACCATACATAAAAAAAAGCCTAGGGGTAGGCTTTTTTTATTTATCCATCTATTCATAACCTGGGGCTCTTTCAACTGCATGTTCTAAAGCACCAAGCTAGGGCATATCCTCATCGTAAGTACAGTCATCAAGAAGGGGGATGCCTCAGTGTCAAAAAAACTACTTGCACTCAATATAGATGGGACGTTACTTCGTTCCAATGGTAAAATCCATTCTGCTACAAAAGAAGCTGTGGAATATGTAAAGAAAAAAGGGGTTTACGTGACGATTGTCACCAACCGGCATTTTCGTTCCGCTCAAAAAATTGCCAAGGCGTTGAAGATTCCAACATCAACCCTTGTGACGCATAGTGGTGCATTTATCGCCGATAAACTCGATGAGCCGCTTCATGTGAAAAAATTAACGGAAGAAAAGACATTTAATCTTGTGCAAATCCTTGAAAGCTTCGATTGTAATGTCCGCTTGCTGCATGAAAAATTCTCGATCGGCAACCGGAAAAAAACGCAGTCTCAGCTGATGGGAAAGACGCTCATTCATCCGTCTGATCCAATTTTCTATCCTGTCCAATTTGTTGAATCGTTAAGTGATATGCTGATGGATGAACCAGTCAGTACTCCAGTGATTGAAGTATATTCGACCGCGGAGCTTCAGCCTGAGATTCACAGGACTATTCAACAAGCATTCCCATCTGTTGATCTTATTAGGATCAGTGATGAGAAAATGAATATTGTATGCAAAGGGGTTTCGAAGGAAGCGGGACTTTCTCTTTTAACCTCTGCACTCGGTTTTACTTTAGAAGATACGGTCGTCATTGGCCATGGAACAGATGACATTCCAATGCTTGAATTGGCTGGTTTAGGCGTTGCTATGGGAAATGCCCCCAATGATGTCAAGCGTAAAGCCGATTGGGTGACGCGCTCGCATGATGAACAGGGTGTGGCTTATATGATCAAGGAATACTTTAGAATGCAGCAAAGAGAAGGATTTTTACATCAATTCGATATTAAGAGATAATAAAGTGAAGGCCCTGTCAATCAAGAAATGACAGGGCCTTCGTCTGTTCCCTTCATTGCTTTTCCTACATGAATTTTGTAAAATGAAACAAGTTTGAAGATAAAGGTGATATGATGCGAATTTTAATTAAAGGGCTGTCAGATGAACGATTTCATCGCCCGCTTGTCAATATAGCCAATTTATTTGAAGAAGATAGTGAAGTGATGTTTGAACCAAGTGAATTGGATGATGGTTTGATCATGGAATTTAGCTGGAAAGAAGAAAATGGCATGGTGGAAGCATCTGGCCATATCGATGGATCAGACATCACCAGTCGTTTTTCGCGGGATGTCCCAGAGAGCTTGAACGATAAGGAGCGCTGGAAACAAATCAAAAACACAGTGCTGTCTGTTTATTTACACTTGCTTCAGGAGCACACAGGAATGACACAAAAGTGGGGGATTCTCACAGGAATACGTCCGACGAAATTGCTTCATAAGATGCTGAGAGAAGGCATGTCAAAGGAAGATGCACATGCGGCGTTAAAGCGTGATTACTTGATTCATGATGAAAAAATCAATTTGATGCAGGAGATTGTCGACCGTCAGCTTAAAGCCATTCCAGATCTGTATGACCTTCAGCAGGAAGTGAGTATTTATATTGGCATTCCTTTCTGCCCCACAAAATGTGCTTACTGCACGTTCCCTGCTTACGCCATTAAAGGACAAGCTGGCAGAGTGGGAACGTTTTTGTTTGGTCTGCATTATGAAATGCAAAAAATGGGCGCATGGCTAAAAGAACATGGGATCAAAGTGACGACTGTTTACTTTGGCGGAGGCACGCCAACGAGCATCACAGCGGAAGAAATGGACTTGCTGTATGAAGAAATGTATCGCTCGTTCCCAGATGTGAAGCATATACGGGAAGTGACTGTCGAAGCAGGGCGTCCTGATACGATTTCGCCTGATAAGCTAGAGGTGCTAAATCGCTACAATATTGACCGGATTAGCATTAACCCGCAATCGTATGAGAATGAAACACTAAAGGCTATTGGCCGGCATCATAGTGTGGAAGAAACGATTGAAAAGTATCACTTATCAAGACAGTACGGCATGAATAATATCAATATGGACTTAATCATTGGATTGCCGGGAGAAGGGCTCAAAGAATTTCAGCACTCCTTGCAGCAGACTGAAGAGCTCAAGCCTGAATCTTTGACTGTGCATACACTCTCCTTTAAAAGAGCATCTGAAATGACGCGCAATAAGGAGAAATACCAAGTAGCAGACCGAGAAGAAATCACACGTATGATGGATGAAGCGGTCACTTGGACGAAATCACATCATTATCACCCGTATTATTTATATAGACAAAAAAATATTTTGGGAAATCTCGAAAATGTCGGGTATTCATTAGATGGGCAGGAAAGTTTGTATAATATCATTATCATGGAAGAAGTACAGACAATCATTGGCATTGGATGCGGTGCAGCAAGTAAATTCATTGATCCTCGATCAGGAAAAATTACGCAGTATGCCAATCCAAAAGATCCAAAATCGTATAATGACCGCTATGAACACTATACAGAAGAGAAAATTCAATTCCTTGAATCATTATTTGTTTCTCACGTTTAAACACTGCGATGACGCAGTGTTTTTTTCATTTGTAAAAGGGTATATAAGTGATAAAAAGGTAAAGCAGGTGTACATATGATAGATGTGATCGGAATTGGGATTGGGCCCGCCAATTTAGGGTTGGCCGCTTTGTTAGAGGAGTATGAGGATGTCTCATGCTGTTTTTTTGAACAAGAGTCTGAGTTTGCTTGGCATCCTGGTATGCTGATCAAAGGAACGGATTTGCAAGTTTCCTTTTTAGCAGACCTTGTCACAATGGCGAATCCAAGGAGCAGGTATACATTTTTAAATTATTTACATGAATCAAATAGACTTCACCGGTTCTATACATTTGAACAGTTTGATATCCCGCGGAGAGAATTCAATGAGTATTTATCATGGGTAGCAGGAGAATTAGACAGCTGTCAGTTTGGGATGAAGGTAGAAGAAGTGACGGACTGCCAAGATGGCTACCTTGTGAAAGTCAGACGGCTGAAAGATGGATCGCTTTCTGAGTATCGTGCAAAGCATGTCGTGTTAGGCACAGGAAGCAAACCGATGATTCCAGTCGATGTGCCTGAAGCAGCATATCCATATGTGACCCATAGCAGCCGTTATTTAGATCAGCAGAAAGCACTTCATGAAGCTGAGTCGGTGGCGGTAATCGGCTCAGGGCAGAGTGCAGCTGAAATTTTCTTAGACCTGCTTCAGCATCAAAAGAAAGGGCAGCAGCTTTCATGGTTTACGCGTTCTAGTGAATTTAGAGAGCTGGAGACAGCAGAACTTGGCCAAGAGCTTTTTACACCAAAGTATGTCGAGTATTTTCATTCGCTTCCTTATGAAGAACGTATGAACACATTGCCTAGGCTGACAGGATTAAGAAATGGCATCGATGCATCGACGCTTTCGCGCATTTATCAGGAGCTGTATCATCGCTCCGTTTCAGGTGAAGAGCCATCTGTGCTCATTCAGCCAATGACAGAGCTTGAAGCGATTCAAAGAGGAGAGCATCAGCCTTTGGAGCTGCACCTCAAACAGTGGCAGCTGAAGAAAGAAAAAAGCATAACTGTAGATCATGCTGTATTGGCTACAGGGTATACACCGAATATTCCTGAATGGTTTAGCGCATACGAACCTTTGATTGAATGGGAAAGTGATGAGCATTTTAAAGTGACAGACGACTTCAGGCTTGTGTTCAAAGACAAGCGTTCAAATTATTTCTTTACATTCACGAATCTTGATCATTCTCATGGAACAGCGGCGACCAATTTGAAACTATCGATTTACCGCAACCAGAAAGTCATTCGAACCATTCGCGGGGTCGAGGAAACGCCAGTCAAGCAAGAAACTGCATTTCAGCAATTTGAATAAAACATAGAAAAGGGCCCAAGCATAGGGCCCTTTTTTATTAGAACGTCGTTTCTTTTTTTACTTTTGGTTTTTCAGGTTTCCATTTGAAGATTTTGTTTAGGATTTGATAGATTTTCTTAGATTCTTTCGTTACGAGCGGTCCTAAGATCGCAAGGATTAAGACATACAATGCAGCAAAGGGCTTCAAAGTAGCGGCAAGTCCGCCGGCGATGCCAAGCTCGGCAACGATGATTGAAAACTCTCCTCTCGATACGATGGTTAATCCAATATTAGAAGAGGCTTTATGAGAAAATCCAGCTCTCCGTCCAGCGAACATTCCGGCAGTGAAGTTCCCAATTAAGGTAAGAATCACAGCACCGATCGCAAGCCAGAAGGCATCACCCAATGTAAACGGATCGATACTGAGACCAAAGCTGAAAAAGAACATCGCTCCAAAGAAATCTCTAAACGGAACCACGAGATGCTCGATGCGGTCTGAGTGCTCTGTTTCTGAGAAAACAAGACCAAGTAAGAGAGCCCCAATAGCCTCTGCTACATGAATTGTTTCTGAAAAACCAGCGACAAAGAACAAAGCCGCAAAAATCACAATGATGAACACTTCGTTCGAACGGATATCAAACAACTTATTTAATAGTTTTGGCAGCTTCCGCGCAATGATAAAGAAAAGCATCATATAACCAAAAGCGATTAAAATCGATAATAAGGCACCGCCCACAGTAGTGGCATCTCCAAGGACAAGACCTGATACGACGGATAAATATACGGCAAGGAAAATATCCTCAAACATAATAATCCCTAGAATTAACTCTGTTTCAGGATTTGCCGTCCGTTTCAAATCGACAAGGACTTTGGCCACAATGGCACTGGATGAAATGGTGATCACACCTGCCATAATGAGAACCTCAAGGAATCCAAATCCTGTGATAAAACCGTAGAGCAGTCCTAAGCTGAAGTTGATCAAAATATAAATAGATCCGCCGACTGCAATAGATTTACCCGATTTAATGAGTTTTCCGACAGAGAACTCAAGTCCAAGATAGAAAAGAAGGAACAGGACGCCCATTCTGCCAAAAAACGAAATGATCTCCGTGCTTTCGATAAATTTCAAATCAATGATCCCGATAGTTGGAGCATGCGGCCCAACAATCATTCCGAGGACAATGAGAAAAGGGATGATAGAAAATTTAATTTTATTGGCGATTAAGCTGGCGATGGCGATAAGAATTAGCGCCGTCCCAACTTCAAAGACTAAATGATCCATTCATCACTCTCCCCCTCTAGAAAGAAAATCACGTACCAATCGCTTCAAGTGTTTTCTTTCGCCCGAAATGACCATCGTATCATTTGCTTGAATAATCGAATCGGCACCAGGGTTGAGTAATTTTTCATTTGTATGTTTAATGATCGCAATCACGGTGACTTCATAATTTTGTCTCACATCTAAATCACCGAGTGTATGTCCAACCGCTTTTGCACCTTTTTCCACCTTAAACCATTCAATGATCAAGTCGTTGAAGGCCATTTCAATGGTTTCTAGTGCCTGCGGTTTATACACCATACCGCCGATAATAGCAGCGATTTGCCGGGATTCAGCATCATCGAGTGAAATGGTAGACAGCACTTCATCTGGATCATCATCGTCAAAACGATAAATTTCCCGTCTGCCATCATCATGAATCACAATCGTCATCTTTTCTCTATTTCTCGTTTCAATTTCAAATTTCTTTCCGATCCCAGGAAGATCATTTTCTTTAATGTTCATTTTATCCCTCCGAATTTGATAGGCTGTGTTTTTCAAATAGTAAATGCGGATGAAATAAAATGAATCAGTAGAGGTAATTAGATTGATACATAACGGGGATCGCACACTTCATTTCCAAAAAACATAGATCAATGGACAATGCAGCTGATGGGGCAGGCTTTGGCAGAAAAGTCTTGGCATCCACCATGGATAATCTGTCCTTCAACAGAATGGATGAAGCATGTTTTTTTGAAAATGAAGGTGTCTTCACAGCATTGATTTCTTCATCATAAATGGATGGAGAAATCATGCTAGTACTCGCTTCTGCCTGTGAAGCAAAAACGACATTTGAAAAAGGAGAAAACATGACGATGAAGCTAACCAATATTATGATGGAACATCTGATCAATCATCCTCCTCCTTTCAAATTTATTTTCTTTCTTTTTTTACTATATAAAAATATATTTCTTGTTTCAATCATTATGCTTATTTTAGTATCAATTGATCTTGAAATTTTTTATTTAGAGAAAAAGGTTTTACATGATGGAAATGGAAGTAAGTGATGAGCTTTTAAAAGAAGAGGGGGATGGATGATGACATATATCAATTGTCAGTTAGACGGGGATGTTTTTGAAATCGTTTTCAATAGGCCTGAAGCTTATAATTCTTTTCATGTGGACATGTTTGCTGAATTCAAAGAAGCATGTGATGCAGCGGAGGAAAGTAGTGCAAAAGTCGTTGTCATCAAGGGAGAGGGAAAAGGATTTTCAGCAGGCGGAGATATTGGGATGATGCTTAAGCAGGAAAGTGAAGAAGATTTCCATCGTGTGATGGATTTGATCGAGGGAATTACACTTTCTCTAGCTAGTATGAAAAAAGTGACGATTGCGCTTGTCCACGGGTCAGCAGCAGGCCTCGCTTTTAGCTTTGCCCTAAGCTGTGACTACTTGTTTATGCATCAGGATGCAAAACTCGCCATGAATTTTAATGGAGTAGGATTAATTCCAGATGGCGGGGGGCATTTTTTCCTCACAAAAAGAGTGAGTGAGCAAACCGCTAAACAATTGATTTGGAGCGGACAAAAGCTGCCGGCTGAAGAAGCGTTAAAGCTGCGCCTTGCAGACGGGGTGTTTCAGGATGAGGTCGATACGTACCAAAAAGTGTGTGTGAAGCCATTTATGAACATGCCGCTTCAAGCCTTTATCGAAACAAAGATGATCTATTTCCAGCAGTCAGAATCAAAGCTCTTAGCAGTTCTTCAAAAAGAGAGAGCAGCACAGGCAAGACTGAGAAAAAGTCATGATCACAAGGAAGGTATACAAGCCTTTTTAGAAAAAAGACGTCCTGTCTTTCAAAAAGCATAAATGAACATGAGGCCGGCGAAAGCCGGCTTTTTTAACGTTCAAATAAAAGCAGCTTTCCTGCTTGATCAACGAGTCGATGAGAATGTTTTGTATATTGCTGTTCCATTAAGCGATGACGTCCTAATTCCTTTGCTTTCTCATCACTATCCGCTGTGATTTTTTCATTTAATAAAGTATCACCCGACCGGTCAAATACGGTTAAAAAGTATGTCTTCTCCATTCCTCATCTTCCTTTCCTCTGTTTTTAATGTAATTAAACATGGAATAAGTCAAAACCTCTTTTTTAGCCCTTAAAAATGTGTTTTTTAGATTGAGAGTGATAGAACGTGCATTCGTAAAAATGGCATGATAAAATATGGACAATGACAGTATCGGACAAGGAGATAGACGTTTGACTAAGCTCACCTTTATTCATGCCGCAGATTTACATTTAGACAGTCCCTTTGCAGGAATGTCGACTATACCTAGTTCTATATTTAAGCGGCTCAAAGAAAGTACATTTCAAAGTGCTAAGAACATCTTTGATCTTGCCGTTGCGCGGGCGGTAGACTTTGTGCTGCTGAGCGGAGATTTATTTGATGAATCCAATCGCAGCTTAAAAGCACAGCTGTTTTTAAGAAATCAGTTTGTAAGACTGCAAACGCACGGGATTGAAGTCTTTATTATTTATGGGAATCATGATCATTTAGGCGGGGAATGGACACCGATTGAGTGGCCTGAGAATGTACATGTCTTTACGAGCAGTACACCAAGTGAGCACTCCTATTATCGAGGGGAGCAGCTTGTCGCCAGTATTTATGGGTTTAGCTACAAAGAGCGGGCTGTCTATGAAAATATGACATCTCATTATGTCAAAACAACAGACGCTGCCTATCACATTGCAATGCTTCACGGCACATTAGCCGGACAAGAAGGACATGATGCATATGCCCCATTTCAGCTTCAGCAGCTCATAGCACGGGATTTTGATTATTGGGCGCTCGGACATATACATAAAAGAGCCCTCCTGCATGAAGACCCATATATACTTTATCCTGGTAATGTGCAGGGCAGACATATAAAAGAAACGGGAGAAAAAGGCTGTTACTTGATTCACCTTTCCGAAGATTCACGGGCAGCGGATTTTATCAGCTGTGCAGATATCATCTTTGAGAAACTGGCAATAGACATCACAGAAACGGCTCATATGACGGATCTTGTCACACTTGTGGAAGGCAAAATAAATGACCTGAAAGAGGAAGGCGTTCCTCATTTTGTGAGAATTGAATTGACAGGTGATGCACCTTCTTACTTTGAGCATACGCAGCTTGAGATCCTAGAAGAGCTGTTGACTGTTTTTCATGAGCAGGAGGAAGATGAAGATGTGTTTGTTTGGGTGATGTCAATTGACTGCCGAACAAATGAGGATGGGATCTATCCAGAGGATTCTTTTTTGAAGGAACTAACAGCAGAAATTGCACAGTTTGAGTCATATGAAGAGCTGCTTTCACCGATCAAGCGTCACCCAATCTACAGGAAGTCAGGAAAAGCGCTCACAAAAGAGGATGAATTGGATATAAAAGAAGAAGCACAAAGGCTGCTGACGGAACAGCTGAAGCAATTATGAGAAAAGGAGAGGTATGATGAAAATACGTTCACTCCATATAGCGAATTTCGGGAAATTTTCAAATCGAACCTTTCACTTTTCTGATGACGGTTTTCAGCTAGTTTACGGCCTGAATGAATCGGGGAAAACGACATTGAAGGCGTTTATTGAATCGATGTTATTTGGTTTTTCAAAAAACAAGATATACAAGCCGAAACAAGGATCTTTCTATGGCGGCTCCCTCACTTGCTTAGATGAGGAGTTAGGTGTCATTCACATTGAGAGATCGTCCGATCGAGGCGGTCAAGCACAGGTGTTTTTACCGAATGGTGAAGTGAAAGATGAAGCATTTCTACGAACTCTTTTAAAGGGAACAGATCGCAGATTATTCCAATCAATCTATTCATTTGATGTGTTTGGTCTGCAAAATGTCCAAGCCTTAAACGAAGATCAAATCGGTGAATTTCTCCTTTTCTCAAGTTTATTTGGCTCAGATGCTGCCTCCAAGATGGATAGCAGGCTGCTTAAGCGGCAGGAGCAGCTGTTTAAACCAAATGGACGCAAGCCGGAATTAAACCAGCAGCTTGATCGTTTAAAAGAGCTGGCTGCACAGCTGAAACAAGCTAGATTGGCAGAAGGCCGTTATACAGAAAAAAAACGGGAGCATTCTGAATTAATAGAGACGATCGCAGCGCTTCAAAAGGAAATGAAGCAGACAGAAGAACAGATTCAGCAGTTAAACGAACACATTCGACTTTATCCCATGATAGAGAAGAAGATGGAGTTAAAAAAAGAATTAGCCCGTTATCCAGAACGAGTCAAACGCTTTAGAGCAGAAACAGAGCATGAATTGGATAAATTAGAATCACACCTTCACCCGAAAAAGGCTCAAATGACTGCACTAAAGCAAAAATTAGATCATTTGCAAACCTCGCTGGCACAAGTTCAACCGCTTTATGACAAGGATACATTACTGGAGATGAAGCGTGTTGTTGATGAATCTTCTCATGCTGAACGTGTCAAAAACCGCTTAGCTGAATGTAAAGCAGAACGTGATTCATTAAAACAAAAAATGGACGAAGCCGCAGCGAAGCTAAAGTGGCAGCGTTCAGTCAAGCTTGATCAGATTGACGACTCCCTTGAATTTGAGTGGGAATTAAAGGAGGCTGTCAGCCAATACGTTCGTTTAATGGACAGAAAGGCACAGCTGGATGACCGGTTTGATCATGCAAGACATGAGCTGGAAGAAGCGGAAACCGCTTTAAAAGGATTAAAGGAACAGCAGGCCAAATCGCACAGTTCAGTGGAAGCTGGGGAAACAAGAACAAAAGAGAAACGGGTTCATTCCCGGGCGTGGTTATTTCCTGTGATGGTGATATTTGATGCTGCACTTCTGCTTGTCCTTTTCTTTTTAACAGAGTGGTGGGTTACTTTCTTATTTGCAGGGTTTTCTGTTTTTGTCTTCTTTGCTATTTACCCATTTTTGAAATCGACACAGGTGAAACACGGAAGCGGCGGGGGAACATTCGATTCCTTCCAAGTACAGGCAGCTTCAGCTGAAACGCTTGTGAGGCAGAAGGAGCTTTTGTACGAAAGGATCATCCGGCAATATGAAGACTGGGAGCAGGAGCTGGAACCAGTCCAGCAGCAAGTAGAGGAAAAGAAAAGACAGCTGGGCTTGTCCTCAGAGCTTTCTTTCCTAGTAGAAGCCTTCCTTATCCTGAAGCAATTAAAAACGAATACAGCGGGATATGAGGAGCTTAGCCGGGAAATAGACGAGCTTGCCGGCCAGCAATCCAATTATGAGCACAGGGTGGAAGCGTTAAGCAGTCTTCTGCAACGAAAGGAAGGCACCATTCAAGAGAACATCTCGGCCTTTCAAGAGATGTTGAAAGATGAGGCGAAAAGAGAAAAAGAACGTCAGACATTGGATGTATCGATTCAACATGTGAAACAGCAGATCACGACACTAGAAGGGGAAATTGACTATTACGAAAAACAAATGGACGCGCTTTTTCGTCAAGTAGAGGCAGAGTCCAAAAAAGATTACCAAATTCTTTCCCATCTATCGAAAGAATATCGGGAGCGGCTTTCCCATTTGCAACAGCTGAATCAAGAGCTGCATAGAAGCGGCTGCTTTGATGAGGAAGAATCGATTGTTCGTAAAGGATTGCGTCTTCTTGAAGAAGAGTGTGCGGAAGCAAAGCAGCACCTGAATAACATACAATCGAATGCGGCGAATATGGAAAAACGTTTGGCAGAACGAGCAGTGGAAATCCGGCAAATAGAAGCTTCAGGTACGGTGTCTGATTTGACTCATCAGCTTTCAGCTGAGCAGGAGCATGCAAAGCACCTTGCGAAAAAATGGGCGGCGATTCAGCTTGTTCGCTCCGTCATTCGAGAAAAAATGAATGAACATAAAGAAAAAAGGCTGCCAGCACTGCTGCAAACAGCTTCCCGCTTTATTCAGCCGTTAACGAATGATCGATATGAAGCCATTTTATTTTCACCAGAGGATGACCGGCTGATCGTGAAAAGGATGGATGGACGAATATTCCGCCCAGAAGAGCTCTCGCAAGCAACATGTGAACAAGTCTATCTGGCCATTCGTTTTGCACTCGCCTTGTCTCATCAGCAGGAATGTCAGCTTCCGTTTATGATGGATGACAGCTTCGTTCATTTTGATCATGTTCGTCTAGGAAGAGTACTGGAGTTGATTAATGAACTCACGCGTTTTGAAACACAGCTGTTTTATTTTACCTGTCATCAGCATATGACGCAGGCAGCTGAAGATGGACAGATTACGAGTTTAGCAGTTGAATGATTGACAAATAATGACTTATGTTATACTTATATGAGCAGAAACATGGAAGGAGCTTTTATTGAATGGCTAAAGGGATCATGACCTATGATGTCGGCGAACAAGTTGACCTGCATTTATTAATTAAATCATCTACTAAAGGGATTGCAAGTAATGGCAAACCATTTTTAACGCTCATTCTTCAAGATCAAAGTGGAGATATTGAGGCGAAACTATGGGATGCAAAGCAGAATGATGAAATCACCTACGGCCCGCAAACCATTGTGAAGGTAGTAGGCGACATTCATCATTATCGCGGGAGGAATCAGCTGAAGCTTAGGAATATACGCCCTGTTGCTGAAAACGAGCAAATTCGAATTGATGACTTTCTCGAAACAGCTCCTATTCCAAAACACGATATGATGGATACGATTATGCAATATATCTTTGATATGAAAAACCCTAATATTCAGCGTGTTACAAGGCATCTGCTAAAGAAATATGGACAGGAATTTGCTGATTATCCGGCAGCGACAAAAAATCATCACGAATTTGTCTCTGGACTCGCTTACCACGTTGTGTCCATGCTGCATTTAGCAAAATCCATTGTTGACTTATATCCATCACTAGATCGAGATCTTTTATATTCAGGCATCATTCTTCATGATTTAGGGAAAGTCAAAGAGCTTTCGGGTCCAGTCTCCACGACATATACGGTGGAAGGGAATTTAATTGGCCACATTTCCATTATGGTGACAGAAATTGCGAAAGCTGCGGAAGAGCTTAGCATTGATTCTGAGGAAATTCTCATTTTACAGCACTTAGTCCTGAGTCATCATGGAAAAGGGGAATGGGGCAGCCCGAAACCACCAATGGTGAAAGAAGCTGAAATTCTCCACTATATTGATAATTTAGATGCGAAAATGAACATGATGGATCGTGCGCTTGAGCATGTGAAACCAGGAGAATATACAGAACGTATTTTTGCACTTGAGAATCGTTCGTTTTATAAACCAACCTTCCATCACGAATAATCATGTCAAAACGTCCGTTTATGCGGGCGTTTTTTTCATAACTTGTCTTCTTTTCGCATAAGCATGTAACACAAAGGAAGAGAGGAATGTCCTTAAGAAAAGGAGGCGATGAAAAAATGTTGTTTTTTCCGTGGTGGGTGTATGCATGTATTATCGGCATTATTTTCTGTGCGTATAAATTAATGACAACAGCCAAAGAGGAGCAAGAAATTGATCAATCCTTTATTGAAAAGGAAGGAGAAATTTTTATCGAGCGAATGGAACAGGAAAGAGAGCGCAGACGCCAGAATCAGCAGGTGAAAAGATCACAGGATACTGCGGCACATGAAGATCATTCAATTGCTTAATCTCGTCATACAAAACCCCTCTGCACGATGACGGCAGAGGGGTTTTTTGTGATTACTGGTTCTGTTGTGTCTGCTGATTTTGTGCAGGCTGTTCAGATTTTTCTTTGAACGTTTTTTGAAGCTCTTTATCTTTTACTTTCACATCAGCATCTTTTACTAATTTGTTTAAGATGTTTTGGATTTCATTTGTGTCTGCTTGTTTTTGGTCAAGCAGTTCTTTTTTCAAGTCCGCTTTCATGTCATCATATTTACCGCGTTCTTCAGTCTTTTTAATGATATGGTAGCCGAATTGGGATTTTACTGGCTTGCTGATTTCATTTACTTTTAGTTTGAAAGCTGCTTTGCTGAAGTTCTCGTCCATTTGGCCTTCTTTTGCGAACCAGCCTACATCGCCGCCTTGTGCTGCTGAAGCAGTATCAGTTGAATATTCAGAGACAAGGGAATCCCATTTTTCACCTTTATCTAATTTCTTTTCCACTTCGTCAGCTGTTTTCTTATCAGCTACTAAAATGTGGCTTGCACGGATTTTTCCTTTAAGGTCATCGTAATACGATTTTACTTCTTTATCAGTGATTTTGATGTTAGCTTTGGCAGCCTTTTGAGTCAGCAGCTCATATTTCACTTGATCTTTGATGTAATCTTTACCGAATTCATCTTGAAGCTGTTTTAAACGATCTTCACCAAGTGTCTTTTTATATTCTTCCAATTTCTTATCAATTTCTTTATCAGATACTTTGTATTTGTCAGCAAGAACCTTTTGTTGAACAAGTAGGTTTAGAGCATCTCCACCTGCTTGTTTCTTAAGAGTTGTATAAAGTTCTCCTTTTGTGACATCTCCTGATTTCGTTGTGGCGATCACATCTTTATCACCGCTACTGCATGCGCCAAGAGTTAAAACACTTACTGCTGTTACAGCTGCTAAAGCCATTTTTTTCATTCAAAAAACACTCCTAATCTTTCCAATTTATTTATCATTGCTTGTATCATAACATATTGTGACACGCTGTAAAAAGAAATGCAAATGGAAGGGCATTCGTCTAGTCAAAAAATTGCGAGCGACATACACATATAGTGATCACAAAAAGGAGGCTGAATTATATGGGAGCAGGATATTCTAATGGGTTTGCTTTATTGGTCGTGCTATTCATTTTGCTGATCATCGTTGGTGCAGCATATCTTTACTAATTAAATCGCTGTGACAGAAGGGAGCCGTCCTGCCGTGCGTGAGGGCGGTTCTTTTTTCAAACGATGACAGGTGCCTAAACGTTTTTTATTTTTCTGCATACACTGAGCTTAGAACAGAGGAAGAACTGGCAGGAGGTGTTTTCACATGGGAGGAGAAGTCTTTGCTGGCGGTTTTGCACTAGTCGTCGTATTATTCATTTTATTGATCATCATCGGTGCATCTTGGATTTGCTAATTCAAATATACACAAAAAGCTGCCCTCAAACTGGCAGCTTTTGCTTTGATCTTAAATGGAAATGGTAATTTCAACAAATGATGAGATAAGTAAGATCAGTATCGATACATTGATAAAGCGAAACACCTTATCTTGCCGTTCTTCAGGAATCTCTCTGACAAGGCATAATGTATTAGTAAGCCTGTTTATTGAATACACAATAAACGCGGCAAAGACGATGAAGTAAAATAAAACTATCGGAGATCCCCCCTCTCTATGCTATTCCCATACTACATTACCAAATTTTTTATGAAAAAGATAGAAGTTGGCTTTAAAAACCTCATGATGAGGAAGTTTGGTCAACTAAAATATCAAACTCGTCTTGAGCTTGATCGATGATGCAGGATTTAGGTGCTTTGAGCAGCTTCCATGCAAATAAAAAGTCAGGCAAACAATAGCCTGCATGTATACTAGCGATGATGATAAAATAGTGTGCGTACATAGGAAACGCCACGCCTAACACAAAGTAAACCGGTGAGATGACACAAAACGGGCTGAGAAGTGAAAAAAGCATCACTTTCTTAGGCACGCGCTGCCAGCAATTTCGTTTCATCAATAGCGTCATTTTTTTCTTATTTTTCATCACTGGGATCAAGTGAACCACACGGTGGACAAGCAATGTCACAAGTAAGAGCACGGCAAAAAGCGGTGCGTTATGGCTGCTTAGCCTCGTTTCAGGATGAGTCAGTTGAAAACATAAAAATGCCATAATGAAAAAAAGGATAGCAAGACTTATGGCAGAAATCATCATTCTCGTATAACCATAATCCTTTTCAAGATTAATGGTCTTCCAACAATTCATTTTTCATCCTTCCAATCTAAAAATCGAATTGAATATCTCAAGATAATTTACTCTTCCTGAGGATAAAAATCAATGGTTTTGATGAAAAAAAATAAAATGGTGCCTTCATATGGAATAAAGAGAGGAAACTTTGGATTTTTCAAGAAAAAAGAACTGAAGGGGGAGGTTCGTCTCTTTCGTCAATGAGTAATTTCGGCTAAAATAGAAGGACTAAGAGAAAGAGGGAACGTACATGAGTATTGAGGAACGAATGAGCCAGCTTGAATATTATATGGAACTTTTATTGACGGCAACCGATATGAGCCGTTATCCATATTATGCGTTATTGATCAGGCAGCGTGTATCGAAAGAAGAGGCAGAGGAAATTGAGCGTATTTGTGCTGAGCTTTCAGAGGAAATGGATAAGCAAAAAGCACAAGGCTACGTCATGTTTGACGATCTCCTTGCGCTCTTTGCGGGACAGTTAATTGAAAAGCTGGATGTTCATGAGACGATATTTGCTTTGCATGATCAAGGGCTCTTTCAGCCGCTAATGAATGAATTTATAAAGATCATTAAACAATTTGATTTGTTTTAGACGCTTTTTCTGCTGCCTCAGCTGAGTTTTCGAGTTCCTCAGTCTTTTTTGTGACTTTTCCTTGCTCATTCAAAAAGTCCTTCTCAATGTTTGAAAACGATTTCTCAAAAATCTCCATGAAATCCTCACCATAAATGTTTCGGATGATACACATCATTTCTAAAATCTCAGGGAACTTTCCGTAAATGTCATGAAGCGGCTGTGCGCCTTTGACAATACCAGTTCGGGCCGGGTCATAATCTTCGAGTAGTTTATGGAATGTCTCTTCGCCTTTTGGCGTTAGCTCAATATACGTATTGCGCTTATCGTTTAACTTTTTAGAAAATTTTAAAAATCCTCGTTCCTCCAGTTTCTTGGAGAAGTTAAACGCCGTTGATACATGCATGACGCCAAACTTTGCAATTTCTGATATTGAAGCTCCTTTTAATTGATACGCAATCCACAAAATATGATGTTCATTGATATTTAGGTTATACGGTTTGATCCACTGCTGCCAGTCCTTTTCAATGGATTTCCAAAGAGCTTTGCTCAATTGGGCCATTCTTTGACTGAATAAAAGTGCTTCTTTTACATCGAAAGGCTGTTCCGAATGATTCATCCATTTCACCTACTTCTCTTTTTCTTGTAATTCTATTATGCCAATAAAATAAAGATTAATAAAGCTGAAAATTCAAGAATTTTTAAAAGTCATGAAAAACATTGTCAAAATAACCTTTTTTCAACAAAAAAAGTGCGGGATACGCACCCCGCACACTTTTGTAAACGAATATTTTTTTGTGAGTATATTAGTTTTGTAAGGTTTTCTCCAGTTGTTTGAGCTTTTCCTCAATTTCCTGAATTTCCTTTTGTAAGTCCTGCTGATGAGGTTTGATTTCTTCGCGCCATTGCTGAATCGATGTTTGCAATTCAGACCCGACTTCTTTAATCACCTCTGCGCTTTCTTTTGCTGTTTCCACAATTTGCTCTTTTAAAGCTTGTCCATCTCTTTTTAATTTTGTCAGCGTATCTTCGAATTTGTCATAGCCGTCTTTCACTTTTCCGCGCACATCTCTGCCAGAAGAGGGAGTCGTCAGGAGCACTGCCGCACCTCCGAGGAGACCGCCTACAAATAATCCTGTTAATAAAGAACGTCCACTAGCCATTCAAATCACCTCTAGTCAAATTTTACACATTCGCATGTTCTCTCTGAGCTGACGATCAGCTTCATTGAACTTCCATACATAGCTTGCTTTATTTTAGCATACTTTTGAAGAAAAGGGAGGGGAGAAGGTTGTCTGTCTTTCTGTTCGTTTTTATGTGTATCGTCATCGTTTTTACAGGTGGTTCTATTCATTATGCAAGACAGCTTGGGTATGCAGGGTCTTATCCGCCAAAACATGTTTTAAAGCAAAAAGCACTTGTGTGTGCGGCTGGTGCAGGAATTTCGCTCCTCATTTTGCTGCTGACCCTTTTTCTTTTATAAAAGCATGAAAAAAACCTCTTCATCTATCATGAAGAGGTTCGGTTATTCGTTAAGCAACTTCTATCATTCTTGCACGTCTCAGAATGGACTGAGCAATTGGGAAGACAAATACCATAGCAATGGTATTAATCACGGCTGCTGGCAGGACAACACCCACAAGAAGTGCCGGTAATGCAGCTGGCAGTCCAGTGATCAATAAAGCGGCAGATAAGAAAATCACGCCGGATACGATGGTTCCAATCGCAGTTAACACAGCGGTCAGCACCACTTTGTTCTTTATCTTCAAGCAAGATAAGAAAAGGGCTAAGAAGATAAAGGCTGTCACTGGCTTATCAATCATATTCGGAATTTGTCCGCCTGGGAATCCCGTTGTTAATGCAGAAATCACGCCAGTCACTAGCGCAATTACGACAACATGCTGTACCTTTGGGAAAAGGATGATGCTTAAAAACATCATGACCAGCATCATGTCAGGTTTCATTCCAAAAAAGATGGGCGGGAAAATCGTATGCAAGACAGCTCCCATTGCTGCAAGCAATGACATAATCACTAATTCTTTTGTTTTCATTTCTATGCTCTCCTCTGCTAAGCTCTTATAGGACTCTCCAATAATATGGCTCATCATTTATTGCAAGAGTCATGACTTTATATTTCTCGTTATTATAACAAATTTATTTCCCTATAGAAAAGCCTTTTTACTCATTTTCTTGCTGGAACTTTTTCATAAAGTCCGCAAGCTTTTGGCAGTCTTCAATTGAGACCGCATTGTAAATAGATGCTCTGCATCCACCGACAGAACGGTGGCCGGCAAGTCCAACCATTTGCTCTTGCTTTGCTTTTTCCACAAAGGAAGAAGTAAGTGCATCATCGCGAAGAGTAAAGGTGACATTCATATGCGAACGGCTGTCAGCGCGCGCATGTCCTTGATAAAAACCGCCGCTTTGATCAATGGTATCATAGAGAATACCTGCTTTTTGTTCATTGCGTTTTTCCGCTGCTTCTACACCGCCAGCTTGTTTGACATGCTCAAGGACAAGTGACAGCATATAAATCGCAAAAGTCGGTGGTGTATGATAAAGAGAATTGGCTTTTGCGTGTGTTGAATATTTTAATATTTTCGGCGTGCTGCTTTTCTCTTTCTCTAATAAACGTTTGCGCGCAATCACAATCGTGATACCTGAAGGTCCTAGGTTTTTTTGTGCCCCAGCATAGATGAGATCAAATGAAGAAACGTCTATTTTTTTGCTGAGAATATCACTGGACATATCCGCAATGAGCGGGAGTGACGTGTTCGGGAACGTTTTCCACTGGGTACCGAAGATCGTATTGTTCGATGTGATGTGTAAGTAAGCACCATCTGTTAAACCGGAAGCATCTACTTCTGGAATATACGAGTAGTTGTCATCTTCACTTGAAGCAAGCACAGATGTCTGACCAAACCCTTTTGCTTCTGACAATGCTTTTTCTGACCAAGCGCCTGTTTGAATGAAATGAGCTGTTTCGCCTTTATGTAAGAAGTTCATAGGAATCATCGCAAATTGAAGACTAGCTCCGCCTTGTAAAAAGAGGACTTCATAATCTTCTGGAATGTCCATCAACTCCATCAAAAGCGCTTTTGCTTTATTGTGGACTTCTTCATATTCACCGCTGCGATGAGAAAGCTCCATCACAGACATCCCAGTTTGTTTAAAATCAACAAGTTCTTCCTGTGCTTTTTGAAGCACTTCTAGCGGCAATGCCGCCGGACCAGCATTAAAATTCGTTGTTCGCTTCATCACAATCTCTCCCTATTTCTCGCGTTAATGGATCAAAAGATAAAACCATCCTATCACAAATTTGAAGCATTTGGACAAAAAATTTGAATCGTTCAAAATATCTTACTATTAAGAGAAGGAAGCGATGAAAAGGGGTAAAAATAAGAAAAACCTCATCTGTTAAGATGAGGTAAGCCGCGTGTGGATGGCAGAGGAAATGTCTTTTAAATCCTCTGACGTGTATTGATCTTGATGTGATTTCCATACGGCACCAAAGCCATCGCCTTTTCCGTAGCGCGGAATGATGTGCATATGGTAATGGAACACCGATTGACCGGCTTTTTCACCGTTGTTGTTCAGGAGGTTTAACCCGATTGGTTCAAATTCCTGTTTGATCGCCCTTGCAATTTTCGGAATCGCTTGGAAGTAGTGGTTAGACACTTCTGGTGTCATCTCATAGATGTTTTCTTTATGTATTTTCGGAATTACAAGGGTATGTCCTTTTGTTACTTGGCTGATATCAAGAAAAGCCAATACATGCTCGTCTTCATATACTTTTGCACATGGAATGTCTCCATCAATGATCTTGCAAAAAATGCAGTCGCTCACGCCATGTCACTCCTCATTATTTTTCCTTTATCGTATCACAAAAAGAAGCAAAAAAGAAAACAGGACAAGCGAACTCCTTTGGTCGCTCATCCTGCTCCTGCAGAAGAAATGCTGATGCTTTCATTCGAATGCCTTTTGAATTCTCTATTTATTGAAATAAAGAATTCACGTGCCTGCTATTTCTGCCGTAAACACCTCATTTGACGTTTTGGTTTGTCGTATACATATTGTATAGGACACAAAAATCAAGAATCAGTGAAGCAAAACAGAAGCTAAGGTTTTTAGATGAAAAACCAACTTGTCATGCGGTTCTTTGCCTTTAACAAACACCTCATTTACTTATTGGTCATCAAGTTCATTTCTTCTACATACATTATGATGACCAAGGCGCCTATTTTTTATTCATGACTCGTCTATAGGTAAACATTTCAAATTATCATTCGTTTTTGTTACTATAAAGGAAAAAAGAAAGAAAGGAACGAATTCATGTCCCTTCTCACTGTAAAAGATGTAACGGGCGGATATACGAAGAATCCCGTTCTAAAAAATATTTCATTTGAATTAGAAAGAAATCAAATCGTCGGTCTCATTGGCTTAAACGGGGCGGGGAAAAGTACAACCATCCGACATATTATCGGGCTCATGAAACCGCATAAAGGTGTCATTGAATTAAATGGACGAACCCTTCAAGACGACCAAGAGGCGTATCGTTCACAATTTACGTTTATTCCTGAAACACCTGTTTTATATGAAGAATTAACGTTAAAAGAGCATTTAGAGCTGACAGCGATGGCTTACGGTCTATCAAAGGAACAATTAGACGAACGCCTGCCATCGTTGCTGAAAGAATTTCGAATGGAGAAAAGGCTGAAATGGTTCCCTGCTCATTTTTCAAAAGGAATGAAGCAGAAAGTCATGATTATGTGTGCATTCCTTGTGGAACCAGAGCTGTATATCATCGATGAACCGTTTTTAGGGCTTGATCCTCTTGCAATCAATGCACTGCTTGAACGGATGAATGCTGCGAAGAAAAGCGGCGCTAGTGTCCTGATGTCAACGCATATTTTAGCGACAGCTGAGCGCTATTGTGATTCCTTCATTATTTTGCACGAAGGGGAAATCAGAGCGAAAGGAACACTGGCAGAGCTGAGAGAACAGTTCGATATGAGAGATGCGACACTCGATGATCTTTATTTGGAATTAACAAAGGAAGAAAGCTATGAGTAAAACAACGCTTACTATCTGGAAATCAAGATTAGAGGAACACATACAAGAAACAAGAAAATACTTAAAATACATGTTCAACGATCATCTTGTCATTGTGCTCATTTTTTTCCTTGCAGGCGGAGCAAGCTGGTACAGCAACTGGCTCAAACATATTCCGGCTCACTTCCCATCCTACTGGGTGATGGCAGTTGTTTTCTCATTGGTACTTACAAGCTCATACGTACGTACGTTGATTAAAGAAGCCGATCTCGTGTTTTTGCTTCCTTTGGAAGGGAAGATGGAGCCTTACTTAAAACAGGCGTTTAACTTTAGCTTCATTTCTCAGCTGTTTCCTCTCATTGCTGTATCCATTGTCGCACTTCCGCTTTATTCGGCGGTGTCTTCAGGAGGCATCACGGAGTATGTGCTGATATTGGCGCAAATGATCTTAATAAAGGGCCTGAATACAGCCATTCAATGGAGAATGACTTATTTTCAAGGAAAACACGTGAGATGGCTCGATGCAGCCCTTCGTTTTCTATTAAATATGATGTTGATTTACACCGTTTTACAGGCAGCCTATGCGATTGCAATCGTTTTTTATCTTATCTATGGTGTCTATCTCGTCTACTTAACAAATGCAGTGAAAAAACAGCCCTTTCAATGGGAAATGCATATTTCTGATGAATTAAAACGGAAGCAGCGCTTTTATCGTTTGGCAAACTTATTTACAGATGTGCCTCACTTAAAGAAACAGGTGAAAAGAAGAGCATACATGGACTGGATTTTGAAGTTTGTTCCTTACGATCAGCGTAAAACTTTTTCTTATATGTATGTGAGGGCGTTTGTACGCTCAAATGACTATTTTGGTCTCGTGTTTAGATTAACGGCTGTGTTTGTCCTGATTATTTTGTATACAGGTGCAGCAGGCTGGGTGGGTGCGTTACTAGTCTTGTTCACAGTATTTATCACAGGTGTACAGCTTGTGCCGTTAACGAAGCACTTTGCTCATCTTTCATTACAGGCACTCTATCCAGTTTCTCAAAAAGAAAAGGATCGAAGCTTTTTTGTTCTCGTCCGTAATGTGCTCATCATCCAATCGATATTGCTGAGCTGTGCGCTACTTCCAGCAGGAGGCTGGCAGGGAAGCGGACTTGCCTTTCTCATTTCTTTAGCATTTGTGCTTGTCCTCTTTAAGCCTTACGTGCAAAGCAGGTTAAAAAAGATGAGATAAGTGGAGATTACAGCGAGCGTATGATGACATCAAGGAGGGGACCGGATGAATGCAGCTGAACGGGAGTTGTATGAAGAAGCCATTCTTTTTCAAACACGTTTTTTAAGAAAACCTTCAAAGATCGAACGGTTTTCAAAAGGAGTTCAGCAGCAGGTGAACCGCCGAATTCCTGCCAGGTTTCATCAAGTCATCACAAGTGCAGTCAAAACAATGGTTGAATCCACCGTATCAGGATCACACTTTACTTCATTTTCAGTGATTGATGAACAATTATCTATTGTAGAACGAAATGAACTGGCAAAGGATAAAGTGAAGTATTACCAAAAGGCGGCTGCTATCGAAGGGGTTGGAACAGGTGCAGGCGGTTTATTCCTTGGAATGGCAGACTTTCCGCTGCTGTTAAGCATAAAGATGAAATGCCTTTATGAGCTGGCGTGTATTTATGGCTTTGATTTATCTCAAAAGGAGGAAAGACTCTTTTTGCTCTGCATATTTCAACTCGCCTTTTCCAGCAGTGCCCATCGTCAAAAAATGATGAAGATCATAGATGATTGGGAAACGAGCCGCAAGGAAATGGATTGGTACAGCTTTCAGCAGGAGTATCGAGATTACATTGATCTTGTAAAGCTGTTTCAATTAATGCCGGTCGTCGGAGCCGCTGTTGGCGGGGTGGCAAATCATCAGCTGACAGGACAGCTCGGAGAGGTTGCACGCCATGTGTTTCACTTGCGAATATTGAAAGAAATGAAATAGAAAAGCCGCTGATGACAGCGGCTTTTTTTTTATTCATTGTAGGAAAGAACGGCGTTAGCGAGTACCTTTGCTGCGATAGGCATTGCTTTTTCGTTGATATCAAACTTTGGATGATGATGTGGATACACGTCTTGGCTGTTTTCGGGCATGGCGCCTGTGTAGAAGAAGGTACCAGGGACATGCTGAAGGTAGTAAGCAAAGTCTTCTCCGCCCATTTGGGTTTCCGCTTCTTTTACTTCTGTGACACCTTCTGTCTGGTTTGCGATGTCAGCAATATATTCAGTCGGCTTTGGATGGTTTTTGACAGCAGGGTATCCTCTGACGTATTCATATGTGTAGGCAGCATCATGCATCTGGCATACCCCTTTTACCACCTGTTCAATTTCTCGTTCGATGATATGCCGTGCATTTTCTTCAAAGGATCGTGCAGTACCAGTTAAAACAGCTGAGTCTGCAATAACGTTAAAGGCATTCTCCGCTACAAAACCTCCAACAGAAACAACAGCAGAATCAATTGGATTGACTTTACGTGCAACGACTTGCTGCAGGTTTGCGACGATTTGTGAACCGATGAGTACGGCATCTTTTGTTAAATGAGGCTGGGCGCCGTGTCCGCCTTTCCCTTGGACTTGAATGGAGAAACGATCCGCCGCTGCCATAAAGTTCCCGCTTTTATAAAGAATCGTGCCACAAGGCTCTGAAGACCAAAGGTGCGTACCGAATATCACATCGACACCGTCTAAACAGCCGTCTTCAATCATTGGTTTTGCACCGCCGGGAGCATATTCCTCGGCATGCTGATGAATGAGGACGATCTTCCCTTTTAATTGATCACGATGCGTATGCAAAATTTTAGCTAATACAAGAAGTGTCGCAGTATGCCCATCGTGACCGCACGCATGCATCACACCAGGCTTTGTTGATTTGTAAGGTACATCTTTTTCATCGTGGATGGGAAGTGCATCAAAATCAGCTCTGAGGGCAATGGTTGGTCCCGGAGAAGCTCCTTTAATAAAAGCGAGTACGCCATGACCGCCCACCTTGGTGCGCGTAGGTATTTGTAATGTATCATAGTAGCTGGCGATGAAAGCGGCTGTTTCTTCTTCCTGAAAAGAAAGTTCAGGATTCATATGGAGATGGCGTCTAATTTCAACCATTTCCTCATAATGTTCATCAAGACGTTCATTGATGCTTTTTTGTAAAGTGGATATTGTCATTGAATCGAAAACCTCCTTCATGCTCTTTTACTGATTGTATGGTAATTGTTAGAATCTTTCAACAGAAGAGGATTTCGTGGTCAGTATCAAAAGGTCATTTTACATAAAAGTCGAAGTGGATATGAAGCAAGGAAAGGGAGGAGTAGCGTTGGGAAGCTGTCCAAATTGTTCAAAAACATTTTCTTTCGTCGAAAAATTTCATTTATCACATACGAAAATGATGATGTGTCCAAGCTGCCGGCATCAAATCAAAGAAACATTTGTCTCAAAAATGAGTTTTTTCATGATCTGCTTGATTCCACTATTGGTGCTGCTGATTCAATTGAAAGGTGCTTCACCTATGTTGAAGTGGCCGATCTTATTAGGTTGGATATTGCTAAATTTCTATGTGCTTCAGCCGATCATTCATCGGTACGAGCTGAAATCAAGCTCATAAAATGAAGAGCCCAGCGACTGGGCTTTTTTTGATGAAAAAAAGAAGTGCTAGAGCAGCACTTCCTTAATTGTCTGTGACGGCATGGTAGGATGTGAGGTAAGCTGGACGAGAGAAAATGGAGCCTGTATCCTCGTGTGGCTGAAAGAATGCTTCTGATTCTTGAAAGTCTTGAAATAAGTCCTCTGATTCCCAAAGTGTCAAAATCAAATAAACTTCTTCATCTTTTTTAGGTCTTAACACGCGAATAGCCTGGAAGCCGCGCTGATGTTCTGAGATGTTCGTCTTTTTCTGAAAGGTGGATTCAAACAGTGCTCTGCTTTCAAGCTTAACAGGGATATGATTCAAGGTGACGAAACCAGATTGGACAAGCTCGCCTTTCGCATAAATCACATCATAGGCATGAGGGGCTTTAAATACAGTCTCACCCTCCGTTTCATGAAAAAGAGCTGCTTGTTCTTTTCCGACCATATAAAGCAGATTTTCCAGATGGTGTTTTTTTGCGATTTTATGCAAAAAATCTGCTGTTCCATATGTAATATAGAAATTCATCTAAACCGCCTCCTGCTTGATAGTATAACAAAAGAATGATATATAATTCTTTGGCAGTCAATCCATAAAACATATTATGAAGCAATACATCCCATACTATCCGTATAAAGGAATGAGGTGACCTAATTTGAAGAAAAAGAAGATAATCATTCCATTAGTCATTGCAGGAAGTACAATTGTACTCTCATTTATTGGCTATCTGACGATTTTATTTTTAGGACATTATGTCATAGATGAAAAGAAGCTTGTTTTTCATGCTTCCTCCAAAATCATTGATCAGAATGGAAAAGAACTCACAAGCATGTATTCAGAAAATCGGGACCCTGTTTCATTAAAAGAGGTGCCCGATAAAGTAGCAAAAGCTTTTGTGGCTGTCGAGGACAAGCGTTTTTATGAGCATCACGGAATTGATGCACAGTCTATTTCAAGGGCGGTTTATCGAGATATATTAGCAGGAGGGAAGGTAGAGGGCGGCAGTACAATTACCCAGCAGCTCGCAAAAAATATTTTTCTCACAAATGACAAAACCTTTCTTCGAAAAACGAAAGAAGTCATTATTGCCATTAATTTAGAGAGAGATTATTCAAAGGATAAGCTGCTAGAGATGTATTTGAATCAGCTTTACTTTGGCCATGGTGTTTATGGTATTCAGGCAGCAGCCAATTATTATTTTAGTAAGGATGTCAAAGATTTAACGGTCAGCGAAGGTGCCACACTCGCTGCGATGCCAAAGGCACCATCTTCTTACTCGCCTGTTTTACACCCTGATAAAAATAAACAGAGGCGGGACACCATCCTGAATTTAATGAACGAACAAGGATATTTGTCTTCAACAGAAACAGTAGAAGCAAAAGGGAGAACACTAGGCATTCATTTAAAAAAGAAATCAGAAACACCTTGGGTGGACAGCTATGTTGATCTCATTATTAAAGAAGCAGAATCAGAGTATGCCATTTCACATGAACAATTGCTTCAAGGCGGCTATACCATTACAGTTCCGATTGATATGAATCTGCAAAAAACCGCTTATGATGCGACGAAGAACAACCGTTATTTCCCGGGAAAAAGCGGTTCTCCGGAAGGCAGCGCCGTATTCATTGATAACGAGTCTGGTGGAGTGAAAGCAGCCATCGGTGGACGAGAATATCAGGCAAGAGGCTACAACAGGGTGACAGCTGTTAGGCAACCGGGATCTGTTTTTAAGCCGATCGCAGTCTACGGTCCGGCAATGCAGGAGAAAAAATTCAGACCTTATTCACTGCTTGAAGACAAAGAAAAAAGCTATGACGGCTATTCACCTAAGAATTACGATGGGCAGTATGAAGGCAGGGTCACAATGGTGGAAGCCCTCATGAAAAGTAAAAATACCGCTGCTGTGTGGACATTAAGCCAGCTGGGCATTGATATGTCGAAATCATATCTCGAGAAAATGGGGATAGATATCTCGGATAAAGGCTTAGCTATTGCGCTTGGCGGTTTAGAAAAAGGAGTTTCTCCATTACAGATCGCTGGAGCCTTTCATACATTTGCAAATGAAGGCGTATATAAAAAGCCTTTCTTTATTCAAAAAATCACCAATGATGAAGGAGAAACTGTAGAAAAGAATCGTAGTCAGCAAGAACGAGTATTTAGTGTGCAGAATGCTTGGAATATGACAAGAATGCTCCAGCAAGTCGTCAAGGGCGGAACAGCCCAGAGCGGTTCATACGCTGGAGATTTAGCAGGTAAGACAGGTACGACCACATATTCAGGTGTGAAAGGTGCAACAAAGGATGCTTGGTTTGCCGGCTATACGCCTAGTACAACGGGTGCAATTTGGATGGGGTATGACAAAACCGATAACAGCCACTATTTAACTGGAGGCAGTCAATACCCTGTGCAGCTGTTTAAAGATATTTTAACAGCAGCTCAAATCACCAATGAAACGTTTGAAAAACCAGAAGGGATTAAAGAGCTCGAGTCGCCCATCCATTTAGAGGGATTATCAGGATTTGAAGCCCGCTATGCGTTTAAAATCAAAGGCTTGTTTACATTAGAGCTGTCTTGGGACAATCAGGAGGATAAACGCATTGAATACCGCATCTATGAAAAGAGAAATGGAAGCGAGACGCTGATCGACACAGTGACAGGCGTGGACAGCTATACAATGCCGTATGCCAATGTATTTTCAAATGCAGAGTATAAGGTTGTTCCCTATAATACCCAAACGCAAGAAGAAGGAGAAGGCAGTCCATATGTCAAGCCAGAGGCTTTTGGACGTTAATATTCGGCGATTTTTTGAACATTGAGCCGCTTTAGTATACCGTGCCTTGAAAAAACGGTATAGTAAAAGCAGGTTTGAGCCTTGTACAAAAAGAGAGTATAAGGCGAAAGGTGGAATGAAAGGTAATGGGAAAAACGAAGGTTTTTAATGACACGTTCTTAAAGGCGTGTAAAGGGGAAAAAACAGACCATGTACCAGTTTGGTATATGAGACAGGCAGGACGCTCACAGCCTGAATATCGTGCCCTTAAAGAAAAATACGGGCTATTTGAAATTACGCATCAGCCAGAGTTATGTGCTTATGTAACAAGACTTCCTGTAGAACAATATGGTGTAGATGCCGCTATTTTATATAAAGATATTATGACCCCGCTTCCGGCTATTGGAGTGGACGTAGAAATTAAAAATGGAATTGGACCTGTGATTGATGCACCGATTCGATCTAAAGCAGATATTGAACGTCTTGGGGAACTTCATCCTGAAGAAGACCTGCCATATGTGCTTGATACCATTCAGCTTTTAACGAAGGAGCAGCTGAATGTTCCGCTTATCGGTTTTGCTGGCGCACCATTTACGATGGCAAGCTATATGATTGAAGGCGGTCCATCTAAAAATTATCATAAAACAAAGGCGCTGATGTACAGTGATCCTGAGGCGTGGATGCTGCTCATGAACAAGTTAGCTGATATGACGATCACGTACATACGTGCGCAGGTAAAGGCCGGGATCAGTGCATTTCAAATTTTCGACTCATGGGTTGGCGCTTTAAATGCAGCAGATTACCGGACATTCATTAAGCCTGTCATGCAGCGAATTTTCACAGAGCTGAAGTCTGAAAACGTCCCAATGATCATGTATGGAGTTGGTGCAAGCCATTTAGCGAAAGATTGGCATGACCTGCCGCTTGATGTGGTTGGACTGGATTGGCGTATGAGTGTAGACGAAGCAAGAAAAGAAGGGCTCACAAAAACGTTACAGGGGAACCTCGATCCAACCATCTTACTTGCTCCTTGGGAAGTCATTGAAAAGAGAGCAAAAGATATTTTAGATCAAGGAATGAAATCAGATCACTTTATCTTTAACTTAGGTCATGGGGTATTTCCTGATGTTTCACCAGATACGTTAAAGAAGCTGACAGATTTTATTCACGATTATTCAGCGAAACATAAAGAATCATCCATCTAAACTATTTCAAATGATCTGAAGGAGTGTTGGTTGTGGAGAAAAAGAAAATGGGACTTCTTGTCATGGCATATGGCACCCCATATAAAGAAGAAGATATTGAGCGTTATTATACACATATCCGCAGAGGCAGAAAGCCGGAGCCAGAGATGCTGCAAGATTTGAAGGATCGCTACAAGGCAATCGGCGGTATTTCTCCTTTATCAAAAATTACCGAACAGCAGGCAAATGGTTTGTGTGATCATTTGAACGACATCCAAGACGACATTGAATTTCATGTCTACATTGGCTTAAAGCATATTGAGCCGTTCATTGAGGATGCAGTTGCAGAGATGCACAAGGACGGCATCACAGAAGCAGTGAGTATTGTTCTTGCGCCGCATTTTTCAACCTTTAGCGTGAAATCGTATAACAAGCGTGCACAAGATGAGGCAGACAAGCTTGGCAATCTGAAGATTACGTCTGTGGAAAGCTGGTACGATGAGCCGAAGTTTGTGGACTATTGGGTGAAACAAGTGAAGGATACGTATGCATCGATGAGTGAAGAGGAAAGAGAATCAGCCGTACTCATTGTGTCTGCACACAGCCTTCCTGAAAAAATTATTGCAGCAGGAGATCCATATCCTGATCAGCTCGCACAATCTGCCAAAATGATTGCAGAAGGTGCAGGAATTGAACATTATGAAATTGGCTGGCAAAGCGAAGGCAACACGCCTGATCCATGGCTTGGACCAGACGTTCAAGACTTAACACGGGATCTATTCGAACAAAAAGGCTATAAAACGTTCGTATATGTGCCTGTTGGGTTTGTCGCTGACCATCTTGAAGTGTTATACGACAACGATTATGAATGTAAAGTCGTGACAGATGAAATCGGTGCAGCCTACTATCGTCCAGAAATGCCAAATGCGAAACCAGCATTTATTGATGCTCTCGCAACTGTCGTATTAAAGAAGCTTGACGAAAGCAAGTAATTATATAAAAGAAGGCGATCCTATGCATGACAATCAAAAACACCTTGTCATCATCGGCGGTGGCATCACTGGTTTAGCCGCCGCCTTCTATTTGGAAAAGGAAGTCGAAGAAAAAGGTCTTCCCATTCAAATATCTCTTATTGAAGCGAGCCCTAGGCTAGGTGGAAAAATCCAAACATTATATAAAGACGGCTACATCATTGAACGTGGACCTGATTCATTTTTAGAAAGAAAGGTCAGTGGACCGCAGCTGGCGAAGGATGTGGGGCTCGCAGATCAGCTCGTCAATAATGAAACAGGGCAGGCATATGTACTAGTTAATGAAACCCTTCACCCGATGCCAAAAGGCGCTGTCATGGGTATTCCAACTCAAATCAGCCCATTCATCACAACCGGTCTTTTTTCAGTTGCAGGAAAAGCGAGAGCCGCAATGGATTTCGTCTTGCCAAAAAGCAAACAAACAGAAGATCAGTCGCTCGGTGAATTTTTTAGAAGACGTGTCGGTGATGAAGTAGTTGAGAATTTAATCGAACCTCTTCTATCAGGCATTTATGCAGGTGACATTGACCGTCTCAGCTTAATGTCCACCTTCCCGCAGTTTTATCAAACAGAACAAAAGCATCGCAGTTTGATTCTTGGGATGAAAAAATCACAGCAGCATGCGAAAGCGCAGCAAGTGACAGCGAAAAAACAAGGGCAGTTCCAAACGATCAATCAAGGACTGCAAGCGCTTGTTGAAGCAGTAGAAGGCAAGCTCAAGCTGACAACGATTTATAAAGGGACAAAAGTGAAGCAGATTGAAAAAACAGATGGGGGCTACGGTGTGCAGTTAGACAGCGGTCAAACGCTTTTTGCTGATTCAGCCATTGTGACAACTCCGCATCAATCGATCTATTCCATGTTTCCAAAAGAAGCGGGGCTTGAGTACTTGCATGATATGACATCTACTTCTGTTGCAACGGTTGCACTCGGTTTTAAAGAAGAGGATGTTCATAATGAATATGACGGCACTGGTTTTGTCATCTCAAGAAACAGTGATTTCTCTATTACAGCCTGTACGTGGACGAACAAAAAATGGCCGCATACAGCTCCTAAAGGAAAAACGCTATTGCGTGCTTATGTAGGGAAGGCTGGCGACGAATCAATTGTCGAACAGTCAGACCATCAAATCGTCAGCATTGTGCTGGAGGACTTGAAGAAAATTATGGATATTAAAGCAGATCCAGAACTGACGACAGTGACTCGCTGGAAGACGAGCATGCCGCAATATCACGTCGGTCATCAAAAGGCCATTTCGAACATGCGAGAAACGTTTAAGCAATCATATCCTGGTGTTTATATCACAGGTGCTGCTTTTGAAGGTGTCGGAATCCCTGATTGTATTGATCAAGGAAAAGCTGCCATTTCAGAGGCTGTATCTTATCTATTTTCATAAAACAAACTCCCTTTTCTATTAAGGAAAGGGAGTTTTTCATGTTCGAATCATTCAAAAAGAGTTGTGAATCATAAAAGTGAACAAAGTTGTTGCATCCGGAGAAAAGGATATGGTATATTACTTTCTGTACTTAATGACCAAAACGTTCAAATAGTCATTTTGGGAGTGAGATCATGAGTGTTGATAGGAGACAAATGATTTTAGACGGGGCTACGAAGGCATTTACTCAATTCGGTTATAAAGCCACCACAATGGACCTTGTGGCGAAGCTTGCCAACGTCGGAAAAGGAACCATTTATACCTTTTTCAAAAACAAAGAAGAGCTGTTTGATGAAATTTTCACATCCCTTTTAATGGAGATGAGGAAAATTGCGGATGAAGCAATGGATGAGGAGAAAAGTTTCTCTGAAAATCTTCACTTAGCACTCTTTGCAATATTGGAATTTCGAAAAAACCACCAGCTCACAATCAAAATCTTTCAGGAAAGTGCGGAGCTTGGCACGTCAGCGGTCAAGGAAATGATTGAGAAGATGGAGCAAATGATCATTCGCTATATTAAAACGAAAGTAAAAGAAGCGATTGATAAAGGCGATATTAAGCCTTGTGATCCTGAATTGACTGCATTTGTGATGGTGAAACTATATATTGCACTTATTTTTGATTGGGAAAAGCGATACGAGCCTTTAACAAAAGAAGAGGTGGCCGAGTCGCTGGAGCTTTATGTACTCAAAGGACTTTTAGCAGCAACATAATTTTTTTTAAGTTCAAATGACCAAATTCTAAATTTAGTCATTCATCTATGGGAGGAAAACAGCAATGAATTTAATTCGGAATCAATGGAAAGACATTGTGACGAGCAAAAAACTACTGATCCCGATTTTCGCTGTCTTATTTATTCCGCTGATTTACAGCGGCGTATTTTTAAAAGCGTACTGGGATCCTTATGGTACAGTTGATCAATTGCCTGTAGCGGTTGTCAACTTGGATGAAGGCAGTCATTATGACGGAAAAACACTGCATGTCGGCGATGATTTAGTGAAGGAATTAAAGAAAAATGATAATTTCAAATGGAACTTTGTCGATAGTGAAGAAAAAGCCTTGAAGGGATTAAATAACGAGGATTATTATCTCGTCGTGGAAATACCAAAGAATTTCTCGAAAAATGCAAGTACAGTCCTTGATAAACATCCGAAAAAATCGAATCTGAAATATTATACGAATCCAGGCGCCAACTATGCGGCGTCACAAATTGCGAATAATGCCATTATCAAATTAAAAGATTCGGTTTCAAAGGAAGTCACAAAAAATTACGCAGAGGTCATTTTTGATAACTTCAAAACGATTGCAAAAGGCTTAGATCAAGCAAGCGATGGTGCGAAGAAAATTGATGACGGAACAAAAAGTGCAAAAGATGGCAGTAACAAGTTAAAGGATAATTTAGCAAAATTGGCTGAAGGAACATTAACCTATAGCGAAGGTGTTCATCAGTTTGCTGGTAAAATGGGTGAATTGAACACAGGGATACAATCTCTTGACAGCGGTCTTGGCCAGCTCTTAACAGGCTATCAAACCATCGATCAGAAATTTGGGGAGCTTGGTACAGGGATTGATACATTGACTGAAGGGCTAAACACAAGCCGCGAAGGCCATCAGCAGCTCGCTTCTAAAATGCCGCAATTTACAGCGGGTATTGAGCAGCTAAACAACAAAGCACAATCTTTTTCAGAAAAAATCGAAGCAGTAGAAAAAGTCTTGTCTTCACCAGAATTAGCGAATCTTGAAAAGATGGCGCCTAAACTTGATCAGGTGAAAAAAGACGCAAAAACGTTTAGTACAAAACTTGCTTCATTAAAAGAAGCGTTATCGAATCGAGATGCTAAAGTAAAAAGCATCATCCAAAACAGCTCAATGACAGATGAAGAGAAAAAGGCGGCAATGGATCAGCTTGACAGTTTGCCTAAAATCGAACTGCCTGATCTGTCTGGACTTGAACAAAGCTTAGCAGCCTTGCAGGAACTGCCTGATGCTAGTGAGGTTCAATCTGCGGTTGCTTCTGCAAAAGCTCAGCTGCAGCAAGTCAAACAGCTGCCAAAGAAAACGGAACAGCTGTACACGTCTACAGTCGCGATACAAAATGCGATTGATCAAATGACATCTGGTACGAATAAATTGTATCAAGGTGCACTAAAGCTCCAAACAGGCCAAGGCCAATTACAAGATGGTCTGCAAACAGCAAATGGAAAGCTTGATACAGCGAAAAGCGGTGCGGATAAGCTTGCCAATGGTTCAAGCCAGCTGAGTGCAGCGTTAAATAAGCTGGAAAGTGGTTCAACGAATATCCAAAGCAACACATCTAAGCTTGCTGAAGGCTCAAAATCACTCGATAAAGGATTGGGAGATTTAAAGAGCGGTACAGGTAAGCTGTCCGATAAATTAAAAAGCGCCGCTGATGAAACAGGAGAAATTGATGCGGGTCAAGACAATTACAATATGATTGCGAGTCCCGTGAAAACAGAAAATGATACAGCGAAAAAGATCGATAATTATGGTACAGGGCTCACACCTTATATTTTATCGATGGGACTCTTTGTAGGGGCTCTCATGCTCACAGTTGTATTCCCAATGAAAGACCCTGCTGGACGCCCTAGAAATGCGTTTGAATGGTTTTTCAGCAAATATAGTGTGCTCCTCTTTGTCGGTATCCTGCAAGCAGTCATTGCAAGCTCCATGCTCATCTTTGGGCTTGGTCTTGAGGTGGAAAGCCTCTGGCGCTTCTATCTCTTTGCGATTATCGTCAGTCTGACATTCTTAGCGATCATTCAGCTGCTGGCGACAACGATGGGGAACCCAGGACGCTTCATTGCCGTTATTATCTTGGTTCTTCAGCTCGCAGCAAGTGCTGGTACATTCCCGCTTGAGCTTGTGCCGAAATTCTTCCAAGTCATTCATAGTCTGCTTCCAATGACGTATACCATCAACGGATTTAGAACGATCATTGCAAGCGGTGATGACAGCTATTTATGGCACCAAGCAGCGATCCTTGGAACAGTTGCGATCATCATGATGGCAGCAACTACAGCATACTTTGCTTGGAACGTAAGAAAAATGAAACAGGACGAAGCTTAATCTATGAATCCTTTCTCTTTATAGAGGAAGGATTTTTCATTTGAAATTAGACATCTCGAACCTGAAGCGATATATTTTAAGAAGAGATGCTGAAAAAGGCATACATGGAAGGAATTGCTTTCAGACAAAGGAGGAAATGCCGAATGACAACTGAAGTAAACGAAACCGTTCAGCTGATTCAAAAGCTCGTATCAATCCCAAGTCCCTCAGGCAATACAGAAAAAGTGATCGGCTTTGTTGAACGTTTTTTACAAGATTTGAATATTGAGACAAAACGAAATCGAAAAGGCGGATTAATTGCCACCATCAAAGGGACAAATGACAAAGAACACCGCATGCTGACAGCGCATGTTGATACGCTCGGTGCGATGGTTAAGGAAATTAAATCAAATGGACGGCTTCGTCTTGCACTCATTGGAGGCTTTCAATATAACTCAATTGAAGGCGAATATTGTGAAATTGAAACAGCATCAGGCCATACATACACAGGGACCATCCTTATGCATCAAACATCCGTTCATGTTTATGCGGATGCTGGAAAAGCGAAACGAGACCAAGAAAATATGGAGATTCGTCTCGATGAAAAGGTGAAAAATGCAGACGATATCAAAGCACTTGGCATTCAAGTAGGGGACTTTATTTCATTTAATCCGAGAGTGGAAGTGACGTCTTCAGGGTTTATTAAATCAAGACATCTTGATGATAAGGCAAGTGTTGCGCTGCTTTTGCGGCTCATCCACCGGATTCAAAAGGAAAAGATCACATTGCCGCATACGACGCATTTCTTAATTTCCAATAATGAAGAGATTGGCTACGGTGGCAACTCGAATATTCCAGAAGAAACAGTGGAATACCTAGCTGTAGATATGGGTGCGATCGGTGACGGTCAATCAACAGATGAATACAGTGTATCGATTTGTGTAAAGGATTCGAGCGGCCCTTATCACTATGGATTACGCAAGCATTTAGCTGCATTAGCAGAAGAGAACAACATTGATTACCGCCTTGATATTTACCCTTATTATGGCTCTGATGCATCAGCAGCCATTAGAGCAGGGCATGATATCATTCATGGACTGATTGGTCCTGGTATAGACTCCTCGCATGCTTTTGAAAGAACACATGAAGATTCACTTATCCATACAGCGGATCTCCTTTACTACTATGTTCAATCACCATTAATCACAGCATAAAAAAAGAACCCCGAAAGTTGGGGTTCTTTTTCATTAACTTGAAAGCTGTGTTGGCTCAGGTGCCTCTTGTCCAGTCATCACACGATGTCCTTTTTCAGGGTCATACTGCCCTTCCCATTTAGACATGACAACAGCTGCAAGTGCATTTCCTGTTAAGTTCACAACTGTCCGCGCCATATCCATGATACGATCCACACCTGCAATAAATGCAAGACCTTCAGCAGGTACACCGATCGTTCCTAATGTTGCGAGTAATACAACAAATGAAGTACCAGGAACGGCAGCCATTCCTTTAGATGTAACCATCAGCACAAGAACTAGTGTAAGCTGCTGGACGATCGTAAGGTCAATGCCATATACCTGTGCAAGGAAAAGCGCAGCAATGGCTTGATACAAGACGGAGCCGTCCAGATTAAACGTATAACCGATTGGGATAACGAACGAAACAATTCCTTTTGGACATCCGATGCGCTCCATTTTATCCATGACTCTTGGTAAAACTGTTTCAGAGCTGGATGTACTAAAGGCAAGAAGCATTTCGTCTTTCATGTAAGCAAGAAATCTGAAAATATTGACGCCAATCATCTTTCCGATAATTCCGAATACAACGATAAGGAAGAGGGCGAGCGCAAAATAAACAAGACCTACAAGCTTACCTAATGAAATAAGAGATTCAAGACCAAATTTTGATACGGTCACACCAATGAGTGCAAATACACCAAATGGTGCAGCTTTCATCACAACATTGACGACATGGAACATGGCATGTGATACACCTTCGAAGAAGGCGAGCACTGGTTTACCGCGTTCCCCAATCGCTGAAACGCCAAGTGCAAATAGCACAGTGAAGAAAATAATCGCAAGCAAATCACCTTCCGCCAATGATTGGAAGAAGTTCGTTGGAACGATATGAAGGAACGTATCAGCAACTGATTTGCTGCTTTGCTCTTTTTCCGTTTCAACATACTGGCTAATATCTTGTTTTTCTGCATGTCCAAAGTCAACGCCTGCACCAGGCTGTACAAAGTTTGCAAGGACAAGACCAAGAATAATCGCAAATGTTGTGATAATTTCAAAATAAAGAATGGTTCTAAAACCTAGTTTCCCTACTTTTTTACCATCACCCGCACCTGCAACACCTAAAATTAAGCTGGATACGACAATTGGTATGACAATCATTTTGATGAGCCTTAAGAAGAAGTCTCCAATTGGTTTTAAGTATGTCTCGACACCTGGGTTACCGAAAAAGATTGCCCCAACTACGACACCGAGAATAAGACCGATTAGGATTTGAGTAGCCAATCCAAATTTTAATTTTTTCATAGATTTCCTCCCTAACATATTCATTAAAGGAATATTCCCATTATATTAAGTTTTAATATATGAATTAAAGTATAACTAAAATTAAAGAGGTTCGTCCACGATAAAATTATATTAAGAAAATACAAAATTGTTAGAAAAAATAGACATTTAGAACCCCCTTCATTGTTTCGAGTCAATAAAAAGTGTCTTCAGAACTAAAACTCATCATATGAAAATACTAAAAAACCCATTTGTGACGGGGGTTTTACCTTTTTACCTATTTTTCAGAAAAAATAAAAAGCACTTTTGACTCCAACTGACGAAGGAGGAAAAAAGTGCTTTTTTATTCAATTTATTTCCTTATTTAAGATAACTTACTTGTGAGCATTCCTCACATTCATTACCATAACACTCGTGCTGTTCCATTAAATCATTTCCACATTTTGTGCATTTTTTTGAGGGCAAATTTCTAAAAAACTCTGTGATTTTTCCTAGCATTTGTCATCCTCCAATACGTTTTGTTGCTATTATTGTATTATAACAGATTAATAATTGTCAATCTGTTTTGCAACAATAGGCAGGAAGAATGCTTTTTCCATGAAAAATGGGTATATTGTAAGAAGGGGATTTTTAGAAAAGGAGGGAAAAATGACGATGAAATTAACCGTAATTGGATGCTATGGAGGGTTTCCGGCAGCTGGTGAAGCGACATCAGGCTACCTTTTTGAATCAGATGGCTTTCGTCTTCTTGTAGACTGCGGAAGCGGTGTTCTTTCAAAGCTGCAGCAATACATTGATATAGAAGAACTAGATGCTGTTCTCCTTTCTCATTATCACCATGATCATATTGCAGATATCGGACCACTCCAATATGCGAAGCTAGTGGGGTATCATTTAGGAAAAAGCAGCGGTCCGCTTCCGATCTATGGCCATACTGGTGATCAAGAAGCATTTGGACGGCTTTCTGATGATGTACATACAAAGGCAGAGCCTTATCAGCCGGAAGAAGGGATTCAAGTCGGACCCTTTCAAATTGATTTTTTGAAAACGGTTCATCCGGCAGAATGCTATGCAATGAGAATTCAGGCAGAAGATGCTGTGGTCGTGTATACAGCAGACTCAAGCTATCAGGAGGCATTTATTCCATTTAGCAAGGGGGCAGATCTGCTCATTGCCGAAAGCAATTTTTACGCTGGACAAGATGGATCAGGTGCTGGACATATGAACAGTACGGAAGTAGGGAAGATTGCAAAGGAAGCAAATGTTGGGGAACTCATCATCACCCATCTGCCCCATTTTGGTCGTCATAAAGACCTAGTCAATGAAGCACAGGCGTTATATACTGGCAGTATACAGCTTGCCCATTCAGGGCTTAGATGGAACAAGGAAGGAAGATAGAGATGCTGTTTATCGATAACGAACAACATTATGATCCAATGATTAATTTGGCAATTGAAGAATATTGCTTAAAATATTTAGATCCAGAAGAAACATATTTGCTGTTTTACATCAATAAGCCGTCGATCATTATTGGAAAGAACCAAAATACAATAGAAGAAATCAACACAAAGTATGTGGAAGACAACGGAATCAAAGTCGTGCGCCGCTTATCCGGCGGTGGTGCAGTTTACCATGACAAAGGGAACTTAAACTTCAGCTTTATCACAAAAGATGATGGAGACAGCTTCCATAACTTTAAAAAGTTCACAGAGCCAGTCATCAAAGCGCTTGAAAAGCTGGGCGTTAAAGCTGAATTGAGCGGCAGAAATGACATCATGGCAGATGGACGTAAAATTTCTGGAAATGCCCAGTTCGCAACAAGAGGACGTATTTTCAGCCATGGCACACTGCTATTTGATTCAGAAATTGAACATGTCGTTTCGGCTTTAAATGTGAAAAAAGAAAAAATTGAATCAAAAGGCATCAAATCGATTAGAAGCAGGATTGCCAATATCAGTGAACTGATGGATCAAAAAATGACAACAGAAGAATTTAGAAAAATTCTTTTAAGCTACATTTTTGATACAAATGGGGACGTGCCTCAATATCGCCTGACTGAAAAGGATTGGGAAAAGATTCACGAAATTTCTCGAGATCGCTATCAAAAATGGGAATGGAACTACGGCCGTTCACCGAAATTTAATTTGCAGCATTCTAAGAGATTCCCTGCAGGCTCCATTGATTTGCGATTAGAAGTGAAAAAAGGGATGATCCAGGATTGCAAAATCTTTGGTGATTTCTTTGGCGTAGGGGATATTGCTGATATTGAGAAGCGGCTCATCGGACAACAATATGATCGTAAAACGATCAGTGATGTCTTAGAAGATATGGATATGCGCCACTATTTCGGCAACGTATCAAAAGAGGATTTTCTTGATTTGATTTATTAAATGCGGGAAAGCACGGCTAGAGATAGCAGTGCTTTTTTGATTGAAGGAAATGAAAGCGATTTACATTTGATCTTGTGGATTTTTTCGATTGTCTATTATAATAGAAAGGAGGAATGTTCGGCCATAAAATGAATGGTCATTCATTCATTGATGACATGTAAGGGGTGGGAGAATGGATTTGATCAAAAATCTTCAGCAGACGGCGATGACGAAGGGAGAAAATATCGCACTGATCTTTGAAGGAAAGAAGTGGACCTATCGAGAGCTGATGACAAGTATCGAGCGTTTTGCAGATGGATTAGTGAGCGAAGGGTTTCAAGCTGGGGATCATATCGCGCTTATTTTGGGAAATTCACCGCATTTTGTCATTTCTTTTTTTGGCGCATTAAAGGCAGGGCTTGTCGTTGTACCTATTAACCCAACATACACACCTAGTGAAATTGGATATATGCTCATCACAGGCGATGTGAAAGGTATTGTGGCGCCTGAACAGCTTCTGCCAGTTTACGAGCAGGTGTATGAGCAGCTTCCGTCCATTGAAAGAGTCATTATTTGTGCAGAAAATGAATCGGCGTGCAGATCAAGCTTCAAGGAAGTATCTGATCGACTTGTTTTCTTTGGAAAGCTTGTGACAGGTTCTGCGAATGAAAACGTACATCCTTCCATTCAGCCAGATGATACTGCTGTTATTTTATTTACATCTGGCACGACAGGAAAACCAAAAGGTGCCATGCTGACTCATTTCAACCTTTATTCAAATGCCAGAGATGTCGCTGAGTATTTATCAATTGATAAAAAGGACAAGGTTATTGCCGCTTTGCCAATGTTCCATGTATTTTGTTTAACAGTCTGTATGAATGCGCCGTTGATTCATGGTGCGACGATTTATGTCTTGCCACATTTCAGCCCGTCAGAGCTTTTGAGCATGATGGAAAAAGAGAAGCCAACGCTATTTGTTGGAGTGCCCACCATGTATAACTATTTGTACCGCCAGGAGGGACATGAGGAAGCGATGTCATCCGTGAGGATCTGTATATCAGGTGGTGCCTCAATGCCTGTTGCCTTACTCCATGGCTTTGAGGAAAAATTCGGTGTTACGGTCCTTGAGGGCTATGGGCTATCAGAGGCATCTCCAGTGACTGCATTCAATCCTCTTGACGGAAAAAGAAAACCAGGTTCTGTCGGGACTGACATTATGAATGTGAAGAATAAAATTGTGAATGAACTAGGAGAAGAAGTCGGTCCAAATGAAGTCGGAGAGCTGATAGCAAAAGGGCCAAACATCATGAAAGGCTATTATCAAATGCCAGAAGATACAGAAGCTGCACTAAGAGACGGCTGGCTATATACTGGCGATTTGGCGAGAAGAGATGAAGAAGGATATATTTATATTGTCGATCGGAAAAAGGATATGATTCTTGTTGGCGGTTATAATGTTTATCCAAGAGAAGTAGAAGAAGTACTCTATCAACATGAAGCTGTAGCAGAAGCCGTCGTCATCGGTGTGCCAGACCCAAACACAGGAGAGGCAGTCGTCTGTTACATTTCCCCTAAGAAACATGCTCACATTAATCAAGAAGACATCATCACACATTGTTCACGCTATTTAGCAAAATATAAGCAGCCCCAAACGATCCATTTCATAGATGATATTCCTAAAAACACAACAGGTAAAATTTTAAGAAGAGCGCTAAGAGAAAAGTATCAAGCAGAAGAAAGTAAATAAAAAAAGGGAGTCTCTGATGAGGAGACTCCCTTAGCATGTAGACAAATCCTCGCAATTCAAGGTTTTCTCTCAAAGATCATTTCAGCTCTTTTGAATGGCTTCTTTTAACTGTCTTTGAAAAGAATTCGACTGTTTTTGATTCAGTTCATAAAACGTTCCATCAACTAAAAAAACGACCTGTGATCGGTTGGTCCAAAGCTGGAAGGTGGTGCCGTTTGTTCGTCCGAACATCACCTTGGCGATATAATCGGGCTTTTTTAAATTTTTCTTGAGATGATTGCTTGTTTGTTTGCCTTTATTTAATTCTTCAATTAAATCTTCTACTGTGTCTTTATCATCTATTTCATAAGAGATGGCTTCATTCGCAGGTGAGAGCAGCAATTTTTCTGCTCGATTCTCATCAAAGATTTCGCTCGTCCGGCTGAACACATAAAAGAAGGTGATTAATAAAAGTCCAAAAATCACAACTCCTGCAAGGATTTTCTTCATTTTGATCCTCCAACTTACTGTTTTACATGTAGCTTCTCCGATTTTTGAGTCGCATAATCATTTTTTTCGCGAAAGCTTTTTCAGATGGGGCATGCTATGATGGAGCCACATGAGACAGGTTCTAAACGAAAAAATGCGTGACTAGAATAGAGAGAGGGATGGAAAGGAGGCTGACCTGTGCGAGTACGTAAATGGGTAGCTCTTGCAACGGTAGCATACATATTGTACGGTCTTTTTATTTATTCGTATCTGTTTCTAATGGGGGATTCATCGGTACCTGAAAGTGTAAAAGGGACAAGTGCAGATCCGCATACCTTTATGACAAGTCATGAGCTTGTGATCAGCGAGAATTTCTCGAATATACGGAATCTGCTGTATTTCATAACCATCCCATTAGATTGGTATGTCTTTTTTCTTTTGCTCATTTTAGGGTTTTCACGGAAAATAGCAGACTGGAGCTTGGCAGCAGCTCGTTTCAAGTTCTTAAGCAAACTTGTGTATGTGTTTGTGCTGTCACTTCTAACAATGATCATTTCATTCCCAATTAAATGGATTGGCTATCAGCTGTCTTTACACTACGGAGTTTCTGCACAAAGTACGGCAAGCTGGTTGAAAGATCAAACACTGGATTTTTGGATTCAATATCCGCTCCTTGCCCTTTGTGCTATTGTGTTCTTTTGGCTGATTCAAAATAGAAGAAAACGCTGGTGGCTGTATGCGTGGTGTTTGACAGTCCCAGTTACGCTGTTTCTCTTCTTTATACAGCCGGTCGTCATTGATCCGTTATATAACAATTTTTATCCACTAAAGGATCAATCTCTAGAGAAGAAGATATTAACGCTGGCAGACAAAGCGCATATTCCGGCAGATCATGTATATGAGGTCAATATGTCTGAGAAAACGAATACGATGAACGCTTATGTCACAGGAATTGGTGAAAATAAGCGTATTGTCTTATGGGACACAACACTGCAAAAGCTGAAAGACCGAGAAATTTTATTTATCATGGCGCATGAAATGGGTCATTACGTCATGAAACACGTCTATATTGGATTAGCAGGATATTTAGTGCTGTCATTGGCCGGATTATTTGCGATCGACCGTCTTTATTTTTATCTTTATCAAAAAGGAGCGGCCACATTTCGTCTCAAGGTGTCACATGACATTGCTGCTCTTCCGCTTCTTTTAATCATCGTATCGATGCTGTCATTTGCAGCTTCACCTTTTACAAATGCAGTGTCAAGGCATCAAGAACGGGCAGCCGACGAATATGCGGTGAACATGACAAAAGACGGGGAGGCAGGCGTAACGTCTTTTCAAAAGCTTGCAAAATCAGGACTGTCCCAGGTAAATCCACCGTTTTTAGTGAAGGTCTTCCGCTATGGACACCCAACTATGATGGAGAGAATCATGGATATGGAAAAAGCGGCGGAAAAAGAGAAAACGCCCAAAAAGCAGTAATAAATAAAATCCGGCTGGATCAGCCGGATTTTTTTATCACACTTGGTTAGTTAGAAGCAGCTTGAACGTTGATTAACCCTTTTCCATAATAGAATGAGTCACCAAGCGGTGTCGCTGTATTTTCTAAGCGCTGGCGAACCTGTGAATTTGTTAGGTTCGGGTTTTTAGAAAGAATAAGCGCTGCTGCTCCTGCTACATGAGGAGACGCCATAGATGTTCCAGTATAAGATGTGTATCCGCTGCTTGGCACTGTACTTAAAATAGAAGTACCAGGTGCAGAAACATCTAATTCAGGACCTGCGCTAGAAGATGAGTTTCTGACATTGTTACTGTTTACATTGGCAACAGCAATTGTAGAATCGTATTTTGCTGGATAGCCAACGGTGCTAGTAGAGCCAAATGAACCTGAATTTCCTGCTGCGGCAACGACAACGACTCCGCGGTTATTCGCTGTGTCAACAGCATTTTTAAGCGCTGTGGAGCCGTTTGGTCCGCCTAAGCTCATATTGATGACATCCATGTTATTGGCTACAGCCCATTCAATACCGCTAATAATCCAGCTGTATTGTCCGTCGCCATTACGGTCTAATACTTTCACAGCATATAGGGAAGCGCTTGGAGCGACCCCAAGAACACCAATTGTGTTATCAAGGGCAGCAATGGTTCCAGCTACGTGAGTTCCATGTGATTGAAAGTCTTGGGTGGCATTTGGCTCTGAAGGGACGAAGCTCGCACCGCCTGCAACATTTAAGTCAGGGTGTGCAGCGTGGATTCCAGTATCAAGGACAGCTACTTTGACATTAGCACCTTTATAACCTTGAGCGTGTACAGCTGGAGCTTTGATTTGAGGGATTCCATAAGGGACGGTTTGTGCATATGCTTCTGCTTTATGGTCTTCTTCTACGTAAGCAATGCTAGGGTCATGTTCAAGTTTTTGGGCGGCTTGTTCGGACATTTTCACTTGTGCAGCATTAATGAGGCGGTATTGTTTTTCTAGTTTTCCACCATTTTGAACGACAGCTTGTTTCTTAGAGCTGTTTGTGGTGGCAGAGGCTTTAAAACCAACAATATAGCTTTTTTCACTATCTGTTTTGGAGACCGTCTCGGCATTTGCCATGGATCCTCCAAACCCTGCTGAAAACAGAAGAGGGACAGCCAATAAAACACTTGTCATCACATTTTTCTTTTTCACGCACATTCCACATCCCTTTTTTCTTATTTCAGAATAATCATCCGTAGTCTATAAGAATGAACCGTTTGATTATTCTGTATATTCAGTTTAAGGGAAGTAGGCAAATAAGAGTAGACCCGAATTTTTGTGAAAGTCCTAGCGAAAATTGGGGAATTAAGTCACTTGGAACCGGTGGTAAAATATGTTTATTCTATCGTTTCAGCGATAATCTATTAAAAAGGGAGTGTGCTTTTTTTCTCATGATCCATTTCCGGTTAAATATTCGATACCCGAAAAGCCATAAAATAGGTAGAATCGTCTAGCATCTATTTCGAATTTCGATATAAAAAAATATTATTTTATCATTGTTTTTGTCATAAAAAAGAACCTGCTCAGATAACAGGCTCTTTAAGAAGGGGCGGATTGAGTTAAATGGCTGACCACGTTGTATTCACGGACCTTCCATTTACCATCTGACCATTCCACATAATTTAAGCAAGCATTAACAAGTCTCGTGTTCTGTAGACCCATATGTTCATCAGCCAAAGTGGTGAGTAAAGCATGGATAGCAGCTCCGTGAGCCACGATCAGGACATGTTGATCTGGATAGGCGGCTCTGACTTTCTCAATACCTTCTAGCATTCGGTTTTGAATCGTCTCAATTGGTTCCATATTTGGATACTGTTTATCTGGAAACAGCTTCTGACGCTCCTCAAACGACATGCCTTCAGCGTCACCATAATCTCGTTCTATAAAATCATCCATGATGACAAGTGGGGCATGGACATGATTTAAAATCAAGTGTGCTGTTTCTTTTGCCCTTGTTAGTGGACTGGAAATGACAACATCCCAATGGACATCCTTTAAGTAAAGTCCAGTTTGTTCAGCCTGCCATTTACCTGTATCGTTTAAAGGGATATCTGTTCGTCCTTGAATTCGTTTCGCTGCATTCCAATCTGTTTCCCCGTGTCTGACTAGGCAAATTGTTGTCAATCAAATCCCGCCTTTTCTATCTTTTCTTCTATTATACTAAAGTAGAAGAAAAAAGACTGTATTAGCGATTTGTCAGGCTTGTTAAGGATTCGACGGAGCTTGCGACTTGAGACACCGTTTGTTTGACTTCCTTCAATTCGTTAAGGAAGGTCTGAAGGTCAATTTCAATTTTTCCGTTTTGGTTTTTGCTTAAGTTCATGCTGCTGACGATATCATCAAAGAGTGAATTGATTTGTGTCATTTTTTCTTTACTGTCTGTCACAAGTAGATTCACGTCCGCAATGTGCTGAGAAACAATGGCGATTTGTGAATTGGTATTGTTGACAAGTTCAGATACAGTTGAAACCGTTTTCTTGGTGTCCTCTGATAATTTGCGTACCTCGTTTGCAACCACAGCAAAACCTTTTCCATGTTCACCTGCTCGTGCAGATTCGATTGAGGCATTTAAAGATAACAAGTTCGTCTGCTCTGCAATGCCTGTGACAATCCCAAAGATTTGTTCAATTTGTTTGGCGATTTCTTCAAGGCGCTTAATTTCTGTTTCAATTTTTGTCATGCTGCCATCAATTTGGTTCATTTGTGTTTGCTGAATTTCTAATTCTTTTTTACCGCCGATTGATTTTTCTTCGACTTGTGCTGAAATTTGTGTTCCAGCTTGTGACATGTCCGCCATCTCATCCGATTTTGAGACAAGCTTGTCGACTGCACTTGTTGTGTTTGAGAAGAGCGAAGCAAGCGAATTTGAAGTCTCTGTGATTTTTGTATGAAGCTCCTGCTGCTGCTCTTCTGCTTCATCACGAATTTTAGAATATTCATTTTGGAATGTATCTAGGACTAACTGCTGTTCTAAATTTAAAATTTTCGTCGTCGCTTTGACCGCTGTCTGATATTCTTTGAAATCTTGGATATGGTTAGCGAATAAATCCATAATGGATAGCAGAAGGTCTTGGAATGCTGCCATGTACCATTTAGGCTGGAGTCCAATCCGTAAATGAACTTGCGCAATTTTAATGCGTTTTGCCACATAGGCTTCGTCAATCACACCTGCAAACATTTCGCTAATATGAATGCGGAGTGTTTTTTTCAAACGATCGACAGAACTATTGTCTTGAATGATATGCATCAAGGAAGACTCGACTTCTAAATTTTTATAAAACTTATCAACAATATGTGCAATATCATCCTGAACAATTGGATTGAGCTGCTTTAATATCAATAGGTCATGCTGCGTCAGGTCAATCATTTTGATTTGTTTGGCGATGTCCGTATTGTTCGAGAAGTTGATTCGTTTTATCCCATCATCCTGCTGTGTGAAAAAAGCAGTGTTTTTTCTTTTCGGTTCTTTTTTAAATAACAATGTGTTTGTCCCCCCATAATCATCAAAAATATCAGACTTTATGTTTTTTATCGGATAATATTGGATTTTTTAAAGGGGGGACGAGTGAAATTTCACTGTTCTTTATATGACCTTTTTAGTGGTTTTTTAGCAGGGCCTTCTACTACTTCTCCAGTAATGGAAAAACGTGAACCGTGGCACGGGCAATCCCAAGTGCGGTCACTATTATTCCAAGCCACTTCACAGCCTAGGTGAGTACACGTTGTATCGACTAGAAAGACATTCCCATCCTCTGATTTATAGGCGCCGCACCTTTTATGTTCATACGAGATAATGCCGCCCTCGCCTGGTTTTAAATCATCGATTGTTTGATCAGTTCGTTTGAATTTACCACTGATCAGCTTGGTAGCGACATTGGCATTTTCTTTAACGAAATCTTTGACGAAAGAGTCAGTAACAGGTCTTGATGGCGTAAAGATTGATTCATATGGATTCGATTTTCCTTCAATTAAATCACCGATAAGAGTGGCTGCGACGTGGCTTGTGGTCATACCCCATTTTCTAAAGCCGGTTGCTACAAAGATATTCTGGTGGTGTTTGGTCAGGCGGCCAATGTAAGGGATTTGATCCATTGTGACCATATCGTGTGTCGACCAGCGATACAGCACCTCTTCTATTCCAAGGGTGGCGTCTCCAAACGTTTCTAGTCCTTCATAGTGAGCGGATTCATCTCCGCCTTGTCCAGTTTTATGGCCTTCTCCTCCGATGAGGACTACTTCTTCACCGTGCCATTCTGCTGTTCTTAAAGAGTGAGCAGGCTGGTCAATTCCTAGGTACATTCCGTCTGGGAGTGGTTTGGTTGTTCTAGCTGCTACGACATAGGATTGCTCTGGATGAATTCGGGTGAAATAAAGTCCTTTTCCATCATAAAAAGGAAAGTGTGAACATGAAATGACATAGCGCCCTGTCAGATGATGTCCGCTTTTTGTGACGACAGCAGGGCGGTTCCCTTCTTTTATATTAACAGCGGTTGTTTGTTCAAAGATACGTACACCTCGCTCTAGGAGCTTGTCGATTAGCGCATTGAGATAATGAAGGGGATGAAACTGTGCCTGCTTGGTCATCGCAAGGGCTGCTTTGATGTCAGCGTCAAAAGGAAGCTTTGTTTTCCATTCTCGGTCAATACCAAGCTGTTTGTAGGCATCTAATTCCTTCTTTAACTTTTTTACACCGCTTTCTTCCTTTGTATAAAGGTAAGCATCTTTTATCTCTAGCTGACAATCGATGTCGTGCTCTTTGATACGAGCTTGAATGAGGTCTTTTGCTTTCTCATTTGCTTCTACATACAAACGTGCTTTTGGCATCCCAATTTGTTGAATCAGCTCATAATAGTACACATCATGCTGTGAGGTGATTTTAGCCGTTGTGTGTCCGGTCGTGCCTTGCAGCAATTGTTCGGCATCAATGATAATTACATCTAATCCTCGCTCTGTCATTTCAAACGCCGCAGCGATACCGGTAATACCGCCGCCGACAATGATCACATCTGCTGTGAGATCTTCACTGACAGAAGGAAAAGAATGTTTCTGACTGTCCGCCAGCCATAATGATTTTGCCTGTTCCATTCCTTTATGTTCTTGTTCCATGTTGTCGCCTCCATTGACTTGTTGTGTATAATTTTTCCACAATGCTGAAAATCATACATCAGAAAGGAAACAGGGGTGCCATACATAAAAAAGCCGCCAGCACATAAAAATAAACAAGATAAAAGGAAGGAGTGGACTAACGTGTCAACAAAGCAGCCGAAGAAAACATTACCGCCTCAGCACCAAAATGAACGTCCGGGTCTTGAATATAAAATGAACCCTAGACCTGTCTTTGATCGTGAGGTGCAGGACAAAAAGTTAGCAGGAAAAACAGCCATTGTGACAGGTGGAGACAGCGGGATTGGAAGAGCAGTTTCTGTCTTATTTGCGAAAGAAGGTGCCAATGTCGCCATTGTTTACTTAAGTGAACATCGTGACGCCGAGGAGACGAAGGACTATATTGAGAAAGCGGGAGGCCGTGTCATTTTAATTGCAGGTGATTTAGGGGATGAGGCTTTTTCGAATGAGGTCGTCAAAAAAACAAAAGATGCCTTCGGTTCCATTGATATTTTGGTGAATAACGCCGGGGAACAGCATCCGCAAAAAAGCATTGAGCAAATTACCTCGCATCAGCTTCTTCGGACGTTTCAAACGAATATTTTTGCCATGTTTTATTTAACAAAGGCTGTTCTTCCTCATTTAAAAAAAGGAAGCAGTATCATTAATACAGCATCTGTCACCGCCTATAAAGGGCATGAAACATTGATCGATTATTCATCCACAAAAGGGGCGGTCGTAACCTTTACGAGATCATTATCTTTATCGCTAATTAAACAAGGGATTAGAGTGAATGGAGTAGCTCCTGGCCCTATTTGGACACCACTGATTCCCTCAACCTTTACGGAAAAAGAAGTCTCTGAATTTGGCGGAGATGTCCCAATGGAACGTCCTGGTGAGCCAGTAGAGCTTGCGCCAAGTTATTTATTTTTAGCGAGCGAAGACTCATCTTATATGAATGGACAAATGCTGCATGTGAATGGCGGGACCATTTTAAATGGATAAACAAAAAACTTGCGGTAAAGAGACGAGTTGATGTCTCTCTGCCGCAAGTAAAATCATCATGATTGATGTAAGCAGTGTTCTGCATATTGAGCTGACAGGTCATTGAATCGCTTTTCATCACGCTGATCCAGTGCCTTATCAATCTCTTCTCTTAGGAAGGTTAAGCGCTGTTTATAAAGCGCTTCATCTAAAACCATTTGAATATAGATGTCTAAAATGGTGACGCCGTTTTCTTCGGTTTTTTGGGTGTTGCGGGACTTCATGAGCTCAGCATACGTTTTTTTCTCTTTCATAAAGAATCCCCCCGATGCCTTTTTTATAGTATATGGATTGGCGGAGAAAAAATCAACAAGAATTTATAATTTTTAGACAATTTATTTTTGAGCAGAATCGACACCTCTTGTCCAATCGACAGGATGTGATATATCTTTAAAAATGGCTTTTCGATAGATCGAATGGACTAAAAAATATGATAAAAAGATGATTTTTAATAAATTTTGAAAAAATCCTGTCGTTTCTTATATGTTGGTGATAGATTAATAGTATCTTAAATAACCAAATATTAACACAGGAGGAAATGAAGTGTCAGGAATTAGTGAAACACCTTTAGATTCATACGTCATTAATCAAACAACAATGGCGGTCCTTCCAGTTGAAGAAGGAAAAAGAGTATATTCAAAAGTCATAGAAAGAGAGACAAGCTTTTACGTTGAATTAAAGCCCCTGCAAATTATTGAACGCAGCTGCAGATTCTTCGGCTCAAGCTATGCAGGCAGAAAGGCGGGAACATACGAAGTAACAGGAATTTCTCACAAACCCCCAATTGTGATTGACTCATCCAATCATCTATATTTTTTCCCAACCTATTCATCCAACCGTCCTCAGTGCGGCTGGATCTCCCACAAATACATTCATACCTTCCAAGAATCATCCCTCGGAGACACGGTGGTCACCTTTACAAATGAGCAAACCGTCAAACTTGATGTCTCATATAAATCATTTGAGAGTCAGGTGCACCGGACAGCATATCTCCGAACGAAATTTCAAGATCGTCTTGATGGTGGTCTTCCGAAGAAACAAGAATTTATGCTGTATCCAAAGGAACAGCAGCTCAATCTCGTATACGATTTTATATTAAGGGAGCTTCGCAACAGATATTAGTCAAAATCCAGCGGCAGAACAGCCGCTGGATTTCTTATCAAGCATGAATGCAATGCAAAAAGGCGCCGCTACATCATAAAGATGAATTCATTGAAACCAAATACGTATGTCTCGTCGTCTATTGGTTGTATTGGGAAATGACAGGGAAATGTGAATCCTTAGACATATTTTCATCCATTTACTCATAAATCACAGAAGTGACACGAGCTTGTCTGTTACAATAAAAGAAATCTTATGTGGTAAAGGATGCATATATTTGACCGATATGAACGAATGGGATAAAGAAATGGAGGCTCTGTATGAAAAAACAATCACATTTGGTGCTGCTATTTATCCTAACAGTGACATTACTAGCAGCCTGTCAGCAAGCAGGTCAATCGCCTTCAAAGCAAGACGCAAAAGAAGCTGCTTATGAACAATGGGTTCAGTCTTATATGGATGAGTTAAACGAAGCATATGAAAAGATGACCGATCAGTTTATCTCAGATGGACATGGAAAGATCCAAACAAATAAAAAATTGACAGAAGCGACGAAAGCATTTGATCGTGTGATTCAAAAAGGGCTTGATCATCAAGAAGTTCCAGCCGCTTATCAAAAGGCCGATCAACAATTAAAGACAGGCCTTGCTTCATTTGAAAAAGGGATTAGTAAGGTGGAAAAGCTCTTGAAGCATCCCGATCAAGAAAAGCTGTTTATTTCCGCTACCCATCATTTTCAGGATGGCTTGCAGCAGACAGCCGCATTTATTGAAGAAGTAGGTCAGATTCAGCAATCATCCTAAAAAAGCCTGGAAGTAAACCTTCCAGGCTTTTTTAGATGTGAAGGATTTTCTTTAAACGGCGAACGCCCTCTTGAATCATGCTTTCGTCCGTACAGGCGAATCCTAGCAGTAATCCCTTTCGATTGCTTTCAAAACAATAAGGACTTAATGGATAAATGCCAACGCCAGCTGCTTTTGCTGCCTCAATGGTTCCTTTTTCATCAAAGTCTTGCGCTCCTTCTAAAAAGACATGAAGGCCCGTATCGGTTCCGTAGATACGGAAGTGTTTGTCAAAGTGATGTGTCAAAAGGGCTTCCATCATGGCTGCCTGTCTTTTTTTATACAGCTGTCTCATTCGCCTGACATATCGTGTGAATTCTCCTTCTTTGAAAAAAGAAGCGAGTGTGATTTGTTCCATGATGGGCAGCTGCCTTTGAATGAGTGATTGCAGTGCGGCAATTTCTTTCATGACTGCTTTGGAGCCGACAATGGCAGCCAGGCGGATGCCAGGTGCCAGCACTTTTGAGAAGCTTAAGATGTAAATCACATGCTCGGGTGCTTCTGAAAATAGGGAAGGGAGCGGCCCGCCATGGTAACGATAATCTCCATCAAAATCGTCCTCTAATATATAAGACTGATGGCTGACAGCAAACTTCAGCAGCTGCTGCCTTCTGTTTACACTCATACATACTCCAGTTGGACGCTGATGGGAGGGCGTCACAGCAATCAGTTTTGTTCGCCGGGGCAATGTGTTCACCACCATTCCTTCTTCATCAACTGGTGCGGGGTGAATGTTCATTTCGCGATGCATAAACGACAGCCTTGCCCCAGGAAAACCTGGATCTTCAACAGCCACTGTATCACCTTTTTTAAGCAATACCTGTGAAATCAAATCAATGGCTTGTTGCGTGCCACCCGTTAACACCATTTGATCTTCTTCTACATCGATCCCGCGTTCAACAGATAAGTATTGGCGTATTTCTGAACGTACTTCCCATAATCCATGCGGTGAGGAATAGCCCCAATCCTTCATATCTAATCGCTGTAATGCTTTCATGAGCGAGCGCTTCCATATGTTTTGAAAGTGTGCATCGATGGCTGGCTCCTGATGACGAAAATCAATATCAAGCTTCTCATGAAATTGATTGGCTGACAGCCAATGATCCATTTGTTTTTCGGCCTCTTCAAAGTGAGGTCTTATCGGAGGTGAAAAAGGCGGTTCACTTTGATAGGGAGGGGAAGCTGTATATTGATCGCTTGAAATGACCTTGGTACCGCCTCTTCTAGATGTGCTCACGTAACCTCTTGCCAGCAGCTCATCATAGGCAAGCTGTACGGTTGATCTTGATACATTAAGCTCCTGTGCTAACACTCTTGTCGGTGTTAACTGATCGTCAGGATGCAGTTTTTGTGTATGAATTTTTTGAATGATCTCAGTCACGATTTGTTGCCAAAGCGGAGTAGCGCTTGAACGGTCTAAATGAATATACATCGTGCACCTTCTCTCGTTTTCACATCATAAGTTGATGATGACACGGAATTATGGACTGGTCAATAGTGTCATTTTTGGATGTAGGAAGTAAGCCAAATAGTGTGTACACTGTTCTCATATGCAATGACATAGAGGAGAGAGTCAAATGATCCCAGCATCCAAAGAGGAAACGGCACACTTATCCATCATCCCGTTTATTTTCGTTTTACTTGGTCTTTTTATGATTACGATTGCTGTGAATCTGCAAGTGCCCCTTTATACGGCGTATGCAGAACACGCAGGGTACGGAAAGGCGGCAACAGCACTTGTATTTGCCGCGTATGTCTTCGGACTTATTCCAGTTTTGCTTTTTCTTGGCGGCATTTCTGACCGGGTTGGACGCAAACCGATTTTATTGGTTGCGCTTAGCTTTTCGTTATGTGCCACCTTGTTGATGATTGTCCACCCTTCCATACAGATGCTCTTTGCTGCCCGGCTTTTGCAAGGTGTCGGACTTGGTCTTAGTGTTGGAACATGCACCGCATATTTGATTGCTTTATATCCAGAGAAGTCAGGCTGGATTCCAACTTTTATTGCACTATGCAGTTCGGTTGGATTTGGGGGCGGTGCTCTTTTTACGGCACTTCTTTCTTTTCAGCGTGTGTCCCTCACGCCGCTTAGCTATTGGATTGTGCTGGCTTTTTTGATCTTAACCATTGTGGGTGTCTTCTTTTTCGTGCCACCTGTCCAAGGAGATTCAGGTAAACCGATGATGAACATGCCAAGATTTCCAAAAGGAACAATGCCGGCGAATGCAGCCATTGCTATCGCATGGTCGGTGTGCGGCCTTGTCATTTCGATTTTGCCAGCACAGCTTAAACTAAATGGTTATGAATTGTGGGTAGGGCCAGCGCTCTTTTTAATTAATATGGCAGGTGTCCTGATGCAGCCCTTTGTGCGCAAGATGAATAGCAGCACAGCGCTCCTTTTGGGGTTTATCTGTCTTCCATGCGGATATGGCCTCTTACTATACGGTGCAAGCAGCGGATCTATTTTCCTTGTGCTTGCCGGAACGATGCTGGCGGGTACTGCCTGCTATGGATTTACTTATTTAGGTGGCCTTCAGCTCATTGTTGAGCGAGGGAAAAAGGAGGCGGCTAGAGCCGTTGCAGGGTATTACTTGTTTGCCTATTTAGGACTTGGTATTCCGAGTGTTTTTGTTGGACTCTTTGCTGATATATACGGTACTCAGATCGTGTTAACCCTCTTTCTCTTGATCGTTTTGGCTGCCTGCCTCATTCTCTTGATCTCAGGTGTCAGGCAGAAACAAAAGTAAGATGTCCATCTTTCTCTTTCTCCTCCAATTCGTTTAAAATATAGGCAAGAGAGGGGAAGATGAACATGAAAAAAGTGCAGCTTGATGGCGCAGCGTGCAGGTCGCAAGAAGAGCTTCATGACCAGCTAAAAACAGTTTTACACCTTCCTGACTATTACGGGAAAAACCTTGATGCCCTTTGGGACTGTTTGACAGGAGAGGTGACTCTTCCAGTAGAACTGACATGGGTGAATTTTCAAACGAGCAAAGACGCTCTTGGTGATTATGCTGAGAACTTGCGTCAGTTATTTCAAGAAGCAGAAGAGGAATTGAAAGGACAATTTCAATTGAATATTCAATCATGATGTAAAAAGCAGCCGCTGCCGCAGGCTGTTTTTTTTTGAGTTTTCGCCTTTTTTATACCGCTATTGAATATTTCACTAGATGTGATAATATATGAACTGTCGCTTAATTGATAATGATAATCATTTATGGCGGATAGAGCTTGATAGAAAGTGAGAAACCTGTATGAAGTTGTATCAATTAAGTTTGTTATTTGTATGTTTGGCATGTATATCTCTGTTTGTGGGTGTACAGGATCTGTCCATTTTACAGCTGTTTCATTTAACAGATGAACAAGTGCACACGTTAGTTTCAAGCCGCCTCCCGCGTCTCGTGAGTATTGTGCTTGCTGGTATGAGCCTGAGTTTATGCGGCTTTATTATGCAAAGCATGACGAGGAATAAATTTGTTTCACCAACCACTGCAGGAACGATGGATTGGGCGAAGCTTGGTATTTTAGTAGCAATGCTTGTTTTTACACATGCGAATCCGCTTATGAAAATGGGGATTGCGTTTCTATTTACTTTAGCTGGGAATCTTCTTTTCTTAAAAATCCTGCGGCATATCAAGGTGAACGATACGATTTATGTACCATTAGTCGGCTTAATGTTTGGGGGGATTGTCAGTTCAATATCTACGTTTATAGCCTATAAATATGATTTGATCCAAAACGTATCCGCATGGCTTCAAGGGGATTTTTCTCTTATTGTCCAAGGGCGTTATGAACTGCTTTATGTGAGCGTTCCACTGTTGATCATTGCGTATTTATATGCTGACCGCTTTACAGTGGCAGGCATGGGCGAGAGCTTTGCTGTCAACTTAGGTTTAACGTATAAACGTGTGATGGCAGTTGGTTTGGTGATCGTTTCAATGATTACGTCTGTCACCATTTTAACTGTCGGGATGCTGCCATTCCTTGGATTAATCATTCCGAATATTGTTTCGATCTACCGCGGCGATCACTTGAAAAAAAGCCTCCCGCATACAGCTTTACTAGGAGCTATTTTTGTTCTGATTTGTGATGTGCTCGGAAGGGTGATCATTTATCCATATGAAATATCAGTTGGGCTCATGGTAGGCATCATCGGGAGTGCGATCTTCCTGTACATGTTATTAAGGAGGAAACGCTATGCATAAGAAACGTATATTATATCTGATTGCAGCCATTGCAGCCGTGTTGATCGTAATTTTTATTACCTTTCAAATGGGGTACTGGCCGTACACAGTCCCAAGCCGTTTAAAGAAAGTGCTTGCGATGACATTAACGGGAGGCGCGATTGCCTTTTCATCTGTTGTCTTTCAAACTTTGACCAACAATCGAATCTTAACGCCGAGCATATTGGGTTTAGACGCACTGTACTTGTTTTTGCAAACAGCGATTATTTATGTGTTTGGGTCGACTCATTTAATGATCGTCAATAAGAATTTTAATTTTTTCCTTTGCGTTGGGCTGATGATCCTATTTTCTGTACTGCTGTATACAGTCATGTTCAAACGCAAAAATAAACACATTTTCTTGCTTCTGCTTGTTGGAATTGTGTTTGGGACATTGTTCAAAAGTCTTTCTTCGTTTATGGAAATGCTGATCGATCCGAATGAATATCAGGTCGTACAGGATAAATCCTTTGCAAGCTTTAATCACATGAACACGGACATCTTACTGATTGCTTCTGTTTTATTTGCGGCGCTGTGTGTTTACATTTGGACATTCCGCTCCAAATTAGATGTCATGTCTCTTGGTAAGGAGCATGCGGTAAATCTAGGCATTGACTATGACAGCATCACAAAAAAGATGCTGATCGTGATAGCTGTCCTTGTGTCTATCGCAACAGCACTTGTCGGACCAATTACGTTCCTCGGCTTACTCGCCGTAAACGTCGCACGAGAGCTTTTTCGGACATACCGGCATACATACTTGCTATTAGGCTCTTTTTTTATTAGTGTGATTGCCCTTGTAGGCGGGGAATTTCTTGTAGAAAAGGTATTTACTTTTCAAACGCCGCTTAGTGTGTTGATTGATTTAGTCGGCGGACTGTATTTTATTTATTTACTGTTAAAGGAGAGTCGTTCATGGTCTTGATGAAGGGCGTCAGTAAGGCGTATAACGGAAAAACAGTGCTTCACGACACAACGATCAGTGTGAAAAAGGGACAGCTGACGTCTCTCATTGGTCCGAATGGTGCGGGGAAAAGCACGCTTTTATCCATCATGAGCCGGCTGATTCAGCCAGACTCAGGTGCAGCTTATTTAGAAGACAAGCCATATAGTGCATACCCTCCGCAGGAACTTGCAAAGAAGATGAGTATTTTAAAGCAGGCCAATCATATGAATGTGCGGCTGACCGTTCGGGAGCTTGTCAGCTTTGGCCGTTTCCCTTACTCGCAGGGTCATCTGACAAAAGAGGATGAGAAGATGATTGATGTGTCCCTCCAATACATGAAGCTTGCCGATATCCAGCATCAATATGTAGATGAACTGAGCGGTGGACAAAGACAAAGAGCTTTTATTGCAATGGTGCTGGCGCAGGATACAGATTATATTTTCTTAGATGAGCCTTTAAACAATTTGGATATGAATCATTCTGTCGAGATGATGAAGCTCTTTCAGCAGCTCGTGAAAGATCTTGGGAAAACAATTGTTGTGGTTCTTCATGATATTAACTTTGCCTCTGTGTATTCCGATCATATCGTCGCCTTAAAAGATGGACAGGTCATTAAAGAAGGTGGAGTGGACGACGTGATTCAAACAGAAGCACTTGAACAAATTTATGACATGCGCATACCGATTGAAGTTATTCGCGGTGAGCGTATTTGCTTATATTTTTCTTAAAAAATGAAGAGGTGATTACGTATGAAAAAATGGACTTGGATGATGACTATATTAATAGCAATCGTGGTACTCGCTGCCTGCGGGAACCAAGGGAAAACTGAAGGCACAAAAGGGGAAACCGTCACGGTAAAAGACATGCTGAATAAAGATGGTGTAAAGATCAAGAAAAACCCGAAAAAAGTGGTCGTGTTTGATATGGGAAGCCTTGATACGTTAGACAAACTAGGTGTGAATGTAACAGCTTTACCGAAACAAGCGGTGCCTAAATATTTATCTAAATATGAAGGAGACAAATATGAAAATGTCGGCGGATTAAAAGAGCCGAACTTTGAAAAAATTGCAGAAATTAAGCCGGATTTAATCATTATCCAGCACCGTCAAGCAGATGCATTCGATGAATTTTCTAATATTGCCCCTACGATTTATATGGATGTAGACAATGCCAATTATATGGAATCATTTAAAAAGAATGCCAAAACTTTAGGCAAGATTTTTGATAAAGAAGACAAAGTTAAAGAAGAACTTGCAGCCATTGATCAAAAAGTGGATGCTTTAAAGAAAGAAGCAAAAGAGTTAAAGAAAAATGGGCTGGTGATCATGGCGAACGACAGCAAAATGACAGCGTTCGGACCTAAGTCAAGATACGGTCTCATCCACGATGTGTTTGGTATCACACCGGCAGATCAAAAGCTTGAGCCATCTGATAAACACGGTCAAAGCATTTCGTATGAATACATGGTCAAAACGAACCCAGACTATCTATTTGTCGTTGATCGAGGCGCAGCGATCGGAGAAGAAACGTCTGCGAAACAGCTTGTTGAGAATGATTATGTGAAATCAGTCAAAGCGGTCAAAAACAACCATGTGGTGTATTTGAACTCTGACATGTGGTATCTATCCGGCGGCGGGCTTGAATCATTATCTGCCATGATTGGTGAAGTAAAACAAGGTATTAGCCAAAAATAATGAACGAAAGCTGCTCATCTTGAGCGGCTTTTTTATTGTGGATTCATAAAAATATGTTGCGTGCAGGAAACTTTCATCTAAATATGTTATAGTGGAACCTACATTGATAGACTAAGATAGAGTGAGGGTTCGGAAAGGATGAAGGAAAAAAGATCAAAAAGAAGACTAAGGCCTTGGGTAAAAGCCGTGCTGTTTATCATGGCATTTGTCATGGTGATGGCAGTGTCCGTGACTGGATACGCATACTATAAAATTTCAAAAGCGTCGAATAAGGCGCAAGTATCATTAGAAAGAGGAGACACTTCGCAAAAGCGTGTGAAAGCTTTTGATCCAGGAAAGGACAGCTTTTCGGTGCTGCTGCTTGGAATTGACAGCCGTCCAGGTGAAACGGTAGATGAAGCAAGAAGTGATGCGGTCTTACTGGCGGCGGTGAACCGAACAGACAAAACCATTAAGCTTCTCAGTATTCCTCGTGATTCTTATGTAGATATACCGGGAAGAGGATATGATAAAATTGCTCACGCCCATGCGTTTGGGAGTGCAGATTTGTCAGTCAAAACGGTCGAAAATTTGTTGAACATTCCTGTAGACTATGTGATTTCAGGGAACTTTAAGGCGTTTCAAGACATTGTGGATGAGCTAAATGGAATTGACGTAACGATTAAAGATGAAGGTATCGCAAAACAGATGGAAAAGGATTCAAAGGGAAAAGTTCAAGTGCAAACAGGCACTCATAGACTGAATGGCGAAGAAGCTTTGGCCTTTGTGAGAACGAGAAAGGCTGATAGTGATCTCATGCGCGGAAAGCGCCAAATGGAAGCACTTCAAGCCATCTTTGAAAAATCTAAATCGATTTCTTCGATCCCGTCATACGACAACATCATTGATACGCTTGGTGATAATGTCTCAACCAACCTTTCCATGAAACAGTTCATCGGTCTTTTTCCATTACTGAGCTCATTGAAATCAGTTGATACGATTCAGCTAAAGGGCCATGATTATCAGCCTGGGAATGTATATTACTTTGAGTTAGATGGACCAGGATTAGAAGAAGTTAGAACAGAGCTGAGAAAACAGCTTGAATTATCATAAATAAGAAGGAGCCTGCCGCAGCGGCAGGCTTTTTTTGCATGGGTACCACGCCGCATTTCAGCAAGAAGTTAATTTGCTTGATGCAGAAAATATGCAGTCAGCAGTTCCTCTACTCGATGACGTATACGCGGATTAAAGTATTTATGCTTTTCTTCATAGCCATTTATGATAAATAGATACGTTGTAAATCCTTCATCGTGTTCAATTTGCTGTACTTTCATATTTTCTTTACGTAAATGCTGCTTCAGTTCGTAAAGTGCTTTCTGTGCTTCCTTTAACACAGAGGTCACAAGCTGAATGTATGGTTCATTTAGTTTAAATGTTTGATGTTGTTTTAAGTGTGTCAGGTCACGATTGAGGATGGAGATGACCATTGGAAGAAAGATGGCCTGTTCCATCATCTGAAGCTGTATTCTTGTTAGTCTTGTCATGTCCAAGCCTGCTTTCTTTATGGATAGAACAAATGTTCTTATTTATTATATCGAATGAGTCAAACAATCTCAAGGGGGGCGAGTGGGATTCATTTGTATATTTTTATGTTTTCCATGTAAAATGAAATGTAGACAAACCTTGAAGGAGTCAAACAAGTTGACATCATTTCTTTCTCTATTTACTCATGAAAATATCACATCATTTTTTGAAAGCTACAAGGCCTTTGGACCAATTGTCGCTATATTGCTTCCTCTGATTGAAGCATTTCTTCCGTTTTTACCACTTGTGGCGTTTGCGGTGGCCAATGCAAATGCATTCGGCCTTTGGGAAGGCTTTTTATTAACCTGGATCGGTGCAAGTGCAGGGTCTATTCTTGTCTTTTTACTGATCAGAAAATTTGGACAGATGAGAATGCTGAACTTTATCAGCAGACACCCTTCCATTAAGAAATTGATGCTTTGGGTAGAGAAGCGGGGATTTGGTCCGTTATTTATTTTACTCTGTTTTCCTTTTACACCTTCTGCAGCTGTCAATGTTGTCGCAGGCTTATCAAGAATTAGCATGTGGCAATTTTCATTAGCTGCTTTAGCTGGTAAGTGTGTCATGCTCTTTATCATTAGTTTTATCGGTTATGATCTTTCTGCTTTAGTAAAGAATCCGTTAAGAAGTGTTTTTGCGGTTCTAGTTATCGTTTTATTATGGTATGTTGGAAAGAGAGTAGAAAATAGGTTGAATATTCGAATGAGCAAGCGTGAGGACAAAGGAGGCTCTTAATGAAAAAGAAGCCATTGCTATGGTTGATGATTATTACATGCATCGTCTTATTGTTCCAGGTAAAGAATTTCATGTTTGTGAAGTATAAAGTAGAAGGGGTTAGTATGGACCCTACATTTACAGATGGAACAGAATTATTAATCAACAAGTTCTCGCCAAAACTCACGAAAATTAATCGGTTTGATTATGTGTTATTTCACGGACCCAAAAATCAAATTTTGATCAAACGAGTCATTGGGCTCCCAGGAGAATCGATCAAGTATGTAGATGATCAGTTATTTGTCGATGGGGCAAAATGGAAAGAACCCTATTTAAAAGAGCAGAAAAAACATAAAATGGGGAATGTCCTGACAGGAGATTTTCAGCTGAAAGCCATCACAGGGCAAAATAAAATCAAAAAAAACCATTACTTCGTGATCGGAGATAACCGAATACATAGCTTCGACAGCCGGCATTTTGGAACGATATCAAAGGATCAAGTAGTTGGTGTCAAAAGAAATCAGGATGAATAAAAAAAGAGGCGCTCTGCACATGCAAAGCGTCTCTTTTTTTATTTTGCGGCTTTATATTCAGGATGTCTTTTTGCCCAGACATGATGTAAGAATCGAAAAAACGGTGGCAGCATCGCAATGACAAGAATGATTCTAACGACTTGTACAGCTACTACAAAGGTTGAGTCCTCATGGAGTGTGACTGCTGTTGTTGCCATTTCTGCAATACCGCCAGGCGAAAAGGCAAGAATGGCTGTAATGACAGAAATGCCTGTGACCTCTGCAATGGCAATTGAACTGAGAACCGTTGCAGCAATCAGCCCAGCTGAGCTGACGACGGCCACAATTAACGTGTTTTTTAGCCCGACAAACATCTGTTTATTCATTTTTGACCCGATGGTTGCACCTAGAAATACCTGTGATGCGATATTCGCTTGTGCTGGCCAGTAAGGAATCAAATCATGACCTATGAGCGCACCTGCACCTACTTGAAGAGCTGCAACTCCTAACATGCTGCCAATCAGCCAAGGGGCAGGGAAATGAAGCCGAACCGCGAGGCGTGACATAAGCCAGGCACCTAAAATAAGTGCAGCAGTCCACGAGATATTTGACAGGGTGAAAACGCCGGATGAAAAGGCGCTCCCTTGCACGGTTGCAGCTGCATCCGCTGGATTTTTTGTATTTAAATAGAACACCGTAAATGGGATGGTGAGTACCACCATTAATACACGTGTTGTTTGTACGAGACTGACAACGGCTGTATTTGCTCCAACCTCTTGGGCAATCCCTGGCATAGCAGATAAACCGCCTGGTGCTGTTCCGACAAAGCTGGTCAGCATATCTGTTTTACTCAGCTTCCATAAGGCAAAGCCAGAGAGCATCGCCAGTAGAATAGAAAAAACGAGCATGAAACTCACAGGGAGCCAATGTTCAGCGAAAATATGAAGAACTTTCATGTTCATTTTCTGTCCGAGTTCGATTCCGAGAATGAATTGACCAAGGAGTAGCCATCTGCTGTGAATACGCAAGGTGTTGTTTCCTTTACGCTGAAACAGGGTGGGACGTCGCATGGCAATAAATGCAGCTGTGATTAATGTACCGACCATCCAGCCAATAGACATTCCTGTTAAAGACAAAAGAAATCCACCTAAACCGCTTATCGCGATCAAAATGAGATCGGTTCGAAGGCTGTTTCCTTGTTTCATCACATGTAAACCTTCTTCCTATAAATTTGTTCAGTAAGTGAAATGTTGTTATCTTCACTATAATACAAAAGTCTCTATAAATAAAATACGAATTTTTTTACCATTTTCATAAGATTATCTTATCGTGAATCGGATAGCCTATTGATATAAATAGGTTCGTAATTTTTACCAAAAAGCAAGGTAATATGCAACGATTTTCCCCTATTTTGGTTATCTGTTGACTATCATTTTCAATTACACTACAATGCTTAGTGTGAGGTGATGACATGAAAATTCCTTCTTTTAAATATAATGAAAAGGGATTGAATCGCTTTTTCGGTCCTTTAGAGGGAAGGATTATGGAGATCCTTTATCAAGGTGAGGATATGCCGATTAAAGAAGTGCAGCAGAAGCTGTCAGATGAGAAGCCGATTAATTTCAACACGGTGATGACTGTGCTGAACCGCTTAACCGAAAAGGGAATTGTCGAGAAGAAAACAAAAGGGCGTTCATCTATTTATAATCCCATTTTAACAAAAGAAGAATTTCTAAATGAGCAGACAAAATGGATTACCCAAGGGCTGATGGACGATTTTGGTCCACTGGCAGTGAATCATATGGTGGATGCAATTGAAAGTGCTGACCCTGAATTACTCAAAGTGCTTGAAGCAAGGCTGGCATCCAAAAAAGAGGAGCAGCAAAATGAATAAAATGAAATCGAGCCTGCTGTTTTTAGGCGGTATATTGATTGGTTTAACGATTTTTTATCAGATGGGTTATTACGTGCTTTCAAGCTTTTTTGGCTGGAATCAAGCATATAATCTCATTCATGTATGCCAGTCTGTTCTCGAATTCTATGGATTCACTCCTTTGAAATATTTTCTAGATGCTTTAGTCCTCTATACACTGGGATTTGCGATTTTCTATATGACGAAGCAAATCAAAACGTACATTCAATTCAAGCAAAATCTGATGCTTGCAGTCGATTACCACTCGACCGAATCTTTATCTGAAAAATATGCAAACGACATCATTGTGTTTCATTGTCATGAACCGCTTGCTTTCGCCATGGGGATGCTTCACCCAAAGGTCTACTTATCAACGTCTCTCATGGACATGCTGGATGAAGAGGAGATTGACGCTGTTGTTTATCATGAATTACACCACAAATACAGCTATGATCCTTTAAAGGCCTTCACATTCTCAATGCTCACAAAAGTCATTTGGTACATTCCAGTGTTAAAGCATATGAGACAAAGCTATTCCGTTTTTCGTGAAGTGATCGCAGATGACTATGCGATTCGGCAGACAGGCACTGAGCTTGGAGTAGGGCAAGCCCTTTTGAAACTGATTAAAAAGAGAACGCAGTTTCAAAAACAAACGAAGTTTGCGGTATCCTTTGGAGATCGGGCATTGAATTTAAGAATACAGAAGATCTTAAATCCAACATACAATATTCCTTTCAATGTACCCATCATTCCCATTGTCACATCAACCATTCTCATGGTGGCCTTAATGATTATGCTTAACCTAAATTACTAATTTTTTTTACTTATTAACATTACATTATGTAGTGTAAAAACAGGAGGAAATCACTATATGAAAACGAATCAAGAAATAGGAACACTTTTTGTACGTGTTATTTTAGGTATTATCTTCTTTCTACACGGACTTCAGGCATATCAAGGAGGTCTGGGGGGAACAGCGGCATTCTTTGGACAAATCGGTGTACCGGAATTTATGGCCTATATTGTAAAGACAATTGAGCTGGTCGGTGGTATCGCCTTGATTTTAGGTCTAGGAACACGTATTTTCGCAGCATTATTTGTACCAATTATGGCTGTGGCGATTATTACGGTTGGTTTTTCTAAAGGATTTGTTGGCGGTTATGAATTTGAACTATCGCTGCTTGTCATGGCGCTTTATTTAACACTCAGCGGCAGTAAGATGCTGTCCATTGATGGGTTGCTAAAACATCAGCAGCAAAGCAATGAAGCAAAATTTCATTAAACGATCATGAAAAAAACTCCTTCTGCTATTTGTGGTAGAGGAGTTTTTTTATTTATCAAATTGTCGTTTTCACGTTTGAAAAAGTGAAAGAGATGAGGGATTTGTTGAGAATAGTATTTTATTTGATAGATTGAATGAACAAAAAGCCGATTTCATTTTTTGACGGAACATACGATCTCCTATTAAAATAGGACTATCTAAGACACATGGTGCGTTATAAGATATAAAAACCATACAGCATGCTGCTGTTCATCTTGAGCGATACGTTTCATCAGCTCTTTTGTTCCTTGATCCCGGACATAATCTGATATCGTTAAGTAAAAATCGACCGTTCTTTGTTCATCTTTAAATGCGAAAAGAAGTCCTTCTCTAAATTGATCTGGACAAGGTTCTGTTACGCTTGGTTTGTGGCTTTTACCTGTTAAAGAATAATACAGCTTTGAAAATAGTTGATAGTGTCTGACTTCATCCTGGCGTATTTCTTGAATGATTTTTTTTGCCTCAGGAGTTTTTGCTCTTTGGGCAAGTTTTTCGTAGCATTGGATCGCAGAATATTCACCATTGATTGCTTTTTCAAGATCTGAAATGATTCTTGTGTTTTGGCGCATGTCATATGGCGAGTAGTCATAATAACCGTAATACATGATATTGCCAGCCTCCTTTGAGTTCATGATGGTTTATGATATGAGAAGAGTAAGGAAAGGTGCCTATATCTTTTTAGGAAGGAGAAGGGGAAAATAGCTATTTACTTTTATTTTCGCTAGAATATGAGTACATAAGAAAGGTGTTGTGGAGCGTGGAGATTCAGTTTTTAGCAGGCAGATCGGGGAGTGGAAAAACGACTGCAATCTTAGAGGAAATCAAAGAACAGCTTCGGCTTGATCCGTTGGGTCCGCCAATCATTTTTTTAGTCCCGGATCAAATGACATTCTTAATGGAATACGAGCTTGCAAAAACGTCTGAAGCTGGCGGGATGATCAGGGCCAAAGTATTTAGTTTCACGCGTCTTGCTTGGTCTATTTTACAGCAGACTGGCGGAGCGAACAGGCAATTTGTGACAAGCACAGGAATTCAAATGCTTTTAAGAAAAGTGATTGAAGAGGAGAAAGAAAAGTTTAAGGTATTCAAAAAAGCGAGTGATAAGCCGGGGTTTGTCGAGCAAATCGAAAAGACGATGGCTGAGTTCAAGAGATACTGCATGCTGCCGGAGGATATTGAAAAAATTTCATTATCGAGCATGCATTCAGAGTATACAGAAGAAAGACGGGCAGCCGAGAAATTGCATGATCTGCATGTTCTTTATCAGCAGATGGAGCAGCATTTACAAGATGAATATGTGCACTCAGAAGACTATTTGACGCTTCTCACGCAGCAAATTCCTTTATCTGAAGAAATAAAAGGAGCACACATTTATATAGATGGTTTTTATCAATTTACACCGCAGCAGCTTCTCGTCATTGAACAGCTTCTGCTGCATGCTGAGAAAATAACGGCTGCTTTCACAGTGGATCGTTCCTATCATGATAAACAGCCAAATGAACTTGATTTATTTCGTATGACAGGTAAAACGTATTTCCAGCTCTATCAGCTTGCCAAAGAGTGCGGCGCGTCCATTTCTGAGCACATTTTGGAGAGAAATAACCGTCATCTTCATACGCCAGATCTTGCTTATTTAGAACGGCAATATGAGCAGAGACCGGTGAAGCCATATCAGGAAATAACCCCTCATCTCACAATATCTAAAAGTGCAAGTAAACGAGCTGAAATTGAGGGAGTAGCGAGAGAAATTCTTCATTTAGTGAGAGAAGAAGGACTCAGACTGCGAGATATTTCGATTGTAGCGCGGCATGTAGACGACTATAAAGATACGTTAAAAGAGGTTTTTCGAGATTACGATATTCCTTTTTTTATTGATGGAAATGAATCGATGCAGTATCATCCGCTCATTGAATTAATTCGTTCGAGCTTGGATGTCATAAAAGGAAACTGGCGTTATCAGGCCGTTTTTCGCTGCGTGAAGACAGAGTTCTTATTTCCGCTCGAACTTGCCAAAAACAAAGCGAGAGAACAGGCAGATCAGCTTGAAAACTACTGTATTGCTTATGGTGTAAAAGGAGAACGCTGGACAAACGGTTCCCGTTTCCATTACAGACGATTCCAATCCTTAGATGAGGATTTTGGACAAACAGATCAAGAAATTGAAATGGAACAGATGCTGAATGATGTAAAGGAATGGATCGCACCGCCGCTTTTCCAATTGCAAAAAAGGCTGAAAAAAGCGCAAAAAGTAAAAGACATGGTAGAGGCAGTCTATGTCTTTTTAGAGGAAATACAAGTGCCGGATAAACTTGAAAAGGCTAGGCTGGAAGCTGAAGAAGCAGGTAGATTAGCTGAAGCCATGCAGCATGGACAAGTATGGGATGCTGTTATTCAATTAATGGATGAATTTGTTGAAATGCTCGGTGAGGAGGAGCTCTCATTTCCTTTATTCCAACAGATGATGGATACAGGATTGGCCTCTTTAAAATTCGCTTTAATTCCGCCTTCACTCGACCAAGTATTTATCGGAAGTATGGACTTATCGAGAATGTATCAAGTGAAGTGTATGTTTATCATTGGGGTAAATGATGGCGTTATTCCCGCACGCCCTTCTGACGAAAGTGTTTTGTCTGAGGATGACCGGGAATGGTTAAAACGAGCAGGAGCAGAACTCGCAGAGACAGGAAAGGAACGGCTGCTAGATGAGCAATTTTTAATTTACCAGGCGCTGTCGAGTCCATCTCATCATTTGTATCTGTCTTATTCAGTGTCAGATGAAGAGGGGCGCTCTCTATTGCCTTCGACTCTTATCAAGTATTGTCAGGAGCTTATGCCAAATCATGAGCATGCTTTGTATGTGTTAGACCCGGAACAGCTGGATGACAAGGAGCAATTAAAATTTGTAGCGAATGAGCATGTCTCGTTATCGTATACTGTCTCGCAGCTGCAGCAATGGCTCAACCAATACCCCATCAGTGGTGTATGGTGGAGTGTCTATAATTATTTGATGACGTCATCTCATCGGGATGTATCAAAAAACATCTTATCGAGTTTGTTTTTTACAAATCGAGCGAAGCGCTTAAAACCAAACGTCACAAAAGAACTTTATGGTGATCACATTCAAGGCAGTGTTTCAAGAATGGAGAAATTCAATGCGTGTGCATTTTCTCACTTTGCTTCCCACGGGTTAAAACTAAAGGACCGGCAATTTTATAAATTGGAAGCACCCGATATCGGCCAGCTGTTTCACTCAGCTTTAAAGCATATTTCAGATACGCTTGTTGAACAAAAAAAGGATTGGAAAAATCTAACGAAGGATGACTGTGTCAACTATTCAAGACATGCAATCGAACAGCTTGCACCGCGTCTTCAAAAGGAAATCCTATTAAGCTCTAACCGGCATGCTTATATTAAAGAAAAGCTCCAGAAAATCTTGATTCGAGTCTCTTCTATCTTAAGTGAGCATGCAAGAGTGAGTGGATTTTCTCCCGTTGGGCTTGAGTTAGGCTTTGGCGGCCAAGGGCCACTTCCGCCGTTTACTTTTCAATTGAAAAATGGCTGCACGATGGAGCTTGTCGGAAGAATTGACCGGGTGGATAAAGCAGAAGGTTCAAAAGGGCTGCTGTTGAGAATCGTCGACTACAAATCGAGTGAGAAAGGTCTTGATCTAGCAGAAGTATACTATGGGCTGGCCTTGCAAATGCTCACATACTTAGACCTGACCATTACGTATTCGAAGGAGTGGCTCGGTGTAGAAGCAACGCCAGCTGGCATTTTATATTTCCATATTCATGATCCGCTCATTCAAGCACCGATTCCGCTTGCAGAGGATGAAATTGAGCAGGAAATATTCAAGAAATTTAAAATGAAAGGTCTATTGCTTGAAGATGTAGAAGCGGTAAAGCTAATGGATCAAACGCTTGAATCAGGAAGATCACAAGTCATTCAAGCTGGATTGAAAAAGGATGGGTCTTTCCGTTCTGACTCTGCTGTTTTAAGTGAAGATCATTTCCATATACTCACACAGCATGTTCGGCGCACGTTTGAAGAGGCAGGCGAAAGAATTACAAATGGCGAGGTAGCCATTAATCCATATAAATTGAAGGATCAAACACCATGCCGCTTTTGTTCATTTAAGTCTATTTGCCAATTTGATGAATCGATAGAGGATAATGAATTTAGAGTGCTTTCATCTGAAAAGGATGATGTTGTGATAGACCGGATCAAAAAAGAAGGGGATCAGTATGCAAATACCAAAACCGAATAACAGTACTTGGACGGATGACCAGTGGGAAGCCATCGTTTCAGAAGGACAAGATATCCTTGTTGCGGCGGCGGCAGGGTCAGGTAAAACAGCTGTTTTGGTTGAACGGCTGATTCGAAAAATGACCCGTCCTGAAGATCCAGTCGATGTGGATCGTCTGCTCGTTGTGACTTTCACAAATGCATCTGCGGCAGAGATGAAGCATCGGATCACAGAAGCACTTGAAAAGGAATTAGCCAAGAACCCCGGGTCTCTTCATATGAGAAGACAGCTGTCACTCATGAATCGTGCCAATATTTCTACCCTGCACTCCTTTTGCTTGCAGGTTCTGCGCACCTTTTACTATGAGATTGACCTTGATCCAGGCTTTCGTTTGGCTGATCAAACAGAAGGAGAATTATTAGGAGATGAAGTGTTAGATGAACTGTTTGAGGATGAATATAAGGCTGGAAAGCCAGCGTTCTTTGAACTGGTTGATCGTTACACTTCTGACCGTCATGATTTAGACTTGCAATGGCTTGTGAAGAGAATTTATGAGTTTTCCAGATCTCACCCTTCACCTGAGCAATGGATGAGGGCATTCCTTTCTCTTTATGATGTAGAAGCTCAAACAAAAGTAGAACAATTACCGTTTTACCCATATATCAAAGAGGACCTTTCTCTCGTTTTTCGAAGCTGTCTGGAACTGCTCGAACGAGCTCTCGCCCTATCAAAAGAACCGGGTGGGCCGGCGCCGAGAGCAGAAAATTTTATAGATGATTTAGAGCAAGTCAATGAATTAATCAGGCATCAAGATGATTTTGAGAGGCTTTACGAGCTTTTGCCAAACATCAATTTTAAAAGGCTCAAAACATGTAAAGGGGACGAATATGACCCTGTGCTGTTAGAAAAAGCCACAGATGCACGCAATCAAGCAAAAAAACAATTAGAAAAGCTCAAAGATGAATACTTTATGCGCAGTCCCGCCCAGCATTTGAAAAGCTTAGCTGAAATGAAGCCGGTGGTCGAAACACTTGTGGAGCTTGTCATCCAATTTGGACAGCGCTTCGAAAGAGCGAAGCAAGAAAAATCAATCGTGGATTTTTCGGATTTAGAGCATTATTGCTTACGCATTTTAGCAGAGCAGGACGCGGAAGGAAATTTGATTGAAACAGAAGCGGCCAAGTACTATCAACAGCAGTTTGAAGAAGTGCTCGTTGATGAATACCAGGATACAAACCTTGTACAGGAAACGATTTTAAGGCTTGTCTCTAAAGGGGAACATGCTGCAGAGGGCAACCTGTTTATGGTTGGTGATGTAAAGCAGTCCATATATCGTTTTAGACTGGCTGAACCCATGCTCTTTTTAAACAAATATAAACAATTTACACCAGACGGCAAAGAAACAGGGAAGAGAATTGATTTAAATAAAAACTTCCGCAGCCGTTCAGATGTGTTAGACAGTACGAACTTTTTGTTCAAACAGCTGATGGGGGAAACAGTTGGAGAAATTGAATATGATGAACAAGCTGAATTAAAGCTTGGAGCGAGTTATCCAGAAAGCGAAGATACAACGACAGAAATGCTTCTTGTACATTTAGATCAACAGGAAGCAGAAACTGACGAAGAGAGAGAAGAGCTAGAGACCGTACAACTAGAAGCGAGAGTCATTGCTAAAAAAATAAGGCAATTGGTGGAGCAGCCATTTCAAGTGTACGATTCAAAACAGCAAATGACCCGTAACTTGCAGTATCGGGACATTGTGATTTTGCTTCGCTCCATGCCATGGGCACCGCAAATGATGGAGGAATTGAAGAAGCAGGGAATCCCTGTGTATGCGAATCTTTCCTCCGGTTATTTTGAAGCAACAGAGGTGTCTGTGATTCTTTCTCTGTTAAAAGTCATCGATAATCCATATCAGGATATCCCGCTTGCAGCTGTATTAAGATCACCAATTGTTCATTTAGACGAAAATGAAATGGCACTGATTCGCACGAGTGATAAAAAAGGCACTTATTATGATGCTGTGAAGGCATTTATGAGTGTGACTCATTCAGATCACCCTACATGCAAAAAACTAGAACGATTTTTCAGGTTGCTGCGTAAGTGGCGTGATTTCTCCATGAATCATTCAGTAGCGGAATTGATTTGGGAAGTATACCGCGATACGCAGTATCTAGATTACGTTGGCGGGATGCCTGGAGGCAAGCAGAGACAGGCGAACCTCCGTGCTCTTTATGATCGAGCGAAGCAGTATGAAAAAGCTGCCTTTAGAGGGCTGTTCCGTTTTCTTCGTTTTATCGAAAGAATGCAGGAGCGTGGAGATGATCTTGGTGCGGCAAAAACGTTCAGTGAAACAGAGGACGTTGTTCGCATGATGACGATCCACAGCAGTAAAGGATTGGAATTTCCAATCGTCTTTACCGCAGGACTCGGCAGGAACTTTAATATGATGGACTTAAACCAGTCCTACTTGCTTGATAAAGAATTAGGATTTGGAAGCAAATATATTCATCCAGAGCTGAGAATTAGCTATGCAACATTACCGCTTGTGGCAATGAAAAAAAAGATGAGAAAAGAGCTATTATCTGAAGAGCTGAGAGTTCTATATGTAGCGCTCACAAGGGCTAAAGAAAAATTATTTCTTGTCGGCTCTGTCAAAAATCAGGTGAAGGCATTAAGCAAATGGCAAAATGCTGCAACCGGAGAGGACTGGCTCCTCCCTGATTTTGAACGTTATCAATCGAAAACATACTTAGATTTTATTGGTCCTGCTCTCATCCGTCACCAAGCAATGTCATCTATTTTAGAAGAAACAGGTGATGTTGTTCTTTCACACCCATCAGCATTCACGATCTCATTTACTCAAGCTTCCGATCTTCTAAAAGAAGATATGTCACTTGAAAAGAAGCAGCAGGACGAGGTGGTACAAGCTTTGATGGAAGGTCTGCCTGTTGAAGAATATGGTGATGCTGATGAGAAAGTAGCAGAGAGACTTTCATGGAGATACCCGTATCTAGCGGCCTCACAAGTCGGCACAAAGCAGTCTGTTTCCGAGATAAAAAGAATGAAAGAAATACAGGATGAGTACAGTGTTCCTTCTTCTCTTCAAAAAGCCCGTGCCACGATGTATGACCGGCCGGCTTTCATGAAGAAAAAAACACTCACAGCCGCAGAGCAAGGCACCGCAATGCATACAGTCATGCAGCATATTGCGCTTCCTTCTGACGAGCCCTTCGATGAAATCCGTATACATCAGCTGCTCGATTCCTTACAGCAGCGAGACTTGCTAACAAATGAACAAGTCCAGTCAATTGATCAAGAAGGAATTGCAGCTTTCTTCTCTACTTCTATTGGTCAAAAGCTGCGGAAAGCGGACTGGGTGAAACGAGAAGTGTCATTTAGTATGGTGTTACCTGTTAAAGAGGTATACAGCCATATTGATGCAGAGGGGGAGCCTGTCCTTATTCAAGGGATGATTGACTGTTTATTTGAAACGGATGGAAAACTATATTTACTAGATTATAAAACAGATAGAGTGCAAGGCAGATATACAGGCGGTCTTGAAGCAGCTGTACCTATATTGAAAAAGCGCTATGAAACTCAAATAGCGTTATATGCACAAGCAGTGGAACGTTTAACAAACAGAACATTAGAGGAGAAAATTCTTTATTTCTTTGATGGGAATTTAGAAATTTCATTATAAATGTATCGGAATGAGAGGTGAATCACATGAGGATTTTGCATACGGCAGATTGGCATTTAGGAAAAACCCTTGAAGGCCGGAGCCGGCTTGATGAGCAAGCACAGTTTTTAGATGAGCTGTATCAAATCGTAAAAGACGAACATATTGATGTCATTGTCATGGCTGGAGACGCCTTTGATACAGTGAATCCGCCTGCTAGAGCAGAACAGCTTTTTTATGAAAGTCTATCCGCCTTATCTGATAAAGGAAAACGTCAGGTCGTGGTCATCTCAGGCAACCATGATAATCCGGATCGACTATCTGCCGCATCTCCTTTAACAAATGATCAGGGGATTCATTTAATTGGATATCCGACAAATGACATCATCCGCGTCGATGTTCCTTCTTCGAGTGAACGTTTATCCATTGCAGCACTCGCTTATCCGTCTGAAGCGCGACTTAACGAGGTGCTGGCTGAAACATTTGAAGAGAAATTGCTTCGTGATCATTACAATTTAAAAATACAGCAAGCGTTCCAACATTTAAGCGCTCAATTTCAAGCCGATACGGTCAATATCGCAACAAGCCATATTTATGTGGCAGGAGGAAGTCAAACAGATTCAGAAAGACCGATTGAAGTAGGCGGTGCATATACCGTTGCAGCTGAAAGTCTGCCAGAAGCAGCCTGCTATGTGGCCCTTGGTCATTTGCACCGCCCGCAAACCATCAAACGTGCCAAAACGATTGCCCGCTATTCCGGGTCCCCTCTTGCTTACAGCTTTTCTGAATCAGGATATGCCAAATCAGTCACGATTGTAGAGGCAAAACCTAATGAAAAAGCAAGCTGGAAAGAAGTGTTGTTATCAAGCGGAAAACCACTTGTGAAATGGAAGGCAACTGAAGGATTGAGCCAAGTACACGAGTGGCTGGATGAAAAACGGGATCTTCAGGCATGGATTGATTTAGAGATTCATTTAACAGATCAGCTCTCCATAGAAGAGATCCATCAGCTCCGAAAGCAGCATAGCGGGTTTGTCCATATTAGACCGAAATTTAAAGAACTTCAGCAAATGGAAGAACAAAAGCAAGCCGAAAAGCTCTCAATCGAAGAGCGGTTCGTGAAATTTTATGAGCGCCAGACAGGCGGCGGTCTTCCTGATGAAAAAACAGTCAAGCTGTTTTTGGAGCTCGCCAATGAAATGCAAGAGGAGGAAGCGACTTGAAGCCGATTACGCTAACCATTAAAGGACTTCATAGCTTCAGAGAAGAACAAACAATTGACTTTAGCTCATTATGTGATGCAGGTGTGTTTGGCATTTTTGGACCGACAGGAAGCGGAAAGTCGTCCATATTAGACGCCATGACCCTGGCACTTTATGGAAAAGTGGAACGTGCGTTAAATAATACACATGGTATTTTGAACCAAGCGGAAGAGAAGCTGTCAGTTTCCTTTACGTTCGCTTTACAAAAGGAACACCACATTTCTTATAAAGTCGAACGTGGCTTCAAGCGGGCAGATGAAATGAAAGTCAGAACGACACTATGCCGTCTGATTGAAATTGGTGATACGCAGACAGTTCTTGCAGATAAAGCGAGTGAGGTCAATCGTAAAATAGAAGAATTACTCGGGTTAACCATTGATGATTTTACGCGAGCGGTTGTCTTGCCTCAAGGGAAGTTTGCAGAATTCCTTTCCCTAAAAGGAACCGATAGACGACAAATGCTACAGCGTTTGTTTAACCTGGAAAAGTATGGGGATCAGCTCGTCAAACGTTTGCGCGCAAAGGCGCAGAATCAGTATGGACAAAAAAATGAACTGCTTGCTGAGCTGAATGGCTTAGGAGAAGCTGGCCCAGAGGCGCTCGCAAAGGCAAAGGAAGCGGCTGAGCAGGCAAAGGCTATTTTTCATGAGAAAAAACAAGCGCGGGATGAAGCGTTCACTGCTTTTACAAAGGCGCAAACAATTTGGCAGTATCAAAAGGAACGAGAAGCTTATGAGACGGAACTAAACCATCTGAATCAACTGGCACCATCAATGGAAGAGAAAAAGGCCAAGCTTCATATTGCTGAGCAGGCAGAGGCATTAAAACCTTATGCGGATGCATTAACAAAAGCTGAAAATCAGCTTTCTCAAGCATTAAAAGAGAAGCAGGAAGCAGAATATCAGCTTCTGCATCAACGAACGATCTATGATCAAATGACGCAAAACTATGAGCAAGCCAGGCAAAAGAAAATAGAAACTGAGCCAGAACTTCTCCAAAAGAAAGAGCAGCTGATTCAGCTAAAGGAAATTGAACGGAAAAAAGAGGCGGCTCTTCAGGAAAAGACGACAATCGAACAGCGGAAAAATGATACAGCGCAGCAATTATTACAAAAAAAAGAAGAAGCAGATAATCTCCAATCTTTGTTAGAACGTGCACTCGCAAAACAAACACAGCTGAAGCGTGAGCTGGAGCAATTACAAGTCTCTGTAAAAGAACGGAAAAGTGTACAGGATGCTTTGCGTTTAAGCGAAAATGTTCAAAGAATACACCAAAGCATACACAAGGAACAACAAAAGATGGAGGAGCTCAAAAAGCGATCAACACAGACCGCAGCAGCATATGAAAAGCTTCAAATACAGCAAAAAGACCATCATGAAAAAATAGACCAATCGTTTCAAGCGATAGAACAGCTTTATTTCTATGTATGTGAATTCGAACGGGCTTTTACAGAATGGAGTAAAAGAGAACAAAGTCAGAAGCTCGAAAAATTAAAACAGCGTGATGCTGTTAGGGCGGCAGAATTAAGAAAAGAATTAGCGGCAGAGCTCGTAGATGGTGAGCCATGTCCTGTTTGTGGATCGATTCATCATGACCCAAAGGCATTGGAAAACAATGACCATGAAGAAACAGTGGCACAAATCGATGAAGTGATTCAACGGATGGACACAGAGCTCAAGCAAGCAGAGGAATATACAAGAGACATGTATGCCGCCAAGCAGTTATTGGAAACGCACGCCAATCAATTAGTAAAGCAGTTTGCCTTTTTATCTCAGAAAGCTCCAGGTGCGGAAGTTGCAGCAGCAGTAGAAGCAGTGCAAAAGCCGGAGTCCTTGCAGTATCTCATGCAAGAATGGAAAGGCTTGAAACAAGATATTCAAGAAGTTGAACGTAAAAGAGCTCGTTTAATGGATGAAACATATGATCAAGCAGCAGAGATAAGCAAGACGAAAGATCAAATGACATTTGATCAGCAGCGTATCGAAGAATTAGACGGGCTGATCAAGGAGCTCCAATCTGAGCTTTCAGAGCAAACGTCTCAATTTGAACAGGCCTTCCCGCACTTAACATTGCACCAAGTACAAGAGATGCAAAAGCAGATCGACGAAAAGGACCAGCAAGCGGAAGGCTATAAAGAGCGTATTGAGAAAAGTATTTCATTTTTGGAAGAAAAACAGCTGGCAAAAGAACAGCTGCAAACAGCCATATACGATGTAGAGAAGGAACTTGATAAACTCGCGCATCAGCTAGAAAGCCAGCATCAGCTCATTCATCAATATGAAACAGATTTAGGGAGATATCCATTGAAAGCTGTCTCTATTTCTGATGAACTGATTGAAGTTGAACACACGCTTGCTCGTCTCAATGAAATGGAACAGCAATCGTACAAGCAATTTCAGCACGCGCAGGAGCTCTTTAGTGAAGCACAAAGTCATTTTTCAAGCTGTGAGCGTCAGCTTCAAGAGGCTGACCGGAGAAAACAAGAAGCAAGTGTCGCATGGACTAAAGAATCGGAGTCTTCTCCTTTTGATAAGCCTCAAGAGATTGAATCTGCTTTCATGAATCAATCAGTACGTCAATCTGTTAAACAAGAAATTGACGAATTTGAGGATAAAAGAAAGCAATGTGCCGCAAACTTAAAGCGAATTTCTGAACTGCTGAAAGATGAGTCACTAGATGAAAAGCAATGGACTGACATTCAACTGAGGAAAGAAGCGGCAGAAAAGGCATTGGAAGAAGCAACAGTGATGAGCGGCTCTGCATATGAACATCTGCGTGTAATGGAAGAAAATCACCAGCGATTTGCAAGTATTCATGAACTCTTGGCGGAGCTGCAGCAAGAAATTGATCGGCTCGATAAGCTGCAAACCGTGTTTAAAGGAAATACATTTGTTGAGTTCTTAGCAGAAGAACAGCTGGAAAGTGTCAGTCGTGATGCATCTGCCCGTCTTGGTATTTTGACAAGACAAAGGTATGCGATTGAGGTTGATTCAGAAGGCGGCTTTGTCATGCGTGATGATGCGAATGGCGGTGTCAGACGTCCAGTGTCCAGCTTGTCCGGCGGGGAAACCTTCCTGACGTCGCTTGCGCTTGCGTTAGCTCTTTCAGCACAGATTCAGCTGAGAGGTGAGTTCCCGCTGCAATTCTTTTTCCTTGATGAAGGCTTTGGTACCCTTGATCAAGACTTGCTTGATACAGTGATTACTGCATTAGAGAAATTACAGTCTCAAAACTTAGCTGTTGGTGTCATCAGCCATGTGGAAGAATTGAAAATGCGGCTGCCGAAAAAACTGATTGTCCATCCGGCAGATCCAAGCGGGAAAGGGACAACAGTCTCAATGGAATTAATGTAAATATTGAGGTGATGACGCGGTGGCAAAGCAAACAATTGGATTATGTGAGATGTGTGGAAGACAAGATGTCCTGCTCACAGAACATCACTTAACCCCAAGAGAAGAAGGCGGGACTTTTTTACCGACTGCCTTCCTATGCATCCCTTGTCATAAACAAGTACATGCCCTCTTTACAAACCAGGAGCTTGCCGCACGTTTGAACACAATTGATGCGCTGAGGCAGGATGAAAAGCTTGCTTCGTACATCAAATGGATTCGGAAACAGCCGGCAAGCAAGCTGGTCAAAACAAAAAAATCGAGACAGCGCAGAAAGAAATAAGCATAAAAAAGCGCTCCTCTATTTGAAATGGATGTAGAGGAGCTGCTTTATGCATTGCCTACCATATTCTGATCATTTAAGTCAGGATCCACATAGTTGGTGGCGCTAATACCATTATTTAATATCAAGAAATCTCCGGTATTCCCCGCTCCAGAGCCTAAAGCAGATTTTGACGAACTTTTAGGCGACAGGTAGAATGAGTCACCGACGTTTACGACGCCTCCAGAAATAGAGTTAATGTAAATGGGTCCGACAATTGCTGGCATAATCGACATCCTTTATTCGAAGTCATATCACCATCATATGCGCAGGTAGGTCCATTTGTGAGTTTTGCGGACTTTCATCATTGCTAAACAGCTCTCTAATATGCTTCACTCGCGCAACGCCATTCATTCTACAAGTAGAGCCGATTTGATAGACAGAGGACGATGATACCCCTTCTACATGGATTGAAGACACTTTAATCACAGGCTTTTCATGGTAAAATGCCGTTCTCACTGATCGTTCTGGCAGCATCAATGGAATGGGCTCATAATACACTTCAAATTCTTTCGCATCTAAATTTTCTGCTTCATAGCCATAAAACAAACTAATGGTTCGTTGAACAGCTAATACCTTGACTTTCGGGCATAGCTCCTGAGTATCACCAATTTGAACCACACTCGAAATCCCGACAGAATTCACCTTTGAAAACTTCACTTGAGATGTGCGTTTGATCATTATCGAGGCGCCAGAGGAACAAACGGGCCAATAATCAGTGATTCTGGCGGTGTATCGAAAATCGAGGATAATTGTACATGGTCTGTGTCCCCGATGATAAATAGGGAAGAGGACGATACCCCGACTACTTTAATGCTTCCAGTCTCGATGTTGCGGTTGACAACTGTGAAATTCATCCGTTTTCCTCTCCTTTCGTTTCACTTGGAATATGGGCTAAAAAGTGCTCAATCGCTCGCTTTACATCATGCTTCACATATTCAGCAATTTGCTCTGAACGCTGCAGCGGTGTCATATCTTCCCGGTGTGGCAGCTGTCCCGCATAGTATTTGATCCTGCTGTCAATTTGCTTGCGAATATCCTCAATGATATGGTGTTTGTTGCTTTCATCGAGGGACCCTTCATATCGCTGTTCTAGTTCTTCAAGAAGTTCTGGAGCTTCTTCATTTAAAAATGCATCGACAAGCTGCCGTGTTTGATTGAAAAATTGACCAGCCATTTCTTGCTGCATCATTCCAATTCCCGGGGTTGTTGTTTGGCCCACTTCAAAGTTTTGAACACTGTTTGGATCAGATGGATTGAGGCCGATATTCAGCGTTCCTTCCAGCCGTTCGATTTTCAGTTGATCAAATTGATAATCAATCCGTTCAATATTCGTTGTCGGTTTATCTTTGATCATTTGTATTTCCTGCTGAAGCTCGTTAAGCCTTTTTTCAAGCATCATGATTTGTTGCGAGTGTTTTTGAATGATGCCATATACTTGTGAAGCGTTGCTCTGATAATCATACATTTACATACACCTCCGGGGATTGCAGATGGCTTAAGTTGTTGGTGACTGAAGAGGTACAAAAGGTGCTGTGCTTGCGCCTTGAGATTCTTCAATTCCTTGTGTACCTGCTGCGGCAGGCGCTGCTTCTACGTAGCTTCCCGTGTTATACAGGTTGGAAAGGGCCTTGATGGATCCAGCACTCCCAATTTGCAGAACAGAGGAGTTACTCACAGACTCTACACGTAAATAATTAATTTGTATCGCTTGATTAATATAGAAGTTCAACGGATCCTCACTCCTTACAAGTTACCAACAAGCGGTTGATCAATGACATCACTGTCGTACGTATTTGTCACACTTTTGTAGTTGCTAATTTGTAATTGATCACCTGTATTAAAACTGCCTGCGCCAGCAAACGTTTTAACCTGACTATTTGGAGAAATGGTGATGCAGTCTCCAACATGAACGACTCCGCTCGTTCCGACGGCATTTACTTTAAAGGCTCCCACAATAGCCGGCATAGCGGTGCACATCCTTTATAAAATTAGGGCACTTGTTTTGGGCGTTTCACCATAGCTTATGATGGGTCTTTTAATGTGTGATTGTCTTTTTGAAAGCTTTTGATGAGAGGAATTAGATGTATGGCTTACCCTTTTTTTGAGCAATCTTTAGAGGTGGATTTGATGCCTTTATTTAAGAGTGTGTCAAGCTCTTGACTGCACCTGATTGTTTCTTCGGCATTCATCCCGAATTTTTTCGCAGTCTCAATTAAATGTAATCTTTTTTGTTCAATTTCATAATTGATCATAACGGACGCCAACTCTCACATTTTTTATCAAATAGAAGGATATGGTTAGTATACCCTATTTTTCTATAAAAAAAGCTGTTTCGTCAATATGAGTAATAAAGTGACAAAATTCGAAAGTGTTCTTACGTACCAAATATCTCTTTTTTGATCTCAGTCTGTAAATAACGTCGTCTTTTGTTGATATACTGCCGAATTAAGTCTCTTTCAGACTGCAAGATGTCTTTTCGATCTTTCATATATGGATCATCTCCAATTCGATCCTCAATCGATTCATGCCATTTCTCGATGACTGGGCAGAGCCGGTCTTCTACAAAATGTGTATCGAGTACATGCTGGAAAAGTGTGTAATAGGCTCTTTTAAACGAAGGGATATCTAGTAATCTAGCAGTTAATGTATTAAAGCCGTTTACTGGGATATAATCAAACGGCATTTCTTCTCCATGAATGTCACGACCCCATGTTGCATCATAATCCCAAGGAAGTACTTGAAACCTCCCTTGTTCATTTACATAAAGAGCGTAGTTATGAACAAAACCATCAAAGTTTTGTGTGCATACCACACCGATGAGCCAGCGGAAATATTGTGTCACATCTAGGTATTGTTCAATTTTTTCTGCAAAAGTGTCATCTTTCGCTGTGTTGAGAAAGTAAATAAATTCGCTCAGCTGCTGATCATGTTGAGAAGTCCCCGTTTTTTTCTCGTATCCGAGAAGAAGGTGCTTTTTTGGTTTTTTATCAAAAGAACTCAAAAGGGAGAAGTTCGCGTCATCATCAACCGCATAATAAATGCCGCCTCCTGAAAGCTGCCGTTTTTGAAGAAAGAACTCATCGACGGATTCTATTTTCAAATAAATCCCTTCTTTTCTTCCATTTATGGTGAGAAACACATGAGAAGCAGCGGGGCTATGCACCCCCATCTGCTCAAAGAAATAAAAGGACAGCCTGTTTCGGATAAACGAAGGATCATTGTACTCTGCATTTAAATGAAAGATGGATTCGCCTTGTCTTTGTTTTGGCTTTCGATATTCGATTTGATAGGACTTTTTCTTAAGCTTTCTAATGTGTGATCCGCGGTATGAAGCATAAATATGTGATTTGGTTTGGCCGGTTTTTAGAATAGCTTCAACAGGTTCATCGTTCCAAATGTCTTTTTTTAATTCAATCAGGTCTTTTGGATGAATCCACATATCAAGTTGTTTTAAAGATTCTGTGTTCATATGTTCATCAGCCTCCTATATGCTCTTCTTTACGATATGAAAGTGAAGGAATGTCCTGTACCGGCTGGTAGGTATTCATGGAGTTTTCAAGGAAAGAGGCATTCGTCACGAACACTTGTCTACCGAGTCTCGTAACATAAAGCAGAGAAGATAAACAGCTTTGTCTGTTTGTTTTGTCGAAGATAGACTGGGAGGGGAATTGTTCGTGAGTACATTTGATCATTCACACATTGAACATGCAGTAGCTTCACTTCGAAGTGAGGGACGTGATCATCACTTAGATCGTGAACCAGAATCGAGACGTTCTCATAAGTCAGCTCGTTCTCGTCATTCAAGTCGCGGTCATTGGTTCTTTGGCGGTGGTGGACGCCGTAAATCACGCCGCAGTAAAAAAAGCTACAGAAGCTATCGTTCAAAGAAAAGTTATCGCTCTAAGAAAAGCTATCGTTCGAAGAAAAGCATGAAGAGTAAAAAGTCATATAAAAGCAAAAAATCTTACAGAAGCAAAAAGAGCGAACCGAAAAAGTCACACCGCAGCAAACACAGATCTCATCATAAGAAGAGCTGCCGCAAGTCACACCGTAGCAAATGCAGATCTCATCATAAGAAAAGCTGCCGTAAGTCACACCGCAGCAAATGCAGATCTCATCATAAGAAGAGCTGCCGCAAGTCACATCGCAGCAAGCACAGATCCCACAATAAGAAGAGCCGCAAGTCGCGCCGCAGCCATCGATCTAAACGTTCTCATCACCATAAACGCAGCCGCTCTTGCCGAAGATGTGGAAAGAAATCGCATCGTTCCCGAAATAGAGGAAATGTTGAGCGTAAATGGGATCAAGGGAACATGTGGGAGTACCGCCGTTTCCGCTAAGCATTCAATCATCATTTTTGAAACCCTTTTTAAAAGAGAGTATGATAAAAAAGGGTTTTTTTTATTTCGTAGAGAAATAAAATGAGACATCATAACTTAGCGAAATGAAGATTGTGAGGGGAAGATATGAAGTTTTTTACAGGTGAGATACATAGCAGCATGTTTATTGGGGTAGTCATTGATGATGAATGGGTGATGGACGTCAAAAAGGCAGAAGCCAAATTATTTGAGCTTGAGACACTGCCAAACTCTTTATCTGAGTGTATCAAAATGGGGGACAAGTTTGTGGAACATGTAGGGCAGCTTCTTGATTGGGCTGAGAAAAAAGAAGAAGACCGCGGTTCTTATGTATATCCGCTTTCGGACGTGAAACTCCATGCCCCGATTCCAAAGCCGTCTAAAAACATCATGTGTGTTGGAAAGAATTATCAAGATCATGTCATGGAGATGGGAAGTGCGGCGGATATTCCTAAAGACGTGATGATTTTTACAAAGGCACCTACTTCTGTCATTGGACACGAAGCGGACATTCTTCTTCATGAAGGTGTGACAAGTGAATTGGATTATGAAGGGGAGCTTGCCATCGTGATGGGCAAATCAGGGAAAAACATTGCTCCTGAAGAGGCCCAAGATTATATATTCGGTTACACCATTTTAAATGATGTGACGGCAAGAGATTTGCAGAAAAAACATAAACAATTTTTCATCGGCAAGAGCTTAGATACTACCTGTCCGATAGGACCTTATATCGTTCATAAGTCAATGATCGAGGATCATGGTGCGCTCCATGTCGAAACAAAGGTAAACGGAGAGGTTCGGCAGTCTGCCAGTACGGAATTAATGATCTTCACAATTGAAGACATTGTCTCCACTCTTTCAAAAGGGATGACATTAGAAGCGGGTGACATCATTGCAACAGGTACACCTTCTGGGGTAGGGAAGGGCTTTGAACCGCCTAAGTTTTTAGCTTCTGGAGATCGAATTGACATCACGATTGAACCGATTGGAACGCTGACAAATCACGTCAAATAAAGCGCGTGATGACACAGGATTGTCGCTTTGTGTTCGACTTATTTCGTGGTACGATGAGAAGGTACTTGTTCTGATAAAGGGGGAAATCACAAATGGGAACACATTTACATATCACAGCATGGGTGCTGGGGATTATTTTATTCTTCGTAGCCTTTGCTCTAGCAGGTAAAAACGACAAAGGCGCTAAAATTGTGCACATGATCGTTCGTTTATTCTACTTGATCATCATCGCAACAGGCGTAGAATTGTATGTTCGCACAGGAATGAAAATTCCAGGTTTCGGAGGCGAGTATATTGGGAAAATGATTCTCGGTATCCTCGTGATCGGTTTCATGGAAATGGTCCTAGTGCGCAAGAAAAAAGGAAAATCGGTGACTGGTGTGTTGATTGGTTTTATCGTATTTGCGATTGTGACCATTCTTCTCGGTTTACGTCTGCCGATCGGTTTCCATATCTTTTAATATAAAAAGGACATTGCTTATACGAAGCAGTGTCCTTTTTATGTGGCATCAAATTGTGAAACGATCCGTTGTCCGTCTGAAGTGGTCCATTCAAAACGAATGTGGCTGGCGGCTGGCTCATGGTGACATTGAAGTGCAAGTGATTGTGTATCTGCCGAAAACTGAAAGAAAGAGACGCGCTGCATTGAATGAAAGGAAGAGAAGACACAATCATAGACGGAAAAACCAAGCTGCTCAATCTGGTCAAGGATGTGATCAAAGGCGTTGTCCGGTACGAACATGAGAAGATCAAGCCAGCCTTTGGCAAGAGACGCCGTATATTGAATGTTTTCTCCTCCCTGTACTTCTATTAGCTGCCCGTTTTCATGAAGAATCATAGAACCAAGCAATTCTCCTTTTGTCCATCGGTCATTTTCCTTCAAACAGATCATTGTGCTTTGAAGACTTTCTGGCAGCATGATCTCTCCTTCTTCATCTTCAATTAGACAATGCCCGTTCTCAATGAGCAAATACCCTTTACACCATCTTCTGCTGCAGCGTTCAAGCTGCTTCATTCGATTCTCCATATGCAAAAGCTCCTTTCCTCTTTCTTTTCTTACCAAATCAAGCTTGTCCTATACGCCGGGAAAAAAGGACAAATCAACTATCAAGGAGACGATGCATAAACTAAGAAAGGCTGAATGAGAACACTTGAGGAAAAACGGATGGGAGCTGATGATGATGTGTGGAATTACAGGCTGGGCAGACTTTAAAAAGCAGCTCATCCAACAGGATCATGTAATCAATCAAATGACAGATACATTATCTAAAAGAGGGCCAGATGATACAAACACGTGGAAAAGTGAGCACGTTCTTTTCGGGCATAAAAGGTTAGCGATTGTAGATGTAGAAGGCGGAAAGCAGCCGATGACATATACACATCAAAACCATGCTTATACGATTGTATACAATGGAGAGCTCTATAACACGGAGGATATAAGAAAAGAATTGTTAAAAAGGGGGCACCGCTTTCTTGGGCATTCTGATACAGAAGTTCTTCTTCATGCCTATACAGAATGGAAGGAAGAGTGTGTCTCTCATTTTAATGGCATTTTTGCATTTGTGATCTGGGATAGTGAGCGTGAATTGTTATTTGCAGGGAGAGACCGGTTAGGCGTCAAGCCATTTTTCTATACAGAACATCATCATTCCTTCTTATTTGGTTCAGAGATCAAAGCACTTCTTGCTCACCCTGATATCAAAGCAAAAGTCGATCATGAAGGGCTGTCGGAGATCTTTGGCTTAGGACCGTCAAGAACACCAGGTCAAGGCGTGTTTAAAGGGATAAAAGAGCTGAGACCTGCACATGCCTTGACCTTTTCAAAAGACGGTCTGCGCGTGTGGAGATACTGGAATGTCAAAAGCAAGAAACATACCGATTCACTTGATGACACCGCACAGCACATTAAGCATCTCTTTACAGATGCCGTGACAAGACAGCTCGTCTCTGATGTGCCGGTATGTACATTTTTATCTGGGGGCGTCGATTCTAGTGCCATTACTGCCATTGCCGCTAAGCACTTTGAGAAAATAGGGAAAGCACCGCTTCATACGTATTCCATTGACTACGAAGGAAACGATCAATTCTTTGAGGCAAATCAATTCCAGCCGAATGCTGACGGTCCTTGGATTGATCGAATGACCAAAGCGTTTCAAACGAATCATCATAGCTGTATCATTGGACAAAAAGAGCTCGCTTCCTATCTGAAGGAAGCCGTTGAGGTTCGAGACTTACCGGGTATGGCAGATATTGATTCTTCCTTGCTGTGGTTTTGCCGAGAAATTAAAAAGGACTTCGTTGTTGGCTTGTCAGGTGAATGTGCGGATGAAATCTTTGGAGGCTATCCTTGGTTCCATATGGAAAATGAAACGAATGGTTTTCCGTGGATGAGATCGACTGAAGCGAGAACTCAGCTCCTGCAAGACTCGTGGCAAAAAAAGCTGTCACTTAAGGAATACGCGCAAAGCAAATATGAAGAAACAGTGGCAGAAACGCCTCTTTTAGATGGAGAAACTGGCGTCGATAAAGCCAGGAGAGAACTTTTTTACTTAAATATGATCTGGTTTATGACAACACTGCTTGATCGAAAAGATCGAATGAGTATGGGGGCTAGTCTTGAGGTACGTGTGCCATTTGCAGATCATCGCCTTGTCGAATATGTGTGGAATATTCCTTGGGAAATGAAAATGCATGGAAATCGTGAAAAAGGGGTTTTACGAAAAGCATTAGAGGGAATTTTACCGAATGAAGTGCTTTATCGAAAGAAGAGCCCTTACCCGAAAACACATCATCCAGCCTATACTCAGGCTGTGAAAGAGATGCTCACAGACTGTCTCGCGCAAAAAGACTCTGTACTTCACGAATTTTTAGATCCACATCAATTAAAGCAGCTGATTGAAACGGAAGGGGCTTCCTTTCATGTGCCATGGTATGGCCAGCTCATGAAGGGCCCGCAGTTGATTGCCCATCTAGCACAGATTCATCATTGGTTTGAAACGTATCGAATTGATATAGAAGCGTAATAAAGAGTCGGCTTTCTTGCACTTGTTGAAAGGAAGCCGGCTTTTTTGATACATAACATGAGACTTTTTGAGCACATCAAAAGTTGATCAAATCTTTCTAATTTGTATAATTAACTTAAAGTGAATTAATTTGGAGGAAAAAGGATAATGAAAATCATTGTGATTGGAGCGGGACCAGGGGGCCTTGCAGCAGCTATGATGCTTCAAAGCAAAGGACATGATGTTCATGTATACGAAAAACAGCCCTTTGTTGGCGGGCGTAACGCTAAGTTTCAACTTGGTGATTTCACGTTTGATACAGGTCCTACCTTTCTCAGTATGATTCATATTGCAGAGGAGCTGTTCACCTTTGCTGGTAAAAATCTTTATGACTATATTGATGTGATTGAATTAAAAGAGATGTATAGATTAATATTTCAAGACAATCAGCTCGATATGATCCGGGATCGCGATGAAATGCACAAACGATTAGAAGCCTTTGCACCTGGTGAGGGCGAAGGGTATCTAAGATTTATGAAGGATACAAAGCGCAAAATGGATCGTTTGACACCAATTTTACAAAGTAAAATGGATCGCTTTCATCATTACCTTCGTCCGAAGGTGATCAAAGCACTTCCACAGCTTTCACTAAATAAAAGTTTGTATGATGTGCTGTCAGACTATTTTTCGAATGAATCAGTGAAATACGCTTTTACATTTCAATCAAAGTACTTAGGAATGTCCCCGTGGGAATGCCCTGGTGCGTTCTCGATCCTTTCGTTTATGGAACATGACACAGGTGTATTCCATCCGAAGGGCGGTGTCAATCAGCTGTCAGAAGCGATGGCAAAGGCCGCGCTTGAAGCTGGAGCAGAGATTCATCTGTCAGCTGGCGTCGAAAAGCTGCTCACGGAGGGAAGAAAAGTAAAAGGAATTCGTTTAGAATCTGGGGAAGAAATACAAGCAGATGAGGTTGTCGTCAATGGAGACTTTGCACATGTGATGACAAAGCTTGTCGAGCCAGGACTCTTAAAGAAATACAGCGAGAAGAAATTAAAAAAGAAAAAATTCTCTTGCTCTACCTTTATGCTTTATTTAGGACTGGATACCATATATGATGAGCCGCATCATACCATCGTTTTTTCCGATGATTATGCTAGATTTGTCAAAGGCATTACGAAAACATATGAGCTGCCAGATGACCCGTCTATTTATATTCAAAATGCAAGTGTAACCGATGACTCACTTGCTCCAAAAGGAAAATCAGCTCTTTATGTGCTGGCTCCAGTTGCTAATAACCAAAGCGGTATTGATTGGGAGGCGCATCAAGGTAAATTTAGAGAGCTTGTGCTGGATACATTGGAGCGGAAAACGGGCTTTCAGAATGTGAGACAGCATATAGAAGTCGAGCGGATGATCACACCGAAGCAATGGGAGGAAGACCTTTACGTATATGAAGGAGCTACATTTAACCTCGGCCATCAGCTGACGCAGATGATGGTCCTAAGGCCGCACAATGAATTTGATGAATTAAAGCACTGCTGGCTCGTTGGAGGAGGAACACATCCAGGAAGCGGACTGCCAACCATTTTAGAATCAGCACGTATTACGACAAATGCCATTCTTAAAAAAGAGAAACATTCACACAAAACAATGCCGCATCAAGAAAAGGGGAGCGCCTCATGAAAAAACATATATTGATTGCAGGTGGCGGTATTGGCGGAATGATCTCAGCGCTTTATTTAAAAAAAGCGGGACATGATGTCACCCTTGTTGAAAAAAATGAACGGCTTGGCGGGAGACTTGCTTTTGTACGTGAGAAAGGATATAAAGTAGATGAAGGTCCGACCATTGTCCTACTTCCTGACATGTTAAAAGGCATTTTACATGAGGTAGGAATTGACGAATCATCTCTTGACCTTGTGGAGCTTGATCCGCTGTATACAATTCAATATCAAGATGGAACCTCCTATACGAAATACTCTGATGCACTTCGTCAGTTAGATGAAATCAGACGTGTTTTTCCAAAAGAAGATCAAGGGTTCCTGAGGTTTATGGAAGAAATGACGGACCGGTTTCAAGAAGGGCAGCAAGCCTTTCTAGAAAAATCATTTCACGAAAAACGTACATTTTTTACAAAAGCGAATATGAAGATTTTAATGAAATTAAAGGCGTATCGAACGGTACAAAGCGCTCTGAAAAAATATTTCTCAGACGAACGCCTGCGAGATGCATACGCACTTCAAACCCTCTATGTTGGGGGAAACCCGTATGAAGCATCGGCTATTTATTCGCTTGTGTCCTATAGTGAGCACGCACATGGAATCTACTATTTAAAAGGCGGCTATGCGAGTTTAGTAGATATATTGGAAGGTCAGCTCATCAACATGGGTGTGCATGTAAGAAAAAATGAAGAAGTCACGCAATTGGTGTTTGAGGGGAAACGGGCAGTCAAAGCAAAAGTAAATGATGAATATGAAACCGCTGATGCATTTGTGATCAATGGAGATTATCCAGCTGCGTTAAAACAATTTGGTTTAGACGAACAAGATCGCCGGAAATACGTGCCGTCCTCTGGCTGTGTGATGGTGTATCTCGGGTTAAACAATATGTATCATGAAGCACCTGTTCATCAATTTTTTATGGGAGAACACTTTGATCAGCATATGAAAGAAGTTTTTCAAACGAAAACGATTCCTCAAGACCCGTCGTTTTATACATTTAATCCATCGATCATTGATCCATCTCTTGCCCCAGATGGCTGCAGTGTTCTTTATATGCTGATTCCCGTTCCTTCAGGAGATCATATCAACTGGGAAGAGGAGACAGATTTTGTCGAGAACATGGTGAATGTCCTTGAGAAAAGAGGCTTTCCAAGATTGAGAGAGTCGATTGTCTGGAAAAAGGTCAGAACACCAAATGATTCCTTGCGAGAAGGATTGTTTGAAGGCGGCAGTTTTGGACTTGCGCCTAATTTGTTTCAATCAGGTGTCTTCCGCCCGCAAGTGAAGGTCAGTGAGACAGATAATCTTTATGCGGCAGGTGCTTCCATCCATCCGGGCGGCGGGGTGCCGATCGTGATGCAAAGTGCAAAGCTCATGGCTTCTGTACTACTAAAAGATTTGAATGATAGAAAGGAAGTGAAGCTAAGTGGTTGATGTACAAACAGCATTAAAAGTGTGTGAGGAAACCATTCAAACCCATTCAAAAACGTTTTACCGGGCCTTTTCCATGCTGCCTAAAAAGAAAAGACAGGCCGTCTGGGCCGTATATTCCTTTTGCCGTAGAGCAGATGACATTGTAGATGAATCCCCTTCGCCAAAAGAGGACCTTGCATCCTTTCGGGAGACGTTTGATCGATTTTTACAAGGAGAGGTAGACCGGAATGATCCAATATGGGTGGCGCTAGAGCATACATTTCAAGAGTTTCGGATGGATGAAGCCCCGTTTCGTGACCTGCTCCAAGGACAGGAGATGGATTTAGAGCAGCAGCGCTACGAAACGTTAGATGAACTGCTCATCTATTCCTATCATGTTGCTAGTACCGTTGGACTGATGCTCCTTCCCATTATTGCACCGCGTAAAAAAGAGCAGTTAAAAGAAGCAGCCATTTCGTTAGGGATTGCTATGCAGCTAACCAACATCCTTCGAGATATTGGGGAAGATCAGGCTGAAAGAGACCGCATCTATTTGCCAAAGCAGGTGATGGATCAATTCGGGTACACAGAGCAAGAATTGCAGGAAGGGATTGTGAATCAAGCCTTCCAGCACGTCTGGGAGTACATTGCCTTTGAGGCAGAGGCATACTACGAGGAGTTTTTTGACCATCTTCATGAATTCCCGCTCTATTCACGTATACCGGTGAAAGCAGCAGCTCACTTTTATAAAGCCATTTTAGATAAAACAAGAGAAAACGAATACCGCGTCTTTACAGAGCGAGTATTTATTTCCAAACAGGAAAAAGCACTTATTTTAGAAGATATTACGTAAAAAAGGACTGCACCCAGTCCTTTTTTATGTGGAAGAAAAGCGATACTCCGTCCATACTCTGGAACGCCAGCGCCTATACATGAAGATGCCTCTGACCCATTCATCCACGATAAAAGAAATCCAAACCCCGATGAGCCCCATTTCAAACTGAATGCCTAACAAGTAAGCGATCGGAAGCCCAATTCCCCACATTGATATCATCGCCATATACACTGGAAACTTCGCGTCACCAGCAGCCCGCAATGAATTAATAATGACCATATTAAAAGAGCGCCCCGGCTCTAAAATGATCGTCAATAGGAGAAGTGTGGCGGCGATTTGAATGATTTCACGATTGCTAGTGAAAAAGGTAAGCAAATGCGTCGATGATAAAGATAAAGCAGTGGAAGAAAGAAGAGAGATCCCAATGGCCCAGTATAAGCTTTTCATACATCTGCGGTAGGCAGCATCAAATTCTTTCGCCCCAATATGGCGCCCGATTAAAATCTGTGTCCCTTGGCTAATCGCTGCACCAAACAAAATAATGAACATCATCAAATTTTGAGTGTAGACCTTTGCTGCTAAAGCCTGCGTTCCCATAAATGTAATAAACAGTGTAATAATCATTTGAGAGCCGTTATAAGAAAGCTGCTCTCCAGCAGAAGGAATGCCAATTTTCAGCAGCTTTTTTAAATGCGTCCGCTGGATGTGAAACATACTCTTCAGCGAAAAGCGCAATCCAATTCGGCGGCGGACAATGAGGATCATCACCATCAAGCCGATCAATCGAGCAAGCGAGGTTGAAAAGGCAACACCCATGACACCTAATACAGGAAAGCCAAACGGACCAAAAATGACCAAATAATTGCCGGCAACGTTTAGCAAATTCATTCCGATGGTGACATACATCGTGTCTCTTGTATATCCGTAGCTTTTTAAAATAGCACTATACGTCATAATGAGTGCTTGAATAAAAGAAAGCAGGCCGACAATTTGTAAAAAAACCGCCGCATCCGGCATGAGTTCACTTGATAAGCCCATCATGTGCAGGATTGGCACAGCTAACACAAACATAAGGAGACTAATGACAAAGCTGATCAAGAAGTTGGTTCCTAGTGAAACATAGGCGACTTGAGTCGCTTCCTGCTTGCGGTCAGCTCCTAAAAGCTGCGCAATGACAATGGTCGTTCCTGTTGTAACGAAGCTGAACATGACAATTAATAAATTCAGGAGCTGGTTGCTTACACCTACTGCGGCCACACTGTTATCGGAGTATTGGCTGAGCATAAGTGTATCAGCGCTCCCCATGAGCATATATAAAGAGATTTCGATAAAAATAGGCCAAGTTAATGCAAATAATGAAGGATGGGTTTTCTCATCTTTGGCTTGAACCTTTTCATATGACAGGGTTTGAGATTTCATCACACAGCCCCCTTTCGTATAAATCCGATTTATAGTGTACCGTGCATCGACTATAATAAGAAGAGATGAAACCGAAACTTATTGGAGAAATCCGACTTCATAAGGGGATGAATATGGATCGATTTATTACATTTACCGTACCGCCTTTTCCTATTTATATTGCTTCAGGTAAAGGTGTATTTCATCAAGGAGAAAGACATATCTCAAGAACCTTCACTGTATTTGATCTTCTCTATGTCACAAAAGGTAAACTATGGATGACAGAGGACGAGGCAGCTTATCAAGTAAAAGAAGGTGAATATATGATTCTCTCACCGGGCCTGTCTCATGGTGGACATCTGCCATGTGAAGAGGAAACCCACTATGAGTGGCTGCATTTCTCAATTGATCGATTTGAGTTGACGAACCGGCCGAGAGAACACTGGATTGATATGAAACAAAATCAAGCTACCTTCGAAAAGCCGGCAACCTATGAATTTAGTCTGCCCCGTTTAGGAAAAGTGAAAGGGCGAAGTGTGTTAAAAAAACACCTTTCAGCGATGAGAGCACTAAATCATGATGCATCTGAACTTCCGCTGAAAAAACAGCTATTATTTGAGGAACTGCTCATTCACCTGCAAAAGGAAGCATTCCATATTCCAAGTGCAAAGGAGACCGTCGCATCAGAAGTGGTTCACTATCTTGAGCATCACTTTATGGAGAAATTACACATGGAGCAGCTTGCAGAGAAACTGCACTATCATCCTGACTACATGACAAGATGTATGCAGACGGTATATGGATTGACACCAAACCAGTACAGCCATCGTCTCAAAATCGAAAAAGCCAAAAGCATGCTGGCATCAACGAATGAAAAAATCGCTGTTATTGCAGATCATGTAGGTATTGACGACCCTACTTATTTTTCTAAGCTGTTCCGGCAAAATGAAGGCATGACGCCGATCGAGTACCGTCATTTAGCAAAAAGAACGACAAAGTAAAGGAACGTGAACAGATGAAAAGTGAAAAGGAAGAGCTTGTGAACATACGTCCATTAACCGAAACGGACTTAGAGACGGTGTGGCATTTAAAATTTAAAGCATCAGACCAGTCCTATCGAAAATGGAATGCCCCTTATTTTTATGAACACGAAATCCCGCTTGCTGTATTTAAGAAACGTTACTTACAGGAAGAATCCATTCCCCAAAAGCTATATGGCATTGAAATAGATGGTGATATCAAAGGCACCGTATCTTATTATTGGGAGAATGAACGTACGAGGTGGCTTGAATGCGGCATTATCATTTATGACTCACGTTTTTGGAGCGGGGGTATTGGGACAAAGGCATTAAATCTTTGGATTGATGTGTTATTTACGCATATTGATATCCCTCGAATTGGTTTAACAACTTGGTCAGGGAATGAACGGATGATGCGGTGCGCAGAGAAATGCGGATTTATCCTTGAGGGGAGACTGAGAAAGGTTCGTTATTATCAAGGGGTTTATTTTGATTCAATGCGCTACGGAATGTTGAGAGAAGAATGGCGAAGCCTTCCGCGGAACAATGATAAAATATTTTAGGACAAAAGTATCGTATGTTTGAATAAATTGAAAAAAATCGGTTATTCAACCGAATAATAGAATATGTGTTTTTTTACATAAGGGGGAATGTAAATATGAGATTAACGGGTCTATTCGTTTCACTTGCTGTTGCCATCTATTTATGGTTTGATGCGCCAAAGCATAACAAAGACAAATGGCTGTGGGCCATTTTAGGCGTGCTATTTAGCACCATCGTACTCGGTATTTATTTGATCAAGACAGAGAGAAAGGGGCTGGGATGGACGATCTTGATTTTAACCATCTTGTTTTATCTCATGCTGCTCATCTCTGTTTTGATCGGTGTTATTCTTTTTTATCAGGCGCCTTCATGAAGAAGGGCCTTTTTCTTTTACCTTTTGAGCCGGTACACCTGCAATGACGATCTGCTCTTCATGAAAGGAACGATTCACCACGGCATTTGCTCCGATAGAAATATGATTTGCAATATAAATGTCTCCAAACAGCTTAGCACCGGGGCCAATCCATACGTGATCTCCAATGGTTGGTACATCCTTTTCGGAATGGTTTTGGCCAATATTCACCCCTTGATGAATATCACAAAATGCCCCAATTTTTGCGTGCTTATTCACAATTAAGAGTCCACTATGATTGATTCTAAGGCCGGGGCCAAAGACGCCAATCGGAATATCAAAGCCAAGCTGCATGCCTTTCTTTTTATGTAAATAGCGATAAAACCATTTGCGCAGTAGAGCGCCGCTATTAGAATAGTATTCATATTTTCGTAAATACCTTTGATATTTCCATATATCGTCTCCAAACCACTTTGGTCTTCTGCGCGTAATCGCTAATGCTTTCTTATCCTGCGTTAAGTAATGGTGAAGATCGTGCTTTGTAAAAATCATCAAATTCCCCTCCATTCCTTTATGTTTCAGAGGAATTATACCATTCAAACCATTTATATCAAGAAAAAATGATGTTACTTCTTCAATTTTCTACCTTCATTTCATCCAAATTTCTTCATAAAATGAGCGCTTTGAGTTGAGTAGAACAAAAGAACCAGGAAGAATGATTTGTAATTATTTTCAATATCAAACCGTCTCATGCGTTCCATCTCCTTATGGCAGTAAGGTTTGTAAAAATTACTCGAAAATACTCATTAAAAAGAGAATATTGCATTCATATGCTTTTTGAATCATCTTTTTGAATACAATTGACTTTCCTATCTCACATCCTCTAGGCTAATAAATGAAAATGATAATCTTTATCAATTGGAGGAGTGTTTTATTATGTCCATCAAAACCGTTTCTAAAAATCAGCAATTTTTAGAGCAGCAAAGTCAAAGAGAATCTAATGCAAGGTCTTACCCGAGACGGTTCCCGTTAGCCATGCAAAAAGCCGAGGGTATGATCGTGACAGATGCAGATGGCAGAGAGTTTTATGACTGTCTGGCAGGCGCAGGAACACTTGCACTTGGTCACAATCATCCGGTTGTTATAGAAGCTATTGAACGTATGCTTCATGAAAAAAGACCATTGCATACGTTGGACATAACCTCAGAAATTAAAGAAGAGTTTGTGAATGAAATTTTTTCTCACCTGCCAGAAGAGTTTGCAAAGAGAGCAAAAATTCAATTTTGTGGACCAACTGGCGGTGATGCGATAGAAGCTGCGATTAAATTAGTCAAGACAGCGACAGGAAATCGTTCCATTCTTTCTTTCCACGGTGCTTATCACGGTGCGACACATGGCACAATGTCATTAAGCGGAAATTTGTCTCCAAAGGAAAGAGTGCAAGGGTTAATTCCAGATGTGCATTTCATGCCTTATCCATATGAATATCGCTGCCCATTTGGCATTGGCGGGAAAGATTCACACCGTATTTCCAGTTCTTATATTGAGCGTGTATTAAATGATCCTGAAAGTGGTATTCTTCCGCCAGCAGGTATGATCTTTGAAGCAGTGCAAGGTGAGGGAGGTTCAATTCCAGCATCTATTGAATGGATAAAAGAAATGAGAAGAATCACAAAAGAAAAAGGCATTCCGCTCATTATCGATGAGGTTCAATCAGGCATTGGCCGAACAGGCAAGATGTTTGCCTTTGAACATGCGGGAATTGTGCCAGACGTTATTGTATTATCTAAAGCCATTGGTGGAAGCCTGCCGCTTTCAGTTGTGATTTATGATCAAGATTTGGATCAATGGAATCCAGGTGCACACATTGGCACATTTAGAGGAAATCAAATGGCGATGGCTGCAGGAACTGCTACGCTTAAATTTATAAAAGAAACCAATCTGCTTGATCATGTAGACCAGTTAGGGAATCGCATGCAGGCTTATTTAAAAGACATTCAAAAAAATGTACCTGCTATCGGTGATGTTCGAGGAAGAGGATTAATGATTGGTGCTGAAATTGTCAATCCAAATGAAAAGCAGGATGTAGATGGAAGTTATCCAGCAAATCCTGAGCTAGCCAGTCTCATTCAAAAGAATTGCTTCGACAAAGGCTTAATTGTAGAGACAGGAGGCCGTTTCGGTAGCGTCATTCGATTCTTACCGCCATTGATCATGACAGAAGAACAGCTTGAACAAGTCATCGCTATTTTCAAAGAGGCCGTTTACGATGCAATCAACTAAAGCTTCTATAGATTCATTATTTATCAATCAAAGCCAGCTTGGAAGAGAGTCCTTCCGAGCGGCTCTTCATACATCTATCGACAGCTTACTGGATCAGTGGCAAAAAGACGAAGGACCATACAGCGGAATATTGCCTGGGAAATTAGCGGCTAGTGTCGAATCCTTATTTCAGTTTCAACCGTCTGGCGAATCAATGGAATCTGTCTTTCAAGATTTAAAGCAGCACCTTTTGCCGCATCTCGTTGATGTATCGCATCCTAAATGCTTGGCACATTTGCATTGTCCGCCGCTTATCCCTGCTCTTGCCGCAGAGGTGATGGTGAGCTCCTTTAACCAATCAATGGATTCCTTCGATCAGAGCGGTATTGCATCTTTGGTTGAGGAGGAAATTTTAAAGTGGCTATGTGCGAAGTTTTCTTATGGAAATCTAGCAGATGGGACATTTACGAGCGGTGGCACCCAATCTAACTACATGGGACTGCTTCTTGCAAGAGATGCATTTTGTGAAAACACATGGCAATGGAATGTTCAGCAGAAAGGCTTGCCAAGTGAGGCTCACCGCATGAGAATTCTTTGCTCTAAGAATGCTCACTTCACTGTGAAGAAATCTGCATCACAGCTAGGCTTAGGGGAGCAGGCAGTCGTTCTAGTAGAAACGGATGAGCATCACCGTATGGACCTCAATGATTTGAAGAAGAAACTTGTTGAGTTAAAAGAACAGGATCTCCTGCCTTTTGCGGTAGTTGCGACTTGCGGGACAACTGATTTTGGCAGTATTGACCCGGTTCGAGATGTGTATGACATCGTCAAGCCATTCGGTTTGTGGATTCACGCAGATGCTGCCTACGGCGGTGCGCTTGTATTAAGCGAAACCTACGGGCGGAAATTAGACGGTATCGAGCTTGCAGATTCCATCACGATCGACTTTCATAAACAATTTTATCAGCCGATCTCCTGCGGGGCATTTTTGCTGAAGGATAAAAGGCATTTTGGTTTGATTCATTATCATGCAGATTATCTCAATCCAAAGGAAGATGAACTAGATGGAATACTACACCTCGTCCATAAATCTGTCCAAACGACGCGCCGGTTTGACGCACTGAAATTACTTCTTTCTCTTCGTCTAATTGGAGAGGAAGGGTTTGGTGACATCATTGACCATACCATTGATTTTGCGAAGGATGTGGCTGCGCTTATTGAAAGCAATGATCACCTTGAAGTGATCAATCCTGAGCCAGAAATCAATGCAGTAGTGTTTCGATTTAAGGGTGGGAATGACATCAATAAAATCATCCATCGAACGCTATTCAAATCAGGAACTGCTGTCATTGCGAAAACAGTGGTGGATGGTCAAACATGCTTAAAATTCACTTTGTTAAATCCGAGAACGACAATCACACATATTGAGGAAATCCTTTCTGACATCGTTGATATCGGGATCGCTCATATTCAATCCGGGAGGGTACTACGTTGAGTCAATATAAACAAATGGCTGAAAATGCAACTATGCAAAGCTTTTTAAACTGTTTTTTACGTGAAACAGGAATCGATCGATCTGCAAAAAAAGAGACGAAAGCAGATGGTTCGCTTGTATTCGTGGCAAAACTAGCAAAGCAAGACCTTGAGCTTGTGATTCCGATCCGATATTTTTCATCTGTAGGCCGCCATCTCTTTAATTTTCCGATTCGCTTTCGTCCAAGTGGCAGCGAAAAAGAGGGAACGATCGTCGATTACACGACACTTGTTGCTTTATGTTCAAAGGAGCTTCTCATTGCATATGGCCGCACAGATGCAGAGGATGAATTCATGCTTCGCATCATTTTAAGCTGCCGAAATATTGAACGTTTCTTACGGGAGAGAGAAAGTGATCAAGCTGCTTTATCTCAAGCTGATTTTGAGTACATCGAGGCTGAGCAGTCACTTCTCCTTGGACATTTAACACATCCTACACCAAAAAGCAGACAAGGAATGACAGAAGAGGAGGAAGCCGTCTATTCTCCTGAGCTGAAAGGAGCTTTCCAGCTTCATTACTTTAAAGCGCACCATTCGATTGTGCTTCAGGATTCGTCTATTTCACAACCTGCGGCAAGCCTCATGTTAGAAGAGCTTTCGCGTCAGGTGCCAGAAGAAACAGAGAAACTGAATAGGTTAACAGAAAACGGAGAATATGTGCTCATTCCGATTCATCCGCTGCAAGTCAAAGTGGTCATGGAGAAGGCATTCGTGAAGCGTTATATAGAGGAGGGGAAACTGACTTATTTAGGCCCGCTGGGGTCTGAATACACAGCGACCTCATCCTTTAGAACGGTCTATCAAAAGGATTCTGCTTACATGCTCAAATTCTCTGTTCCTGTGAAAATTACGAACTCGTTACGCATCAATAAACAAAAGGAACTGGATCGAGGAGTAGAGATGTCCCGCATCTTAAAAACAGAATTAGGCGTTTCTTTATATGAAAAATTCTCTGGATTCCGGGTCATTGAAGATCCCGCATATCTCTCTATTCGAGGAGATGAAGCGGAATCAGGTTTCGAAGTGGTCATTCGTCAAAATCCATTCTTGCATCGTGAAAAAGGCGCAAGCTTAATTGCGGGGCTGTGTCAGGATCATGCGTACGGAGGAAAATCGAGATTAGCAGGAATTATTCATAAACTTGCAGGCGCAGAAGGCAGGTCAACAGAAGCGGTCAGCCAAGATTGGTTTAAACAATATTTGACCATTTCGTTAAAGCCGATGCTCTGGCTGTTTGAAACGTATGGTCTTGCACTCGAGGCCCATCAGCAAAATGCTGTTGTGCAAATGAAGGATGGTTATCCAGAGACTTTCTATTATCGTGACAACCAAGGCTACTATTATAGTGAATCAAAAAAAGATAAGCTCGCGAATCTAGTTCAAAACTTGAGCGTAAGAAGTGAAACCATTTGTGCGGATGATGTAGCCGTTGAGAGACTCCGTTATTATTTCTTCTTTAATCATTTATTTGGTCTCATTAATGGCTTTGGCACGGAAGGTCTTGCAAAGGAAGAAGATTTGCTGGCACTCGTGAGAGATACATTGCTCGCTCATGAGGAGACGTACGGAGCATCTGATCTGACTAACAGCCTTCTCCGCTCAAAAGAACTTCCTTCAAAAGCGAATTTGCTGACACGATTTGAAGATATGGATGAGCTGACAGGATCTCTGGAAACACAGTCTCGTTATACGGCTGTCTTGAATCCGCTCTTTTTACATAAGGAGGCGCTGATTGGATGAGGCATCGTATCAGGTTTATTCGTGCTGAATATGAAAGAGACGTCCAGCTTGTCCATAAGTGGATGCAAGAAGAGTATGTTCACCCATTTTGGCATTTGAATATTCCGTTTCCTGCTTTTGAAAAGCATTTTTATCAGGCCATACATGATCCGCATCAAACCCTTTATTTAGGCACGATTGATGGGACGCCAATGAGTTATTTTGAGGCTTATAATGTCAAAGGAGATATCATTGAATCCTACTATGAGCCTTCTCCGCATGATCAAGGCATCCACCTATTAATAGGGGAGCCGGATTATGTGGGAAAAGGATTTGCTGCGCCGCTCCTTCAGGCAATGACAGCATTTCAATTTGAGCAGAACAAACGAACAGAAAAAATCGTTGCTGAGCCGGATATTCGCAATGAAAAAATGATTCATGTATTTGAGAAATGCGGCTTCGAACGTGTGAAACCAGTCACTTTACCCGATAAAACAGGTCTTTTGATGTTTTGTGATCGAGAACGATTCGAAAGGAAGTATAACCATGACGCGGTTCAACAAGCAAAATAATGTAGTGGATGTAATTGGGATCGGCATTGGCCCGTTTAACCTGGGGCTTGCCGCATTATCTGAAGAGGTAAATGAAATCGACGCTTTGTTTTTTGAAAGAAGTGAAGCTTTTCACTGGCACCCAGGGATGCTCATTGAAGGGACGACACTGCAAGTCCCATTTTTAGCGGACCTTGTCAGCATGGCAGATGTGAAAAGCAAATATAGCTTCCTCAACTATTTGCAGGAACAAAACCGTTTGTATTCATTTTACTTTCTAGAGGACTTCCATATCCCGCGCAAGGAATACAGTCATTATTGCCGCTGGGTCGCTGACCAGTTAGACTCTTGCCGATTTGGCATGAACGTCGAATCTGTCTCACTGATCGAAAAGGCAGGAGAAAAGCGGTATGAAGTGCATGTCCGTCATGTAAAGAACCAAACTGTAGAGGTGTTTGAAAGCAAACATCTCGTTTTAGGAATTGGCACGCAGCCGGCGATACCCGCTTCGCTCCAGCCAGCTTTAGGAGAGAAGGTTTTTCACTCAGCTGACTATTTAAAACGAAAGAAAGAAGGCTGTTTCAAAGGGAAATCTGTAACAGTTATCGGCTCTGGTCAAAGTGCGGCAGAAGTGTTTTATGACATTTTATCAGATGATGAAGCGAAGGATATTTACTGGTTCACACGGTCAAAAGGATTTTTCCCAATGGAATATTCAAACCTTGGACTTGAGTATTTCTCCCCTGACTATATTGATTTCTTTTATGAGCTTCCGCAAGCCAAAAAGGATGCGTTATTAAAACAGCAAGACCTGCTGTATAAAGGCATCAGTTCGGCGATGATTCGTGATATTTATCATTTGCTTTATGAACGTTCTGCCTGTGGAAAGCAGCTGAACACAGTGCTTCAAGCCATGACAGAGGTTAACTTGATTGAGGAAACTACAGGCAGATTATCACTTTCATGCACCCAATGGGTCAAGGAAGAATCCTTTACACATGAGACAGATATTGTCGTATTGGCGACTGGCTATCAATCCGTTCTGCCGCCATTTATCAATCCTATTTCTCATCACATTCAATGGGATGATCAAGGGAGATTCCAAGTTGAACGTGAATATCGTTTGAAAACAAATACGATGGGTGAAAATGATATTTTTGTACAAAATGCAGAGCTTCATACACATGGGGTCGGCGCTCCAGATTTGGGGCTGGGGGCTTATCGAAACAGTGTGATCATCAATGAACTTGCTCGTCAAACTGTGTATCCACTTTATCAAAAACACGTCTTCCAGACATTTGGTACACACAAGAACGCACACACATTTGAAGAAATCAAAGGATAAGGAGGATGAAGCGATGAGTGTACAAGATGAATTGAAAAAAGCGGTGAATCCTGCTGCTTGGAAAAAGGCAAACCAGCGAATGGTGGCAAAAATGCTGTCTGAATATATGTATGAGGACATGCTTCATCCTGTTGAGCTGGATTGTAAGGATGGCATCGCGCAGTATGAATTAATCATTCACGAACATAAGAAATATCGTTATCTGGCAAAACCTCGGTTGTTTGATAGTTTTGATACAATCGCTGAATCAATTGAGTACTGTCAAGATGGAAAATGGTCAAAGGATGTCAGTGCCATTGTGTTTTTACTAGACATTCAGCCGATCATTCCAATGTCTTCTGACACAACAGGCCATCTTATCAAAGAGCTTCACCATACTTTGTTAGCCGATGTCCATTTGCTGTCGAAAAAAGCACTTCGTGCGAATGAACTGACAGATACGGATTATGCTTGGATTGAAGGAGAAATGACAGGCCATCCTTGGATTGTGTATAACAAAGGACGTATAGGATTCAGCTACGATGATTACTTAGCCTATGCACCAGAACGGCAGGAATGTGTGCAGCTGTCTTGGATTGCTGTACATAGAGAGCTTGCGACATTCCATGCAGTCGATCATGAAAACTATGAGCAGGTGATCGCCAAAGAATTAGATGAAGTCACGATTCGTCAATTTCAGCGTGTGTTAAAGGATGAAGGACTGAATGCAGCTGACTATTATATGATGCCTGTTCATCAGTGGCAGTGGACGCATATGATTATTCAGCATTTCCCTGAAGATTTGGCCATGCGCCGGATTGTGTATTTGGGAGAGGGGCTGGATCAATATATTCCGCAGCAGTCGATCAGAACCTTTACAAATATCTCAAATAAAGACAAGCATCATATTAAACTGCCAATGAGTATTTTAAATACGCTCGTGTACCGTGGACTCCCATCAGAACGTACGGTCATTGCCCCGCGCATTACAGCGCATATTAAAGGGATTGCCGATCAAGACTCATTTTTATCTGATGTCTGCCGCGTCATTTTACCAGGTGAGAATGCAAGTATCAATGTCGATCATCCATACTACAGCAAACTGCCTGGTGCGCCGTATCAATATCTTGAGATGCTCGGTGTCATTTTTAGAGAAAGCATTTATACGTACTTAGAAGAAGGGGAAAGCCCTGTTACACTTGCGGCACTCACTTATGAGGATCAAGAAGGTGAGCCATATATCAAGCAGCTGATTGAAAAATCAGGTCTCTCAGCAAAAGAATGGATGGCGAAGTTCTTCCATGTTGTGATGCCGCCGCTGCTGCACTTTATGTATCAATACGGCACAGTCTTTTCACCGCATGGGCAAAATACAATTCTTGTGTTAAAAAATCATCAGCCGCATCGTTTGGCGATCAAAGATTTCGTTGATGATGTGAATATAAGTGACCAGCCGCTGCCTGAATTAGCTTCACTAGAAGAAGATTTAAAAGAAGTGCTGCGCAGTGAGCCGCCAGAAGGTCTAGTGCAATTTATCTTTACAGGATTATTTATTTGCAATCTGCGTTATGTATCCAACGTATTAGACAATCACAATCTGTTAGATGAAACGACTCTTTGGCGCTTGCTTGCAGAAGAAATTCAGCAGTATCAAAAGCAATTTCCGCAGCTAAAAGACCGTTTTGAATTATTTGATCTATTCCAGCCGAAGCTGACAAAGCTTTGCTTAAATCGTAATCGAATGATTGATTATGGCTATGGAGATGGTGATGACCGCCCGCATGCTTCAGAGCATGGGAAGGTCACAAATGCACTCGCTCATGTTCTTTCGTCAGTTGGGGAGAAGTAATAGAAAAGCTGTAGACATCAAATGTCTACAGCTTGTTTGTTTTTTAAGAAAATGCTTGAGAGGCAAGGAAATAGAAAAGGGCGGGATCATTCAGTTTTTCTTTCCCGCGAATCATCATAAAATGCGCTACGTTTGTTTTTGTAAATCCTGCTTCAACAAGTGTTTCATGCAGGCGTTCAGCAGTTTCTTCCTGCATATCTAAACGAATTGCCCCTGAATAAGACGAGATGAGTGATTGGATGAGCGAGAGAGCGGTTTGTTCATCGTTTGCTGTAAGCGGTCCAATCATTAGATTAGCAGGGGTTTCGATGCCAAATGCAAAGCCAGTTGTTTCATGATGCTCATTCTTTGCAATCAGCCGGAACGATGCTCGTTCCATTCGCTTTTTTATAAAGCTTGATCGATTGGTGCCTGCACCTTTTTCGTCAAGTGCTTCAATAGACGGCAGGTCCGTTTCATCAGCAGGAGAAAGGTGAATCCCGCCTGACACACGAAAAGCCGATGGATTCGTGGTCTGTGCTTTGTATGTATGAATATAGCCGACCGTTTGAAATCCGATTTTTTCGTAAACGGGCTGTCCTTGTACAGTAGCAGTTAAAACGACAGAAACGCTTTGATCGCTTCTGCGAAGCAGGGTGTCAATCATTTTCCGTGCAAGGCCTAAGCCGCGATGCGTCTCAGATACAATAACGGCACCAATTGATGCTGCTTTATCATATTGGAAAAGTCCTGCACATGAGATCACTTGTCCATCTGTTGTTGAAAAACCTGTAAAATATCCGTTTGTTAAAAGAGATGTAAGCTCATCCGCATTGTAATCTGGCCAGTCGACCTCTTTTGACAATGCGATAAGATCGGGTATGTCATCAAGTGTTAAAGTTCGTTGTACAACGTTTTCCAATACACGCAACTCCTTCTTAGCTGATTTCATCTATATGTATCGTACCATAAGAAGGCATAAGAAAAAGGAAAAGGGAGATCCTTTTCCTCTCAGCGTGTATCAAAAAAGAACCCCCAATGACGGAGGTTCTAGTCTTAATGAACATTAAAATATCGAGCTTCAGGGTGGGAAACGACGATCGCTGAAACAGATGCTTCAGGTTCCATCATGAATCCTTCTGTCAGATGGATGCCGATTTTTTCAGGCTGAAGCAGCTTGAACAGCTTTTCTTGGTCCTCAAGATTTGGACACGCTGGATAACCAAAGGAATAGCGCTGCCCTTGATATTTCGCTTGGAATCGTTTTTCCATTGTAAAATCGACTGGGTCAGGGAATCCCCATTTGTCACGAATCACTTGGTGGGTTCTTTCAGCTAATCCTTCTGCAAGCTCAAGTGCCAGAGCTTGGACAGCATGCATTTTTAAATAATCTCCTTCCTGCTTAAATTGCTGCGCGACTTCACGTATACGCGCGCCGGCTGTGACGGCAAATAAGGCAATATAATCTTTCTCGTTTTCATCACTTTTCCGTACATAATCAGAAATAGAGCGGTACGGGAGCTTCTCCTGCCTTGGAAATTGGAACGTTTCAATGATGCGGTCAGGCTCTTCGGGATCATAAATATGCAAATCATTTCCGTCTGAACTGGCAGGGAAGAATTGATACACAAATGCTGGCGCAAACCAGTTTTTCTCTCTGCCTTCGTTTAGAAGATCTGTGACAAGCTGTTTTAATTCCAATGCTTTTGGGTGCTTTTCAGCTAATAAGGTTTTGACCTTTCCCTTTAAGCCGAGATGATGACCAATGAGCATTTGTTCATTCACATAAGGCATAATATGATGCAAATCGATGTCCCTCACATAATGGCGTGTGGTATTTTCTGGCGTGAATACCGGTGCCTTCGGGAGTGCTGCGCGTTTTTCTAGTAATTCAATGACAGCTTTCGGCTGCTTTCCTTCTTTCTCCTTGATAGGTGCCGCTGGCTCCTCTTGCGGCTCTGTTTGAAATTGAAGAGGATTCGCTTTTAACTCATTGGCTAATGATAGTCCGTCCATCGCATCTTTTGCGTAAAGAACAGGCCCATCATAATGAGGCGAAATTTTCATTTTTGTAAATTTACGAGAAAGGGCAGCACCGCCGACCAAAATAGGAACAGAAATGTTTGCTTTTTGTAAATCTTGAGCGGTTAGTACCATTTGCTGGGCGGACTTTACAAGTAAGCCTGATAACCCGATCATATCTGGTTTTTCCTTTTGCACAGCTTCAATCAATGTTTGAGGCGTCACCTTGATGCCGAGGTCGACCACCTGAAAGCCGTTATTGCTCAAAATGATGTCGACAAGGTTTTTCCCGATATCATGGACATCTCCTTTTACGGTCGCAAGTAGAATCTTTCCTTTCCCGCTCGCATGCTGCTTTTCCATATATTGCTCAAGAAACGAAACAGATGCTTTCATGACCTCAGCCGATTGAAGCACTTCGGCTACAATCAGTTCGTTTTGATTAAAAAGACGACCAACTTCAGCCATTCCCTGCATTAACGGGCCATTGATGATATGAAGCGGCGATTCATATTGCTCCAAAGCAAGGGATAGATCATCGATGAGACCTTCTTTCGTTCCCTCGACGACATAGAGCGCCAGCCTTTCATCAAGTGATAAGGAGATCTTTGGTTTTTTCTCCGTTTTCTTTTTGCCGCGGTAAAATTGGGTGAATTCAGCCAGTGTTTGATCATTTGTTTCATAAAGTAAGGTTTCAGCTAGTTTGATTTCTTCCTTTGGAATGGAAGCGAAGCGTTCAAGCTTTTCTGTATTGACAATGGCATAGTCAAGCCCTGCTTGCACGCAGTGATACAAATAGACGGCATTTAAGATTTCTCTTCCAACAGGCGGAAGTCCAAAAGATACGTTGCTGATGCCTAAAATGGTGAGGCACTCAGGCAGGGTTTCCTTGATCATTTTAATGCCTTTGATCGTTTCTTCAGCGGCGCCAATATATTGCTCGTCTCCAGTGCCTACGGGAAAGACAAGCGGATCAAAAATGATGTCACTTGCGGGAATACCATACTTCCTCGTTAGTAAATCGTGAGAACGTACAGCAATTTCAAGCTTTCGTTCTGCTGTCACCGCCATTCCTATTTCATCAATCGTGCCAACAACAAGTGCACCGCCATATAGCTTTACAAGAGGAAGAATCTCTTCAAAGCGTTCCTCGCCATCCTCAAGGTTGATGGAATTGATGATGGCTTTCCCTTGAGAATAGGTGAGTGCCTTTTCAATCACGTGTTGATCCGTTGAATCAATGACAAAAGGGGCTTTCACCTTTTTCATGGCTTCTTGTAAAAAGCCTTCCATGTCTGCTGCCTCATCACGGTCTGGATCGGCGAGACACACATCAACGACGTGAGCGCCATTTTTCACTTGAGCACGAGCAATTTCTGCTGCTTCTTCAAACTTTTGTTCCGCAATGAGCCGTTTGAATTTGCGAGAACCAATGACATTGGTCCGTTCGCCTACAAAAAGAGGACGCATCGAATCCTCATAAATAAGGGGATCAATTCCTGATACGGTATGCTGCGGTGATTCGCGATTGATATGACGCGGCTGAAGCGTGCGTACTTCATCTGACAATGCTTGAATATGCGCAGGTGTAGTCCCGCAGCAGCCGCCGACGATATTTAACCAGCCTTCCTTAGCAAAGGCGGCGATTTTTTTAGCAAGGGAGGCAGGGGATTCATGATATTGGCCTTCTTCATCTGGGAGACCAGCATTCGGATAGCAGCTCACCGCTGATTTTGCGATGGAGGAGAGCGTGCGGATGTGGTCTGTCATAAATTCTGGACCAGTCGCACAGTTAAGGCCCACACTGATTGGTTTCATATGCTCAAGAGAGATATAAAAGGCTTCAATATCTTGACCAGCAAGGGTGGTGCCCATCGGTTCAATCGTTCCTGATACCATGAGTGGTAATTGAATGCCCGTCTGCTGAAAGGCTTCCTGAATCCCTTTGAATCCTGCTTTTACATTCAGCATATCTTGGCTTGTTTCTAAAAGAAGGGCATCACACTTTCCATCAATCAGAGCGCGGGCCTGCTCTTCATAGTTTCTGACGAGCTCACTGAAGGTTGTGCCGCCTGTTACAGATAATGTTTTCGTTGTCGGGCCCATTGCGCCTACAACAAAACGAGGCTTTTCCGGTGTGGAGAAACGGTCTGCTTCTGCCTTTGCCAGCTGCGCAGCTCGAACATTGAGTTCATAGGCAAGATGGCCAAGCCCATATTCATCAAGGACGAGCTCTGTCGCGCCGAACGTATTTGTTTCAATGAGGTCAGCATTTGCTTCGAGGTACTCCCTATGGATATTGGAGATGATGTGAGGGGCTGTCACATTCAAATACTCGTTACAGCCCTCATACTCTTCTCCGCCAAAGTCCTCTGCTGTCAGGTTGGCGTTTTGAATCATTGTGCCCATTGCCCCATCAAGGACGAGGATGCGTTTTTTGAGCTGTTCAGTGATAGTTGACATGGACGTTAGACTCCTTTTCTTTCTGATGGATGTAGGTGGTCAGTTCTGCTGTTAAATCTGATCGAAGGAAAGGAGTAATTAAATAAATGCCATTAAACAATTCGCAGGCTGTATCTAATAAAGAGCGGGCAATCGCTAAGCCTTCTGCTCGCTGCTTTTCTTTATCCTCGCCAGCTTTGGCCATAATGTCACGAATAGAATCAGATAATTTGATACCTGGAATTTCGTGATGAATAAACTCGGCGTTTCGGCTGCTTGTTAACGGCATAATGCCGATATAAATCGGTTTATCCAAGTGGCGGCTTTCCTCATGAATTTTCACAAGCTGTTCCTCAGAATAAACAGGCTGTGAAATAAAATAATCAGCCCCGTATTCGATTTTTTTCTCAAGACGTTTGACTGCTTTATCAATATGGCGCACATTTGGGTTAAACGCGCCAGCCACTGAAAAATTGGTCTTTTTGCCAAGGGGCTTTCCTGAGAAAGAAAGGCCTTCGTTAAATTGTTTGATGAGACGAATCAAATCAAAGGAGGTTAAATCATACACAGATGTTGCACCTGGGAAGTCTCCAATTTTAGATGGATCGCCTGTGATCGCTAAAATATCGGTTAATCCAAGGGTGTCGAGCCCCATTAAATGAGATTGAAGTCCAATCAAATTACGGTCGCGGCATGTGATATGAACAAGAGAACGCATATCAAGCTGCTGCTTTAATAATGCGCCGCAAGCGACATTGCTAATGCGCGGAGTCGCAAGAGAATTATCGGCTAACGTCAATGCATCAATGCCAGCATCCTTTAATTCATTTGCAGCAACGAGAAATTTTTCGAAGTTCAGCTTCTTCGGCGGATCAAGCTCTACGATAATCGAACGTTTTTTCACAGCCAGCTCATCAAGACCTGGCTCAGTGCGCTGATCTTGTATTGAAATGATTTCCTCTTTTAACACCTTTACTTCTTTTTCAGTGATCGGTGCTAAATCTTTGACCGCTTCAGCCATTGCGCTAATATGCTGAGGTGTTGTTCCGCAGCAGCCTCCGATAATACGTGCGCCCTGATTTCTAAATTCAAGTGCACTTTTTCGGAAATAATCGTTATCTGTATCATAGACGAGTCTGCCTGCTTCAAGAGAGGGGAGACTGCTGTTAGGGTAGACAGATAAATGAGAATTTTCCAAAAGTGGAACGCCTTCGAGTGCCTGAATCATGTGATAAGGGCCTAGCCGGCAGTTGATGCCGACAACATCTGCACCAAGAGATGATAACTCAGATAAACCATCCTTCAGCGGGGTACCATCCTGCAAAACGCCTTGTTCATGCATAGAGACGTTCATGACAATCGGGAGAGTCGTTTCTTTTCGGGCAATTTGAAGAACAGCCTTTGCTTCTTCTATGTCATAATACGTTTCAAGCAACAATCCGTCAGGTTCTTCATTTAATAGAATGTACAGCTGCTCTCTAAAGCTTCGTTTGATTTCTTCTATAGAGTAGGCATTTTTGTTAAACGTCCGAATGCCGCCAATTGTTCCGAGTACATAAGCAGAGCCTGCGGCTGCTTTTGCAATTTGTACTGCTTTTGTATTGATGCGTTTTGTTTCTTCCTCTAAGCCGTAGCGGGATAGTTTAATATAATTCGCGCCGTATGTGTTTGTTTGGATGATGTCAGCGCCTGCCTGCACATATGCCTCGTGCACCCGTTTCACTTCATCCTCTTTCGATAAATTTAATTCTTCAAAGCAGCGGTCAATGCCGTAAGAGTATAAAAGTGTTCCCATCGCTCCATCAGCTATCAGTACGCGGTTTTGTAAGTCTTGTAATAGGCCCATTGTATTCCTCCTTATTTCTATGTAACAAAAAAAGCCTTCTGATAAGAAGAAGACTTTTTGGCTGTATCGTAATTCTTCTCCTTATCTTCCAAGCAGTTGCTTGCTGGATTTAGCACCTTGGTCATAGAAAATAGATTTCTACTACACCGGTTGCTGAGGCTTCACAGGGCCAGTCCCTCTGCCTCTCTTGATAAGAAAGCAATATGAACATGTCAATGAATTGAACTTCCATCAACTGTAACGAAAAATGCAGAAATAATCAATGGAAAATTTGAAATTTATCGAAAATTTATAAATTGGACATCAATCGGCAAATCAGCCTTGCGCATAAGAGAAATTACCTCTTGTAAATCATCTTTATTTTTCCCTGTCACACGCACTTGGTCATCCTGAAATTGTGATTTCACTTTGATACCAGACTGCTTGATAAGCGCGTTGATCTTTTTGGCGTTGTCTTGATCAATCCCGCTGATCAGCTTCGCACGCTGGCGTACTGTACCGCCAAGGGCATGCTCGGTTTTTCCGTAATCGATGTTTTTAGTTGGAACATTTCGTTTGATCAGCTTTGTCACAAGCACATCTTTTAGCTGCTCAAGTTTGAAGTCATCATCAGAGATGAGAACGAGCTCTTCTTTTTCGAGAGAAATATCACTTTTACTTCCTTTAAAATCATAACGGTTTTTAATTTCTTTCAGCGCTGCTTGAACAGCGTTTTGCACTTCAGGCAGTTCAACCTTCGATACAATGTCAAATGAGCTTTCTTTTGCCATCACACATGACCTCCAAGTTTAGATATTGCGTCTATTTTATCATGCAAATAGCAGAAGAAGAAAACTTTATCAAAGAGTAAAGGCGCCAGCCGTATAAATCGTGTCCAGTTTGTCCACTTTAGCTAACAGAACTAGAGATGTTCATGCAGGAAGAAGTATAGTAGAATAGAGTGAATCAAAAGATGAACGAACGCTCTTTTATGGGCAGATAGGAAGGAAGAGAACATGAGACCAGGTGAGCAACTGACCTTGCAAATAGAGAACGAAATGGAATACGGCTACTTTTTGACAGACGGTGAAGATTCGGTCCTCTTACATCGCAGTGAAATGACAGAAGATATTGGTGACCGAGATGAAGTAGAGGTCTACTTATATGTAGATCATGAAGAAAGACTCGCTGCCACGATGAAAATACCTACAATTAACGCACATACATACGGCTGGGTAGAAGTCGTGGACGTGGTAGAAGACATGGGCGCATTTGTCGATGTTGGGCTGTCAAAGGATGCACTTGTTGCAACAGAACACCTCCCGCCTTTTGAGGAAGCATGGCCGAAAAAAGGAGACAAACTCTACTGTATGCTGAAAGTCACAAGCTACGGCAGAATGTTCGCAAAACCAGCCACAGAAGACGTAATCAGTGAATTGTTCACAGAGGCACCAGAAACCTTAATGAACAAAGAAATCACTGGAACAATTTATCGTTTAATTGCGACAGGTTCTTTTATGCTGACAGATACAGGCGTGCGAGGGTTTATTCACCGCACGGAACGAAAGGAAGAGCCAAGATTAGGATCGACCGTTACAGGACGCGTCATTGCAGTGAAAGAGGATGGAACCGTGAACGTTTCTCTGCTTCCTAGAAAACAGGATGCATTATCTGTCGATGCAGAAGAAATTTTAACCTATATGAGAACAAGAAACGGCGCTATGCCTTATGGAGACAAAAGTGATCCAGAGGATGTCCGCGAAAGATTTCAAATGAGCAAAGCAGCCTTTAAACGAGCACTAGGTCATCTCATGAAAAATGATTTAGTTTACCAAAAAGAAGGCTGGACATACGAGAAAAAGTGAGCATTTGCTCACTTTTTTATTTTTGTCTTAAATAATGGATTTTTTCTATGAAAAAAGTCACGAAAAACCTTCACTATATCATTGAAACAACGCCTCTCAAATCCGATAAAAAAGGAGTAAGGATGATAAAAGGAGTGTGTTTTTGGATGAAAGTGAAGATTTCATTACTTCTGATGGCAGCCATGCTTATGGTGCTCGCCGCATGCGGTAATCAACAGGAGGGGGCGCCAAAATCAACTGCGAAGCATATTGGCGTTATGCTCACAGATGATGGTCTTGGTGATCAATCATTTAACGATTCATCATTTAAAGGATTAGAAAAAGCACGTGATGAGCTTGGCATTGAATTTGATTATAGAGAAATTGCAGAAACTGATACATATGAAAAAGGGCTGACAGAGCTCGTAAAAGATGGAAATGATCTTGTCATTGGTGTAGGTTTCAGTATGCAAGAAGACCTAGAAAAAGTTGCGAAGAAATATCCGAAGAAGCAGTTCCTTCTGATCGATGCTGTATCTGAGCTGAAAAATGTGACCTCTGTGACATTTAAAGAAGAGCAAGGCAGCTATTTAGCAGGTGCACTTGCTGCGATGACAACGAAAAGCGATGTCATTGGATTTGTTGGCGGTGTTGACGCAGATGTCATCCATCGTTTTGAAAAAGGATTTCAAAAAGGCGCCAAATCAGTCAATCCGAAAATCAAGATTTTATCTACCTATGCCGGTACGTTTAGTGATGCAGGCAAGGGGAGTAAAATAGCCAAAGACATGATCAAAAAGAAAGCAGACGTTTTATATGCGGCAGCCGGTTATACAGGTGTCGGTGTATTAAAAGAAGCACAGTCACAGGGGAAATATGCCATTGGTGTAGACAGCGATCAGTACTATACTGCTGAAAAAGCGGTCATTTCGTCTATGGTGAAAAAAGTCGATGAAGTGGTCTATCAATTCAGCGAACAGCTCGTCAAGAACAATCAAATGAAAAGCGGGCATGTTGTCTATGACTTAAGCAATGATGGAATCGATATGGCAAAAATCCGGATCCTGAAAAATGCTGAGACACTGACCAAAAAATTAAATGGTCTGAAGCAGACGCTTCTAAAAGAAGAGGGGGGCGCATCATGAGCTTACGCGTCAAAATTTTACTCAACTCACTTATCTCACTTCTTTTAGCAGTTGGCGTTATCGCCTTTATCATTGTCAGCATGACAAAGATCCAATCATCAAATGAGACAGATGTCCAAACCTTATTAAATGTACAAAAAACGAAGGCAAGCTTTGAAAGTGTCGAGCAAGCCATGACCAATTATTCGATGACACTCTCAGATGAACAGCTAGAGATCGTTCAAAACGATATTTCTACAGCAAAAAAACAGCTGCAAACGTTAAAAAAACATGCAGGAAATATGAACAAAGAGGCATTAACAAGGTTAAATTCAAAATATGACACGTGGACCAAGGAAGCAAACAATGCCATTGGTGAAAAAAACGCATCGGATGCAAGACGTGTGGCAGCAAGAATTGATGGCGTTTTAAACGATGTGCATACGATGAATAAAAGAGCAGAAGAAGCGTATAAACAAAATCTAGAGGCTGCAGCAGACAATGTCCAATGGATTATCACAAGTGCACTCGTCTCAGCCCTCACACTGATTGTCATTGCCGTCTTTTTAAATATTGGATTAACGCGATCCATCGTGACACCCATCAAATCACTATCCTACAGAGCAAAGCAGATCGCAGAAGGCAATCTTGCTGTGGAGCGGATGGATATTCAGCGCAAGGATGAAATCGGCGGCTTGAATGAATCCTTTAATCAAATGACAGATCAGCTGATTAGTCTGATTAAAGAAATCAGCAATGTCTCAAGCCGAGTAGAGACATTCTCGATCCACCTGAATGATGAAAACAAAAAGATGATGGAGTCTGCGAATCAAGTATCTGTTTCGACAGATGAAATGGCCAATGGGTCACAAGCGATTTCAGAAGATCTCCAGCACGGCGTCAGCTTGATTGAGAAAATGGACCAGCATGGACGTAAAAATTCCGAACGCTCGCAAACGGTCATCCGCAGTACAGAGGATGCCATCGAAGCCGTAGAAAGCGGAAAGCACACGTTAACAGAAACAAAAACAGCGATTGAAAAAAATACACATGCCACGAGACAAATCGAAGAATCAGCAGGAGAATTCACGCAATACGCCAGCGGAATCTCGGCCATGGCCAAAACGGTTTCTGACATTGCGGACCAAACAAACCTGCTTTCCTTAAACGCAGCCATTGAAGCGGCAAGAGCAGGCGAGGCTGGAAAAGGCTTTGCCGTTGTAGCAGATGAAATTCGCAAGCTTGCTGATGAATCATCTAATGCAACAAGACAAATCTTTGACATGGTCAGTCATATTGAAAGAGGCATTCAATCCATTAGTCAAACTGTTCAAGAAGGGGTCAAGCTTTCACTTCAGCAGCAGGATGCGATGGACAAAACCTCACACTCCTTTGAAGATATAGAAACAAAAGCGCAGCATATTAAACAAGAAATGGCGGTCTTAAATGACCAAATTATGCAATCAACAGAACTTGGCGGACAAGTACTGCACTCGATTGAAAATATTAGTGCAGTGGTAGAAGAAACAGCAGCTGGCAGCGAAGAAATTTCTGCCTCAGCCAATGAACAGCTGCAATCGTTCCATCAAATGAACAAACAGGTCGAAGAATTGATGAGTATGACGGCGAGGTTAAATGAAACCGTCCAGCGATTTAAACTTTCATAAGAAAAGCACCCTTCCCGTGTTGTGTCAGGGAAGGGTGCTTTTTATGATCATTTGCCTGTAAAAAAGATCGCAAGCGTGCTAGGTCCTGAATGGGACCCAACAGCGGCGCCGATGATCTGAATATCAATTTCCTTTGGATGAAATTCGGCTTCGATCAGCTGTTTCATGTCTTCCGCCAGTGCAGGATCATCACCATGACTAATACCAACCGTTTGGTTCGACCAATCCGTTCCGCGTTCTTTCATTAGTTCAATAATGCGTTTCAGCAGCTTTTTACGTCCGCGGATTTTTTCAAGCGGGATGAGTTTTCCATCTTCGACATGTAAAATGGGCTTAATGCTTAACAAACCGCCAACAAATGCGGACGCTTTACTGATTCTTCCGCCCCTTGCTAAATACGATAAATCGTCTACAGTAAAAATATGTTGTAAAGATTCACAAAAATGCTTTACAGACGTTTCAATTTCTTGTATTGTATTTCCGTCAATGGCAAGTGATTGAGCGTGTTTGACAGCAAGCCCATAGCCGAGTGAAGCGCATTTAGAATCAATGATTCGTAAATCAAAATCAGGGTATTCTTCCTTCACTTCGTTTGCCATCATCACAGCTGTCTGGTATGTGCCTGAAAGCTCTGATGAAAAAGCGACATAGATGGCAGATGTATGGGTTTGAGCGGCAGAAACAAAGGTTTCCTTGATCCGGTTTGGTGAAGCCTGTGACGTTTTTGGACTGGCTCCTTGTCTCATCGCATCAAATACTTGTTTTGGTTCAATGGTGATCAAATCCTCAAATTCCTGCTCGCCAAGCAATACGCGGAGCGGAATGAGCGTTATGTTATGTTCATCATAATAGGAAAGAGGCAGATCAGCAGCACTGTCTGCTATGATATGAACAGTCATATAAATCCCTTCTTTCTAAAAAAATAAGCTATAATTTCCATCTTTTTAGCCTAACTATATCATAGAAATCATCTTTTCGTGTTCAAATTCTAAATTTTAGGGAAAACCATAGAGAGAATGGTAAGTGGAGGAATGACAACATGTTCATTGGAGAAGCAAAAAAACTCATTGTCGTCGTTATTGGTGCATTACTCAATGCGATTGGGCTGAATTTATTCTTAATCCCAGCTGACGTATATGCGAGCGGTTTTACAGGGGTAGCCCAGCTGTTATCCAGCTTAATCGATCAATATGCGCCATTTTATGTATCAACAGGGATTCTATTATTTATTTTAAACATTCCAGTCGGCATTTTAGGCTGGATGAAAGTTGGCCGTTCCTTTACTTTGTACAGCATCATCAGTGTTGCACTGACGACCATTTTCCTTGGCATTTTACCAGAAACGAGTGTTTCCCACGATATTTTGTTAAATGCTGTGTTTGGCGGTGTCATATCCGCAGTAGGGATTGGGATCACGCTCAAATACGGGGCATCGACAGGCGGACTCGACATTGTTGCTATGGTTTTAGCGAAGTGGAAGGATAAACCAGTTGGCACGTATTTCTTCATTTTAAATGGAATCATCATTTTTACAGCAGGATTATTACAAGGTTGGGAGAAAGCATTATATACCCTTGTCACATTATATGTGACCACAAGGGTCATTGATGCCATCCATACAAGACATGAGAAGCTGACCGCGATGATTGTCACGAAGAAAGCAGATGAAATCAAAGAAGCCATTTATGGAAAAATGGTCAGAGGCATTACGACTGTACCTGCAAAAGGCGCATTTACCAACGAGCAAAAGGAAATGATGGTGATCGTCATTACAAGGTATGAGCTGTATGAACTTGAACAAATTATTAATGAAGTCGATCCAAAAGCCTTTACAAATATTGTGCAGACAACCAATATTCTTGGATTTTTCAGACGAGATTAAAGGTGGGTAGCAGATGAAAAAAGGGTTAGTGCTTCTTCTCATTCTATTGGTTTTAGCCGCTTGTGGACAACAAAAAAAGGATGAACCAGACAAGGAGGTATCCGGTCAAATGGGAGAAAAAACGGTTGAGCTCACAGTAGACCCCGTCCAGAAAGGTTCTTCAGTTCAATTTAACATGTCACTGAAAAATGAATCAGATCGAGATATTGAATTTACCTTTAACACAAGTCAAAAATTCGAACTTAGTGTGTTTGACGAAAACGGGGATGAACAATACCGCTATTCGAAAGACCGTATGTTCACACAGGCCATCCAAACTTTTGTGCTGAAAAAAGGCGAGGCCTATGACTTTCAAGATACGTGGTCAAACGGTGTAAAGCCGGGAACATACGAAGCGGTCGTAACGTTTAAAGGAAAAGCAGAAGGGCTGAAACAAATCACGGAAAAGAAAACATTCCAAGTCAAATAAGCGAGGGATCAGAAAAAGCTGTCCACATTAGGTGAACAGCTTTTTTATGTTAGAGATCATCGAGCAAGTCTTGGAAAGTATGCAGCTGGTTTCTTTCTGCATCTGTCGAATTGGCAAATGCAGAGGATACAGCATTTTTCGCTCGTTTGACTGCCTGCTGACGCTCTAACCCAGATGAAAATGAAGAAGTAAGAGCTTCTTCAGTAAATGATTTGGCTTGATCAAAAAGTTCGTTTCTCACAATGAACCTCCAGAAGCATCAGTCTTCATATTTCCTCTGTCTGACGCTTCTTCAAGTGTCGAACGATAAGGAAAACGTGCGTCATGAAGACTGACTGAATCTTTACCTTGTTGTATAAAGCGTTTCGATTTGCTTCTTTTACCCATTCGGAATCCGCCCCTTTACACAAGCTGACAGGACAACCTGTCTAACGGTAGTATGCCCGCTTCCATCTGCTATGTATGAATGGAAAAATTAAAGCGAGAAGTAATTCGTTAGAAACTTTGCAATCCCATCTTCTTCATTTGTATCAGTGACTTCATTTGAGACTCGTTTCACGGCATCAATTCCGTTGCCCATTGCTACACCGCATCCAGCAAATTCAAGCATTTCTAAATCATTGTCTTCATCTCCGAATGCCACAATCCGCTCCTTAGGAACACCGTAATAATCACTGATCTTTTGCAGTCCAACGGCTTTGTTCATGCCTGTTTTAATGATTTCAATCACGTGCCACGGGGCAGCCCAGCGCCTGTGATCAATCACTTCTGCATGAACATCTGATAAATAGCTTCGAATGGCCCCGACGTCCTCTTCTTTTGCATGAATTAACACGCTCGTCACATTCTCTCCAAGGTTGTCCCTAAGGTCTCCAACAGTGACTTTGTTTGCATTCATATTAAAGATATCAATGAGTTTTTCATCATGATAATGGAAATACAAATCGTCTAACACTTCAGCTAACACATTGTGCACTTTATACTCTTCACTAATGTCTACAAGCTGTTTGACTACTTGAAGATCAAGTGACGTATGAAATCTGCCCCATTTTTCATCAAGAGGATGATGGACAAACGCTCCGTTAAAATTCACAATGGGTGAATCAAGCTGTAATTGCTGATAATAAGGAGAGCTGGAACGAAATGGCCGGCCTGTTGATATACAGACGTGATGACCGCTGTCTCTCACTTTTCGAATGACGTCAAGTGTATGCGCAGAAATGGTTTTATCATCTTTTAATAATGTGCCATCCAGGTCAAGTGCGATTAGATAAGGTTTAGTCTCCATAAAATCTCCTTTGATCTGTAAGTAATAGGAGGCAATTTCATGTTAGCGCCTCTTTCTATAGTGTATCTTTATCACATCTTTGTTGTCTACATGTTAAAATAAACAAAGACGGGAATGATAAAGGAGGATTCATAGGCTGTGATCACCATTGATGAGCAAATTGAGCGCGATATTCCATTTTTACATATCGTAAAAGCTGAAAATAAAGACAAACCGCTGCCGCTTGTATTTTTTATTCATGGATTTACAAGTGCACGTGAGCATAATTTACACTTCGCCTTCCATTTGGCGGAAAAAGGCATGAGAGTCATTTTGCCTGACTGTGCTTATCATGGTGTAAGGTCAGAAAACCTCAGCTTAGAGGAACTGGCATCAAAGTTCTGGGAAATTGTCCTGAACGAAATTCGTGAAATCGATATACTCAAAACATACTTTCAAGAAAAACAATTGATTGAAGCCGATCTGATAGGCGTTGCGGGTACATCCATGGGCGGCATCACCACCTTTGGTGCACTTGCCAAGCATGATTGGATCAAAGCCGCTGTCAGCTTGATGGGAAGTCCAAACTATACGACGTTTCTAAAAGCACAAATCATGGACATGCGTCACAAAGGGTTGATGAAAGACATTACAGACGAAGAGGTTCATCTGCAATTAGACGCCCTGCGCCCATATGATTTAACGCTGCAAACGGATCGATTAAACAAAAGACCGCTCTTATTCTGGCATGCAGAAAATGATCCTGTCGTCCCTTACCGGCACGCAAAATCCCTATATGATGAGTTAGCGGCCACACAATATAAGCAGGATCCGCATCTGATTCGCTTTATTACTGATGGACAAGCAGGCCATAAAGTCTCAAGACAAGCGATGTTTGAAACGATTGACTGGTTTGTGACACATCTGAAAAGCACAAACGTTTAGTCATAAGAGAAAGTACGTTATACTAATGGAAAAAGGAGTGGATATCATGGATGAAGCATTGAAAGAAAATATTTTAGGCGCCCTAGAACAGGTGATTGACCCTGAGCTGAATGTCGACATCGTCAACCTTGGACTTGTCTATGATGTCGATCTTGATGAGAATGGAAAAGCGGATATCACCATGACCTTAACATCAATGGGGTGTCCTCTTGCACCAATTATCGTGGATGAAGTCAAAAAAGCATTAAGTGATCTTCCAGAAGTAAAAGAAACAGAAGTTCACATCGTATGGAATCCGCCTTGGACACGAGACAAAATGTCAAGATACGCAAAAATTGCGCTCGGTATTCAATAAGCAAAAATGAAAAATGCCTGGTATGAGTTGAACTCATGCCAGGTTTTTTTATGAAAAATTAAGGTGGAGGAAGAGAGTAGCTTGATATAATGGATGTTTTTCGCCAGCAGTTTAATATTTCCTTTTACATTATTCTTATTAAAAATGTTGAATCAAGCTATTCACAGTTTGGTCTTGCCTAAGGTGTGTTTGGTTTAAGTGGTCCTCACAACAGAGAACAAAAGAATGAAAGAAGTCGGTCACTATCATTTTTGGACAGCCCTATTTTCATCCATTGCCATTATGCTTGGCGGCCTGTTTGCTGATTTCTTTACCGTTTACTTCATTTTTTATGCAAGCTCCATATTATATTTATGCAGTGCACTCATGGTCCTCTATATCAAAAACGAAAGATAAATCCGCATGTCTCATGAAGATATGCGGTTTTTTTGTTGAAAAAAAATGAAAACAAATATTAAATATACAATTGAATTAATTTTTATACATGTTATAATGTTAAATAATTTCACAAAGATCAAGAGGGTGTATTGACGTTGAAAATAGGTATTATAGGTGCTACAGGGTACGGTGGTGCGGAATTGGTTCGTATCTTCAAGCATCACCCGCATGTGGAGGAATGTATATTGTATTCATCAACTGGTGATGGGCAATCATACAGTCAATCTTATCCGCATCTAACAACTATGACTGACCAAACATTAAAAGCCATTGACCCGGCTGCCATTGTGCAAGAGACAGATGCTGTGTTTTTAGCGACACCAGCAGGCGTATCAAGTGAACTGACGCCAAAGCTTATGAATCAAGGAGTGCCGATCATTGATTTATCAGGTGATTTGCGCATTCAAGATGGAGCAACCTATGAAGCTTGGTATAAACGAAGGGCAGCGAATGCAGCATCTGTTCAACAAGCGGTGTACGGTTTATCCGAACTGAATCGTGACAAAATTCAACAGGCTGAAGTGATTGCCAATCCGGGCTGCTTTCCTACCGCAGTTCTTCTCGGTTTAGCACCGCTCATCAAACAGAATGTCATCGATGAATCCATGATTATAATAGATGCAAAAACAGGGGTGTCCGGTGCCGGACGATCTGCCTCGCTTGGCACGCATTTTTCAGAACTAAACGATAACTTTAAAATTTATAAGGTGAATGAGCATCAGCATACGCCAGAAATAGAGCAAATATTAAGAGAATGGAATCCGCAGACGGCGAACGTCACATTTTCTACGCATCTTGTCCCGATGACAAGAGGGATTATGGCGACGATGTATACACAATTAAAAACAGGTGTCACAAAAGAAGAATTGATGAAGCGAATGAAAGACTTTTATGAAGATTCCTATTTTGTCAGAGTGAGAGATCACGGCGTTTATCCACAAACGAAAGAAGTATACGGCAGTAACTTCTGTGATATTGGCTTTCATTTAGATGAGCGTACAGGGAGACTTACAATCGTGTCGGTCATAGACAATCTCATGAAAGGCGCGGCCGGCCAAGCGGTTCAAAACTTCAACATTATCAAAGGCTTACATGAAGAGGCGGGCCTCACAATGACACCTCTTTATCCATAAGAGAACAGGGGAGACAACAAACATGATTGAATTGAATGAAAAAAGCATTGTCAAAATAGACGGTGACGTATCATCACCAAAAGGCTTTGAAGCAAAGGGGATTCACATTGGCTTGCGCTATTCAAAAAAAGACCTTGGCCTTATCGTCAGTGAAGTACCAGCAGTAAGTGCAGCGGTCTACACACAAAGTCACTTTCAAGCTGCGCCTCTCAAAGTCACACAACAAAGCTTAAAAAAGACAGGACAATTAAAAGGTGTCATAGTCAATAGTGCCATCGCCAATGCATGTACTGGTGAGCAGGGATTAAAAGACGCATACGACATGCAGGCAGCCTGTGCAGATATGTTAGGTGTAGCACCGGATTATATTGCTGTTTCTTCTACAGGTGTCATTGGGGAATGTCTGGAGATGGATAAAATCAAAAAGGGCATCGCCGAGTTAAAAGAAGCAAAAGCCGAAAAAGGCCATTTTGAAGAAGCGATCTTAACGACAGATACTGTCATTAAAAATACAGCATACACCCTTACGATAGACGGAAAAGAGATCATCATTTCAGGCGCAGCAAAAGGCTCTGGCATGATTCACCCGAACATGGCGACAATGCTTGGCTTTGTCACAACAGATGCAAATGTCGAACAGGAAGCCTTACAGCAAGCGCTTCGTGACATTACGGATGTGACTTTTAATCAAATTACCGTTGATGGAGAAACTTCGACAAACGATATGGTGCTCGTGATGGCAAATGGCATGGCAGAAAACAATGTACTCAATGAAGAGCATCCAGAATGGCCATTGTTTAAAGAAGGATTAAAACTAGCTTGTGAGGATTTAGCCAAAGAGATTGCGAGAGATGGAGAAGGCGCAACCAAATTAATTGAAGCAAAAGTCGATGGTGCTAAAAATAACTTGGAAGCCGGCATCATTGCAAAAAAAATCGTTGGTTCAAGTCTTGTTAAAACCGCTGTGTATGGTACGGATGCCAACTGGGGACGAATCGTTGGAGCCATTGGTCATAGCGCAGCTTCCGTTACACCGGAAGAGGTAGAAGTCTATTTAGGCGGACAATGTTTGTTCAAACACAATGAACCGCAGCCATTCTCAGAAGAGGAAGCAAAAGCATATCTAGAGCAGGATGAGATTACGATATTCATTCAAATGAGTGAGGGGAATGGTAAAGCAGCAGCATGGGGCTGTGATCTTACCTATGATTATGTGAAAATTAACGCGAGCTATCGCACATAAAGAAGGAGATAGACATGAATAAAACGATCGTGTTCAAGTGTGGAGGCAGTGTCATTCGAGAACTTTCAGATACATTTTATGAAAATGTCCGCTCACTTCAAGCTGCTGGATTTAAGCTGGCTATCGTGCATGGCGGAGGACCTGAAATCACCGACATGCTGCAAAAATTAGAAGTGAAAACAGAATTTGTTGACGGTCAGCGTAAAACAACGAAGCCTGTGTTAGAGGTAGCCGAAATGGTTCTCTCAGGAACAGTCAATAAATACTTTGTGTCTGAGCTCGCAAAGCATGATATATCATCTGTCGGCGTATCCGGTAAAGATGGGCAGATGCTTGTCGCCGATTTCCTTGATCAAGACGTTTACGGGTACGTTGGCGAAATTAAAGAAGTTCATCCAGAAATGGCAGAAGCACTCATGGAGAAACAATTCATTCCTGTGATTGCGCCGCTGTCTATGACGGAAGAATGCCAAACGTTAAATGTGAATGCTGATTTAGCTGCATCAGCTGTCGCCGGAGCTATGAAAGCTGATAAGCTCATGTTTGTCACAGATGTTGAAGGCATTTTAAAAAATGGTGAACTATTAGATGTCGTCACAGAACAAGAAGCCCTTTCACTCATTGATGAAGGCATTATTTCCGGGGGAATGATTCCAAAAGTACAATCCGCTTTGAGTGCTTTATCAGGTGATGTAGATGAAGTGATGATCGTAAATGGCAAAGGCAGTATCTTTACAGGGGAAACCTTTAAAGGAACAAGAATCGTGAAACAAAAGGAGGCGGTCCTGTGAGTCATCTTTTTCAAAACTATGGACGGTGGAATGTTGAAATTAAAGAGGCAGCAGGTTCTTGGGCAATCGATACAAATGGAAAAAAATATTTAGACTTTATACAAGGCATTGCCGTTACAAATTTAGGCCACAATCACCCAAAGGTCAATCAAGCCATTAAGGAACAGCTTGACCACGTCTGGCATGTATCGAATCTATTTGAAAATGGACTGCAAGAAAAAGCAGCAGAAAAGCTAGCAGCAAACAGTTCAGGGGATCTCGTGTTTTTCTGCAATAGCGGGGCAGAGGCAAATGAAGGTGCCATTAAATTAGCACGTAAAGCGACAGGGAAAACAAATATCGTCACATTTTTGCACTCTTTCCATGGGCGCACGTATGCTGGTATGGCTGCCACAGGTCAAGATAAAATCAAAACTGGCTTTGGCCCTATGCTAGAAGGCTTTCACTACGTACCGTTTAATGATCCAGACGCTATGTCAGCCTGTGCAGTCGATGATGTGGCAGCGGTGATGCTGGAGGTTGTGCAAGGTGAAGGTGGAGTGAATCCAGCGACACCAGAGTTTCTTGAAGCCGTTCAAGCATTTTGCAAAAAGCATGAAGCACTGCTGATTGTAGATGAAATTCAAACGGGCATCGGTCGTACAGGAACAGCATTTGCGTACGAAGAGACGTGTCTTGACCCTGATATTATCTCAGCAGCAAAAGGATTAGGAAACGGCTTTCCAGTTGGTGCAGTCATAGGGAAAAAAGCTCTAGGGGATGCATTCTCTCCAGGTTCACATGGTACAACATTTGGTGGGAATATGCTCGCCATGGCCGCTGTGAATGCGACACTCGATGTCATTTTCAAAGAAGAGTTTCTTTCAGAAGTGAAAGAAAAGGGTGATTACCTGTTAGAAAAGCTGCAAAATGTCAAACAGCTGAATATCGTAAAAGAAGTGCGGGGAAAAGGATTGATGGCAGGTATTGAATGTGATCAGCCAGTCGCCGGCTATATCACAGCTCTTAGAGAACAAGGGCTGCTGGTGCTTCCAGCTGGTCCGAATGTCATTCGTTTATTACCTCCGCTGAATGTGAAGAAAGCAGAGCTGGATCAAGCGATCGAAGCAATTGTTCAAGTATTAGCCAATAAAACAGTTTCGGTGTAAATTTTTTTACAAACGAACGTATAAAAATGCATTTATATCATTAATTATTCAATTTCTGGGGTGACATAAGCATGAAAGGTTATTTAAATTTAGAAGATGGAGCCTCTTTTGAAGGAGATCTGACAGGAGAAGCTGGCATCACAGGTGAAGTGGTCTTTTTTACAGGTATGACAGGTTATCAAGAGGTGCTCACGGATCCTTCCTATAAAGGTCAGATCATTGTTTTCACTTATCCGCTGATCGGAAATTACGGCATTAACCATGAAGACTTTGAGAGCAAGAAGCCTCAAGTAAAAGCGGTAGTTGTGTACGAGGCAGCAGAACATTTTTCACATCATCTTGCAGCGGTCAGCTTAAAAGATTATTTACAAAAGTGGAATATCCCGCTTCTGACACATACAGATACGCGCGCAGTCGTGCAAAACATCCGGGCAAATGGAACGATGAACGCTGTGCTCAGTGTAGACGAAAACGAAACGCCGCCTGCAATGAAACAAGACAATGTCGTCGCACAGGTGACAGATAGCGAGATCTACACACAATGCAGCGGTGAGGAGCATGTGGCGCTCATTGATTTTGGCTTTAAAAAATCAATTGCAGATTCGCTTGCAGCGCGCGGCTGTAAAGTAACCGTCATTCCATATAAACAAATGGAAAAGGTATTTGAGATCAAGCCGGATGCGATCCTGCTGTCAAACGGACCTGGAGACCCGAAAACCATGACACCGTATTTAAAATCAATTCATGACATCATGATGTCATTTCCGACACTTGGGATCTGCCTAGGTCACCAATTAATCGCTCTTGCACTTGGCGGAGATACGTATAAGCTGCCATTTGGCCACAGGGGAGCGAATCATCCTGTCCAGGATACAGAATCCAAACGTGTCTTTATGACAAGTCAGAACCATAGCTATGTTGTGAATGAAAAAAGCATGAATGACAAAGAAGTGGATGTGAAATTCCTTCATGTCAATGATGGATCTGTAGAAGGATTCATTCATAAAGAAAAGCTGATTATGTCAGTTCAATTTCATCCAGAAGCACACCCAGGGCCTGCTGAAAGTGAATGGGTATTCGATGATTTTATTGAGAAAGTGAAACAAGCAAGGAGAGAAGTCGCACATGCCTAAAGATCAAAGCATACAAACCATTCTAGTCATCGGGTCTGGTCCAATCATCATTGGTCAGGCAGCAGAATTTGATTACTCAGGAACACAAGGATGTATGGCCTTAAAAGAAGAAGGCTACAAAGTCATCTTAGTGAATAATAACCCAGCAACCATTATGACAGACGAGTCATTTGCTGATGAAATCTATTTTGAACCGCTTTCAGTTGATTCAGTGACAAGAATCATTGAAAAGGAAAAACCAGATGGTCTTTTAGCCAACCTTGGCGGACAGACGGCTTTAAACCTTGCTGTCGAGCTGGAAAAAGCCGGTGTGCTGAAAAAGCATGGGGTGACTCTGCTCGGAACGTCAGTTGAAACCATTGAAAACGGTGAAGATCGAGAGAAATTCCGTGCTCTCATGAAGCATTTAAACGAACCTGTGCCAGATAGTGAAATTGTGGATAATGCGGAAGATGCTCTTCAATTTGCAAAAGAAGTCGGCTTCCCAGTCATCCTAAGACCAGCATACACACTTGGCGGTAAAGGCGGCGGAATCGCTCTAACAGAAGAGGCGTTTAAGCCGCTCATTGAAGGAGCTCTTTTAGCGAGTCCGATTCACCAGTGTTTAGTTGAAAAAAGCATAGCTGGCTTTAAAGAAGTCGAATATGAGGTCATGAGAGACCGTCAAAATACGTGTATCACGGTATGCAACATGGAAAATATCGATCCAGTTGGTGTGCATACAGGAGACTCGATTGTCGTTGCACCTTCCCAAACATTAACGGATCAGGATTACCAAATGCTCCGTTCTGCAAGCCTGAAAATCATTTCAGCGCTGGATGTAGTCGGCGGCTGCAACATCCAATTTGCCCTTGATCCACTCAGTAAAGAATACTTTGTCATTGAGGTGAATCCTCGGGTCAGCCGTTCTTCCGCTCTTGCATCAAAAGCAACAGGCTATCCGATTGCGAAAATGGCAGCTAAGCTTGCTGTAGGTTATACGCTAGACGAATTGAAAAACCCGCTTACAGGTACAACCTATGCTAGTTTTGAGCCGGCACTCGATTATGTTGTCGTGAAATTCCCGCGCTGGCCGTTTGATAAATTTAAACAGGCAGACCGTCAATTAGGCACAAAAATGAAGGCCACTGGCGAAGTCATGGCGATTGATCGGAATTTAGAGTCAGCCATTCAAAAAGCAGTTGCATCACTTGAAATTAAAACGAAGGGCTTCCATCTGCCAGAACTGAAAGAGCAATCGACAGAACAATTATTTGAACTCATCAAAACACCAGACGATCGCCGGTTTTTTGCTGTTATGGAGCTTCTTTTAAGACAAGAAACGGTTGAAACGATTCATCAAACGACGAAAATCGATCGATTCTTCTTACATGTGTTCCAGAATATGATTACGCTCGAACAAGAATTGAAAGATCATAAGGGGACGCTATCAAAAGATACCTTGAAAAAGGTAAAGGAAAAGGGTTTCCTTGATGAAACGATTGCTCTGCTTACGGGTCACACGGAAGAGTCAATCAGGCAGCTTCGTCAAGAATACGGCATTGCTGCTTCATTTAAAATTGTCGATACATGTGCGGCGGAATTTGATGCAAAAACGAATTACTTCTATTCCACTTACTTTGGCAAAAGCGATGGTGAGCATCAAGAAAAAACAAAGCAGCGTGCACTCATCATTGGCTCTGGTCCGATTCGAATCGGGCAGGGGGTCGAGTTTGATTATAGCGCTGTTCATGGTGTTCTGACCTTGCAAAAGCTTGGATTTGAAACCATCATGATGAACAACAATCCAGAAACAGTCAGTACTGATTATGAGATTGCAGATCGTTTATATTTTGAGCCGATTACATTAGAGCACATCCTAAACGTTGTGGAAGCAGAACAAATTGATTTTGTCATTGTCCAATTTGGCGGACAGACTGCGATTAACGTCGCAGAAGGCTTGGAAAAAGCCGGTGTCACGTTGTTAGGTACGTCCTTTGATACGCTGGATGCACTTGAAGACCGTGATTTATTCTATCAGCTTCTTGATGAACTGAATCTTCCTCACGCAAAAGGAGATACGGCTCATTCAAAAGAAGAAGCACTCGTACATGCGAAAAGCATCGGTTACCCTGTATTAATTCGCCCATCGTATGTCATTGGCGGAATGGGAATGATCGTTGTTCAGTCAGAAGCACATTTGGCGTCACTGCTTGATCAGCCAGATCATTTGCCATACCCAATCTTAATTGATGAGTACGTCACGGGAAAAGAAATTGAAGTCGATCTTATATCTGACGGAAAAAAGGCGTTCATTCCAACCATCGTAGAACATATTGAGAAAGCGGGCGTGCACTCAGGTGACAGCTTTGCCATTTTACCAAGTATCTCAATCAGTGAAGACATCAAACAGCAGGTGCATACCGCGTCTGAACAAATAGCGAAGAAATTAGCGTTCAAGGGCATTATGAATATCCAATTTGTCATCAAAGGTGATCAGGCGCTTGTATTAGAAGTGAATCCACGGGCAAGCCGGACTGTACCAGTCGTCAGTAAGGTAATGGGCATTGATATGATCCCAATGGCCACTCAATTATTAGCTGGTGCGTCGCTTGAAGAACTAAACCCTGCAACGAAAAACAAAGGGGGGACAGCGGTCAAATTCCCAGTGTTCTCATCCCATGCCATTCAAGATATCGACCTCAAGCTGACACCTGAAATGAAAGCGACAGGAGAAGGAATGTGTGTAGGCAAGAACCCCGAAAGCGCCTTGAAAAAAGTGTTTGCGCCGATCTGGAAGCAAAAAGGAAGCCTCTTTATACAAGGCAGCGATCAATTGATAGATGAAGCGAAGCATGCAGGCTTTGACGTCTGGACTGGCAGCTTTGAATCTTGGCTGCAGAATGAAGATAAATCCCTTCATATTCATTTAGGAGAAGATGAAGAGGCAAAAGAACAGCGTGTAAAAGCACTCACACACGGCGTTCAAGTCCTAACCGAATATGAAACAGTTCAAGCATTCCTGCAAGGGAAAAATGGAGATGTATCACCAGTATCACTCCATGAATTATATAAAAAGGAAGTGACGGCATGAGTCAAGTCGACGTGCAACCGGCATTATACGGAAAAGACTTTTTATCATTAAAAGATTTCTCAATCCATGAGATTGCTTATTTAATTGAAAAAGCGGAAGAAATGAAACAAAACCCATATCAAGATTTATTCAAAGGAAAAACGTTAGCGATGATCTTTGAAAAATCTTCAACTAGAACCCGTGTCTCGTTTGAAGCGGGGATGACGCAGCTAGGAGGACATGCGCTCTTCCTCAGCTCAAATGATTTGCAAATTGGCAGAGGAGAAACCATCAGTGATACAGCGCAGGTGCTGTCTGGTTATGTCGACGGTATTATGATTCGAACCTTTGAACATGAGAAGGTTGAAGAGCTTGCACAATACGCGTCTATTCCAGTCATTAATGGATTAACTGACTACTCACATCCATGTCAGGCGCTTGCTGATTTATTAACCATTAAAGAAACAAAAGGCACTTTAAAAGGAATCAAAGTGGCCTATATCGGTGACGGAAATAACGTGGCGCACTCCTTGATGGTCGGCTGTGCGCAGCTAGGCTGTGACATTGCGGTTGCATCACCAAAAGGCTATGAACCACTTCAAGAAGTAACAGACACTGCCCGTGAGTTTGCAAAACAATCAGGCGCAGAAGTGACCGTGACAACAGATCCTGTTGCAGCTGTAAAAGATGCAGATGTTATTTATTCAGATGTGTTTACAAGCATGGGGCAGGAAGCAGAAACAGAGAAACGTCTTGCTGAATTTAAAGAATATCAAGTCAATGACGAACTGATGAGTCATGCAGCAAAGGACTATATTTTCCTTCATTGTCTCCCGGCACATCGCGGGGAAGAAGTGACGGCAGATATTATTGACGGGCCGCAATCAAAAGTATTTCAACAGGCAGAAAACCGCCTGCATGTGCAAAAAGCGTTAATGAAAGAACTTATGTATCAACCATCCAAATAAATCCAAGTGTCCTTGACTCGTATGAGCAGGGACTTTTTGCATAAAGGATTGGAGAGGCAAGGGACGGGACATAATAACATCAATCGAGAAAGGAGGATGAAAATGGGTCAGCAGCATCAGTTTAAATCAGGGAATAAAGCACCGAATAATGGTGTGTATATCGAGATCGGCGAAACTGGAAGTATGGTGAAAGATCCTTTAAAGATTAAGCTTAAAGCAGGCGACGTCTTTCCTGATAACTCGAACCATAATCGTGTTTGGACCTACCAAAGAAAGCCGTAAGCAATTGACTAAGAGTCAGCAGGAATAAGACTTTAGAGGCATGTGTCATGCCTCTTTTTTCTTTATAATAAAAAACAATTAAGTTCAAATTTTCAAATAAATAGTATGAAAAAAAGAGAACTTAAGGTAAAATATGTAATATATTGTTGAAAGGATTTGTGTGATGGAAAAGATGAATCTCAGTGAAAGTGTTTGGAATAAACGCTTCACCTCATTATTCATATCAAGACTCATAAAAAACACAGGGGAAAGTTTTGCTTTTACATCCGTCCTTTGGCTATTGATTTTAAGAGGGGATGGAGCGCTCGGTACAGGACTTCTTCTAGCAGTAACTGTTCTCCCTTCATCATTGTTAGCCCCAATATTAGGACCTCTTATGAAAAAGCACCATTTGTCTAAATGGATGTTCGCTTCAGATGTTGTTCGAGCAACAATTGTACTCATTATTCCACTTCTGCACTTTTCGCATCTATTGCCTCTATGGTTATTGATTTCATTAATGGTTATTCAATCGGCAACAGGTGCAGCTTATAATCCAGCTTCGGTGGCGATCTTACCGCAGATTGTTCCAAAGCATCTCATTCAAAAAGCAAATGCAATCCTGCAATCTTCTTTTGAAATTGTTGCACTTGCAGCAGTCATGGTGGCAGGTCTTTTGGTTAAATTAATTGGACCTGCAGATACTCTGCTGATCACCACTGCTTTATTTGTGATTTCTGGTCTGTTTATTATCGGGGTCAAACTAAAGAAAAGCGATGAAGAAAAAGCAGCGGGCATTAAACAAGCGAAGAATACATATTTGTATAACTTAAAAAGAGGTTTTCTCGTTGTCAAAAACCATCACATTTTATTTGCGCTCACGCTGTATTGTATCTTAATGAATGTCGCAGCAGCTCCGTGGCAGGCACTGTCAGCGGTATACGTAGCAGAAGCGCTGCAAAGCGACTCCATGGTGTATTCTATTTTAAGAGGCGTTGCCGCAGTTGGCGCGTTTATGATGGGCTTTGCTCTGGCAAAGGTGAAAATTAAGAGATTTGGTTTGTTCTTTATTGTCGCTGGCATGATTGAAGGAGCTGCATTCTTTATTACAGGGATGAGTACATGGCTGCCGGTTGTTCTGCTTGCTTCCTTTATTTTCGGAGCTGCTGTCAGTGCGATCAATGTGCCGGAAATGGTCATTATTCAAACATCTGTTGACCAAGAGGATCAGCCGCAAGTATATGCTGTGATCAATGCCTCATCAAATGTCTTCCTCCCGCTTGCAGCTGTCGTATCAGGCGTCCTGGCAGAAAGATTTGGAGCGGGACCTGTCATTGCTGGCGGAGGAATCCTTGAAATTTTATCAGGTATCGCGATCTTCCTGTTTACAGGGCTTGCGAAAAGCCATTTGACTCAAGACAAACAGAAGTCCGAAACCGTCGAGGTATAAACAATAAAAACCCCCTGTATGTTTAGGCAGGGGGTTTTAGCATGCCGCTTTTCAATCACGCAGAAAAAAAGAAAAAAGAGCTAAAAATCAATTTAGCTCTTTTTCACAAGTCATATTAAGAATGTTTTGTTGAACTTTCCGTTTCTTTCATTGGACTTACTTCAGCAAAGATGAATAAAATAACCGTAAACACAACTGCAAGAATGGAAGTGAGCGTAAAATCATAAGCAGCTCCATTCATAGAGGCAACGATGTAACCAGCCATATGTGTCAGCAGAAAAGTCCAAATGAGGGTGATAATATAATGCATAATCCCACCGTCCTTTATGTAACAATCTATTGATTATCATACCATAGATGCAAGTGAAGGGAAAAGACTGTTTTCCGCCTTTATGTGACCATTTTGAGACCTTCTGCTATAAAAATAAAAAGAATTCTTCTGTCTTTAGGGGATTTCCTTATTCCTACAAGAGTTGTTGTTCATATCATAGAAAGCAGAATCACTGAAAGGAGGCTGGCCATATGGGTGTAAGCGAACGTTTTTTCCAGCTTGGTTCCCAGTGGAACATCATTCACCTTCCTCAAAAACCAAATGGCTTTGGCATTCTAATCCTCGGTGACCGAAATCACTTTGTGCAGGAAAATACATCATTCTGGCTTCAGCATTATGGAAGAAACCAGCTTTTAACTGCCTTAAAGGATGAAGGATATACATTGTTTAATAGTCATCTTCATGGGAATCACTGGGGATGCGAAGATGCTGTTTTTAGTGCCAAGCAGCTCGTGCATCACACACTAAAACAAGAAATATTAAACCGGGAAATTCATGTGCTCGCAGAGGGAATGGGTGCACTTGTTGCCATGAGCCTTGCTGAGGAGATGCCTGAAGTACTAAGGTCCATTGCGATGGTAAATCCATGTCTGAATCTGGATGCACAACGAGAAAGAGAAAAGGAACACAAATTCTTTTATAAGCAGCTGCTAAAAGAGTTAGCAGAGAGCTATGGCTGTTCTGAAAAGGAAGCTGAAACGTATCCACTGCCTTCTTGTCCAGTTCATTCTGCTCATGTGCCGATTCATATATGGCAAAGGCTAAACGGCGCACCTTATGCATATGAACTTCACGCAAAGCCTTTTATTGATCAGCATATGAAAAATCCAGAACATTGTCAGGTCGATCTCACGCTGCATATGTTTGATCATCCGAGAAGAATCTTTCAATCCATTCACAAGTTTTATAAATCGCATGAAAGAGAATTGTGATGAATAGGATGATAACAGCCCTTCATAGAAAGGGCTCTTCTTTTTATTCGATATTAAAAAAGGGGACATGAACATGGAAACAGGACTGATCATAGGGGCAGATGAGTTTTTTGGCCTGACACTTTGTGAATATATGATGAAAGAGGGCATTCAAGTGGATATCACGCGTCCTCATGATCTTAAAGAAGAACAAAAGGGACTGTTAGAAGAGCGGATGATGTGGCTGGGCAGAAATGATCTCGTTCGTGTCATTGACCTTCAGGATAGTAAAGACACGTATGACCTCATTTTTATTCAATCAGAGGAACCGTATAACAGGCAGGAAGACATCAAAGCAGAGCATGGCATGTACCAGATTCTTTATGAAAAACCTGAAAACGAATCAGCGAAACAGAATGTGCCGGCAGTTATTCTTCCTCGCATGTTCGGACCATGGTCACTCAATGAAGATCGAACAAAGCGTGCAAATTCACTTTTTGTAGAAGATGTGGCAAAGGAATTGTTACAATGGGCATCGGACACAGGTCAAAGTCAGGACATGACGTATGAATTGAAGGTAGAAAGGCAAACAGATGACAAACAAGCAGAAGACATGATTGCAGAATGGAAAAGACAAAACTCAACATTTTTCGACAAAAAGCAAGAATGATCTTCCATCTTATCTTTTTTCAGTATAAAATAAACCTATATTTAACATACAGGTTCATCACTGCATGTTGCAAAAGGGAGTTGAACATGGCATGAAGTACCAGCGGCTTGTCATGATCTTTTCGTTCCTTCTTCTATTATCTGCCTGCTCGCAGGCGCCTTTAAAAGGAAAAATTGAGAAGGTGGGTTTACTCGTCCCCGATACGATCAATGATCAAGTTTGGGGAACGAAAGGTTATAAAGGCTTATTAAATATCCAATCAACATTTGGTGTAGATGTTTATTATAAGGAAGGAATGGTTGACAAGGAGAAAATCGTTGATGCCATTGAAGAATTCCATAAAAAAGGAGTCAATTTGATTATTGGCCATGGCAATGAATACAGTGAAATTTTTAACTTGATCAGTGAAGATTATCCAAACATACAATTTATTACGGTCAATGGAAACAAGCCTCAGGCGGGCAATGTCACAAACGTGACGTTTAAAGGTGAAGCGATGGGCTTTTTCGGAGGCATGACAGCTGCACATATGTCAAAAACAAAAAAGATTGGGATTCTTGCTACATATGATTGGCAAAGTGAAGTAGACGGCTTTATCAAAGGGGCAAAATATCAAGATGAACATGTACAAGTATTAGCAGAGTTTGTCGAAAACTGGGATGATGCTGACAAAGCGGTGGAGCTCTATCAAAAATTAAAAAAGCAGGGCGTTGATGTTGTGTATCCAGCAGGCGATGGTTATAATATCCCTGTCATTGAACAAATCAAAGCCGATAATTTATCAGCGATCGGATACGTCACCGATCAATCCAACCTCGGCAGCCATACAGTTTTAACGAGCACTGTACAGCATGTTGATAAAGCGTACAGTATCATTGCAAAGAAGTTTAATGAAGGCAAGCTAAATGAACAAGATGAGTACTCCTTTGATTTTAAAGAAGGAGTGGTCGAGATGGGGAAATTTAGTTCCACCATTGACGACGCTTTTGTGAAAGACATTGAAAGTGATATTGTGTCATACAAAAAAACAGGTAAACTGCCAAATGAAAAGTGAGGAGACGAAGACATGCAGCACGAAAAATCGATGGAATTTTTACAAATTGCCATGAAGTATTTTCCGCAGGCGAAGGAAGAGTTAGATAAAGCAGGGATTCAGCTTGAGCCTGAAGCACTTCAGCCGCTTCTAACATTATTTACATCTGTCATGCAAGAAGCATACGAGCTTGGAAAAGCAGATGCAGAATCAGAAAAAGCCACAGAATAGTGGCTTTTTTTTATGATAATTTTTTCTTGAAGGCACTAATCATAGGACCAACATCTTTAAACACAGGCTTCAGCTCATCGATGGAGTTCATAATGTTCCCAATTTGATTCATGACATGCATGTAGTCAATTGAGTCCTCACTTGAAGATGTCTCCGCACGTTCCTCCTTTGCCTCTGTCTTGCTTTTCTCCTTTTCAATCGGCTGTCCAAACATCATTGCTGAGAAAATATCTTTTTGCGCCATATCACATGTTCCTTTCTACTATTGGTATATATCATTAATCTATGAAAAAAGTGAGAGGAAAGGTTAGACGTTTGTATTGCCAAGAAGAAAAAAATAAGGTAAAATTAGTACCAGATACTAATATAAGATCACAATATCACATGCTCGTATGAGTAAAAGGAGTCTTATTCAATGAATGCTGGAATTATTGGCCTTGGCCGCTATATACCTGAAAAAGTATTAACAAATCATGATTTAGAAAAAATGGTTGAAACTTCTGACGAGTGGATTCGTACTAGAACAGGTATAGAAGAAAGAAGAATTGCATCTGATGATGTCAATACATCTCATATGGCGCTTGCTGCTGCAAAAAAAGCATTAGCTGACGCAGATGTGGCTGCAGAAGATATCGATATGATTCTTGTGGCGACAGTCACGCCAGATCAAGCATTTCCGACAGTTGCTTGTATGATTCAAGAGCAGCTCGGTGCACATAAAGCATGTGCAATGGATATTAGCGCTGCGTGTGCTGGCTTTATGTATGGGCTTGTTACTGGAAAACAATTTATCGAATCAGGAACTTACAAACACGTGCTTGTCGTCGGTGTTGAAAAGCTTTCTCGCATTACCGACTGGGATGACCGCAATACAGCTGTTTTGTTTGGAGATGGAGCTGGAGCTGCTGTGCTGGGAGAAGTCAACGAAGGTAAAGGAATTCTATCATTTGAACTTGGAGCAGATGGAAGCGGCGGGAAGCACTTGTACTTAGATGAAAAAGATCATACAATCATGAATGGACGAGAAGTATTTAAATTTGCTGTAAGACAAATGGGCGAGTCAAGTGTAAATGTCATTGAAAAAGCTGGACTATCAAAAGAAGACGTTGATTTCTTGATCCCGCATCAAGCAAATATTCGCATTATGGAAGCAGCACGCGAACGCTTAGAGCTTCCAGTTGAAAAAATGTCGAAGACTGTCCATAAATATGGAAACACATCAGCAGCATCCATTCCAATTTCACTATGTGAAGAAATCGAAGCCGGAAAAATTCATGACGGCGATGTGATTGTAATGGTTGGTTTTGGTGGCGGATTAACTTGGGGCGCAATCGCTATGCGATGGGGCCGATAAAAGAGTGGGGTGCACAAATTAATGGATAAGAAACGAGTAGTTGTTACAGGATTAGGTGCTTTGACACCACTTGGCAACGATGTAGAGTCAACATGGAAAAATGCTTTAGCGGGTGTATCAGGGGTTGGACCGATTACACGTGTCGATTCAAGTGAATATACCGCAAAAGTAGCGGCAGAACTAAAAGATTTTAACATTGAAGATTACATGGAGAAAAAAGAAGCGCGAAAAATGGCACGCTTCACGCAATATGCAGTCGTTGCTGCTCAAAAAGCGCTGGAAGATTCACGTCTTGAAATCACAGATGAAATCGCACCGCGTGTTGGTGTATGGGTTGGGTCTGGTATTGGCGGACTTGAAACATTTGAAGAGCAGTTCGAAGTGTATTCAAATAAAGGGGCAAGACGCGTCAGTCCATTCTTCGTCCCAATGATGATTCCTGATATGGCGACAGGCCAAATTTCTATTGCACTTGGCGCAAAAGGGGTTAACTCTTGTACAGTGACAGCATGTGCAACAGGAACAAACTCAATTGGTGATGCATTTAAAGTCATTCAGCGCGGCGATGCAGATGCGATGATCACAGGCGGAACAGAAGCGCCGTTAACAAAAATGTCGTTTGCAGGTTTCTGTGCGAACAAAGCCCTTTCGACAAATCCTGATCCAAAGACAGCAAGCCGTCCATTCGACAAAAACCGTGACGGATTTGTCATGGGTGAGGGTGCAGGGATTATTGTTCTTGAAGAACTTGAGCATGCCTTAAAACGTGGTGCGACCATTTATGCAGAAATCGTTGGTTATGGTTCAACTGGAGATGCCTACCATATTACAGCACCAGCTCCAAATGGAGAAGGCGGCGTCCGTGCAATGAAAGAAGCGATTCGAGATGCAGGGTTGTCTGTGGAAGATATTGATTATATCAATGCCCACGGTACAAGCACACCTTACAATGATAAATTTGAAACAATGGCGATTAAAGAAGTGTTCGGAGAGCATGCGAACCAGCTTGCGATCAGTTCGACAAAATCAATGACAGGTCACTTACTTGGCGCAGCAGGCGGAGTAGAAGCCATTTTCTCTGTTCTTGCGATTAAAGACAGCGTCCTTCCTCCAACCATTAATCTTGAAACACCGGATGAAGAATGTGATCTTGATTATGTAGCAAATGAAGCACGTTCAAAAGAAGTACAAGTGGCTTTAAGTAACTCACTTGGTTTTGGCGGGCATAATGCGACAATTATTTTCAAAAAATACGAAGCGTAATACTTTCTGAGAAAGCGGCGGTCGATAAACAGATCGCCGCTTTTTTGCATATGATGAAAATGGAGGTGTTCAGCGGTATGGGTCTGATCAATACACAATATCTCATTCATCAATCATCATCATTTCAGGAGCTTGCAGCGCGCTTTGTTCCTTATTTTAAAGGGGCCGAGGATAAAGAATGGTCGTCTATCCTCGCTCACCTGCAGCATCACGGGATGGTTCGGTCTTGGAGCTCGTGCAAAAACATGATCGACAGGCTCAAGGAAAAAGGGTACTTCAAGCTTGTCATGAAAGAATACCAAACGCTTCAAAAGCAGTGGAAAGGTCCTGACATTCCCGTGTTTATTTTACCTGTCAACGAGAGTAGCAGAGAAATCAGAGAGCAATTTTATTATCAATCTGGCATGGCATTTGATGACAAGGTCTTTCTTTTTTTGTCTCCAAATACCCCGAAGGAGCGAATCGGTACATTGCTGACTCATGAATATCACCATGTATGCAGGCTGCATTTTCTCTCAAAAGAAGAAAAAGACTTTACATTCCTCGATACAATCATGATGGAGGGGCTCGCTGAATATGCTGTGTATCATAGATATGGAGAAAACTATACAGCGAAATGGACCACCTTCTATAGCGAAGATCAGCTGCAGCGTATGTACAAGAAATGGGTATCCAGTCATCTTGATCAAAGAGTCCAGGACGACGAAAGGCTGATACAGAATCTTCTTTATGGAAAAGGGAACTACCCTAAAATGCTTGGTTACGCTACCGGGTTTTATATTGTGAAAAAATATTTCAATGAGCACCGAATCAGCGAGGAGTCTATGATTGCAGAGCCAGCAGAAACCTTTTTAAAGGCGATAGAATCACAAAGTGAATAATTCACATAAAAAGAGACATATTACAAATTTACTAAATACTTCTTGATTTCGTCATAGCGATGTAATAATATACAAATAATTCTTTTTATTTTAAAAAGACGGAATATTCAGGTTCAATTCTATTGATCTATGGAGAAAGGGGCGAATGAATGAGCACGCTGCTTGAAGTGCAAAACTTAAAAACATATTTTTTTCGAAAAAAGGAACCGATACCTGCTGTGGATGGCGTTGATTTCAGCATCAACAGAGGAGAAACTGTCGCATTAGTCGGTGAGTCTGGGTCTGGCAAAAGCATTACGTCCTTATCCATTATGGGTCTGATTCATGGCACGGGCGGGAAAATTATGGACGGTTCCATCAAACTTGATGGAAAGGACCTTGTTACATATAGTGAAAAGGAATTATGCAGCATCCGCGGTAATGATGTATCTATGATCTTTCAGGAACCCATGACCTCACTTAATCCCGTCTTAACGATCGGAGAACAAATAACAGAAATCCTCATCTATCACAAAAAAATTTCAAAAAAAGAAGCGGTCAAAAAAGCGGTTGATCTGCTGAAGCTTGTTGGTTTTTCCCGTCCGGAGCAAATCATCAAAGATTATCCGCACCGTTTATCAGGCGGGATGAGGCAAAGAGTGATGATTGCCATTGCGCTAAGCTGTGATCCGAAGCTTCTTATTGCAGATGAACCGACAACTGCCCTGGATGTAACCATTCAAGCCCAGGTACTCACATTAATGAAGGATTTATGCTCTACCTTTGGTACATCTATTCTTCTTATCACACATGATTTAGGTGTCGTGTCTGAAGTTGCAGATCGAGTGATTGTCATGTACTGCGGACAGGTTGTTGAAAATGGGACTGTCGAAGAGTTGTTTGAACAGCCGCTTCATCCTTACACAGAAGGGCTTCTTGAATCGATTCCTGTCATTGACGGAGACATACAGCCGTTAACAGCCATCAAAGGGAATGTTCCTGCGCCAGATCAGCTTCCAGCCGGCTGCCGCTTTGCTCCTAGATGTCCGCAAGTGAAGGAACGCTGCCTGGGAGAACTGCCTAAGCTGAGAACATTTGAAAATGGCAGAAGCGTCAGATGTTTCTTATATGAGGAGGCAGACAACACATGACACTTGCTCAAAATCAAACACAAATAACAGACTTACCAGAGAAAGAAACGATCCTTGAACTGAAACAGATTCGAAAACATTTTCCGATTAAAGCGGGCGTCTTTCAAAAGAAAGTCGGTGCAGTGAAAGCTGTTGACGGCATAGACTTGAAGATTTATAAAGGTGAAACGTTAGGTATTGTCGGGGAGTCAGGATGCGGGAAATCCACACTAGGCCGGACAATGATTCGCCTATACGAACCAACTGACGGTCAAATCTTTTTTAAAGGGCAAGACATCACGCGCGTATCAGAATCAAAGCTAAGACAATCTACACGAAAAAACATCCAAATGGTTTTTCAAGATCCCTTTGCATCACTCAACCCTAGAAAAACACTTCGAAGCATCATCAAAGAACCCTACAAAACACATCACTTATATTCCTTAAAAGAAAGAAATGAAAAAGTAGAACAGCTTTTATCAAAGGTAGGTCTTCATCCAAGCTTTGCGAACCGCTATCCCCATGAATTTTCAGGCGGGCAGAGGCAGCGAATCGGCATCGCTCGTGCGCTTGCCATGAATCCCGACATGATCATCGCAGATGAGCCTGTATCAGCACTTGATGTATCCATTCAGGCGCAGGTTATTAATCTGATGGAGGAGCTTCAGGAGGAATTTGACCTTACCTATCTATTTATCTCACACGATTTAAGTGTAGTCAGGCATATTAGCGATAGAGTCGGCGTCATGTATCTCGGCAAAATGATGGAGCTTGCCGATAAGCACAGTCTGTACGATGATCCGCTCCATCCGTATACACAGGCTCTGCTTTCTTCCGTTCCTGTCACCCGTAAAAAAGGGCAGACGAAAAGAGAACGCATTATGCTCCAAGGCGATTTGCCGAATCCTGCAAATCCGCCAAAAGGCTGCGTATTTCACACAAGATGCCCGCACGCGAAAGAAATCTGTAAAGAAAAAGTACCAGCATTTCAGGAATTAAAAACGAACCACTTTGTTGCCTGCCACCTCTACAACGCTTGATCAAGCTTGTATGATCTCATCTTTGAGAGGGGGGATGAAACAGGATTCGGTCATTATTTTTAAAAAAGAATAGGGGGAATTGTCTATGAAAGTTAGAAATAGAAAGTCCATTTTGATCAGTTTACTGCTGATTTTTACATTAATCCTTGCTGCTTGTTCTGGTGGAAATAAAACGTCTGGAGATAGTGGAAAGAAATCCACAGGTAAACCTGTACAAGGCGGCGATCTTGTCATCGGTTCAATTGCAGAGCCAACATTATTTAACTCGCTGTATTCTACAGATGTGGCAAGCTCTGATATTGAGGAAAGAATCTACAGCTTCTTACTTCAAACAGACGGAAAGCTCAACCCTCAGCTATCGCTGGCAGAGGATATTAAAGAATCTGATGACGGCAAGCAGTTTGATGTCACCATTAAAAAAGGTGTGAAGTTTCATGATGGTGAAGAACTGACTGCTGATGATGTTGTGTTTACATACAGCATTCCAATCAATAAGGATTACAACGGGGAGCGCGGATCAGGCTTTGAAGTTTTAGAGTCTGTTAAAAAGACAGGGGACTACTCGATCGAATTCAAGCTCAATAAAAAAGATCCTTATTTTTATAATGTCACACTAGGAAGCTATGGTATTTTACCTAAGCATATTTTAGGTGATGTGCCTATAAAAGATCTCGGTGAAAACGAATTTAACCGAAAAAAACCAATCGGTTCTGGTCCATTTAAATTTGCAGAATGGAAAGAAGGAGACTACGTCAAACTAGAAGCCTTTGACGATTATTGGGATGGACGTCCTTACCTTGATACTGTCACAATTAAAACCATTCCTGATCAGAATGCAGCGATTGCCCAGCTGTCAGCAGGAGATATTGATTTCTTTGCTGTACCAGGCTCCGAGCTGCAAACAGCTGAAAAAGTGAGCAACATTAAAATTGAATCTGATCTAGGACTCAATTATTCATACATTGGCTGGAACCAGAAAAATGAACTCTTTAAAAGTAAAAAGGTCCGCCAAGCGCTGACACATGCTATTGATCGTCAAACGATTGTTGACCAAGTGCTAGATGGAGACGGCAAAGTAGCCAACATTCCAGAAAGTCCGCTGTCCTGGAACTATCCAAAGGATGAAAGTGTGCCAGTGTTTGAATTTGATCAAGAAAAAGCGAAAAAGATGCTGAAAGAAGAGGGCTGGGAGGATACAGATGGAGACGGCTATCTTGATAAAGATGGCAAGAAATTCTCCTTTGTCATAAAGACCAACCAAGGAAATAAAGTTCGTGAAGATATCGCTGTCGTTGTCCAGCAGCAGCTCAAAGAAATCGGTGTGGAAGCGAAGCCGCAAATTGTGGAATTCAGTGCACTCATTGAGCAGACGACACCGCCTAAGTGGGATTATGATGCACTGCTGCTCGGCTGGAGCCTTGCGACATTCCCTGATCAATTCAGCATATTCCACTCAAGCCAGTCAGAAAAAGGCTTAAATAACATCTGGTATAAAAATAAAGAGGTCGATAAGCTGTTAGTTGATGCTAAAAACTTAAGCGATCGAAAAGATTATTCAAAGGCATATGAAAAAATTTATAAACTGATCGCAGAGGATCAGCCGTACACGTTCCTTTACTATGCTAACTCACATCGTGCTATGCCATCTAATCTCCAAGGCTACTCTTACCACCCGAAAGATGAATATTACAAAATCGAAAAATGGTGGCTTGAACAGTAGGCTGATAGTGAAGAAGGGGGGGATTCTCCCCTTTCACCGTGAAAACAATCCCTTGCATTCGGTGTCAGTTCTCTGCGTGGGTGCTAAAAAGATCACTTCGTTCGCTCCGCATCAGCATGAGGATTCAAGGGTTTTCATATCACGCTGAAAAGCAGACAAAGGGCTAAAATAACATCATTTTGGCCTTTTTTTTCACAGAATGGCGATCCGATGAAAAAGGAGTTGTGCATATGGTTACATATATCATTAGAAGGACATTGCTCTCGATTCCCATTTTATTAGGGATTACCATTTTGTCCTTTGCCATTATGAAAGCAGCACCAGGCGATCCGATGTCACTCATGATGGACCCTACCATTAGTGCGGCAGACCGGGAAGCCTTTATTGATAAGTACGGCTTGAACGATCCTGAATATGTGCAATATATGAAATGGCTTGGCAATATGCTTCAAGGTGACTTTGGCACATCCATTGTCAAAAAGGGAACACCCGTGGCTGATTTGATTTTTGCCCGGCTGCCAAATACCCTCATCCTCATGATCTTTTCTACATTAGTTGCCCTGCTGATCGCCATTCCATTTGGTGTTCTTTCAGCAAAACGTCCATACACAAAGCTTGACTATGGCATTACGGTTACATCTTTTATCGGACTGGCTATTCCAAACTTTTGGTTTGGTCTCATCCTTATTATGGTTTTATCCGTGAACCTAGGTTGGTTTCCAACTGGCGGAGTCTCTACCTTGAATGCCGATTTTAATGTGTTTGACCGGCTCCATCACATCATTTTACCAGCCTTTGTTTTAGCAACGGCTGACATGGCAGGGCTGACCAGGTACACAAGGTCAAGTATGCTTGATGTCATGAGGCAGGATTATATTCGCACAGCAAGAGCGAAAGGCTTTAGAGAAAACAAAGTCATTTTTAAACATGGTTTAAGAAACGGTCTTATGCCTGTCATAACGATTTTCGGATTAATGATACCATCCTTTATTGGCGGCGCAGTCGTGGTGGAACAAATATTCACCTGGCCAGGACTTGGAAAGCTGTTCATTGATTCTGCCTTTTCGAGAGATTATCCGGTCATTATGGCGATGACCGTTATTTCCGCAGTGCTTGTGGTGGTTGGAAATTTAATAGCGGATATTTTATATGCGATTGTTGATCCGCGTATTGAATATTAGAAGGGAGCTGAAGCACAATTGGCACAGCCTAATATGGGAACACCTCCTGTTGATATCAAATTAAAGGAGGGCCTTCAACCAAAGCCAGAGACGATGCTGCGTTTATTTTGTGAGAAATTTTTTAAAAATAAATTGGCGGTTGCCGGCTCCGTGATCTTATTGGTCATTATCTTTTCAGCCATTTTCGCTCCAGTGATCGCTCCATATACACCAGAACAGCAAGATTTATTGAAGCGGCTCCAGCCGCCAAGTGCTGAGCATTTTATGGGCACTGACAAGTTTGGCCGCGATATTTTCTCAAGGGTGCTATATGGCGCGCGGGTCTCTTTATTGGTTGGTTTCGTCTCAGTGGTCGGTGCAATCACCATTGGCACTGTCGTTGGCGCGGTCGCGGGGTATTTCAAAGGGTTTGTTGATTCTTTGTTAATGAGGTTTGTCGATGTCGTGTTGTCGATTCCAGACATTTTTCTTTTGATCACGCTTGTCACCATTTTCAAACCGGGCATTGATAAATTGATTTTAATCTTTGCTTTGACAGGCTGGACAACAACCGCAAGGCTTATCCGCAGTGAATTCTTATCACTTCGAACAAGAGAGTTCGTCCTCGCGGCGAGAACCATTGGAACGAAAAATCATGTCATCATCTTTTCGCATATTTTACCGAACTGTATTGGTCCTATTATTGTATCAGCTACATTAAAAGTAGGCTCCGTCATTTTAGCTGAATCAACGCTCAGCTACCTTGGCTTTGGTATTCAGCCGCCAACTGCAAGCTGGGGCAACATGCTGCAAGATGCACAAAATTTCTCGATTATGGTGCAAGCTTGGTGGTACCCGCTTTTCCCAGGTTTATTCATTTTGCTGACTGTTTTATGCTTTAATTTTTTAGGAGATGGGCTGAGAGATGCACTTGATCCTAAAAAGCTGAAATAAAGTTTAAAGGGGCTCTGCGTTTCCTGAACGAAAGAAAGACATGAAGCTCATCATTCTCAGCTTGAAGTTTTGATAAAGTTGGAATAATTTCTCTATCCCTTGCCCATACTGTGGACAACAGTTTTTATAAAGTGAGGGATTGGTTATGTTATTTCTTCATGACGTATGGGTGAATTGGTTTGAAGGGGAAGAAAATGGCTACAATGTGTGTCATTTTCATGAGTGGCGTAAGGAGGACAGCGTTGAACTGTTAGATCAAGTGCCTTTACTTAAGGTGCAGAGCCCTTTGTTTGATTACATAGAGAATGATCTATCAGAGCTGCCGAAGACACTGCTAGAGTCTGTATTTGAGAAATCCTATATTCGAAAAAATCATGAACGCCGTAAATTAGAGTATTGCTTTGTGGTCACAGACGGCATTCGAATTATTGCTGTAGATACGATTGGGTATTCCATACCTGTGAGAAAAAGCCGCTTGATCCCAAGGCAGGAGCAATTGGTGTATGAAATGGTGAAAGATGTGAAGGCAGAGGAATATGAATTTTCTAAGGACAGCCTTGAATCGACAAAAGAGTATCACATTCTATCACTGCCGCCGCAGCATATCAGCGGATTAACGAGAAAAGAAAGACAGCTGAAACAGCTGATGTTTATGGCGCTCGATCAATTAAAAGGGCTCAAAAACAGGGCGGAGATTGCGTATTGGTATACGGAATGGAACCCGCGGATGTACAACCAAATCAAACGAATGTCTTTCGAAGAGATTTGGAACATGCTTTACAATGAAACGATTGATGGGTGGTCAGAGAATCATTTAGCCTTCTGTGAAAAAATGATTAAAGGACAGCCTTTTTTCGAAAAGCTTTGGGAAATGGAAAACGAATCAAAAGTAAACTAGAAAAAGCTTGCAGCGAGTCGTGCTGCAAGCTTTTTTTATTTGCGTTTTCTGCCAAGACCCATCGCATTCTCCATTTTTTTCAGCATTTTGTTTGCTGCGCGGTTTGCTTTTTCAGCACCTTCGTCTAGAATACGGTCAAGCTCGTCTGATTCAATGAGTTCATGGTATCGATCTTGAATTGGTTTTAAAGCATCAATGACAACGTTCGCAAGATCTCCTTTAAACTCACCATATCCTTTGCCTTCGTACTTTTGCTCCAGCTCTGCAATCGATATGTTGCCTAATACAGAATAAATCGTCAGCAAGTTGGCAATTCCAGGTTTGTTCTCTTTGTCATACCTCACGATGCCTTCTGAATCCGTCACAGCACTTTTAATTTTCTTTTCAAGTTGCTTTGGTTCATCTAATAAGGTAATGAAGGATTTTTGGTTCGGATCGGATTTGCTCATTTTTTTCGTTGGATCTGTTAAAGACATAATCCGAGCGCCTTCTTTTGGGATTTTCACTTCAGGCACAGTGAAGATATCATTGTACTTTCGGTTAAAGCGTTCAGCAAGCGTTCTAGTCAATTCAAGGTGCTGCTTTTGGTCTTCTCCAACAGGGACTAAATCAGTACCATATAATAAAATATCGCCAGCCATTAATGGGGGATACGTTAATAGGCCTGAAACAACTGCTTCCTTACCAGCGGATTTGTCCTTAAATTGGGTCATTCTTTCTAATTCCCCAATATAAGCAACACATTGCAGCATCCATCCTGCCTGGGCGTGAGCAGGTACCTCTGATTGGATAAACAATGTCGCTTTCTCTGGATCAAGTCCAACAGCTAAATAAAGAGCTGCTAAGCTTCTAATATTTTGGCGGAGAGCTAATCGGTCCTGACTCACTGTAATCGCATGTTGATCCACGACACAAAAATAGCCATTATAGTCATGCTGCAAATCGACAAATTGCTTCATTGCTCCAATATAGTTCCCTAACGTGACAGAACCGCTCGGCTGAATACCTGAAAAAATTGTCTTCTTTGTCATACTAAAACCTCTTTTCTTCAATATAAAAAGGCCCACCCATCACTTTTCAACAGAAAAGGGACGAATGAACCGTGGTACCACCCTTGTTATTTCACATAGAAATCACTCAAGACGTTGATAACGGAGACTGCTCCGTCTAAGCCTACTCACTTTTTTAGAAGTGTTCGGTTAGCTGCTCCAAAGCCCATTCCATACATGCCATTATCTGCTCACACCGGCCGCAGACTCTCTGTAAATGGTGAATATATGTACTCTTCTTTTTCATCGCAACAATATGTCTATCTATTATAAAGGATGACCATGAAAAAGTCACGAAGCCTTTATGTGACCTTCTCATCATGCCTATTGACACTTAAAATTTTAGATAAAATACCAAATAACTGTCAGAATTTTTTAAAAAAGGATGATTAATTATATGTATAAAACATTATTCCTGCTGAATTTGTTAAATTATTTTAATCAATTTACGCTTTAATTTGTTGAAGTGATTGAGACTTTAGTTTATAAAAATCCCTCTTTATCCCCATTTACGTTTTTAAAAAATATATGAAATTGATATTGCAATAAATTATTCTATTCATTATAATGAATTTGTTCACACGTTTGTGCTAGGCTCTTTACATAGTGAAAATTCAGAAAAAACAAAAGAAATAGAAAGTAAGCTATTTAGGGACTTTTTTACGCTATTTCTTAAATCTGAATCTCATCTTCTATCGAGACCTTTGAACTAAAAACATATTATAAGGGGGAATACAGTTGAAAAAGCGTTGGTCTGTTGTTACTTTAATGCTTATTTTCACACTTGTATTAAGCGCTTGTGGTTTCAGCGGAAACAAATCAGGCGACAGCACGAGCAGTTCTGGAGAGGCTAAAACAACATTAAATGTGAATATCTCCACTGAGCCTTTTTCTTTACATCCGGGATTGGCAAATGATTCAACTTCAGGTAGTGTCATCCGTCAGACTTTTGAAGGGTTAACAAGAATTAACGCTGAAGGAAAGCCAGAAAATGCAATGGCTTCTGATATCAAAACAAGTGCTGATGGTAAAACTTATACATTCACACTTCGTGATGCAAAATGGTCTAATGGTGACCCTGTAAAAGCAGAAGATTTTGAATATGCTTGGAAATGGGCATTAGATCCTAAAAATGAATCTCAATATGCTTACCAGCTTTACTATATTAAAGGTGCTGAAGCAGCAAACAAAGGGAAAGCGAAAGTTGCTGATGTTGGCATTAAAGCTAAAGACGACAAAACGCTTGTAGTTGAGCTAGAGAACCCAACACCGTTCTTTACTGAACTAACTGCATTCTATACTTATATGCCAGTCAACAAAAAAGTGGCTGAAAAGAATAAAAACTGGTACACAAATGCTGGTGAAAACTACGTATCTAACGGACCATTCGTTCTTTCTAAATGGAAACATGGCGGTTCTATCACGCTTGAAAAGAACAATGAATACTGGGATAAAGATACTGTGAAATTGAAAAAAATCAACATGTCTATGATCAAAGATACAAACACTGAACTTAGCATGTTCAAAAAAGGCGAGCTTGACTGGGCTGGTTCTCCAACTGGAAGCCTTCCAACTGAGTCTTTAAAAACATTGAAAAAAGAAGGCGGTCTGAAAATTCAAACGATCGCTGGTATCTATAACTACAAATTCAACACAGAAGTAAAACCTTTAAACAATGCAAACATCCGTAAGGCCCTTGCATACTCAATCAACCGTCAAGCGATCGTTGACAAAATTACGCAAGGTGAACAAGTTCCAGCAATGGCAATCGTTCCACCAACAATGGAAGGATTCACAGATAACAAAACTGGCTACTTCAAAGATCATGATGTAGATACAGCTAAAAAGCTTCTTGAAAAAGGTGCGAAAGAATTAGGTTATAAGTCTGTTTCTGATCTTCCAACATTGAAACTTTCTTACAACACAGATGAGGGCCACCAAAAGATTGCACAAGCAATTCAAGAAATGTGGAAAAAAGATTTAGGTGTGAAAGTTGAACTTGATAACTCTGAGTGGAACGTATACATCGACAAAATCCACAGCGGAGACTACCAAATCGGACGTATGGGCTGGTTAGGTGACTTCAACGATCCAGTGAACTTCCTTGAGCTTTACAAAGATAAAGACGGTGGAAACAACGACACTGGATGGGAAAGCAAAGAGTACAAACAATTGTTGAATGATTCTGCAAAAGAAACAGATAAAACGAAGCGTGAAGAAATGCTGAAAAAAGCAGAAGAAATCATCATCAACGATATGCCTGTAGCACCAATTTACTTCTACACTCAGCTTTGGGTACAAGATCCAAAACTTAAAGGTGTAGTTGTATCTGGACTAGGTGATGTTCAATACAAATGGGCACATTTCGAAAAGTAAGAGTAATAGTGTAAGAGATCTACGGCAAGGATCTTAAGGTATATGGAGGATGTCTCTCCATATACCTTTCTTGCTGATTAGAGAAATTGTTGTAAAATCATGGAGGTGCAATTCCGTTGCTTAAATATATCGGTAAGCGATTAATATATATTTTAATCACACTGTTTGTTATTGTAACTGCAACTTTCTTTCTCATGCAGGCAGCACCTGGTGGTCCATTCTCTGGTGAGAAGAAACTTCCTGCTGAAATTGAAGCAAACCTAAACGAGCACTACGGATTGGACAAGCCCTTATTTGTTCAATATGTAAGCTACCTAGGTTCAGTTGCAACATTAGATTTTGGTCCCTCATTTAAATATAAAGGACAAACCGTAAATGACTTAATCAGTTCTGGATTCCCCGTTTCCTTTACCCTCGGAATTGAGGCAATTCTCCTCGCATTAGCATTTGGTGTATTGTTTGGGGTCCTTGCAGCGCTCTATCATAACAAGTGGCAAGACTATACGATTGCCATTTTAACGATCTTTGGAATTTCAGTTCCAAGTTTCATTTTAGCGGCGCTACTACAATATGTATTTGCATCTGAGGCAAGTATTATAGCGATCTTCCCAGTTGCAGGATGGGAGTCTTGGGCAAGCACCGTACTACCTTCTATTGCACTTTCCTTCATGCCAATGGCATTTATCGCTAGACTTGCACGGTCAAGTATGCTTGAAGTACTAAATAGTGACTACATTAGAACGGCTAGAGCAAAAGGCTTAACAAAATCTGCTGTGACGATCAAACACGCCATCCGAAACGCATTGTTACCTGTTATCACATACATGGGACCAATGGCTGCTTCAGTTTTAACAGGTAGTTTTGTCGTTGAGAAGATTTTTGGTATCCCTGGATTAGGCTCTCACTTTGTCACAAGCATTACAAACCGTGATTACACCGTCATCATGGGTGTTACAGTCTTCTACAGTATTATTCTATTAATCAGTATTCTAGTCGTTGACGTCCTCTACGGTATTATCGATCCTAGAATTAAACTGACGAAGGCGAAGAAAGGGGTCTAACACATGGAAGAGATGAGAAAAGATTTATTTGTGCCTGCGACAGCTGACGCAGCAGAATCTGAAAAAATTTCTAAACCTAGTCTATCTTTATGGAAGGATGCCATGCTTCGCTTCCGTGCCAATAAACTTGCAATGGTTGGACTTACAATCATTTTTATTATTGTGATGCTGGCCATCTTTGTTCCGATGTTTTCTAAATATGATTACTCCACGACCGATTTGCTGAATGCTGACCAGCCGCCTTCAAAAGAGCACTGGTTTGGTACAGATGATTTAGGACGTGACATGTTTGTCCGTACATGGGTCGGGGCAAGAATTTCGATCTTCATCGGTCTTGCTGCAGCGGTCCTTGACGTGATCATCGGTATTATCTGGGGAAGTATTGCTGCGTTCAAAGGCGGCCGTACAGATGAAGTGATGATGCGTATCGCAGACGTTTTATGGGCAATTCCAACACTATTAATGGTTATCTTAATGATGGTTGTTCTGCCAAAAGGATTATTAACGATTATCCTCGCCATGACAGTCGTAGGCTGGATTAACATGGCACGTATTGTTCGGGGACAGGTTTTACAATTAAAGAGTCAAGAATACGTTCTTGCAGCACAAACATTAGGTGCGAAAACATCTAGACTTTTATTTAAACACTTAATTCCAAACTCAATGGGACCAATTCTTGTGACGATGACATTAACGATTCCTTCTGCTATCTTCACAGAGGCATTCCTAAGCTACCTAGGGCTTGGTGTACCGGCTCCGTTAGCGAGCTGGGGAACAATGGCGTCTGACGGAATTCCGGCCATGACGTACTACCCTTGGAGATTATGGTTCCCAGCCGCATTTATCTGTATTACAATGTTTGGTTTTAACGTGGTTGGAGACGGACTAAGAGACGCTTTAGATCCGAAGTTGCGTAAATAAGGAGTGATTAGGATGGAACGTGAACGTATTCTAGAGGTGAAAGACCTTGCAATCTCATTTAAAACATATGGTGGAGAGGTTCAAGCCATTCGTGGTGTGAACTTCCACTTAAATAAAGGCGAGACACTTGCTATTGTAGGTGAATCTGGCTCTGGTAAAAGTGTGACATCACAAGCGATCATGAGATTAATTCCGATGCCGCCGGGTTATTTCAAGCGCGGACAGATCCTGTTTGATGGCCAAGATATTGTCAAGAAAACTGAGAAACAAATGCAAACCATTCGAGGAAAAGATATCTCAATGATCTTCCAAGATCCGATGACGTCTTTGAATCCAACGATGAAAGTCGGGAAACAAATTACAGAAGTGCTATTCAAGCATGAACAAATTTCAAAAGAAGCGGCTGAAAAAAGAGCCATTGAACTATTGGAGCTCGTTGGAATTCCAATGCCTGAAAAAAGAATTAAACAATATCCGCACGAATTTAGTGGCGGGATGAGACAAAGGGTTGTCATCGCCATGGCGCTTGCAGCAGATCCAAAGTTGCTGATTGCCGATGAGCCAACGACTGCACTTGATGTAACAATTCAAGCACAAATTTTAGAATTAATGAAAGAAATTCAGCAAAAGGTTGACACTTCGATTATCTTTATTACGCATGATCTAGGTGTTGTTGCCAACGTCGCTGATCGTGTAGCTGTTATGTATGCAGGACAGATTGTGGAGACAGGGACTGTCGATGAAATTTTCTACAATCCTAAGCATCCGTATACATGGGGACTTTTAGCATCCATGCCGAGTCTTGACACAGATGGCGGAGATGAAGGAAAGCTGACTGCCATTCCAGGAACACCGCCAGATCTGACAAACCCGCCGAAAGGAGATGCATTTGCACTCCGCAGCGATTATGCAATGAAAATTGACTTTGAACAAGAACCGCCAATGTTCAAAGTATCAGATACGCATTATGTGAAATCATGGCTACTTCATCCGAATGCACCTAAAGTTGAACCGCCTGCTTCTGTAAAGGCGAGAATGCGTGAACTAGAAGGTAGCTACGAAAAACCTGTATTAGTAAAAGAGGGTGAATAGCATGGCAGAAAAACTGTTAGAAATCAAAAATTTGAAACAGCATTTCCATACAGCAAGAGGAACTGTGAAAGCAGTTGATGGGGTTTCATTTGATATTTACAAAGGTGAAACGCTTGGTCTTGTAGGTGAGTCTGGTTGTGGTAAATCCACTACGGGCCGTTCGATCATTAGACTTTATGATGCGACAGATGGTGAAGTTCTTTATAAGGGAGAAAATGTACACGGGAAGAAATCAAGACAAAAAATGCTTGAGTTCAACCGTCAAATGCAGATGATCTTCCAAGATCCATATGCTTCACTCAACCCTAGAATGACAGTGCTTGATATCATTGCAGAGGGCATCGACATTCATGGCCTTGCAAAAACAAAACAGGCGCGTAAAGAGCGTGTGTACCAATTACTTGAAACTGTTGGCTTGAACAAAGAGCATGCGAACAGATACCCGCATGAATTCTCAGGCGGTCAAAGGCAGCGTATCGGAATTGCACGTGCATTAGCAGTAGAGCCGGATTTCATCATCGCCGATGAACCAATCTCTGCATTAGACGTGTCGATCCAAGCGCAGGTCGTCAATTTATTGAAAGAGCTTCAAGAGGAAAAAGGTTTAACGTACTTATTCATTGCCCATGACTTGTCCATGGTAAAATACATCAGCGATCGTATCGGCGTGATGTATTTCGGAAAATTGGTTGAGCTGGCACCAGCGAATGAATTATACGAAAACCCGCTTCATCCATATACAAAATCATTGCTGTCTGCGATTCCGCTTCCAGATCCTGATTATGAGCGTAACCGCAAACGAATCAAGTATGATCCATCTGTTCACAAAGGAACAAACACCGAGTTCCGTGAAGTGAAGCCAGGCCACTTTGTGAGCTGCACAGAGGAAGAATTCAAAGAGCTACAGGCGAAACAATCATAAGAAGGAAGAAGCACTGCTAAGTCAGTGCTTCTTTTTTTATTTTACAAAAAAACAAGATGATGGTAATTTTTAGTTAAGTGCAATCAGATACCGGAGGAAATCAAATGTTAAATTGGAAAACTTATCGTTATTCATTGCTTCATGTTCTCCTTGTATTCATGCTTTTTTCAACGTCTTTTTTCAGGAAACCAAACGGAGGAAAGTGGATGCTCGCGTTTATGGTGCTCATTGGGATTGTGTCTTTTTCGGTGGAATATTTGCTTAACCGAAAGACAAGCGGTCAGAAGAAAGAAGCACGGCGCGTAAAATATCTTTATTTCATCATGCTTCAAATTGCGATGACAATTATCCTGTTTGTCTGTATTCAACTCGTCATGAATCGTTCGTTATAAAACTTTTTTTGCGTTAATTGAAAAAAAGTGAAACTACTTTAGACTTTGCTGCGTCTTACTAGTACAGGCGTTTAAATAGCAGGAAATCGGGAATATCTAAGGAAGTGGTTCTTAACTATAGCATAAGGAGCAAATCCATGAATTGGTATGAAAAGCTCAGTGAATACTTCCCGATAGAAGAAATGAAGTCAAAAGAGCATATGGAAGCTTTATTAAAGGAAAGAAGTGATATTTATCATAAGGAGGAAGGACCTCATCATGTGATGATGTACGCCGAATTTGATTCTTTCATCTTTATTGATTATTTATTTGTTTCCAAAGATGCAAGAGGTGAAGGCCTCGGGTCAAAGCTTATTCATAAGCTGAAGGAAAAAAAGAAACCGATCTTGCTTGAGGTCGAGCCTGTAGATGAAGATGATGCAGATACTGCAAAACGCCTAAAGTTTTACCAAAGAGAGCACTTCAAGCATGCAGAATCAATCGGTTATAAACGCAGGTCACTTGCAACTAATGAAGTGAACCGCATGGAAATTCTTTATTGGTCGCCTCTTACAAATCATGAGGAAGAGATCATGGAAGCCATGAGGAAGACCTATGAACGAATCCATACGTATAAAGATGAAGAATGGTATGGACAATCGTATGAGGATGTTGATGATGTATTGAAGATCATTGAAAATAGAAAGCAAAAAAATATTTTCGATCATCTCGAGTAAATGAGAATGTTCTGACATCCAGCAGCACGACAAAATGAATGAAATTGTCTAGTTTTTGTCACAAAAATTGCAAGAAAATCTGTTCACACTTACTTTTTTATAGTATAATCACTATAAAGATTACTTATTTAGAACAATTTTAATTTAAGAATACAGATCAATATTCATTCTACAAATTGAGGAGTGAAGATTTATGGTAACATTATACACATCACCAAGCTGTACATCATGTAGAAAAGCAAGAGCGTGGTTAGAAGAGCACAATATCCCATATCAAGAGAGAAACATTTTTTCTGAGCCTCTTTCAATCGATGAAATCAAAGAAATTCTTCGAATGACAGAAGACGGTACAGACGAAATTATCTCAACACGTTCAAAAGTATTCCAAAAACTAAATGTCAATGTTGAGACAATGCCGCTTCAACAATTGTATAAACTAATCAATGAGCATCCAGGTCTTTTGCGTCGTCCAATTATCTTGGATGAAAAAAGATTACAAGTTGGGTACAATGAAGATGAAATTAGACGTTTCTTACCAAGAACGGTTCGTACATTCCAACTAAGAGAAGCTCAGCGACTTGCTAACTAATAAAAACGCGAAAAGCTGCCGATCATTTGGCAGCTTTTTTTATTTGTTTTCAGCCGTTTGTTCGTAAAAGAGGCTTGCTAATATGACAGTAATGACGGTTAAAAACGGTAGCATCAATTCAAGCGTGGCATGCTGTGACATAAATTCAGTCAATTTCACATCACGCACAATCATTTCTCCGCCAGTAAAGGCCAAAAGTGCACTTCCTCCGTATAAAAGAAACGGAATTTTAGTTAAAGCTGCATGAATCAGTTTGCTTCCCCAAATAATAATCGGTACAGAAATCATGAGGCCAAACGCGGTCAGAAGCATGTTCCCTTTTGCTGCACCTGCAACTGCGATGACATTATCAAGTGACATAAAGAGGTCGGCAATCACAATGGTTTGAACTGCACGCCAAAGGGAGCCGCTGCTCTTAATCCGAATGGATTCCTTCTTTTGTTCAATTAACAGATTGTATCCTATATAAAGGAGAAAAAGACCGCCAATAAACTGCAAATAAGGGATAGTCAATAAATAAACGGCGGCACCAGTCATTGTAATTCTCATCAACACGGCTAAAAGAGTGCCGATCCAAATGGCTTTATTGCGTTTGTCATGTGATAAACTTCGACTGGCCATCGCAATGATGAGTGCATTATCTCCGCCTAAAATCAGGTCTATGCCAATAATCATCAGTAAGGATACGATCCACTCTGTTTCCATCCATTTCACCTCTTGTCCTAATAAAGCTCGTACAACCAATATATGAGGACAATTCAAATATATGTTTCTGCAAGTTTTCTCTGCAAAAAATGCGTTTTTATTTCTTTTATTCATGTTTTATCATAAAATAGACAGTACGAAGCAATACCTCAATTCTTTAAACGGTTAACATGTAGACGGAACGGGTAAAGTGTAGTAAAGTACTATTAATTGGGAGCTTGTATGTCCCTTCAACATCTTATATAGAAGGGAAGGTTGGCAAAATGGAAATCGAAAGAATAAATGAACATACAGTAAAATTTTATATTTCCTACGGTGATATTGAAGATCGCGGATTTGACCGTGAAGAGATTTGGTATAATCGTGAGCGCAGTGAAGAGCTGTTTTGGGAAGTAATGGACGAAGTGCACGAAGAAGAAGAATTTGCAGTAGAGGGACCGCTTTGGATTCAAGTACAGGCACTTGACAAAGGTCTTGAAATTGTCGTGACAAAAGCCCAACTTTCTAAAGATGGACAAAAGCTCGAATTGCCGATTCCAGAAGATAAAAAAGATCAAACAGATGAAGAAAGCTTAGACGCACTGCTTGATGATTTTCATAAAGAAGAGCAAGATCAAGAAGAACATAATGAGAAGGACAAAAAACTTCAACTTCAATTTGTGTTAAAAATGGATGACTTTGAAGATTTGATTGCACTTTCTCAATTAAATATGCAGGATTTTACCACAAGTTTATATTCGTTTGAAAACCGTTATTATCTATATGTTGACTTCCACGAGGATTTGTCAGATGAGCAAGTGGAGAATAAGCTCAGCATTTTGCTTGAATATGCTCATGAATCAGTGGTCAGCATCTACAGACTGAAAGAATACGGTCAGCTGATTATCGAAGGGAATGCCCTTGAAACGATTCAACAGCACTTCTCGTAACTAACAAAAAGTCGATTTCTATAGAGGAATCGGCTTTTTTATCTGAATGAATAGGTAAATAAAGAGATCGGCAAGGAGAAAAATGAAATGAGAAATTTAGTCAAAGTTCTATTTTTTCTAATCATTACGATAGGTGCTTATTTAATCATCCAATTGATTGTCGGTGATTTAGCGGTAAGTGTATTAAGTTCTGTCAGTGTTCTATTTACTTTATCGATTATTTTCATCGGATTTGTTATTTTCTTGGAGAACCGGAATCCGTCTCAAACGATTACATGGCTTGTCCTGCTTGGCAGCTTTCCGTTATTCGGCTTTTTGTTCTACATTTTCTTTGGACGCAATATCAAAAAGCGCCGGCTGTTTGAAAAGAAGGCGGTATTGGACGAGAAGTTAATCCAGGAAGATGAACGTATCCATAGAGAAGCGATTGAAAAAATGACGCATATGGGTGATCATCAGCAGCTCTTATTTAAGCTGGCCCACAGACTCGGACATACTCCTATTACATATCGCACGTCCTCTAAAGTCTTAACCAATGGTGAAGAAACATTCTCTCATATTTTTGAAGAGATTAAAAAAGCAACTCATCACATTCATTTAGAATATTACATTCTCCGCCACGATGACCTTGGTCAAGAATTAAAGGAGATTCTCATTGAAAAAGCGAAAAATGGCGTGATTGTCCGTTTTTTATATGACGATGTAGGAAGCTTAAAGCTTTCTCGTCAATATATTGCTGACCTAGAAAAGGCTGGCGTTCAGATCGTTCCGTTTTTACCAGTAAGGCTCCCCCTTTTAAATAATAAAATCAACTTCCGAAATCATAGAAAAATTGTCGTAATTGATGGAGAAGTGGGATTTGTCGGCGGGCTTAACATTGGAGACGAATACTTGGGCCGAAGCAGACAATATGGATTCTGGCGTGATACACACCTGATGATTAAAGGCGAAGCTGTTCGTGACCTCCAGCAGATTTTCATGCAGGATTGGTATTATATGACGAATGAAAGATGCTCAGGTGTGGACTATTTCAAAGATTTCAGCCACCTTGAGAGTACAACAGAAGGCGTACAAATGATTGCTGGCGGGCCTGACAAGCAGTGGGAGGTCATTAAAAATCTCTTTTTCTCTATGATCATCTCCGCTAAAAAGTCCATCTGGATCGCTTCACCGTATTTTGTCCCGGATGATGATATTTTGTCAGCATTGAAAATTGCCGCATTGAGCGGAGTAGATGTCCGGATTATTGCTCCAAAGAATCCAGATAAACGGATTGTTTTCCATGCGTCTCGTTCATACTTCCCAGAGCTTCTTGACGCAGGGGCGAAGGTGTACGAGTATGATCAAGGCTTTATGCATAGTAAATTTATTATTGTGGATAATGAACTGGCTTCAATTGGAACGGCAAACATGGATATGAGAAGCTTTCATTTGAACTTTGAAGTGAATGCCTTCCTCTATAAAACGAAAAGCACAGAGAAGCTCGTCAACGATTTCTTAGGTGATTTAGAGCATTCACATGAAATTGTTTCAGAAGAGTTCGCAAAGAGACCTTTGAGGGTCAGACTGTTTGAATCAACCGCAAGATTATTATCACCACTTTTATAAAGATTATATTTTCCCCCTTTTCTATAAGGGGGATTTTTGATTTTACTGAAGAAATGATTATTAAAATCATCTTTTGACACGGTAAAAATTCATTTTGCCTTTTCGCTTCCTTATAGAAGAACAAGCTATAATACGGTTATCAAAGAGCAAGGGGCGAACTGAATGAATGCAGCAATTATGGATAACGGTAAGCTTATCCGAATGACACATCATCTATCGAAAAGCCGTCTGGAGCATGTAAGAACGACGTGCAAATTTTATTGTCCTGAGTGCAGGGAGGAGGTGCAATTAAAGCTAGGGGAGCATCGTGTCTATCATTTTGCGCATAAACAGCTGACAGCATGTCCGTTAGCCTCAGGCGAAACGGCTTATCATCAGGCGGGAAAGGATGCTATTATGAATTGGCTGAAGGGGCTTGGACATAAACCTGCGCTGGAAAAGTATATGTCAAATATTCATCAGCGTCCTGATGTGACCGTCTCTATAGGAAATGAAACCTATGCAATCGAATTTCAATGTGCAAATATTTCCCGGCAAGAGCTTCGCAAAAGAACAGCAGGTCTCCGCGAGGCAGGGCTCTTTCCCATATGGATGATAGGGGCAAATCGTTTAAACCGAAAATCTGCCCAGCTTTTTTCTTTCTCCTCCATTCATTGGGGAATTTTAAGGGAATCAGAGGAAAGGCGGTTGATTTTTTTCTGCCCGATCCAGAATAGGTTCATCCATCTTGATCAATTCCTCGTGTTTCAACCAAAGAAAATATGTGCGGCCATGACTGTCAGACCGCCTTCATCATACCGCGTAATTCCGGCATTTCTATCTCCGCCTTCAAGCAAGCGTCAAGTAAACCAACAATGGATTAAATGTATACAGCAATTTAGGTTGCGTCCTCCTCGCATTTTATCAAATGAAAGCAAACGTTTGAGAGATATTTTTTATGAGCATCATCAAACAGCATTCCCTTTTTTGCCAACTGAATTATTTATCCCGGTGCAAGAAGCGTATATCTTTACAAGTCCCGTGTATGTTTGGCAGGGGTGCCTCTATGATTGGATGATGCGGAAAAAAGGAAGCGGAAGAGTGACGATTCAACAGCTGATGATGGAAATCAATCGATGTGTGCAAATGAAAGAAGTGAAACTCCGATATGGCGATGTTTCAAGAGAAGAAATAAAAGAGGTGGTCACTGCATATGTAAATGCGCTTGTAAGACAAGGGTTTTTACATATGACGAAAGAGGGTAATTATGAAGTATCGTCGAATCAAATGCCTATACGAACACTAGATGAAGTGTTAAAACGAGATGCTTTCTTATTTCATTAGCATGTTTCATGACCACTTTGATCATGATAAGAAAAAGGTGGTGCTGCTATTGAATCAAAAGAAACGCTTTTTTCTCATTTTTTTAGTCTGTTTGGTATTTATTTCTGCATATGATTTGACAAATATAGTTCAAAACAAAGAAGATAAATACAACACCAATTTCTTTCACTTTCCGAAAGGTTGGTTCAACACAACTCATGCAAGGGGGATTCATATGACTTCACAAAACAAAAACAATCATTTACCAGACAGAAGCGAAGTAAAAGAAGAAAACAAATGGCGTCTTGAAGATATTTTTGAAAGCGTTGATGCATGGAACAAGGAATTCGAAGCGGTCAAAAAAGAAATTCCGAAGCTGGCCCAGTTTAAAGGCAAGCTGGCCCATTCTGCTGATGTTCTGTATGAAGCCCTCACCTTTCAGGATCAACTTTCTGAAAAGCTTGGCAAGCTTTATACATATGCGCACATGAAATATGATGAAGATACAACGAACTCATCATTTCAGGCGTTAAATGATAAGGCATCGAATCTATTTACACAGCTGTCTAGTACATCTGCTTATATTGTTCCAGAGATTTTATCGATTCAAGAAGATAAATTGCAGCAATTCATACTAGAAAAAGAAGAATTAAAACTGTATTCACATGCTCTCGAAGAAATTAATAAAGAGCGTCCACATATTTTAAGTGAGGAGCAAGAAGCTTTATTAGCTGAGGCATCTGAACCACTTTCATCTTCATCTACTACGTTTAGTATGTTTAACAACGCCGACATTTCGTTCCCTTCTGTAAAGGATGAGAATGGGGAGGAAAAGAAGATTACCCACGGCAACTTCATCACATTTTTAAATAGTGATGATCGTGAAGTGAGAAAGAATGCTTTTAAAGCTGTGTACAAAACGTATGATCAGTATAAGAATACACTTGCTTCTACACTGAGCGGTTCGATTAAAAAGGATAATTTTTATGCAAAAGTACGAAATTACAAATCGGCAAGAGAAGCAGCACTATCACGAAACAGCATCCCGGAAGAAGTGTATGACAATCTAATTGATACAGTTCATCAATATTTACCGTTATTACACCGTTATATTGAATTACGTAAAAAGGTATTAAAGCTTGATGAAGTGCACAATTACGACTTGTACACACCACTTGTGAAAGATGCTGGCATGAAGCTCACCTACGATGAAGCAAAGGATTATATGCTGAAAGGGTTAGCCCCATTAGGAGAAGAATATGTGTCCGTGTTAAAAGAAGGACTCGAAAATCGCTGGGTAGACGTTTATGAGAATAAAGGGAAACGAAGCGGTGCTTATTCATCTGGGAGCTATGGTACAAATCCATATATCCTCATGAACTGGCAAAATAATATTGATAATTTGTTTACACTGGCTCATGAATTTGGGCATTCCGTCCACAGCTACTATACAAGAAAGCACCAGCCATATCCGTATGGAAACTATAGTATCTTTGTAGCTGAAGTGGCTTCCACTACAAATGAAGCGTTACTAGGCGAATACCTGCTTAATCATTTAGACGATAAAAAGCAGCGTTTGTATGTATTAAACCACTTGTTAGAAGGATTTAGAGGAACGGTATTTAGACAAACGATGTTTGCTGAGTTTGAGCATCTTATTCATGTGAAAGCACAAGAAGGAGAGGCTTTAACGCCAGAATTTATGACGAACCTTTATTACGACCTGAACAAGAAGTACTTTGGTGACGGCATGGTGGTTGATAAGGAAATCGGATTAGAGTGGACGAGAATCCCTCATTTTTATTACAACTATTATGTGTATCAATACGCGACAGGCTATAGTGCGGCGCAGGCATTAAGCAAGCAAATCTTACAAGAAGGAAAACCAGCGGTAGAGCGCTACACCGATTTCCTTAAAGCAGGAAGCTCTGATTATCCAATCAATGTGCTGAAAAAAGCAGGTGTTGATATGGCTTCTAAAGAACCAATCGAAGCAGCATGTCAATTGTTCGAAGAAAAACTAAAAGAAATGGAAGAACTCATCTCCAAAACAGGTGAGTAATGAAAAGACTTCTGTCAGACGTGTGAGTGCTATCTCATCTTTTGACAGGAGTTTTTTTCTCATAAAAAAGACCTCTTCAGATGTCGAGGCCGTTCCTGGTCAAGCATCAACCTTTAAAACCTCTAAAGGTCTTACGGTGATTCATTCGATAAAGCGTAAAAAGAATAGAAGCAAATAAGAGTGGAGACGTCAAATAAAGAGGAAGCATCTTCATTAAGCCTAATATATTTAAAAAGAAACATAAGCCAATGGCAACAAGTCCAATAGTTGTGCTGCGCATGCAGATCCCCCCATTTTTTTGTTACTTTTACTATATGAAAGTGACAACCCTCTTATGTTTTGTGACAAAAATATGAACATATAGTATATCTGTTGTCATAAGTCGACAAAATTTGATATACTACAGATGTGAAATTAATCACATACAAACATTACCCCTTTGTTTGACCGTGAAAAATTTCTCCCATCCCCTTTGTTGTCGTTAAGACATAGTGAAACCGCGCTTATCCCGGCGCGGTTTCTTCGTATTTATAAACAGAACACATGTTCCTGGTGAAGGTAAAGAAAAACATGGGTCAGCACCCATGTTCATTTTCACAGCGATAGACATCAAGATCTGTATGGTGGTCATTCTCTTTATAGCGCCAAAACATTTCTTGCTGCACTTGTACACGTTCTACCTTTTGAGCGAAAGCCAGCTTCTTCATTTCTCGTTCAACTTCTTCAAGCGTCAGGTCATAGACAACGGCTATTTCTTTTGCGGAAGCAAATTGAAAGTAAGCAATAAACCATTCAATTGGAGGCCGTTCTGATGGTGTTGGTTTTTCACCAATCATTTCAAAAAGGATTTCCTCGTATATATCATAAGAGTAGGCACCTGAAATTTTTAATCCTTCATCTCCATTTACGGTATTAAAAAAGGCGAAGGTCGGAAGCTCAGTTACGTCCATTTCAGCTGCAATTTTCATATCACATTGCAGGGCTTTCACAGCACTTTGAGAATGAATGTCCCGCTGGAATTCCTCGATGTCCAGACCAGCACTTTTTGCATTTTCTATCAGTACCTGCTCACTTGTGACATCTTGCTGATGGCAAAAAAGTGATTCTTGAATAAGACGCAAAAATTTCATTCCGCATTTTCTGCCTTGAAGCTCCGCTGCTTTTAGTGCGAGTGAGGCGAGGTAGGGTGATGTCACAATTTGTTCAGACAGCATTTGTTCTTTTTTGGTCTGCGTTTTAGTGGCAAATTTCCCCCATGCTTCAGTCAGTAAATGTTTCTTTCTTTTCCGATTCAAAGCATTAATACTAGAACTTGTTACCGTTCGTAAAGTGAAAAAACGGCCATATTTCATTTTCAACTTTTTAATGGATGGCTCTAATAACCAGCAGTCTGGGCTTAGAGGATCAATGAATACATAGATTTCAATCGGCTTTTGAGGATGTCCGTGACAGTGTGAGAAATATTGATCGTGCGTATTGCAGCTCAAGATCGTCCATCCTTTTCAGGTGTTTGGTTGACCATATGACGAGCCGTCAGAGAAAGCCGTTCAAATAAAAAGTCACGAATATCGCCGGTTAATCCTACTTGATCCATTGCATCCTCCATGCATTCAAGCCATGCGTCAGCCCGCTCCTCAGTAATCGGAAAAGGGAGATGTCTCGCCCGCAGCATTGGGTGGCCATGCTCTTCTGTATAAAGCGGTGGTCCGCCTAAATATTGCGTTAAAAACTGTTTTTGTTTTCTTGCTGTTTCTTTTAAGTCATCCGGGAAAATAGGATGAAGCAAAGGATGACACTTTACATTTTCATAAAAAGTATCAACAAGTTGCGATAGAAGTTCCTCTCCAACCGCTTCGTAAGGTGCGTTAAACGATTGTACCATGTTGACTACTCCTTTTACTCGTAGTTAATAGGATGACTCACCCTATTGCGCATTTCATTTATTTCAAAAGTGATATTCAGTTTGTTCTATTTTATTGTTTCTATTCTTGTACTTATTTTAACAACCTCATCTCAATTCCACAAACAAACCGCTTTGGTCTGCTCGAAATAAAGAGAGAATCGGATTCTGTGATCAATTGACCATATCATAACACATTCAGTCAAAAAAGGGGGAAAAGCGACATACAAAAAACCGAAGAGGTTATTCTCTTCGGTTTAAGCGAAATATTGAGCTGTGATTTTCTTTACATAATTTTGTGTTTCTTTAAATGGAGGAATGCCTCCATATTTATCTACATTTCCTGAGCCTGCATTATAGGCCGCTAAGGCGAGTGAGATATTTCCGTTATATTTATGGAGCATTTGTTTTAAATACTTCGTTCCGCCTTCAATGTTTTGGGCGGCATCAAAGGCATTGTTGACGCCAAGTGATTTAGCCGTAGATGGCATGAGCTGCATGAGTCCAAGCGCACCTGCATGGCTGACAGCATTTGTGCGGTAGCCGGATTCCTGCTTGATGACCGCGTGAATCAGCTTTTCGGGAACGCCATGCTTTTGAGCCATTTGTGACACGATTTGATTAATCTCTTTTGATGATGAGCCGCTTGAGACTGCCTTTTGAAGCGGCGGTGTGTAGCTGTTGTTTAAGACATTTCCAATGCCATTCGCTGTATTTAATTGATTGTCATTTGCGTACAAAGATTGGGCCTGAAGCTGCTCACTGCCGGAAATGGCAGATAAATATGGATTTGTACGCGCATATTGCGTGTTCGGAGCCGTTGACGGGTCCGTGCCCATAAAAGCAGAGATGGAAAGCGGGATACGTGATAATTCTGATCCGCCTAAAAAATCTTGCAGCAGCGACTGAAATGAAGCTTGGGCATTCGATTCTTGACCTGCAGACATTTGCGTTTGTGCTGGATCTGTCTGTAACGTTTTAAGCGCTTGAAGCTGCATAAAGGATTGAAGTTGATTGACGTTCATCATGTTCCTCCTTCAAGGAATTCATCTATTCTGTGTTTTCATTTTTTCTTCATAAAAACGAACGACTTTGTTTTTCGTGTTTCGTACTGGAATATGAAATTTGCGGAGCAATGTGGAGAAAGCGGCTTGTCCGATTTCCAGGTCGCTCACTTCAAATTCAAGTTCATAGTCCTCTACTGTTAAATATCGGCTGTGATCCAAAACAATTAAGCCTTCTTGGATCATTTTTTCTGCTCTTGACGTTTCAAGTGAACCAAAGTACACAATTTGATCCTTTTGAATGTTCAGGTGGTCTAATCTGTCCGCAACTTCACCTTCTGGCAGCTCAAAATCGTCAAGTTGAGATGGGGGAGCGATTGTTTGGTGGGTTTCGAGCAAGCCTAATTCGTGCGGTTCTTTTAATGTGAGCACCCATTGACCGTTTTTTTCTCTCATTCTTAATGCAGCCAATTGAGATTTTATATCAAATTGAGGTGTATCAAAATAATAGTTGGTTTGCGTGTGGAAATCCGCATCCTTCAATTGAAAATGGTGTTTCAGCCGTTCAAATTCTTCTTTCATTAATAATTGCTTTAGTTCGATTTCAATTTCCTGTGCCATTTTGACATCAACCTTTCATTAGAGGAAATATGATTATTGTACATGAAGTGTATTCACCATGTAAAAGACTGTTTTTTTCTCTCTATTTTCTTTAGGTATGGACCAAAATGAATGAAGAATCTTGGGAAAGGATCATTTAAAAGAGAAAAACAGGATTTTCTCAAAAAGTTCGGTTTATCAATATTGAACTTGATATGATAAAATAAAGCTGTACTTTGTTGTAAAGGAGATCATGATGCAAAACAGAATTGAAATCACAGAAGCAACTTTAAAAGAAGATAGGCTGATTTTGACAATCCAGTCAGAAGAGCAAATCCAAAAAGCAAAAGCATCAGGACAAATGCTTGTTGATTCTGATCACTTTGCGTTCGTTTACATACTTGAAACCGAGGAGTCCTTTTCGTATCTTATTTTAGGGGAACATACATGGGCTCCATTAAAAGAAGCAATGAATCGTGACATCCCTGTCTATTTGGCATCGGGTGAACAATCGCTGGAACTCATTCAGCTTCAACAGGAATTACATTATTTAATCGACAATATTAAAGACAATGCCAATTACGGAGATATGGAAGAGAAAGTGAAAAGCACATTCCTCTGAAATAATTAGGTATATGGAATTGGGGGAAGTTTCATGGACAAAAAACAATGGGATCAATTCCTCGCACCGTATAAACAAGCAGTCGAAGAATTAAAAGTGAAACTAAAAGGCATTCGAAAGCTGTATGAATTCGAGGATGACCATTCACCAGTAGAATTTGTCACAGGCCGAGTGAAACCCGTTGCCAGCATATTAGAAAAGGCAAAGCGTAAAAACATCCCGATGCATGAGATTGAAACGATGCAGGATATTGCTGGGCTTCGCATTATGTGCCAGTTTGTAGAAGATATACAAGTCGTGAAAAAAATGCTCCAGTCACGTAAAGATTTTGTGGTTGTAGATAAACGCGACTATATTGCAGAACATAAAGAAAGCGGATACCGCTCTTACCACCTTGTTGTGTTATATCCGCTGCAAACCGTAAGTGGAGAGAAACAGCTCCTCGTCGAAATCCAAATTCGTACGCTTGCGATGAACTTTTGGGCGACCATTGAGCATTCTCTGAATTATAAATATAGTGGGAATATCCCGGAGAAGGTCAAGCTGCGCCTTCAAAGAGCATCTGAGGCAGCATCTCGTCTCGATGAAGAAATGTCCGAAATCAGAGGGGAAATTCAAGAAGCACAAGTGGCATTTTCCCGGAAAAAGAAAAACGACAACTGAGCCAGTTTGATCAAATATGATGCTGCCCTCTTATAGCAGCAAGGTGAAAAAGGAGAAGAATTCATGAAATTTGCAGTTTCTTCAAAAGGGAATTCTGTATCTGACACGCTCAAAAGTAAAATTCAGACCTACTTATTGGATTTTGGTATGGAACTAAATGAAGAGGAACCGGATCTTGTCATTACGGTTGGTGGAGACGGCACCCTTCTTTATGCGTTTCACCGTTATAGCGACCGTCTAAATGAAACAGCTTTTGTCGGTGTTCATACAGGTCATCTTGGCTTCTATGCTGACTGGGTGCCGAGTGAAATTGAAAAACTCGTCTTAGCCATTGCGAAAACGCCTTATCATATTGTGGAATATCCGATCTTAGAAGTCATTGTCAGATACAACGACGGCGGCAGAGAAGAGAAATATTTAGCAATGAATGAATGTACAATTAAAAGTATGGAAGGGACACTTGTGGCAGATGTTGAAATTAGAGGCCAGCTGTTTGAAACATTCAGAGGTGACGGCCTTTGTCTGTCTACACCATCTGGCAGTACGGCCTATAATAAGGCACTGGGTGGCGCTATTATTCATCCTTCCATTAGAGCCATTCAGCTGGCAGAAATGGCTTCAATCAACAACCGAGTGTTTCGGACGGTCGGTTCACCGCTTATTTTGCCTGACCATCATACTTGTGTGATTAAACCGAGGAATGATGTCGATTTTCAGGTGACCATTGATCATTTGACACTGCTTCATAAAGACGTCAAATCCATTCAATGCCGGGTGGCAGACGAGAATGTCCGTTTTGCCAGATTTAGACCTTTTCCGTTTTGGAAAAGGGTGCAAGATTCCTTTATCGGAAAAGGAGAATAAGAAAGAGGTTGTTCCCGCTGGAATACTTTACGTTAAACAAAACCATAACAGCCAAAGAAGAAGGGCTGCTTTTAAAGGAATATTTAATTGATCTTGGCATTTCGAAAAGAATGCTGACGGATATTAAGTTTGATGGCGGTGACCTCCTCATTAATGGAGAGCATGTTACCGTGAAGTGCGAGCTGCATGAAGGGGACAGGCTCACCATTTTATTTCCCGAGGAAAAAGTGAGTGAAGGACTGAAGCCTGCACCGATTCCGCTTGATATTATATTTGAGGACGAGCATGTCCTTGTGCTGAATAAAAGGCCGTATATTCCTTCGATCCCTTCTCGGGAGCACCCTGAGCACAGTATTGCGAATGGATTGCTGCATCATTATGCCAAGCAGTCTGTTCGGCATACGGTTCATTTGGTGAACCGTCTTGATCGTGACACATCTGGCGTCATGCTTGTGGCGAAGCATCGCTTTGCCCATAGCCTTTTATCAAAGGCGCAAAAAAGTGGAGCGGTTAAGCGAACATACAGAGCGTTTACACATGGCATGATCACAGAAAAACAGGGAACGATCGCTGCAAAAATTGCCCGAAAAGGGGATAGTATTATCGAGCGGATGGTTGATGATACTGGGCAGGAGGCAGTGACGCATTATTCCGTGCGAGCGGTAATCGCCGAGTTGAACATGTCGGATGTGTCTCTCTCGCTTGAAACCGGGAGAACACATCAAATTCGTGTTCATATGCAATTTCTTGGGTATCCGCTCATCGGAGATACGCTGTATGGCGGAACGGCCGAGCGGATGGACCGGCAGGCACTGCATAGTGAAACCCTTGTATTTCCTCATCCGATGACAGGTGAGCAAATGACATTTTCAGCCCCGCTTCCTGATGATATGAAATCATTGCTTTTTTAAATAGAGAACCCGGTCACCTGCAGCGCAGGGCCGGGTTTTTTATGATGTGAAATGCTGAAATCTTGACTCATCATAAGGCATGGATGAAGGAACGGAGACCGTTTTAAGCTCAGGGTATGTGAGGGCAGACAGCTTGTTGCCAAATACGCAGCCTGTGTCAATATTGACGGTTCTGCCAACGAATCGAGGTTCTTTCACTGGTGTATGGCCATACACAATCCACGGTTTTCCGTGATACTCCTTTGCCCAGTCCTTGCGAACAGGTCGTCCATCTGGCCATGTTTCTCCTGTGACGGCACCAAATAATAAATAGGACCGCATTTGTTTATTCGGCTTTTTTCCAATATCCTTTTCTTTCATCGCTGCGTGTGCAATGATCAGCTCATCAGGAATGAGTACATCATAAAGCGGAGCCTTCTCGAATAATTGCTTAAATTCATGTGACAATTTATTTTGTTCATGAATTGGCAGTTTTTTTATTTCGTTCACTGTGGTTTCGATGCCATGAAGCAATTTGACGGGATTTCCTTTTAAGTAACGATAAAGCTTAAAGCAATGGTTGCCAGGTACATAGCGGATTGCGCCGTGTGAATAGGCATGAATGACAAATCGCATGACGTCTACTGACTGAGGTCCACGATCTGTTAGATCACCAACAAGGGCCAGCGTTCTCTTATCAGGATGGATGGGTAATCCATGTTTGAGTTCGTATCCTAGTTTGTGTATGAGGGTAAGCAGCTCTTCGTAGCAGCCGTGGATATCGCCAATGATATCGAATTTCATAAGGTTTCCTCCTGATTTTTTTCATCCATTCGTCGGATATAAAGAAGTTTGAATTTTAGAAAATATAACGAATGGCTTTCATTTCATTTGGGCAATTGTTAGAATCAATGCTTTAACGTAAGACTTAAAAATTAAACATGAATGTTAGGAGGCTTTAGCCAATGGAGCATACATCTGTTTCATCACTCGTTGTCGTTATCATTGTCGCCTTTTTCACCCCTATTTTATTGCACCGATTTAAGCTGACCATTCCGGTCGTTGTAGCTGAAATCATCATGGGGCTCATCATTGGGAAAAGCGGTCTTCAACTGGTTGTCGAACATGATGCGTGGTTAGATACATTATCCATGCTCGGTTTTATTTTTCTGATGTTTTTAAGTGGACTTGAAATAGATTTTTCTTCTTTTGAGTCAAAGAAGAAAGCACGAGAACTTCCAAATGGTTTAAAAGAACCAAATACATTTAAAGCTGCCACCATTATTTTTCTTGGGGTATTTTGTATTTCTTTTATTCTGTCCTATGCGTTTGTACTCGCAGGGTTTATCCAAAATGCCTTTTTAATGACGCTCATTATCTCTACCATCTCATTAGGCGTAGTGGTTCCAACATTAAAAGAGGAAAAGTTGATGCAGACGAATATCGGTCAAATCATTCTGCTTGTAGCTGTCATTGCCGATTTGGTCACGATGATTTTGCTTGCTGTGTTTTCCTCCATTTATGGAGATGGAACAGGGAACATGTGGCTCCTGCTCTTATTATTTGCTGCAGGCATTCTTCTTTATTTATTTGGCCGCGTATTTAAGACAAAGTCAATTTTTCAGTCGATGTCTAAAGGAACCGTGCAAATTGGGACAAGGGCAATCTTTACTCTCATTATAGTCTTAGTTGCCTTATCTGAATCACTCGGGGCTGAAAATATTCTTGGGGCGTTTTTAGCTGGCGTGCTTGTGTCCCTTCTTTCGCCAAATAAAGAACTCGTTCAGCAACTGGACTCATTTGGCTACGGATTTTTAATCCCGATCTTTTTTGTGATGGTCGGAGTAGATCTGAATATATGGGCACTGTTTAAGGACCCAACCATCATGATCATGATTCCGCTGCTGTTTATTGCGCTGCTTATGAGTAAGCTCATCCCGATTCTTTATTTGAAAAAATGGTATGACATGAAAAAGGTCATTGGCTCCGGCTTTTTATTAACTTCAACGCTATCTCTCGTCATTGCAGCTGCGACGATTGGTGAGCGGCTAGGTGTCATTGATCATAAAATGTCAGGAGCGCTGATTTTAGTTGCTGTGCTAACGAGTATTTTAACACCTGTTTGGTTTAAAGCGCTGTTTAAAAAAGAACAAGCGGCAAGCCATAAGAAGCGTGTGACCTTTATTGGAGCAAATCAGCTGACCTTACCTGTCACACTTGATTTACATCAAGATGAATATGACATTCGGATTTTGCATGTGTTTCAAGAAAATAAGGAAGCACTGCTGGCAGACTCTATCTTTGAAGTCGAATCAATTGAACAATACGACGATGAGACGCTGAGAAAGGCAGGCGTCGGTCAAGAGGATGTCCTTGTCGTCGCAACAGGCAGTGAGACGAAAAATAAGGAAATTGCTTTATTTGCAAAAGAAGAAGGAGCGAAACAAGTCATTGCAAGTGTCAACAAAGCAGAGGCAGAGCTGACATTGAAGGAAGCGGGCATTGATACGTTTTCTACTTTCCTTTCATCTAAAACGGTGCTAAGAGCTTTGATTGAAGCACCTGATGCGATTCGATTGCTAACAAATGAGGATTCTTCTTTGTATCAAATTCAAATGAACAATCATCGTTATCATAATGTCATGCTGAGAGAATTTCCTTTCACCGGTGATTTGGTATTTGTCCGCATTTTCAGAGGGATAGACAGCTTAGTACCGCATGGAGATACGACACTCAGAAGCGGCGACCGTGTGCTTGTATCGGGCTCTCGTGAGTATGTGGCAGGACTAAGAGCCCAATTAGAATGACAATGAACCCTTGACCAATGAACAATTCCTGATTAAGATAGAGGTACAACATCATATATTTGATCCACTAGGGGAGTCCTTTAAAAGGGCTGAGATAAAAGTGTTCACTTTTAGACCCTCATTACCTGAACAGGTTCATACCTGCGTAGGGAAGTGGTGCGGTTTTTGACTATGCTTTTTACAAATTCCAAGCCACTTTCCACGCGGAAAGTGGCTTTTTTATATGGAAAAACAGGAGGAGAGGAACATGACGTTTTCAACAGAATGTAAAGAGGCTGCAGCAACATGGTGGAATGGAAGCTTTACACATCCTTTTGTCAAAGGGATTGGAGATGGAACACTTTCACTCGATCGTTTCACCTATTACGTGATGCAGGATTCTTATTATTTAACTCATTTTGCAAAGGTGCAGGCATATGGAGCGGCGATGAGTGAGGACTTACATACGACGGGCAGAATGGCGTATCATGCCCAGGGCACGTATGAAGCAGAGCTGTCGCTGCATAGGAAATTTACAGAGCTTCTGCAAATTTCTGATGAAGCCATTGAGAACTTTAAGCCTTCTCCCACTGCTTATGCGTATACCTCTCATATGTACCGATCTGTAAAAAGTGGACGGTTTGAAGAGATTTTAGCCGCGTTATTACCGTGTTACTGGCTCTATTATGAGGTAGGTGAAAAGCTGAAACAAACAACACCTGACCATCCAATTTACCAAGAATGGATTTTGACATACGGAGGCGATTGGTTTAAGGAACTCGTCTTCGAACAAGTGAACCGCTTTGATGAACTAGCAGAAAAAGCACCAGACCATGTACGGGCCAATATGAAAGAAAATTTCGTGATTTCAAGCTATTATGAATATCACTTTTGGGAGATGGCGTATCAAAAAGAAATGTGGCAAACAGCTTGCTTAGATGGGGTTGGTGCAAATGGAACTCCACGCAGTGACAAATGATTCCCTTTCTGCGGGTGAACTGATCAAACAAATAAAAGCCATAGCGTCTGAAGTGGATTTTATTCATATTCGGGAACGGTCTAAAACAGCAAGTGAGCTTGTTGATCTCGTGAAGAATCTCCTTTTAGAAGGTGTGCCGAAAGAAAAGCTCGTGATCAATGACCGAGTAGACGTTGCACTGCTTACCAATATTCACAGGGTGCATCTCCCGGGCCACAGCTTTTCGCCAAAAGAACTGCGAAAAAAATTTCCTCACCTTCATGCGGGAGTATCTGTCCATTCGATAGAAGAAGCGAAAGCAGCAGAGAAAAATGGAGCAGAGTATGTCATGTTTGGGCACATATATGCTACCTCTTGTAAACCAGGACTTCAGGCAAGAGGTGTACAGCTTGTGAAAGAACTGACTTCTGCACTAACGATTCCAGTGATGGCCATCGGCGGGGTGACCCCAGAACGAGTTCCAGAATTGAAACAAGCAAATGTGAAAGGAATTGCTGTCATGTCTGGGATTTTTGCTCATCATCAGCCGCGTATGATGGCACAAGCATTTTCTGAAAAGGTAAAGGAGAATCCTTATGAAAAAGCATTATGACGTTGCAATCATTGGTGGTGGAATCATAGGGGTCTCCATCGCCTATCACCTTGCAAAAGCAGGAAAACAGGTGGTCTTATTTGAAGCGAGTGGGATAGGGAAGCAAACGACAAGTGCGGCTGCCGGGATGCTCGGTGCACATGCTGAAGGAGAGGGTCATGAGGATGTTTTCTTTCAGGCAGGCAGAGCAAGCCAGGCATTGTACGAAAAATTAAAAGTCGATCTTCTGCATGAATCAGGCATTGATATTCGAACTTCAGCGGGCGGTATCATGAAGGTCGCCTTTACAGAAGAAGAGAAACAAGCCCTTTGCCGGATGCAGCATTTGTCTACATTTAAATGGCTTGACGCTAGCAGCGTAAAAAAATGTATGCCTCAAGTTACAGATCACATGCTGGGAGCAGGTTTGATTGAAGAGGATGTGCATGTGGAGCCTTACGCTGTATGCAGGGCTTTATGGCAGGCGGCGGTCCGGTACGGAGCAGATGTGAAAGAGTGTACACCTGTTATCGATGTGAAGCGGGGCAAAGAAGCGTTAACTGTCAGAACAACGAAGGGCACATTCACATGTGATGATCTGACAATCGCAAGTGGTGTATGGTCTGGCCGTTTTTTTGAAGAACTCGGATTATCGCATTCTCTTTATCCAGTAAAAGGGGAATGTGTGTCTGTATGGAATAATGGTCCGGCGCTCGCACACACCATTTATCATGATCATTGTTATATCGTTCAGCGAGATAGCGGAAAGCTTGTTATCGGCGCAACAATGAAGCCAAACGAGTGGCAGGCTGTTCCAACGCTTGGCGGCATGGAAGCTGTGATTCAAAAGGCGTCTCAGCTTATGCCTTCTATTAAGGAGATGCCGATTGAAGAGTGCTGGGCAGGCCTTCGTCCGGCGACAAACGATCGGCATCCCTATATCGGAAGACATCCAGAAGACAAGCGTATTCTTTTTGCTGCAGGGCATTACAGGAATGGCATTTTACTTGCGCCGATTACTGGAGAAATCATTCGTGACCTGATATTAGACGAACCGGTCAAAGAGGAATGGCTACACGCGTTTCGTATTGGACGAAAGGAGGCACTATTCGTATGAAGATTCAATTGAATGGCAGAATCGTTGATTTCGATCAAGAGAATGGAACGATCTATGATCTGCTATCAGCCTATCAGCTTGAAAACCGTGTGGTGATCGTTGAAAAGAACCATGAAATCATTGATAAAGAAGCGTTTCAACAAGTAGAAATTCAACCAAATGACACGATTGAAATCGTTCATTTCGTAGGAGGAGGATGATCCAATGCTGCACATTGGCGGAAAAACATTCACATCAAGACTATTACTCGGAACAGGAAAGTACCCATCATTTGAGGTTCAAAAAGAAGCGGTGAACGTATCGGAAGCCGAAATTTTAACCTTTGCTGTCAGAAGAATGAACATATTCGAAGCATCTCAGCCTAATTTTTTGGAGCAGCTTGATTTATCAAAATATACGCTGCTTCCGAATACAGCTGGAGCAAGTACAGCAGAAGAGGCAGTGCGTATTGCCCGTTTAGCAAAGGCTTCTGGACTTTGTGACATGATCAAGGTAGAAGTCATTGGCTGTTCAAGGTCTCTTTTGCCAGATCCAGTTGAAACATTAAAAGCATCTGAAATGCTGCTCGAGGAAGGATTTATCGTGCTGCCATATACATCTGATGATGTGGTGCTGGCAAGAAAATTAGAAGAACTCGGTGTCCATGCCATCATGCCAGGTGCTTCACCAATTGGTTCAGGCCAAGGCTTACTAAATCCTTTGAATCTCTCATTTATTATTGAGCAGGCGAAGGTGCCGGTCATTATTGATGCTGGCGTAGGTTCTCCGAAGGATGCAGCTTATGCGATGGAGCTTGGAGCAGACGCTGTATTACTAAATACCGCTGTCTCTGGTGCAAAGGATCCTGTGAAAATGGCAAAAGCAATGAAACTGGCGATTGAATCAGGAAGACTAGGCTATGAGGCAGGACGTATTCCGCTAAAAAACTATGGGACAGCGAGCAGTCCACAGGAAGGAATGCCGTCATTTTGAGCACTCGTTATTCACGCCAAGAGCTTTTTCAGCCAATCGGAACAGAGGGGCAAAAGCGGCTAAATGACTCAAAGGCGATCATTATTGGAGCGGGGGCACTTGGAACCGCAAGTGCTGAAATGCTCGTTCGTGCCGGCGTTGGATCTGTCACCATTTTGGACCGAGATTATATTGAATGGAGCAACCTTCAGCGTCAGCAGCTTTACACGGAGCAAGACGTGAAGGATCGGCTGCCAAAGGCTGTAGCGGCTGAAAAAAGACTCAAGCAAGTAAACAGTGACGTGCACATCAAAGGAATCGTAATCGATGTGACTGCTCACAATATTGACGAACTTGTCAGTGAGGCTTCAATCATTGTCGATGCAGCGGATAATTTTGAGGTAAGAATGATCGCAAATGATGCCGCTGTCAAACATCAAATTCCGTTCCTTTATGGGGCCTGTGTAGCAAGTTACGGCATTCAATTCACAGTGATCCCTGGTGAGACGCCGTGTTTACACTGTCTGCTTGAACATTTACCCGCACAAGGCATGACATGTGATACAGCAGGTATCATTAGTCCAGTTGTGCAGCAAGTGGCGGCATATCAAGTGGCAGATGCACTTAAATATTTAACAGGACATCAAGTGACTCCAATTTTAAAATCCTTCGATTTATGGAAAAATGAACGGTCTGACATTCGGTCGGCCGCGTCTTTAAAGAAGAAGCAATGTCCAAGCTGTGGACTAAAGACCTATCCATTTCTTTCATATGACAAGAGAGCGAAGGCAGATGTACTATGCGGCCGCAATACGGTACAAATCCGCAGTGCAGCAGAAACACCGCCGCCTTTACATGAAGTAGCTCTTCGGTTAAAAAAAGCAGGGATGGATGTGCTTGAGAATCCATATTTGCTTTCGTGTCAAAAGGATGAGTTTAAGCTTGTCTTATTTAAAGATGGCAGAGCGCTTGTTCATGGTACGAATGATATTTCTAAAGCAAGAACCATTTATCATCAATGGATTGGCTAATGAGAGGTGTGAAGAAATGACGATCAAAAAAGCATTCACAATCGCGGGTTCTGATTCTGGCGGCGGAGCAGGCATTCAGGCAGATTTGAAAACTTTTCAGGAGCTCGGTGTGTACGGAATGTCTGCGATCACGGCGATTACTGCGCAAAACACACTAGGTGTTCACGGGATATACCCGCTTTCAATTGAGGCGTTAGAGCGTCAAATAGATGCAGTGGCAGAAGACTTACTGCCAGATGCCGTCAAAACAGGGATGCTGTGGAGTGCAGACATGATCAAGATCGTAGCTGAAAAAACGATTCAATATGATATGAAGCTGATTGTAGATCCAGTCATGATCGCAAAAGGAGGGGCCTCTTTATTAAATGAAGATGCGGTCTCTGCGATGAAAACACACTTGCTGCCTGTCAGCTATGCTGTAACGCCGAATCTTCCTGAAGCAGAAGTACTGACAGGGATACAAATTCAGACGAAAAAGGACCGCTATCTGGCAGCGGAGCGCCTTTATGAGCTCGGTACGAAACATGTCGTGATCAAAGGCGGCCATGGGCCATCTGATGGGATGATTACAGATCTGCTGTATGATGGAAAAGGCTTTATTGAAGTCACAAATGAACATATTGATACACCGCATACACATGGCACAGGCTGCACGTTTGCAGCAGCATTAACAGCTGAAATTGCGAAAGGATATTCGATGCAAAAAGCCTTTGAAACAGCAGAAACCTTTGTTCATGAAGCCATTAAATTCCCTTTGCGTATTGGAGCTGGACACGGACCTACGAACCATTTTGCTTATCAGCAAAACAGAATCAAACGATAAGGGTATCGAACCGTCTTCACTTGTGAGGGCGGTTTTTTCGCGAAAATGAAACTTTCTTTCAGCGGAAATTGTCATTCTCTTATGATCTGTGATAATATTATGATCAGGTACTAATACTATGTCTTGAAAAAATAGGAGGCTTTATTACATATGAACTTTTCTTTAGAAGGCCGTAATATCGTGGTGATGGGTGTTGCCAATAAACGAAGCATCGCTTGGGGAATTGCCCGCTCACTTCATGAAGCTGGAGCTCGTTTGATTTTTACTTATGTTGGAGATCGTCTTGCTGAATCGGTAAAAGAGCTGGCAAGCACACTTGAGCGTGATGATTCAATCATTCTTCCATGTGATGTGACAAGTGATGAAGAAATCGAAAAATGTTTTGCTGCAATTAAAGAAAAAGTACAAGTCATTCATGGCGTTGCGCATGCCATTGCATTTGCAAACAAGGAAGAGCTTGTTGGCGAATACTTGAACACGAACCGTGAAGGTTTCCTTTTGGCGCACAACATTAGTGCATACTCATTAACTGCTGTAGCAAAAGCAGCACGTCCATTAATGACAGAGGGTGGAAGCATTGTGACGCTTACATACCTAGGCGGAGAACGTGTTGTATCAAACTACAACGTAATGGGTGTAGCGAAAGCATCACTTGAAGCAAGTGTGAAATATTTAGCAGCTGATTTAGGCGCAGAAGGCATCCGCGTGAACAGTATTTCTGCTGGTCCAATTCGTACGTTATCTGCAAAGGGCATCAGCGGCTTTAATACCATTCTGAAGGATATCGAAGAGCGCGCACCACTTCGCCGTACAACAACTCCTGAAGAAGTTGGCGATACCGCTCTATTCTTATTCAGTGATCTATCTCGCGGCATGACAGGTGAGAATCTGCATGTTGATTCCGGCTTCCATATCATTGCCCGCTAAACGAATACATGACTTGCAGCATACCGATGAAGGGTATGCTGTTTTTTTATTTTTCTTCTGATTTAAGGCCTCCGTTCATATATATAAGGAATGAATCATTCGGGAGGGATTAGTATGTCAAATAAAGGTGATGAGAATCAAAAGCCGCTGATGTATATTGTTCAGCCGAGCTATCATGAATCAAAGCCGGCCATGCAAAATATTGTGAGAAAGCGAAAGAAATCAGAAAAACAGCCAGAAAGTGATACCACTGCAAAAGACGTGATCGAAGAAAGCACGCAGGAGGAGCCTGCAGCTCAAGAAATAGAGCATAAAAAAGAAGCCGAGCCGCCTAAACTTCAACATGAACGAGATATGACACAAGAAGTTGAGTTTACAGAAGAACAAGAGATCCCACAAGAAGCCGAGCCTGCACAGGAACAAGAGATCACAGAAGAAGCCGAGCCAGCGCAGGAACAAGAGATCTCACAAGAACTAGAGCTCATACAAAAGCGAGAGTCTCAAGAAGAAGAGGGAAACCAGCCAGAAGGTGTCTTTCATGAAACAAAAGAAGAATCAAGAAGAAAACGAGTGAAAAAGCCTTTAAGTCAGATGAGTATTGATGAAAAAGTCGATTTTCTCACAAGACTGCCTCATAATATGCCAAGGGCTCTTTGTCTGATTGAAGCTGATGGTAAAACATATAGAGGAATCATCATGGATCGAAAAGATGATACAGTGATCATTCGTACAGCAGGCGGGGGAAATCCAGTTGAATTAGCGATTGCTGAGATTTCTTCCATTCACCCGCTAGGTTTTTAACTAATAAAAAAAGTCCCATTTAGGGACTTTTTTTGTTAGCAGTTACGATTGATGAGTCTTGGGTTTAGACACTCGATTGCGCAGAAGCAGTCAAGGTCTACTTCAACACAATACTTCGATTTTTCTAATCGGAACACATCACATAAGGAATCTTTATCTGTAAAATCTAAAATATGACGGTCTTTGTCAAATGCGATAAGCAAGCTGAGTGTTGCACAGTGATCACAGATATGTTCGACTCTGAAAAATGCAGTGCTGAAGCAAGGGCCTGCATCTACTTCTCCGACGTTTCCGAATGCGACGAATGGTTTTGATTTGGATGTAAAGAGAACAAACGGGACAGTGTCACCTAATGAATGTGATGGAGAAAGGAGATTGCTGTAACAGCTGGTCGGGCAATCTTCTTTGACAGCATTTTGCAAGTCGCTAATGTTTTCAACAGCCTCTGTTACACAGCTCCATGAATGATTGCGGCTCATATTCAACCCTCCTATACTAGGAAATTTGTTTGAGTGTTTGAGCACTGTCATCATCTTCAAGCTATCTATGCCGGCTCGTGCATCTACTTTTAACCAATGCGGAAGCGGCCGCTTCTTATGCTGACTGCTCCGCATCATTGGCTGTCTTTCGTGAGGAAGGGGATGCTTTGACTCATGACAAGTTAGATGAGCGGCCTGTTGATTTAGCCGTGGTGATGATGCTTTTTATCTTTTGATGGCATGACTCTGTCGACAAGCTCTGGGTTTAAGCATTGGATTGCGCAGAAGCAGTTTAAATCAACCTCAATACAAAAGTCCGTTTTTTCTAGACCAAAGAAGTCAGGGTCACAAGGGTGACACACGCTTAGCGTATGTCCGTGTACATCAACAGGTCTTAATACAGATAACGTAGCACAGCAGTCGTGTAATTTTTCAACCCGGAAGAAAATAGATTCGAAGCATTGGCAATCGTCAACGAATCCTCCGATGTTTCCGAAAGTAGAGAACAACCCGCCCTTTTTATCAAAAAGTAAAAACGGAATCGTATCTTTTCCAGAAACTGTTGGGCTTAATAAATTACTGTAGCAGCTCGTAGGACATTTATCTTCTACAGCTTCCTGCTCTGCTAAAATCTTATCAACCGCATCGCATACACAGTTTTCATCATGTCGGCCATGGTGTTTTCCGCAGCTCATGGATTTCAGCTCCTTTAACAAGGTATTTGACTTTAGTCCTTAACAACATATGTATGCGCCCGCTAGTTGGTGTGGGTAAATGACCATTTATATTTGATGTATTTTGATAAAAGGAAAAGCAGAGCTTTTCGCTCTGCTTTTGGACATTAGAGGATACCGATTGCAACGATTGTCGCAACAAGTGTTTGAGTAAGTGTTTGGATTGCGATAGAGATGTCCGCATCGATTGTAGATACTGTAACGTTTCTTGAATTTTCGATGACAAGTTTTTGGCGGTTTGTTTGTTTGTGAGTAGCAGCTTGTAAGAGATCCTGCGTGACGCGGTCTGCCAAATCACCGTCTGCGATTGAGATATTTGTAATCGTGATGATCGCTGTTTGAATCGCTACTTGGATAGATGCTGCAACCTGTGCATCAACAGAAGAGACGTTAATGTCACAAGAGTCTCTGACGATAATGACTTCTTCAGATGTCTGCTTTGTGAAACTTACTTGATCCAAGTCTTGTAAGACATTTTCATCATCATAATAGTCGTCACAAAGTGCTTTTCTTTCATAGTTGCAATCGTCGTGGTATCTGTGGTGTCCGTGGTGTCCGTGATGTGTACAGTTACGATCTAGAGCGACCCAAGAATATGGTTTAGAATCCATTTCTATTCCTCCTTCCGTTTACTTTATTAAATGCTGGAATGCGTGGTTTTGTCTCGGGCATTTACCCTAGCAGGCAACCCATTTTTATTTAATCGTTATTACGCTGCGCATCACGGCGCTGCTGAATACGATTTCGAAGTGAATTTCGTTTTGGACGTACTTTTGGTTCAGGCTCTTGTTCCGGCTGTTTTGCTGCCTCAGCCTGCCTTTTTTTCTCCTGCTGCTGTTCTACGAAATCATTTGCTTTCTTTTGCAAGTCCTCCACTAATTTCAAAATCATTCTTCTTTGATCATCTGAGATATTTGCTTTCTGATCATCAGTGATATTGTTTTTGTTTAACACATCACTTACAAGAAGACTTGTTAATGGATCAATATCAGTATTGATTTGAAACTCCTTTTTTTCGTTCTCTTCAGCCACGATGATTTCACCTCTTTCATACGTCATTAGAAAAAGAAAGGGTCAAAGAATGCCGGCTTCAACTAAGAGCACATTCAATGTTTGAGTGAGAATTTGGACGGAGTTCATAATGGATGCATCTGATAATGTAATCGTAATGTTATAGCAGTTGATGATTTGAATCACAGTTTTCTTTTGGACTTCCACTTGTTGCACAGCTAAAAGCTGGTCTGTGATGTCAGCAGCCAATTCATCGTCTGGTACAAGAATTTGGATTAAAAGAGTAATGATTGTCGTTACGGTCGCTTGAAGGGAGAGTGCAGCTGTTACATCTGTTTTATGAATTGTGACATTTTCGGAATCTTTGATCTCAATGAAATCATCATAATTGCTGATTAATTCGTTTAACAGTTGTGTATATAATATTTCAGCACTTTCTTCAATAGACAATACTTTCACTCCTTTCTTATCTATACATTATTTAATGCAGGAAGGACTCAAGGTGGAATCGGAAAGTGTGAAAAAGTACAACCCAATTTTATTTCCGCTCGATTCATCATGACGGTCTTTTTTCTTGCATATATAAAGAAAGGACGGAAAAAGAAGAAAGAAGGAGGTGGAGGCTTCTGAGCGGTGCTTTGTCATTTGTCGTGTTTGCCCTCGCATCCTTTAGACTGACGAGACTGATTGTGTTTGATACCATTACGGCCCCTTTCCGCCGTCTATTTCATGAAGAACAGGAAGAGGTAAACGAACAAGGTGAGGTCGAAACATATATCATCATTAAAGGGGAAGGACTGCGGTCTTGGGTTGGAGAACTGTTAAGCTGTTATTGGTGTACTGGCATATGGTGCACTGCTGCCTTACTTCTGATATACATACTTTTTCCTGTCATTAGTATGTGGCTTAATTTACTATTAGCGATTGCCGCAGCAGCAGGCATCATTGAAGCGGTCGTCTCAAAGCTTGTGAAATAAACAGGCATTCTGATCAGACACGCTTTCAACAAATGCATATACTATCATGGAATAGGAAAGGAAGGGTTGCGATGAAACCAAACGAAACGCCGTCACATACGCTTCAAGGTTATCCAGCGCAGTCAAATCAACAATCTGTATATACGAAGAAAATCAAGAAAACAGGCTGCGGCTGTGGAAACAAAAAGAAACCTCAATAGAAGAGAAAAACAAAAGCCGGATTTATCCGGTTTTTTTGTTGCCCTTTTTTTGAGTGATGCATATGTAAGAGAGAAGGGGTGACCAGAATGGATGCATTCGAACAATTAATCGGTTCCTTGTTCACTAAACCTCATGATGGGAAAGAACAAGCGCACGAGAAGGCTGAATTGGATCTAACGGATAAAGCGAATGATCTTGAGGAGCACTTAAAAGCATTTGGCGTGAAGATGGATGCTTTTGCGAAGGAAACAGAAGCATTCATGGTGCGTCATAGAGAGGCAGATTACATCTTTAAACAGCAGAAATAAAAATTCCGCACTTTTTTATGTGATCGTCCAAACCATTTCTTTCATTTTTCATACTTTGTAAGGGAGAAGAGGAGGTGCTTATATATGAGTTACGGTTACGGTGGCGGTTCTTGCGGCGGCTACGGTGGTGGCTACGGCGGCGGATATGGATCAACATTTGTTCTTGTCGTTGTGCTTTTCATCCTTTTAATCATCGTTGGTGCTTCTTTCTTTAACTACTAAAAAGTAAGAAGGTGAGGGAAGCAAGGGGGAAGCCTTTTGCTTTCCTTTCTCTTTGGTCAAACAAGGCTTTAGGATAGGCACATATCTCGCCTATTTTCATATAGTAAGGTGATTACTCCACAAAGAGGAGGCAAATGAATGGATAATAAATTCTTTAAAAGCGTAGAAAACAAAACCGGTGTGAATATGAATGATGTGTTTAAACTTGCAGGTTCTTTGCAAAATGCCAACTTTAAAGATGAGAATACCGTTCGAGGTGTCATTAAAAAAGTAGCACAGCTTGCGAACAAACGTGTACCTAAAGAAATGGAAGACAAAATCGTTCAATCGATTACAAGTGGAAAAGAAAAGCTTGATTTCAATACAATCTCTAAAATGATGAACAACAAAAAATAAACAACAGGCTCTCCGTTTAAAGGGGGGCCTGTTGTTTTTGCGTAAATAATTCACGGTTTTTCTTTAGAAGAGGATATAAAAAGCGAGAACGATGAGCCGTTTTTCCTCGTCTAAATGATGGAACAGACAGATAAAGAGATTGTTCAGCTCTTGTCATAGCAACGTATAATAAACGGCGCTCTTCTTCCAGCGCTTCTTCATCACCGTTTCTGAGTTCATCCAGTGAGAAATCATGGGGAAGTGCCCCGTCGACCACACAAGTAATGTATACTGTCTGGAACTCAAGTCCCTTTGCGCGGTGGATCGTCATGAGCTGAACACCGGGTTCATCTGTTTTTTCCTTTTCGGCAGACTTCATATGTTCGGCATGTGCGAGAAAGGCTTCAATCGTTTCAAAGCGTTTGGCGGCTGTTTTCACATCACGTACATCATCCGCTCCTTTTTCAAGTACATTCGTATCGTTCACCCGTTTTTTTAAGTAATCCCCGAGTCCCATTTTTTGTTCAATAAATGTCACTGCGTCCGATGGCTTTAACGTCCGTAACGTTCGGAACAAAGGAACAATTGATTGCAGCTTTTTCCGTTGAAACGGCTGTATATCTGTCAGTTTTCCAAGCGCTTCTATCATTGAGCAATCTTCTGTGATGGTCAGTGCCTTTAGTGTATTCAGGGTTTGCTGCTTTAAAAAGAAAACGGGCAGCAGCTGTTTTATGGCGGCCACATCATCTGCATCCTGACTTAAGGAAAGAAAGGCGAGGAGTACCCGAACCATTCGTCTGCTGTAGAAGGCTTTGACGCCAGCATCCGTCTCATATGGAATCGCCGATTGATGCAGCCGTTCATAAATCGCACGGCCGCCTGTATTCGTTCGAAACAGCACGCAGAAGTCATTCGGCTTTGCACCATTTTTAATTTTCTCCTGAATATCTGCGACAATCATCGTCGCTTCCTCTTCTTCGTCATATGGATAGAAGAGCGTCGGAGGAATTTTCTCCGCGCGCACGGCTTTTAACGTCTTCTCATAACGATGCTGATTTTTCTTAATAATCGCATCAGCACTTGCGACAATCGTATGGTGAGACCGGTAATTCGCATGTAAATGGACGATCTGAGCCGAAGGATAGTCCTGTTTGAATTCAAGAATGAAAGCAGGATTGCTACCCCTAAAGGCGTAAATGGCTTGATCATCATCCCCTACACAAAATAACTGCTCTGATTCTCCGGCTAAAAGCTGAATTAATTGATATTGCACTGGATTAATATCCTGAAATTCATCCACTAAAATATACTGGAATCGTTCTTGATACCGTTTTAGCAGTTCTGGCTGTTCTGTGAGCATATGTAAGCAGGCAATCGCCATATCATCAAAGTCAAATTGCTGATGATCTCGTTTTTGCTGTTCATATGATTGATAGATCGTCCACATGTGTTTTTCCTTTTCATCATTCAAATCAGGAAGTTCACCTGGTAAAAAGGCATTTTTCCAATAGCCGATCGATTGCAGTACTTGATCGGTAGGGTAGTCTTTCTCATCAAGTCCTTCATTCATAATGGCTTTTCGAATGTATTGCTCCTTTTGCCAGTCAAACTTGATCAGATGCTGGCCGTTCCATTTGCTTGCGTCATCGTGAAGCAGCATTTTATAAAAAAGACTGTGGAAGGTGCCTGTCACCACTTGGCTGGCTTGTGAAGGATGAAGCTGATATTGCTTACGCAGCCTTTCTTTCATCTCATTGCTCGCTTTTGTGGTGAAAGTTACGAGTAAAATATGGTGAGCAGGAATATGATGATGGGACATGAGATAAGCCGCTCTAGCCGTCAGGACTCTTGTTTTCCCGCTGCCGGCACCAGCCAGCACAAGCATCGGACCATCTAAATGTGTGACAGCTTGAAGCTGCGGTGTGCTAAAGGTGATATGCGGGAAGAGGTCGATCGTATGAACTTCTTCATTCTCTTCTAAATGTAAGGCATCGCTAAATTGAATCGACCTTGGTTCCTGCCAGTCATATGATTCGCTCGTTTGCGAGATGATCTGTTTGCCGGTTGGAAAACGGAAGCCTCCGAGTTCTTTATAGGAAGTCTTTTCCTCTTGTTCAGCCGTTTGATGATGATCTGCTTGTTCTTCAGCTTTTTCACATATCTCTTGCTGAGACATGTGCTTATGAATAAAGGCAGGTTCATCATGTATATTTAATCTAAAAAAGACCGGTTGTCCGCAATATGGGCAGAATAATTGTCCTTTTTTTCCCTCGTCATGGAGGAATTGATAGTGTTCTCTCGAATACATATGTAATGAGATCGTTCGATCATATCGTCGTGCGCATTTCAAAGCTAGTCCTCCAATAGTCAATCAATCTTAAAACGAAACACATCTAATCATATCAAATGAGGCGTGTTTCAAACAGTCATAATTAGGGAATAGTAGAATAGAAGAGAAGCAAAGGAGGCGTTCTTGATGGGATATATAGCCCCGATTCAGCCGGATCTGTATTTTCAATATATCAATCGTCCAGCTCCTCAGGATAAAGAAGACTATGCGAAAGTAACAAAGGTTACTCGCACCTTTCATGACAAGATATACAGAGAGCTGGAGAAAAAAGAGGACTTAGTGACAGAAGCGGAAACGAAAGTACAGCAAAAAAAGCGGGAACGCTTTGTACGAGATATGTTTATGGAGGAAGGCAAGGGCATTCATATCAATACGTATATATAAATGATTGCGCTTTCTTCCTGTGGCGAACGATAATGAAAAAGAAAAAGCCAGGGCATCTTGAATGCTCTGGCTTTTCTTTTGGTCAAACAGACAGCGTTTTTGTCATTTTGACATGTGTGATCCCTGCTTCTTCAAACGGTTCAGAAACCGCTTTGTAGCCTTTCTTTTCGTAGAAAGGAAGAGCTTGGACTTGGGCATGCATAACCGCTTCTTTTGCTCCATTAGCAATCGCTTCTGTTTCTAGCGCCTCTAATAGTTTGTGGCCAAGGCCGAAGGAGCGCGCCTCTTTTAACACACAAATGCGTTCAAGCTTTGCCTTTGAACCCTCAATGATCCGCAGTCTAGCGGCTGCCTGAGGCTTTTTGTCATCATTGTAAATGACAAAATGGGTGGCTTTGTCCTCTAGTTCATCTATTTCGATCTCTACTGGAACTTCTTGTTCTTTTACGAATACTTCTTTTCGTACATAATATGCATCTTCTCGTTGTGTTTGTTCTGTTACGATGACTGTTTTCAAATGTCTTTAACCCTCTTCTCCTAAAATAAATGTTTCATAGACGGTCCAAGAACCGTTCTCTAATTGATATAAAAGGTGGAAGCGATCCACTGTTTCTTCATGGTCAATCTTTCTCAGCTTTAATGTGCCAAGTACGTCTGAATGCTCATCATCTGATAGTTTTTGAGCCACTGTCACATGAGGAACAAAGGCATATTCAGGTGTACCAGCAAGTGGATCTGCGTACAATCTTTCATTGAGCGCTATGATGTCCTCGTTCGGTTCTACTTTCATATAAATGACGTTGTTTACAGGAGCGAATGAACTGAATTTTTTAATACGTAACGTAATAGGAGAAGCATTTTTTGCATAATCTCTTAACGTTGAGACGACCTCAGCCGCTTCTAGATCCGTTAATTCAAAAGGTGTTCTTAATGTTAAATGAGGCGGTATGAGTGCATAGTTCGGATCATAACGCTTCCGGTAAGAGTTCGCAATATCTTGCAATTTTTTTGATGGAAATATAACAACTCCGTATTTCATCATGTTCCCTCCTGAATAAGAAAGTATTTATTATTGTTTATTATAACAAAATTCAGTTGATTAACGAATATGGGAGCATTCTTTTTAACGAAGGCGCAATGAGCGGCTGCCAAAACGTCCATTTATGATCCCCTTCGAATGTCTCAAATAAGTAATCCGCACCAGATTGTTCAAGAAGGGCCTTTAAATCTTCGTTCGGCTGAACAAAATCAAGCACCTGGCCATCTGTTGTTTTCACAGCCGTTTCCTCAAGCCCAATTTGATGGATAATGGCATAATGAGAAAGGGCTGTTGACTGTTTGACGGCTTCTAGAACCGACTCGTCAACGTAAGGGGACTGCAAAATCAGCCCGCCAAATAAAGAAGGATAATCAATGGCTGTCATGAGGGAAATCGTCGCACCCAGTGAATCACCAATAAACGTCCGTCCTGATCCAATTTGATAGGTTGGATAGTGTTTATCAATATAAGGGACCAGTTCATTTGCTAAAAAGCGTTTATACGCTTCAAACTTTGTACCATCTGGATGATACGTGTTTCGTCTTTCCGTGACATTTTCATAAGGAACACCAATGATAATCGAGCGTTCCATTTCTTTGTTTTGCATCAATTCTTCTGCCTGTCTGCCTATTTTGCCTAGGCGGAAATAATCATGACCATCCTGGGCAATGATGACATGATATGTATAAAGGGGGGAGTAATTGACTGGCAAATAGATCAAAATGGTCATGTCCGCCCCAAGTTCTTTTGACTGTAAGGTTTCTTCTTGAATGATTCCTGTTTTCTTCACCATAATCCATTCCTCCAGCTAACCAAATTCATCATAAAGTGAAACGTTTCCATTCATTGTAACATGAAAAACAGCGTTGTTCCTATATGCTAACATGCAATCAAACCGTATAACATCGATTCTGTTATAAAATACAGAAAATTTTAATTAATCATGACATTTCCCCTTGAAAAATGAGATTTAATGGGTTACAGTATTAAGAATTAGAACAGACAGACAACACATTCTTATCGTGAGAGGTGGAGGGACTGGCCCTTTGAAACCTCAGCAACCGGTATGCATCACTTCATGTGATGTACCAAGGTGCTAAATCCAGCAAGCAGCTTTTTTGCTTGGAAGATAAGAGGAAGCGATTAAACCCCTTCTTCTTATGAAGAAGGGGTTTTCTGTTTTGAAATCAGATTTTTACTTAGGATGGTGTCAAATGACAGAACATGTGGAAACGAAATTAGCGCAGATTGGAAACCGTAGCGAAGAGGTGACTGGCACTGTCAGTCCTCCCGTTTATCTTTCGACAGCATACAGACATAGAGGTATAGGGGAATCTACAGGATTTGATTACATTCGAACGAAAAACCCAACAAGACAGCTCGTAGAGGATGCAATTGCTTCACTCGAAGAAGGGACGGCCGGTTTTGCCTTCAGTTCGGGAATGGCAGCGATCCAAACGATCATGGCTCTATTTGAAAGCGGAGATGAACTCATCGTCTCTTCAGACCTATATGGCGGTACATACCGTTTGTTTGAAAACGAATGGAAAAAGTACGGATTACGTTTTCTTTATGATGATTTTTCAGATGAAGACTGTTTACGCTCTAAAATCACGCCAAACACAAAAGCGGTCTTTATTGAAACACCGACAAATCCACTGATGCAGGAAGCAGATATTCAAAAAATAGCGAAGATTGCAAAAGAGCATGGCGCTTTGGTGATTGTCGATAACACCTTTTACACACCAGTCTTGCAAAAGCCGATTACGCTTGGAGCGGACATTGTCATTCATAGCGCAACCAAATATTTAGGCGGACATAATGACGTTCTTGCAGGGCTTGTGGTGACAAAAGGAGAGCAGCTGTCTGAAGACATGTTCCAGCATCAAAACGCGATTGGAGCGGTTCTATCACCATTTGACTCATGGCTTTTAATGAGAGGAATGAAAACACTGGCTCTTAGAATGCGCCAGCACGAGGCAAATGCGAAGGAGCTGGCACAGTTTTTAGAGAAGCAGCCAGAAATTCAAGATGTGCTTTACCCAGGAAAGGGAGGCATGCTGTCATTCCGAGTAGCCAAAGAGGAATGGGTCAATCCATTTTTGAAGCAGCTGAAAACGATTTGTTTTGCTGAAAGCCTTGGCGGAGTCGAAAGCTTCATTACGTATCCTGCGACACAAACGCATATGGATATTCCAGAAGAGATTCGCATTGCAAACGGTGTATGTAACAAGCTGCTCCGTTTCTCTGTTGGCATCGAGCATGTAGATGATCTGAAAGCAGACCTGAAACAGGCACTCTCACAAGTAAAAGAGGAGGTACACGCCAAATGACCACACACGATTGGACACTTGAAACACAACTCGTTCATAATGCGTTTAAAACAGACCGTTCAACAGGTGCAGTCAGTGTACCGATTCAGCATGCATCCACATTTCATCAAAGCAGCTTCGATGAATTTGGCCAATATGACTACTCCAGATCGGGGACTCCGACACGTCAAGCATTAGAAGATACAATTGCAGCGCTGGAAGGAGGAACAAGAGGGCTTGCTTTTGCATCAGGCATGGCAGCTATTTCGACTGCTTTTCTTCTATTATCAAAGGGAGATCACGTCCTTGTCACAAGAGATGTGTACGGCGGGACTTTCCGAATGATTACCCAAGTTCTTTCAAGATTTGGAATTGAGCATACCTTCGTGGACATGACCGATTTGAATGAAGTTAAAAGAGGCATTCAATCAAATACAAAGGTCATTTACATGGAAACACCGTCAAATCCAACACTAGGGATTACAGATATTGAAGGTGTTGTCCAGCTTGCGAAAGAGCATGGCTGTCTGACTTTCTTAGATAATACGTTTTTAACGCCTGCGCTTCAGCGTCCGCTCGACCTTGGTGTTGACGTTGTTTTGCACAGCGCAACGAAATTTTTAAGCGGCCATAGTGATGTGCTGTCAGGCTTAGCTGTGGTGAAAGATGAGAAGCTGGGAGACGAACTCTATTCGCTGCAAAACTCTTTCGGTGCGGTCCTTGGCGTGCAGGACTGCTGGCTTGTGTTAAGAGGGTTAAAAACCCTTCAGGTGAGATTAGAAAAAGCAAGCCAAACGGCCTTCGAACTAGCTTCCTTTCTCAAAGAACATCCTGCGGTGAAAAAAGTATACTACCCAGGCTTAGACGATCATCCAGGCGCAGATATTCAGCGAAAGCAAGCAAGCGGAGCAGGAGCGGTTCTCTCATTTGAACTAGAAAATCAAGCGGCAGTCAAAGAATTGGTGGACGCTGTCACATTACCTGTATTCGCCGTCAGCCTAGGTGCCGTCGAATCCATTTTGTCGTACCCAGCCAAAATGTCACATGCGGCTATGCCAAAAGAAGAAAGAGAAAAAAGAGGGATTACAGATGGGCTGCTTCGTTTAAGTGTCGGAGTTGAAAACGGAGAAGATCTCAAACGCGACTTCAAACAAGCACTTGATCAACTAAAGCCCGTCCTTGTGAACCAATCATAAAGAAGGAGAGAAAAAAGCCGGCACAGCCGCCGGCTTTTTGACCTTTTTTGAACAAAACCATTGACGCTTTATTATTATGGTTATATAATAGAGACTGTCAGTAACAGAAAGCCCAGAACTGATACATAACCCGATTCCGTAGCTCAGCTGGGAGAGCGCTACCTTGACAGGGTAGAGGTCGCTGGTTCGAGCCCAGTCGGAATCATCGTTTAAACCCTTGCGTAGCAAGGGTTTTTTGTTTTTTTGACAACGAATATCTGTTCAGTTTCTTTTGATTGGGGACGAACTTTATCCGCCAGATTGTTTCTCAGTTGGCAGGAGGTTTTTGACTGATTGCCTAACGATCTTCTCGTCTTTACCTGTTTTTCTTTTCAGGTCATCAATTGTTGGATTCTTACGAAAGCGACTCATATTATAAATAATTCGATAAATCTTTCTCTCAATATCAGGCATGCAATCACACCATAAAACAGTTTGATAGAATGTACGTTCGTAAAAGAGTTTTGTTAAATGACACTAGGAGGAAAAAACTTTGAAATCTTTTTGGGAAATAGACGAGGAAGGTTACTATACGTTAAAAAAGATCACTGCATACGAATTAGCTAAGGCTGAAAAGAAACTTGGAGTCACTTTGCCAGATACATATAAAAAGCTCATATTAGAACAAAATGGTGGTTATACAGTTCATAATGCTTTTCCAACCACTCACTCTAATTCATGGGCTGAGGATCATATTCAATTTAATCATCTTTTAGGAATTGCAGAAGGTGAAGGAATTATGGATAGTGGCTACTTAATAAAAGAGTGGGAGCTTCCAGAAGGGCTTGTTTTGATTAGCGGGGATGGACATACTTGGGTAGCAATGGATTATCGAAAAACGAAAGAGAATCCTGCAATTCATTATTTTGATGTTGAGATGGAAGAAGACTTTAAATTAGCAGATTCCTTTGATGAATTCATTCAGGGGCTGTATACAACTGAGTACACTGTTGATGAGGAAGCAGCAGAGGGTGAATATGAACTTCCTGAAGCTCATTTAAGTAAAGAAGAACTTGAAGCCATATTTGAATTGGACGTCCTTGATGAAGGTAATCTGTATAAAATTCAATATTACCCGATGGTTGATTTGAACGAAATTGAATGGTTTTTTAAAAAGATGCAATATCATATTGAAAAAACAAAAGATGAAGATGCGCTTTATCAAGTAGCTGATACGATTCTCTGCATTTTCTTATTAAATCAAAATATGCCGATTAACGAAAAAATTAGTGAGGTTCTGTATCAAATTGTTAAATTTTTAGAAAAAAATAAAGATCCACTTATAGTAAATCAAGGAGAACAAATTGCTATGCAAACAAGTTTCCTTTAATAAGCTTTGAGCATGCAAAGACAGGCCATACTGGTGGAAGACCTATCTGGGGAAGCATGAAATAAAATGAATATCATTTTGCCGTCCAAAGGGACGGCTTTTTTCAATAGAAACAGTTAACGGAAATACAACATTTCAAAACGTATATACAAGATAGATAGGGGCTATTCATTCCTATAGTATTCATTAGATTAGAAGTTCTCTATAGCTCCATTGCCCTTCATAGTCAATACTTGAATTATCTATACAAAAAGAATTTAATTACTTCGATTTTTCTCTCCCCAATCACATAACTGTTCTAAAATTGGTAAAAGTGTTTCTGCCTTATCTGTAAGACTGTATTCCACTTTAGGGGGGATTTGTGGATATTCCTTTCGTATAATCATCCCATCTGCCTCCAAATCTTTAAGTTGTGCACTCAATGTTTTAAAGGTAATCGTTCCAAGTCTCCTTTTCATATCATTAAAGCGAACGGGTTGATTTTCCGAAAGGAGATACAGAATTAGCATTTTCCATTTGCCTCCTATAACTGATAATGTATATCCAAAAGGTGTCTCTTGGATATTACCCGTTTTTCTATAATCAGCCATACTCATATTGACACTATCCTTTCTGATAGTAGCTATCTAAATAGTGCGTACTATTTTTTTATTTATATTCATTTTATACTTACTTTACTTTGAAATAAAGGAGAGAAAACGATGACTAATATTAAAACCTACAATCACAATCTATGGGATCACGGTATTACCCAAGGATATAGCGTTAAAGGAACAATCTACATTTCAGGTCAGTTTTCATACGATAAAAATGGTATGTTCGTTGGTAAGGAGAATATTGAAGCTCAGACTCTGCAAACATTTGAGAACCTTGATCGGGTATTGGTGGAATTGGGAGCTACGAAATCCAACATTGCATATGTTGAAATTTTTCTAACAAATCCACAAGAACACTCCGAAACAGTCATAGATCTATTCAAGGAATACTTAGGTCAACACCGACCAGCTGGCAGTCTCATTGGTGTGACATATCTGGCTTTCCCAGAGCAATTGATTGAAGTCAAGGCTATCGCACACACTGATTAAATACGTTATCAGATTAATTTGACCAATTCTCTATACAAGGGAAAGGGTAGAATCTAGAATTGCTCAACGTGTAACCAATAAAAGGGCAGAGGATAGACAGCACTATTTAAAGCATATGTGGGAAAAACTGAAATACAAAGTTATGTGCAGATGAAGGCTTCTCATTAGATATGAATTAAATTAAAACAGACCTTTAAGGGTCTGTTTTTTTATGGGGACGGATTGGGGACGAACCCTTTCAGTTTTCTTCAGAAATGCACATTTTTTATCAGAATAGCTCATCATAAATCAGTCTTTTCAAGAAAGGTCTGTTTGCTTCGGATGAGGTCATTCACCTTGACAGGGTAGAGGTCGCTGGTTCGAGCCCAGTCGGAATCATCGTTGAAACCCTTGTGTAGCAGTTTTTTGTTTTTATCTTTCTTCATGAAAACGTATGAAATTTGTATCGCAACGCCTTTTGAGTCACCTAATAAATAGACCAGTAACGTTTAAATCCTGTATGATTTTATTTCCTTTATCTTTCCAGACTTTGCAGCACTACTAAAAATATATACATCACAGAAATCAATTTTTAAACCATTCGCTAATAACATCACACCATTTATTGAAGCAAATTTCCCGTGTGTTATTACTTGGTAAATTTCAAGGTTGCCAACGATTTCTCTGTCCTCTTTGTACAAAGTGGAGATTAAGGCATTTCGCCCTTCAAGCTTTGTATTATCCTTTAACTGATACCAGATAATAGATTCATCCGCAAATTCCTTAATAACTTCAGTCTGCCGCGTTAATATAGCTACTGTAAAATCAATGACTATTTGCTTCCTGGGAGCATTGTCACATCCTGTTGGAATGATAAGCTTTATTTCATTGAGGGAACTGTCCACTAATGTTAACCTCCTAAAAATACGTATTATAAAAGCTTTTTGTGATGTAATCTGGATCGTCTGTTAAAGTTCAAAAAAGGCATTTTTAAACTGATATTGAATTATAACATAAAGAATTTATAGTTCATTCCCTAAGATGGGACAGATTAATTTAGAAAAACAATTAAATTCTTCCTTAAAAAAGGTAGAGTAATCCTATCTGAGGGTGTTTTAGCCCTAGCATGTCCAGCTCTTTTTTGAATAGTATTTAAGGAGTGCGACCATTATGAATCGTGGTTGTTGAAATAGGTAATTTTGATGTGAAAGAGTCATTAGACAATAAAAGAACCAGAAACAAAGTATGGGGATATATGACGGCTTGGCCCGCCATCTCGTAGGGGGATAACGACGTTTCAAAGTATTGATGGAAGATAATCCGTTGAACAAATTTTCCTTTCCATACTAATCACACATCTTTTAATAGTATCAGCATATCCAGTTTAAGAGGATTCTTACAAAATATTTAGTATTTTTTGCGAGAATCCTCCTAAATGTAATAATATTTTCATTTATAATTCTCTATTTGTCTATACTTTTCATATCGCTGTTGTATAAGCTCTTCTGAGGATAATGGTATCAATTTTTTTAGAGATGATTCGATCACAGATTTAATCATTTGTGCCTGTGATTTTATATCATTTTGTGCTCCACCTTGCATTTCAGGGATGATTTCATCAATCATTCCTAACTGTTTTAAATCTTTTGCTGAAATTTTCATATGTTCAGCAGCTTCTGGAGCATACTTAGCGTCCTTCCATAGGATAGATGCTGCTCCTTCTGGCGAAATTACCGAGTACCATGAATACTCTAACATATGGATATGGTTACCGACACTAATGCCAAGAGCTCCACCACTTGATGCCTCTCCAATTACAATACAAACAATTGGCACTTTAAGCGTAGCCATTTCAAATAGATTTCGAGCTATCGCTTCAGAAATTCCACGTTCTTCAGACCCTTTCCCTGGATAGGCACCTATTGTATCAATAAATGTAATAATAGGGCGATTAAATTTATCAGCTTGTTTCATAAGTCTTAGCGCTTTTCTATATCCTTCTGGATGAGCCATTCCAAAATTTCTTTCTATATTTTCCTTTGTACTTCTACCTCTTTGATGACCAATAACCGTAACGGGCATTCCTTTAAATTTTGCAATACCACCTATCATTGCTTTATCATCACCATATAATCGATCACCATGAAGTTCGAAAAAGTTTGTAAACAATAAAGGTATATAATCCAATGTCGTGGGCCGGTTACGTAGTCTTGCAATTTGAACTCGTTGAAAAGCTGTAAGATTAGAATAAATTTCATCTTGCATTTTATTTAAACGTTTTTCTAATAAATGAATTTCTGACGATAAATCTACATTACTTTCTTTCATCATTTTCTTTAATTCATCAAATTTCTCTTTTAGTTCAATAATAGGACGTTCAAAATCCAAACTCATTTTATCCTCCAAAGGTTATGATTTACCTCACTCTAATCAAAAGACTTAGAAATAGAATCAATAAATAATTCAAAACCATCCACAACTATTTTTTGTTCTGATTCTGATAAATTATTGAGGATACGTTGATAAAATGTAAGGGATTGCTCTCTTAAGCGATTAACAGTAATGTGTCCTTTTTCTGTGAGGTGCAGAAAAAGTTCTCTTCTGTTTTTTTCATTTACTTCACGATAAACAAGCCCCATTTTTACTAACTTATCTACCAATCTACTTACAGTTGAAGTCTCTAATCTAAGTTTATTGGATAGTTGCCAAACAGTTAATTTTTCCACCTCTAGTTCCTCTAGCGCCATCATTTGAGAAGTTGGTAGAGGTTTTTCAAATGGTCCATTGGGCAAATTTTGAGATTCAAAAACCCCAGTGATTATAATCATTTTCTTAATATCTGTTCTTAGTTTTAAGGCATCTTCTCTTTTCAAAAAGGTCATCCTCCTACAATTGATGTATCATACATCAATTGTATTATACATGAATATGATTTTTTCACAAGCTTAACGTAAGCCAATATTCAGGAATGCACAGTATTGCAGCTGATCGAAACACAACTTCTCAAAACGTATAGGCAAAATTAAAACAGACCCTGCATGGTCTGTTTTTTATGGGGACGGATTGGGGACGAACCCTTTCAGTTTTCTTCAGAAATGCACATTTTTTATCAGAAAGGCTCATCATAGAACCTTATTAAATCAGTTTTTTTCAAGGAAGGTCTGTTTGCTTCGGATGAGGTCATTCACCTTGACAGGGTAGAGATGACGGTTCGATCCAGCTGAATTAGAGACCATCGTAAAGAACTCTTCTCTGTTAAAGATTAAAGAAGCAATCGGTAAAAAAATATGAAACTATTTTATTTCCTCATCCATTACTTTCTTATATTTTTCAAACTCAGAATCCTTCATTTCTCCGTTCATTTGAAGCAGGAAGTTCCCTTTTGAATATGTGTGAGAGAAGAACATAGATCCAGCATTTCCTAACTCATCATAATAAGATTTGGCTTGGTTAAGGTCAGTTTCATTTCCAAATTTAAAAATCCTTCCACCAGCATTTTCACCTAAAGAAGGAATGAGAATCCTTTTTCCTTCTTCTCTTATATTTCCAAACTCTTTTTGTTCAAGATCAGTTGGTTTTTCTGCTTCAAGCCCAGCACTTTTGAAAGCTTCAATCACGTTGTCTGTGGTGAGCTGTTTTTTAGTAGATGCTGCATTGCTACAAGCTGTTAACAATAATAAACATGTAAAACATAATACAAAATATTTCTTCATAGTAGATCCTCCTGATTGATAGATGCATAAGGATCTTACACTAAGTAATTCCTGTTTACTATCATTTCGACAAAAATAGACAAATATGAAAAATAAAGAAGGGTAAAATGATAACGTTCAGGTAAATAGATATTTGATAAACCATTTATCGAGGGGGAGGAAGATATGAAGTCATTTTTACTAATTGGACAATCAAATATGGCGGGGCGCGGCTTCAAACATGAAGTGCCTCCGATTTATAATGAAAGAATCATGATGCTGCGAAATGGTAGATGGCAAATGATGACTGAGCCCATTCATTTTGATAGGCCGGTAGCTGGCGTAGGACTAGCGGCTTCCTTTGCGGAGTCTTGGTGTAAGGATCATGAAGGAGAGAAGATTGGCCTGATTCCTTGTGCAGAGGGAGGCAGTTCCATTGATGAGTGGCCGCCGGATGGAGCATTATTTCGTCATGCTATAAGTGAAGCTAAATTTGCAAAGGAAAATAGCGAATTGGCAGGGATATTATGGCATCAAGGAGAAAGCGACAGCCAAGATGGGAAATACAAAGAATACGATGAAAAAATACGAAGATTATTTCATGAACTAAGAACTGAGTTATCTGTACCTAACATTCCGCTTGTAATAGGAGGTTTGGGTGATTTCTTGGGAAAAGTGGCATTCGGCGCAGGATGTGTGGAATATCCACTGATGAATGAGGAACTTCAAAAATATGCACATCATCATGAAAATTGTTATTATGTTACTGCCAAAGGCCTTGCGCCTAACCCAGACGGAATTCACATCAATGCGATGTCCCAGAGAATTTTTGGTATAAGATATTATGAAGCATTTCGAAAAAAAGAACATATACATGAACCATTACCAAATGAACATGAGTTAGTGAATGAATGTCATAATAGAATGAATACCACAGCGGAGAAAACATATATAGCACTAGAAAAGTTCACGTTAGGCAAGATGACTTACGAAGAGTTGCTGAAGACTTATCGTAGGAAAAACTCATGGTAGACTTTGAATGGACAAAAACATGACATATCTCTTGAAAGGATGATTGTGGTGGTGAAAACAGATAAAGTCTCCTCCTGAATACATGAAATTACATTCAGGAGGAGATAAAAATGTTCAAACAAATAGATGAAAATTATCCGAGAAAAGAGCACTTTCATCATTATATGAAGGTAACCCGATGCTCATATAGCCTGGTGATCAATCTAGACATCACGACATTGTATTCAATATTAAAAGAACAAAAGCTAAAAGTATATCCTGTACAAATTTATTTGTTAGCAAGGGCTGTGCAAAAAATACCGGAGTTTCGGATGGATCTAGTGAACGATGAACTTGGTCACTGGGATCTTCTCCACCCTAGTTATACGATTCTAAATAAAGAAACAAAGACATTTTCAAGTATTTGGACGCCTTATGACGAAAATTTTGCTCGGTTTTATAAAAGCTGTGTAGCTGATATTGAAGCTTATAGCGAAAGTAACAAACTATTTCCGAAACCTCATATGCCAGAAAATATGTTCAATATTTCAAGCCTGCCTTGGATTGATTTTACTTCTTTTAACCTTAATGTATCTACAGATGAAACTTATTTATTGCCGATATTTACGTTAGGGAAATTTAAGGTGGAAGAAGAGAAAATTATCTTGCCAGTCGCCATTCAAGTACATCATGCTGTTTGTGACGGCTATCATGTCGGTCAATATGTGGAATATTTGAGGTGGCTTATAGAACATTGTGAAGAGTGGTTAAATGATTCATTGTATACTTAATTTTCAAAAGGTGTAGTCATTTGATTTTTAGAAAAAAGCAGACTTTTGCAGAGTCTGCTTTTTCTGTTGTGAAAAGAAATATGAAAAATCACGGTTACTCAACTGTTCTTTTTGCGGTTTCTTTTCGGTGCCTTGAAAACTTATACATGTGATAATAAATGTAATATAAGGGAAATTAGTGGAAGGGGAATAAGGGATGGAGAAAGTTCTTTCTTCACATGTAGGTGTGAAAATAAATGAATGGTATAAAATGATTCGGCAATTCAGTGTACCTGATGCAGAGATTTTGAAAGCTGAGGTAGAACGAGAAATTGAGCGAATGGAAGAGGATCAAGACCTGCTCATTTACTATCAATTGATGTGTTTTCGACATCAGCTTATGCTCGATTATATTAAACCTTCAGAAAAACGATCGCCTTCTGTTTCTGATTTGGTTGATAAAATCGAAAATTCAAATCATCAACTTTCTGGTATGCTGCAATACTATAATGCTTTTTTTAGAGGAATGCATGAGTTTAGTAAGAAAGAATACATACAGGCTATCCAATATTATAAGATCGCTGAAAGGCAGCTCGCATTGGTGGTCGATGATATTGAGCAAGCGGAGTTTCACTTCAAGGTGGCTGAAGCCTACTATATTATGAAACAAACTCATGTTTCTATGCATCATATTATAAAAGCCTTAGACATCTATAAGCAGCATGAACAATATAAAGTTCGCCAAATACAAAGCTTGATTGTTATTGCAGGAAATTATGATGATTTCAAGCGATATGACAAGTCATTAAAGCATCTAAATACAGCTTTTTCTATAGCAGAAGAGCTCGCCGATAATATGTTAATTGCTAAAATTCTATTGAACATAGCGAATACATATGATCGACAACAAAAGTACACTGAAGCAATTATACGCTACAGAGAAGTTTTAGACATTATTACACCACGAAGTATTGAAATAAAACCAATCACCCTATTTAGTTTAAGCTGGTCGTTGTATAAGTCTAGTCAACATGATGAAGCCGCTCCACTCGTAGAAGATGGTCTTAAGTGCTCCTTAGAGATAAATGATTCGTTGTGTTTGATGTTATTTAAAGCTTTAAAAGCGATTTATATAGATGCTAATGAGAAAGCAATTCAAGAAGTGCTAGATTATTTTGAGGAAAAGCAACTATATGTCTATGTCGAGGTATTTGCTCAAAGTATAGGATTATCTTCTGAAAAAAAGGGGGACTTTGAAAAAGCTGTCGAATATTATAAAAAGGCTCTTAAAGCTCAAAATGATATTCAAAAAGGAGAGTGTCTGTATGATTATTAAAAAATTACTAGTCATTGTTTCCATTGTATTGTTAAGTGTTTCAACAGCAGAAACTTTGAAACTCATTGAAACAAAATCAATTCGGAATACAACTATGGAGGAACATCAAAAATCAAATCGAAACACGACTATGATTGATCGAAATACAACCTCTGAAAACGTATAGACAAGATTAAAACAGACTTTAATAGTCTGTTTTTTTATGAAGTAGAATGAGCAAATGAACAGTTGGTCAATGCTATACTTATCTCAATAAATATAGGGAGGCATCCACTTTGAAACCTTTCTGGGAGAAAGAAGAAGAGAGTCCTTTCACGTTAGAAAAGATAGATGAGGAAAAAATTCGTGAAGCAGAGGGAAGACTTGGTGTCACTTTACCTGATACATATAAAAAGCTCATTTTAGAATGGAACGGTGGTTTTACAGTTCGTAATGCTTTCCCAACTGAACAGCCGAATTCATGGGCTGAGGATCATGTTCAATTTGACCATTTAAGAGGAATCGCCAAAGATGATGGCATCATGAATAGTCTTCAGTTAAGTGATGAATTGGAGCTGCCTGAGGGACTTGTAATCATCAGCGGAGAAGAAGATACATGGATCGCAATGGATTATCGACAAACGAAAGAACATCCTCCTATTCACTATTTTGATTTAGAAATGGGAGTCGATTTTAAGCTGGCGGATACTTTCGATGATTTTATTGAGCAGTTATATACAGCTGAAGATGTGATGGTCGAGGTAGTAGAGATTGATGAGGAATCCTCGGATTTGTATGTCAGTAAAGAAGAGCTTGAACAAATTTTTGAGAGACAAGACCTTCGTCAGCAGAATCTCTTTAAAATGGCACATTATCCGATGGAAGAAATTGAAGAGATTGAATGGTTTTTCGATCGTATGAAACAATGCATCAAACAGATAAAAGATCAACATGTTTTATATGAAGCAGCGACAACGATTCACTCCATCCTTCTGTTAAACCCGGATATGCAAAGAAATGACCTCATCAATCAAGAGCTGAAAGAAATAGCGGAGTTCCTAGAAAATAGTGGTGAGCCTAATACCTCTTTTTTGGGAGAAGACATTCATCCAGTGAAAAAAAGATAGTGAAAGAATAAAAGCCCCTGAAAAGGGCTTCTTTTTGTAATCTTATTGAAAGTCATATTTAAATAAAGTATAGTAACTTTATATGATAAAGAGGAGGATGGTTAAAGATGATGCATGCAGGAAGATTACGCCAGCAAACTTTGAACAATCAGTAATTTCATATGTTCAAAGGCTCTGTTTTCATCAAACGGAGTAAACGGGGTAGTCTGCACATTTTTAATGATCTTCAGCGGGAAAGTATGCAATTTCACTAGAAGACAGGCAGATAATTGTTCTGTCTTTTTTGTATGTTTTTTAATACAAAGAATGGCATAAGTCCAGCTTTGTTTACTCTGACCACATAAAGTAGCCTTTTGTGGTTTTTTGTGATGATATTCTTGATGCCTATTGATCATGACTAAATGAGCAATTGGAGGAATGAATATGAATAGATTAGAATTAAAGCAGTTAGCCAATCATCACGGATTAGACATTTCAGAGAATACCATTAAAATAAATGAATCAGGTGTTGATTTTCGTGTCGCGCATGTCGAAGATTTACATGGTGATCAATGGATATTAAGAGTGCCTCGCAGACCTGAATCAATGAAACATACCTTACAAGAAAAAAAGACATTAGATCATATGAGTAAGCAGGTTCACTTTCAGGTCCCTCAGTGGTCTATCTTTTCAGAAAGTCTGATTGCTTATAAACAATTAGAGGGGGTACCGGCGGCTAGTATTGATGTGGAGAAGGAATCGTATGTGTGGAGTTTTGACCAAACGAAAGTACCGCAAGCTTATTATGAATCATTAGGAAGAGTTTTAGCGAATGTACATTCCTTAGATCAACAGCCATTTAAAACGATCGGTGTGGAGATGCTCAGTGCTCATGAATTAAGAGGATCAATGAAACAGCGAATGGAACGTGTCAAATCGCAATACACCATTAACAGCGGTTTATGGGAGCGCTGGCAAGAATGGCTAGCTAAAGATTCTTTATGGCCGCCTTTCGTGGGAGTGAAGCATGGAGATTTGCATCCTGGCCACATTCTGATTGATGAAAATCAATGTGTGACGGGTGTGATTGATTGGTCTGAAGTGGGGGTTGGTGATGTATCTGCAGATTTTTTGTCGCATCAACTTCTCTTTGGGAAAGAAGGATTAACAAAACTTATCCATGCGTATGAAAAAGCAGGCGGGAGAACTTGGCCAGGAATGGATGAACATATAATAGAACTTCTGACGACAAGTGCGATCACTGTGGCCGAGTACGCACAGAGATCAGGATTGAAAGATATGCATGAAACTGCAGCATACATGTTGGCAAACGAAAGCTAATCAATCAGAACGAATCCAAAAAAAGCCCTGAAAAGGGCTTTTTTTAATCTAATTCATGAAAAACTGTTTGAGTTGATCAATGAAAACGGATTTGGATTTTCCTTTTTTATAAATGAACTCGATATTGATGTTGAACAAATGATTCAGCATCTTCGTATGTGTAGTTTTCCCAGGATTGAAATATTGCAATTGTGGGATTTGCTCGGTATTGATAAAACGCTTCAATATCCTGTCTATCGAATTGGCGAATAACAACTCGGTTTGTTCTTGTAAATATGCTATCTGCATTCTTCATGTGTTAACCTCACTTTTTAATTTGTTCTTGATTTGAAAAAGTCTATCAGCCATTCAGATAGCTGCTGCTGTGCTTTGCTGACAAATCGATCTGCATAATAAATTAATTCCAAGTGCCGGACAGGTGCTGGCTCAGCAATAGGGATCGAAACAATATTAGGCCACGTCGAATGTTGTTTTAGTAATCCTCTTGGCTGAATGGTTGCACCGATCCCGGCTTCAACCAGCTGCAATAGCGAAAACGCGGACCCAACCTCCATGGCAGTGTCCAGTTCAACACCCTGTTCTTTACATACGTCATCTACTAAATCCCTTCCTAGATATCCCTTCGGATACATGACCAACGCATGGTGAGTCAGCTCTTTTAATGACACTTCGCTCTTTTGGGCCAAATCACTTTCTGAATGAACAAATAATTCGTAAGGCTCACTTCCAAGTGGAATTTGAACGAGACGCTTATCCGCAGGCCCTCGCAGTCCGATGCCGAGATCCACTTTATGCGAAAGGACTTCTTCACGAACAAAGATATTTGAATATGCCTTCAGATTAGTTTCTGGATAAAGTGTTTTAAATTCTACAAAAAGTGGCACCAGCTGAAAATCAAGATCTGATGGGAGAACTGCGAGACGAACGGTTCCTCGTTTTTCCGATAATAGTTCTTTCATCGCATTTTTTGCATCTCTTTCAGCTTGCAGCATTTTCATCCCATATTGATAAAGCAGCGAACCAGCTTCGGTAGCAACGACCTTTTTGCCGATTCGATCAAAGAGCGGCATCCCAACTTCTGCTTCAAGCAGTCGAATTTGCTGGCTAAGTGTAGGCTGTGATATGCCTAGCTGCTCAGCAGCTTTTGTAAAATGCAAATGATTGAATACAGCCATAAAATAGGTAATATGCCGGGTATCCATAAGTTCTCCTTTTATAAATGATAGTTTTCTCCTATCATCATAATACGAATTATTGTATTGATCAATGAATGCAGCAGATTTATACTCAAAGTAACCTTAACAAGATGAGAGAGAAAGAAGGGTATTGATGAAAAAAATATATTATTTAGCCGCTTTATTTTTAGCCGCTTTAAACTTACGTCCGATCATTACGTCCGTGGCTTCCATGATGAGCATGATCCAATCAGAGCTTGGCGTAAACGCACTGACAGCAAGTCTTTTGACCACTTTGCCTGTCCTTTGTATGGGAATATTTGCTCCCGTTGCAACGATACTCAGCCGGCGTTTTGGTTTAGAGAGAACGCTGTTTTTCTCGATTCTTCTGATCACGATTGCCACTGCACTGCGTGGTACTAGCCAATCGGTTGCTATCCTGCTCATGACTGCGTTTGCTGGAGGGGTAGGGATTAGCTTCGCAGGTCCTTTATTGTCTAGTTTTATTAAAAAATATTTCCCGAGAAATCCTGGTATCGTCAGTGTGTATTCAATTTCGATGACGATTGGTGCAGCGCTCGCTTCCGGCTTCACCATTCCAATTTATCTGCGCAGTCAGCATCACCTTCCATTTGCATTGTCCTGCTGGGCTATTCTAGGGGTGATTGCCCTTATTCTATGGATAGGTTTAGTTCGCAAAAATGAGCAGAGTGATCATGTAACGTTGCCGTTAAAATTGCCGCTGAGAAACAAAAAGGCCATTCAATTCACCTTGTTCTTTGGCTTTATGTCCAGTATGTTTTATTCTTTGACGGCATGGATTTCACCGATTGCTCTTAGCTTTGGCAACAGTCCGCAATATGCTGCAATGCTCTTGACCATATTTACACTCATTCAGATACCGGTGGCACTACTCGTTCCAGCGGTCGTTACTCGATTAGGAAAACCGAAATTATTTCTCATCTTATGCAGTCTGTCTGAACTCATTGGCCTTATCTTTCTTCTTCTGCCAATGCCGATCTTGCCAGCCGTCATTTTCCTAGGTATGGGTGCAGGTGGATTATTTCCTTTAGCGCTTATGCTCCCGATTATGGAGACGAGTACTCCGGAGGAAGCTGGAACCTGGTCTGCGATGTCGCAGATGGGCGGGTACATTGTGGGTGGATTCGGTCCGTTTTTCATTGGCTTGGTTTTCGATCTAAGCGGACATTTTGATGCTTCCATTGTGGCAATGCTTGTCATCGTCTCGTTAATGATTGGCGTTCAGTTATCTATGAAACTTGGTAGAAAAGAAGGAGAAGTGTCGAGTTAAATAATGCTGCTTCACATTTCAATAAAAACGGGGGAATTCTATTGCTCATTCGAGAAGCAAAAACGATCGATTATCCACAATTAAGACAAATCTATTTAGAATCACGGCGCCAGAGCTTTCACTGGCTCAATCCAGAAGAACTCAATCTGCAAGATTTTGATCAAGATACGCAGGAAGAGCAAATTTTCTTAGCTGAGGAGAACAATAAAATCCTTGGATTCATTTCTCTATATGTACCAGATCGTTTTATTCACCTCTTGTTTGTACATCCAGAAGCTGCTGGTCAAGGGGCAGGCGATCTGCTGCTCAAACAAGCGATAAAAGTTTTGGGAACACCGGTCACCCTCAAATGCGTCTCCGAAAATCACAAAGCTTTATCTTTTTATCAAAAAAGAGGGTGGAAGGCTGTTGTAGAAGAAGGAGAACCTGGGGCGGAATACTGGGTGCTTATTTATGAATAGAAGTCTTTTTATCTTATCATTCACGGGCCCTTTATAGGGCTTTTTTGCGGTTTCTTTTCGGTGTCGAATGGTTCATAAAATGATAATATATGTCATTATAGGGAAAATAGAGGAAGGGGTAAGGGCTGATGGAGAAAGTGCTTTCTTCTCACGTCGGTTTGAAAATCAATGAATGGTATTATCATATTCAAAGATTTAACGTACCGGACGCCGAAGCATATAAAGAGGAAATCAAATCAATGCTTGATCATATGGAAGAAAATCAAGATTTATTATTGTATTTCTCACTCATGGAGTTCAGACATAAATTAATGCTTGATTACTTGAATCCTTTAGAAAATGGGAAAGAGCGGGCCAACTTCAAGGAGCTCGCAATGAAGATCAAAAGGGACCAAGAGAAATTAACAGGATTACTCGAGTATTACTTCAATTTTTTCTACGGCATGTATGAATTTGAAAACTATGAATACCTAAATGCGATTACCTTCTATAAACGGGCAGAAAAAAAGCTGTCTCTTGTCAGCGACGATATTGAACGGGCCGAGTTCAATTACAAGATGGCTGAAATCTATTACCACATGAAACAAACCCACATGTCCATGCACCATATCGCACAGGCGATACAATGCTATCGAGAAAAAGATACATACACTGTAAGAGAAATACAATGTTCTTTTGTGATCGGATTAAACTATATAGATATGGGCTGCCCCGAAAAAGCAATACCCCATTTTCAACACGCACTAGAAAAAGCCGCCGACAACTCAACAAAACGATTAAAAGGATCAGCACTCTATAATTTAGGGTTGAGTTATTTTCATCATAATGACCTTTCAATGGCAATTAAATATTTTAATGAATCTATTCATTCATTTAAAGAACAAGGTTATGAGCATTTAAACAAAATTCTTGATCCGCTGGTCATGTTGACAAAATCATACTTTAAAAATGATCAGAGTGATTTAGGTTTATATGCATTAAACTATGGATTTGAATTAGCTGAAAAATTAAAGGATGATATTTTTATAAATACATTCATTATGTTGAAATCACTATATATAGATAACAATGTGAATCGTATAACAGAGTCAATGGCTTATTTGGAATCAAAGTCTTTTTTTGCAAATCTTGAAGATTTAGCGAAAGATGCAGCGAAGCATTATAATAAAGCAGGAGATATTGAACGCTCAAACGAATTTTATGAGAAGATTCTATATTTCCAACACCAAATTAAAAGGGGAGACTGTCTTTATGAAATTTAAGTCAGTAGCAACCGTATTTATAATTGTCAGTGTGTTAGGTGCTTTTAGCTATGTTTCGTCAAACGATATCCATAATGAAGCCCAAAGAGGACATACATCTAGTATCGGTTATTTTGCTTAAACTAAAAGAGCCTTTTTAATGCCTTTTTTGGTTTTCAATGTGCTAAGCCTTCAAAAAATGAATCGTAATAGAAAGGGAGCGGCCGTTGTCAGTTCTTTTTTGTTTTAAAGATTCAAATCTTGAAAAATATGTATTTCCCATCATACACTACATTATTTTTAATATCCTACTGCATTCTATTTTAAAGGATGTTACCGTTGTTTGTAAGGAATGATTGGCCAGTCTTCCAATACGAGTTGGAGGGAAATCATGAATTACAAAATTGAAATGTTAACGAATATGAAAATGGTGTATATGAGAAATATCGGATCATATGGCAGCAAAGAGAATTTTGAGATGATGAAGAGATTTAAAAAATGGATGAAGCAACATCATTTAAATGATGAATTAAAGGAATATGGCATATATGGTGTTCCTCAAGATGATCCTGGAAAAATTCCATCAGAAAAATGCAGATACGACCTCATGCTTATGACAAATAGAGATTTCTCAAAAGATCAAATGGTTCAGACTGGCCATTTTGAAGGAGGAAAGTATGCTGTGTTTACGGTGACACATACAACTGAAAAAGTGAATTTGTTTTGGAGACAATTGCCTCAAATGATCCAAAACAATCGATTAAACATGCGTCAGGCACCTATAATGGAGAGATATAAAGAAGAAGAAGGCGAAGATAAGGTGTGTGAATTCTTACTGCCTATCTTTTAAACACTTTATCAAACTGCAATGAAAACAGACCTCTTATGGTCTGTTTTCATGAATATTATATGTTTAAATATTTTAGGACTCGTTCCTTTAAATATCGATATTGATCCTCATTCGTATCTTCAAATGCTTCTTCTCGATTTGAAGGTACATCCATATAAACGATTTCCTCAGAGAATTGTGAAGAAGTAAAGTCGATTCTTGTTCCATTCACTACGTTGTAAAAGTGCCATCCGTTGGGTAATGCGGTTTTGTTTATTTTTCCGCCTAAAAGATCATGGACGACTAAAGAAGTGACACCGCATTGTCCATTGGCCGGGTTGTCTTTACTCCATTTTGAACTAGATTGAGAGGACCAGGCTTTAAAAAGAGCATCAATGATTTCGTCTGTCGTGTAGAGGTTCATCATAAAAATCCTTTCTATTTAAAAGCGAAATGAATATAGTATCTGTTTAGTCTATTGTAGATTTTTTTTCGATTAAAATCCAGATGCTATACTTGATTAAACCAATATAACAATGAGGGTCATGACAGGAGGAGCATGGAGTGATATTCATCATAGGCATTGTAATCGCTTTTATTGTTGCTATTTTAGGCTTTACTGTTTTCGTAGATGTAGGTAATGGGCTGGGAACGGTTTTTAGCATCATCGGTGCAATGGTCATTTTATGGATAGCGGGAAGGCTGCAAAGGCAAAAAGAAAAGAATGATCCAAATATATTATTAGATAAAATGATGATGCTTTTTCAAGAAGACGGGTTTCAGGCTTCCACATACCTTTTTTCACAAAAAGTTGATAAAGGCTTTGCGATTGATGATGAGCGAAAGATAATACGCTTTATTACACATCAACCTGGCGGCTCATCTCGAAAATTCAAGTTTGAAGTCACTGAGCTTTCCTTGAAAGAGTTGAAACAAGTTGACATGTTAGAAGATGGTGTGCCGATTGAACAATCTGTTGAGATTGATAATAATGAAGAGATCTCGACACTTGAATTGAGATTAACTATGAATGATCAGGAATCATCAACGATCACGCTCACCTTTCTGACATTTGATGTGCCTGTTCGTAAGAGCACTGCCGAATATTTGACTGAACGAGAAAATCTGGAGGAGATTTATCATGAAATTAATTCAATGATGAAATCTGTGGATTAATAAATGGCTGTTCATAAAGAAGAAATCACAATTTGAGGTGGTTTCTTTTTTTATGTCCATCAAGACAAAGCTGGTTCAGTCATTGCGGTTGAATGTTTTTCTCAAAAATGAATAAAGATAGACTAGACACGAAAACGAACATTGATATCGAAATGACTGGAGGAAACATACATGCAAAAGCTTTGCAGGGAAGTCTGGATCGAGGTCAATCTTGACGCGATTAAAAGAAATATCGAAGCCATTCAAGCACATATTCCAAGGAAAAGTAAGATCATGGCTGTCGTAAAGGCGAATGCTTATGGACACGGTTCAGTTGAAGTAGCGCGGCAGGCACTAGAAAGCGGTGCGACAGAGCTTGCGGTTGCCAGCTTGGAAGAAGGCATTGTATTGCGAAGAGCAAAAATTGAAGCACCGATTCTGGTCCTTGGATTTACCCCGCTCGACTGTGTGAAAAGGGCTGCAGCCTGGAGAATTGACCTATCCGGGCTTCGAGAAGACTGGATTGTTCAAGCAAATGAGATTTTAGCGGAAGAAGAAAGTCAGCATCGCCTTGGGATTCATGTCAATGTTGACACAGGGATGGGACGATTAGGTGTACGGACAAAGGAAGAGCTGTTAGAGGTGGTGGAGGCGCTTGAAAAGAGTGAAAACCTGAGGTGGGATGGAATATTTACGCATTTCTCCACTGCGGATGAGCCTGACCCTGATTTCACACTGCTGCAGCACAGCATTTTTATTGATTTTCTTCGTTTCTTAAAAAAACAAGGCATTACACTGCCCACAGTACATATGAACAATACAGCGGCTGCTATCGCGTTTCCTGAATTTAGCGCAGATATGATTCGGCTCGGCATCGGGCTATATGGACTGTATCCCTCGCAATACATTGAGAGTTTAGACGCTGTTCAGCTAGAGCCCGCTCTCAGTTTAAAAGCAAGGATTGCGTTCGTGAAGGAAATGGTGACAAAGCCAAGAACCGTCAGCTATGGGGCAACCTATGTAGCAAAACCTGATGAAGTTATAGCAACCATACCAATAGGTTATGCAGATGGGTACTCACGTGCTTTATCCAATCGAGGATTCATGCTTTTCCGAGGAAAACGAATGCCGATTGCTGGCCGCGTCACAATGGATATGACCATGATCAGTTTAGGAGAAATGAAAGCAAAGCAAGGCGAAGAAGTCGTCATATATGGTCGTCAAAAGGGCGGAGAAATTTCTGTCGATGAAATCGCCGAAATGCTCAATACGATCAACTACGAAGTCATCGCCACCTTAAGCCGCCGCGTCCCAAGATTTTATCGTCGCGGCGGAAAGATTATTAAAATATCAACGCCGGTGATGTATGTGTGAGGGTAAATAACATGTACAATTTTAGGATATTTGTTGTGGTGTACAATGATAAAAATTAAATTTTATTACAAATATGTCGATAAAAGGAGGGATATTTAAGATTTGGAGGAATGAAATAATGAAAAAAGGTTTATTCTTAGTGCTTTTGACCATTTTTATGATGGTCACAATTCATCCGTTAAAAGCTCATGCTGATGAAACAAATGGGTGGACGAAGCGAGCGGACTTACCGGAAGAGAGACTTCATTCTAGTTCCGCAGTAGTAGATGGGAAGATTTTTGTTTTTGGGGGAAGTAGTGAAAAGGCATATAGTAATAAAAATACTTACATGTATGATCCTCATAAAAATGAGTGGAGCTCAAAAGCAGATATGCCTAGAAAAAGAACAGATAGTACGGCAGTGGCTATAGGTAAGAAAATATACGTCATTGGAGGTGCATACCGAGAGAGCGAAAATACGATTGATATTTATGATACAGAATCCGATAAATGGTCGGAAAAACCAATCTTAATACCAAGTTCTGCTGTGACAAATGGAGATATTATTGCGACTGAAGAAAACGATAAAATTTATATTCTTGCAACGAATAAAAGTCCTTATCAAGAACATAATTTTTATAGTTATGATACAAAAACGGATAAATGGCAACAATTAAAAATGTTTCCTCAGCAATTTACGGGAATGTCTATGTCAGAAGTTATTAATAATAAAATTTATGTCACAGGCGGGGAAAGAACAGTTAGTAATCACAAAAATGCCCAAGTATATGAATATAGCATTGAAACAAATCAATGGGTACAAACAAAATCACAGTTAAAGTTTTATCAATTAGGGGCTGCATTTACAACATATGAGGGGAAATTGTTTATGGCTGGCGGTCAGTATGACGATGACAGGTCTAGCGTAATCTCACCTTATACACAATATTATGATGTTAAGTCTAATTCTGTGAAAAAAAGTATAAGCAAATTGCCTGAAGCTAGAGTGGGGTCAAGTGCTGTAACACTTGATGATACGATATATATCATAGGTGGAAGAAATTTTCAGGAATATTTTCATTCAAAATCGATTAAAAGTGATTACAAATCAGTGATATCTATTTCATTAAAAGATTTGCAAATTGCTGAAGGTGAAACAAAGCCAGGTGATGGCACAACGGAAGAACCAAAAGATCAGGACGGGACAAAGCCAGGTGACGGTACAACCGAAGAACCAAAAGATCAGGACGGGACAAAGCCAGGTGACGGTACAACCGAAGAACCAAAAGATCAGGACGGGACAAAGCCAGGTGATGGTTCAACTGAAGAACCAAAAGATCAGGACGGGACAAAGCCAGGTGATGGTTCAACTGAAGAACCAAAAGATCAGGACGGGACAAAACCTGGTGATGGTTCAACTGAAGAACCAAAAGATCAGGACGGGACAAAACCTGGTGAAGAAGCAACAAAAGGTATACTTTCAATTACGATCATAAATGGGCTTCAAAAGGATTATTTGCTTTCAATGAAAGAAATCAACGATTTTCTTAACTGGTATAAAGAAAGAAGCTTTGGAATTGGTATGAACTTCTATGAAATCAATGATGAACACAATAAAGGTCCTTTCACAAGTAAGAAGGATTATGTCGTGTACCAAAATATCTTAATGTTTGATATCAAGCAATACTGAAATTCATAAATTGTAAAGCTGCTGATAAGAGATCAGCAGCTTTTATTTTTATAAAATTGTTAAAATTAGGATCAATATCATGAAAAAATACGATATTTTTTAAAAAATCTGCTAAACATCCTATAAACACATCCGATAATAGAATTGTCAGGGTTGATAAGCCCTAGAATAAAGGACTTTTTTCAGACAAGGACGTCTGTCAGGTCCCACATACATGGAGGTAATAGGAAATGAGAATTAACCACAATATCGCAGCACTTAACACATTAAACCGTTTGTCTGCAAACAACGGTGCGAGCCAAAAGAACATGGAGAAACTTTCTTCTGGTCTTAAAATCAACCGTGCAGGAGATGACGCTGCAGGTCTAGCAATCTCTGAAAAAATGCGTGGACAAATTCGCGGATTAGAAATGGCGTCTAAAAACGCACAAGACGGTATCTCTCTTATCCAAACAGCTGAAGGTGCATTGACTGAAACTCATGCGATCCTTCAACGTATGCGTGAACTAACTGTTCAAGCAGGTAACACAGGTACTCAGCAAACTGAGGATTTAACTGCTATTAAAGATGAGATGGATGCACTTGTTGAAGAAATCGATGGAATTTCTAATCGTACTGAATTCAACGGAAAAAAACTATTAGATGGTACTGAAACTACAGGTTTTACTTTCCAAATTGGTGCTAATGCAACTCAAAATATCAATGTTACAATTAGTAGCATGGATGCAACTACTCTAGGCGTAGATACTATTGATGTTGCGGCTACTGGTTTCAGTTTTGACACAGAAATCGCAAAAATCGATACAGCAATTAAAAGTGTATCTTCAGAGCGTTCTAAACTTGGTGCAGTCCAAAACCGTCTAGAGCACACAATCAACAACCTTGGTGCTTCTGGTGAAAACTTAACAGCTGCTGAGTCTCGTATCCGTGACGTTGACATGGCGAAAGAAATGAGTGAGTTCACTAAGAACAACATTCTTTCTCAAGCGTCTCAAGCAATGCTTGCACAAGCGAACCAACAGCCACAAAACGTACTTCAATTACTACGTTAATGACAGGCCCCTTTATGGGGCTTTTTTTTATGCTTTATTCTTCGCGTTTTCTCCAGACTTATGATTCTTAAATCCCTCTGATAAATCATGAAAAATGACCTTTAAATTTGGCATACTCTAGCGAAACGATCATATTGAATGAGACTTATTCCTTATTTATTCCTTTTTTGTTAAACATATTCCATTAAAGTTCGATAAATGGATTGTAAGGCTTACAAAAAAATTCTAATTTAGAACTTTTGGATAAGGACGTCCAATTGGTTCAAACACACGGAGGTCATTTAACATGAGAATTAACCACAATATCGCAGCACTTAACACATTGAACCGTTTGTCTGCCAACAATGGTGCAGGGCAAAAGAACATGGAGAAGCTTTCTTCTGGACTTCGTATCAACCGTGCAGGAGATGACGCAGCAGGTCTTGCGATCTCTGAAAAAATGCGTGGACAAATCCGCGGATTAGAAATGGCGTCTAAAAACGCACAAGATGGCATTTCTCTTATTCAAACTGCTGAAGGTGCATTAACTGAAACACATGCGATTCTTCAACGTATGCGTGAATTAACAGTTCAAGCAGGTAACGTTGGAACTCAACAAACAGAAGATTTAACAGCTATTCAAGAAGAACTCACTGCTTTGGTTGATGAAATTGATGGTATTTCTCAGCGTACAGCATTTAACGGAAAGAATCTGTTGGATGGTAGCGTTGAGGAAGGGTTCCAATTCCAAATCGGAGCGAACATTACGCAAAATATCAACGTAAAGATCGGCAAAATGGACGCTGAAACATTGACTGTCAAAGATATTTCAGTAAATGAAGATGGTTTTGACTTTGACGTCGAAGTAGCGAAAATTGATGAAGCAATCGGCGCTGTATCTAAACAGCGTTCAGCACTTGGTGCAGTCCAAAACCGTCTAGAGCACACAATCAATAACCTTGGTGCTTCTGCTGAAAACTTAACAGCTGCTGAGTCTCGTATTCGTGACGTTGACATGGCGAAAGAAATGAGTGAGTTCACAAAGAACAACATTCTTTCTCAAGCATCTCAAGCAATGCTAGCGCAAGCAAACCAGCAGCCGCAAAACGTACTTCAATTATTACGTTAATGAAAAAGCCCCCTTTAAAGGGGCTTTTTTTTGTTTCAATCGAATGACAGCAAGTGCTTTAGACGGAAGTCAGGAACCGCTTCATGGAAAAAAGCTCGGTTGCCTTCATCGTTCTTTTGATCCCATTGCTTCCACCATTCGGCGGTTTCTCCTGAGGTGTCAGCTTGAATTATGTCGTGCAGCTGTTCTAAGTTGATGATTTCTCTCGGTTCTAATAAAAAAGAATGCATCCGGTGATACGCTTCAAGACGTTTAGGCTGTTTTGTGACAATGGCGTATTGTACGTAGCGATTTAAAAATTCCTGTACGAACGTCAAGTAGGGGATGGTTGTTTCTCCTTTTAACTCGACGCCGTCCCACGCCAAATCAGCAATCGCACAAAGCCACCAGCCAAGTTCACTCGCTTGCTGCATTTGTTGTAATGTGTCCTTTTCAAAAGACAGCCGCTCATTTTTTTGTGCTAGTTTGAGCATACGGTCAAGTGTTTGTGCTTCGAGGGCTGCCTTTGTCATGCCCTGTCCATGAATGGGATCTAACGTACACAAGGCATCGCCCATCACCAATAATCCACTTGGCCAATCCTGCATGTGTTCATAGTGATGTCTTACGCAAGAAGGGACTCTAAATCCTTTTGGTTTTGTAAAGGGCGTTAAATGGGTGATGGCTTCTGCTATCGCGGGATGGGTCAGTGCAGCGGTTTCTGAATCAAATTGAGCATCATCCGTTGTTGGATAATGTGAACCGCCGGCTGCAGAAAGAAGAACAGCCACTAAATCATGATCTACCCGTTCAAACAGCCCTGTTGGGATTTGCTTGTCTGGCTGGCCAACTACGACCATTGATTGCAGGGGTGGGGCCTCTGATGGTATGTGATAATATCTTGTGCTGTAGCCTAGAAACACATGTAACTCATCAGTCTTTGGTAATGTCCATCCAGCGTTTTTCAGCCATTTTGGCAATTTGGACATTCTTCCAGACGTATCGATCACTAAGTCTGCTTTCATTTCATGAATGCTTCCAGGTTTTACTTGCCGGTTCTTCACGATGAGCCCCATGACCTGATTTGTTCCCTCTTTAAACTGAAGAGAGATGGCTTCATGTTTTTCTAAAAACTGCACACGGTCCTCTTTTACAATTCTTTCTATCAGCACCCACTCTAGCATCGCGCGTCTTGTGACGGCGGTTTCTTCTGTATCAGTGAGCGTTAATTCGCCATCTTTTGTGATAAATCGAGAGGTTTGATTCCTTGTATTAAATCCGCCCATTGCCAGTAACTCTTTTGTATAACCAGGGAATAGACGTTCAACGATTTGCTTGCCAAGCGGCAGCATTCTATGTGGATGAAAGGCTTGAGGAGTGCCGAGACGATTCTCAGGAGAGTCTGGCAGTTCATCCTTTTCAATAATTAAGACTTGATGATAATATGTTGATAAAACTTTTGCAGCGAGCATCCCGGTGATTCCTCCGCCAATGACGATTGCCCGCTCATATTTCATGGGTTGTGTCACAACATGCGCCTCCAATGAATACACAAAATGGTTACATGACCATTTCATCATATGTTGATTCATTAATTATAGCAAATATGCGTTTGAATATAGAAAGGAAAAGTACTTCTTTTTACTCGTAATTATGAAGAATTTCTTCTAATCATCATCATTATTTTTAAAAAGTAACTATTAATTTAAGAAGAACGACCGATAAACTATATAAGGGGGTAGAGAAATTGGATATACTACAGAGTATTGTGACAGCAGCACCTTATATGATGCAGATTTTAAAAAACGAAGTGACGATGGGTGTCATTGATCGAGAGAAATTCTTGCTGTATTTGCCATCGAAAGATGTGGATTTTCAAATTCGAGCCGGAGAACTCATTAAGCCAGATGATTTAAATATGAAAAAAGCGCTCAGAGGTGAGACATCAAGTATGTTTGTGCCTGAATCGGTTTACGGAATACCGTTAAATGCAATGGGTCTGCCAATTTTTGATGAAAATCAACAAGTGATCGGCGCACTCGCTTTAGGTTATCCACTTAAAAATCAATTAGAGCTTGAAGCATATATGGAGTCATTAAATGACATCATTCAAAGTATTCAAGAAAAGGTGCATGTGGTGGCGGCACATTCAGAAGAGCTTTCTGCGACAAGTGAGGAAATGACCTTACAAACGCAGCAAACACTTGAAAGCTCGAAAAAAACATCTGATATTACAAAAATGATTAAGGGCATTTCGAAACAAACGAGTTTGCTCGGATTGAATGCGTCAATCGAAGCAGCCAGGGCAGGAAAAGAGGGGGCTGGTTTTAGTGTTGTAGCCAGTGAGGTTCAAAAGCTTTCAAGTGAAACTTCACGTGCAACAGAAAACATTGAAAGCTCACTGCAAGGGATTTCCTCTAATATACATACATTACTTGAGAGTATGGACCATATGAAAGGTTCATCATCAGAGCAGGCTTTACTTGTGACAGAGTTTAGTGAAATTGTGGAACGACTAACGAGCGTAAGTAAAGAAATGAAAGAATTCATGCAGCATGTGATGTCAACGTAAAAAACGAATCCAAGAGGGATTCGTTTTTTTTGATACGCTATTTTCTTTTGTTCCGGTCAAATCGATAATCGTATGTTTCTCCCTTTACCACATTTAAAAACTCATGCCCAATTTGAACAAGCTGTCCATTTTTCCATTTGATGAGAGGGTCTTTATCAGGGTATTTCCAGTAAATCGTTTTCTTTCGGTGGGTGAGTTTGTTTTCAATCTCTGCTCTAACTGCGTTCTCCTTTAGTTTCCCTCCGCTATGTCGATAGGTGTTGATGATATATGTTCCGTCAGGTGATGTCATCGAGCGGATAAAGGTTCCGTGAGATACGCCTTGAAGAGAAAAGCATTTCCAGTAAATGATGCCAGCGAAGCTAAGGATTAAGATGACAAGGGTGATGGTGGTTTTCTTTTTTAACATGAATTCCTCCAGATGTAGATCACAATATTTCTAATTTATGAGAGAGAATGCAAAAAGATTCATATAGTCCAAAAGTTCTATTCATTTCAATTATCGGTCATTTTTTCTCAAAATTCAACAGATAGGCGAAAAGATAAGGAAAATTTAAGGATGTATTAAGTCGATAGGTCATGCGAAATCCCTTTACAAAAGAATTTAAGATCAGTAGACTTATGCTCATATAGAGAAATGGGGAAGATGGAATGACGCAAATCATTGATACATATCAAAGTTATGAAGAGCTTTCCGCTCATGAAAGAGAGGGAATCGACTATCAAATTCTTCACGAGCGGAAAGGTGACCAGCTTTTGGTTTTGTCCCCTCATGCTGGGGGAATTGAATCTGGCGTGAGTGAGCTCATTCATGAAATCGCAAGTGATGATTCTATGTATTTATTTGAAGGCCTTAAAGTGAAAGGCAATCATGTGCTTCATATTACAAGCACACGTTTCAATGAGCCGGTCTGCCTTTCTCTAGTGCATGCCCATCATTACACGTTTGCGCTCCATGGCTACGGGGAAACGGAGGTGCTTCAAACATTAGTGGGCGGGACAGACAGAGAAAAAGCGGCAGAAACAGTGAAACGTTTAACGCTTAATGGATTTCCCGCAGTGCTGCTATCTGAATCTGATCGCTATTCTGGAACACATCCTCACAATATTAATAATCAATGTCTGACCGGAAAAAGTGTACAGCTTGAAATCAGTCAGGCGCAAAGAAGAGCATTCTTTCAAGACTTCAGACGGCGCTATCGCCGTGAAACGCAAAATGAGCAATTTTATCGGTACACAAATGTACTCAAGCAAGTATTAAATCTTTATGGATAAACCCTGTCGCCCTATGCAGAAGAGGCTTACGTTTGATAAACAGCTTCTTTTTCCGCGACCTTCTCGGCTTTCATTAAATAAGATGTAAACTCTTGTTGGAAGCGAATGCCTGCTTTCCGCTGTTCGAACAAGGCCAGCCGCTTTTCAGCGAAAGCCCAGGTGACGTGAAATGTTTGCGCAATGTGCAAAATAGCTTGCTGCCGAAGGTTTGGAAGCTTCATTTGCATCAGCATAAAGGTCGGCACACAAAAGTGATACATGAATTGTTTAGCCTGAAACTCTTGCAGTTCTCGAAAGAGTTTGTGCATCTTGAAATGATTGCCTGCATGCTTCAGTACATGACAAAGCTCGTGGGCAAAATCCTGCCATTGTTCCTCTGACGATAGAGATCTGTTTAATATAATACTGTAAAGACCTTGATGTTTGATCATCATGCTGCCAGTATCCTCATAGTGGACCCATACATGAAATTCAGAAGCGATCCTTTGCATGTCTCTATAAGCAGGACCGCTTATTTGTAATTTGGCATATAACCGCTTAATCTCTTCTTCTAAATGGGTTAAAAAACCAGTCATTTAAAAACCTCCAGGCAAACGTATGTTCTGTTTTTGACGTAAAAGAAAAGTCCATATAGGACTAAATAGCTAATGAAGCTATTACTTACTTTTAATATCGGCTTATTTTTAACAATTTTAACATAAAATCAAGGAAAAATGGAATTAATTCCTGTTTTTTTCTTCATTTTTGCGTTTTCCATTACTAAAAAGAGTGGATTGAATTCAAATTTTACCATAGTCTTATCACTAAAACAAACCCAAATTGTCTTACGAACGCCACCAATTGATGAGAAAGATCAATTCAATTTAGCAAAAGGGAGTGCAGAACATGGTAGAAATTTATCAAGATTTTATTCCAGTTGGAAACGGGAACCGCCCAGGATACGCCATGACACCGATGTATGTGACGGTTCATAACACAGCAAACACGTCAAAGGGAGCGGATGCGAAAAGTCATGCGGCATATGTGAAACGACCAACGACAGAAGTGAGCTGGCACTTTACAGTGGATGATCATGAAATCTTTCAGCATCTGCCGTTAAATGAAAATGGCTGGCATGCAGGGGACGGACATGGAAATGGGAACAGAAAGTCGATCGGCATTGAAATTTGTGAAAATGAAGATGGAAATTTCCAGCAAGCGGTCAAACATGCGCAATGGCTCATTCAAAAGCTGCTGAAAGAACATAACATTCCACTAGCGAATGTGGTCACACATCAGCACTGGTCTGGAAAAGCATGTCCGCGCCTGCTTCTCGCTACGTGGGATGAATTTAAAAAAGGAATTGAAACGGCAGGAGACCCTGAGACGGTCATCACTTATGTCGTCAAAAGCGGGGATACGTTAACGAGTATTGCCAAAGCTCATGACGTCACAGTTCAAGATCTTCAAAAGTGGAATAACATTAGCGACCCGAACAAGATTCAAATTGGACAGGTTCTCAAAATTTATCGAAACGATGGAAAAATGATGTATGAGCTGCCAGATGGGATTTTAAAGGTGACTTCGCCTCTAACGAAGGGAGAGCACGTACGCCTCGTCCAAAAAGCGCTTGCTGCTGTATATTTTTATCCTGATAAATCGGCTGCAGATAAAGGCATCGATGGTGTTTACGGAGAAAAAACGGCGAATGCCGTAGCGCGCTTTCAGCTGGTGAACGGTTTGACAAGTGATGGAATATACGGTCCTAAAACGAAGGAGAAGCTGCTTAAACTGTTAAATCAGTGAGTGTTTCTGTTTGTATGATTGGATGGCTGTTTCACTCTTTTCAATTAATCGCTTAGTATATGGGGACGGCTGATATTCGGCAAACTGAACATATCTCAGTTGTTTGATTTTCTTTTTCATTTTGGCACCTCAATCGTTGCAGCGTATAGTGTATTGTATGCAAGTCTATGTAAAAATGGAATCAGGACGCGGAATTCGTTCCGCGTCCTTTAGTGTAATCATGCCTTTTTGTTTTTATACTCATCCAGAAGCTGTTCATTCTTTTTAAAAATTCGCTCAGTATGGGGGCTTACCTTATAATCGGCCATACTGATATGGCGTTTTTTCTTTAAAATCTTAAAAGGATTTTTCTTAGGATTGTTGTTATCCCCTTGAAGTGCGTGGTCCATCTTCATCACCTTCCTCTTCGTCAGGCAAGATTAGGTCATAAATTGTTGTAAGTGATGTCATTAATAAATAGTCGAACTCCGTGACAATCTCATCGGAGGTGAGCTTAATGACAAAATGAGCATCTGCTACAGAAAATGGGATGAGCACTAAATGACCGAAATCATCGTAATATACTTCCTGCCTGTCAAGCTTCGCCTGAATAAGAGCCCGCTGGTCAAGTGTCCGAAGCAGGTCGTCTTTTTGTTCCTGCATATCGTATGGACAAAGCACCGCTTGAATATTCATCTTGTCGGCAAAAGAATAAATCAGCCGCTCAATTCCCTCTATATATGCCTCTACACTTCCATAATATACATGGATCGGTTCATTTTTCAATAGGTATTGGTACGTTTTTAGTTTATTGAGGTAGGAATGAAGCAGATCGTTATTTTGTTCAAGGAGTTGATGCGTGTCAGTTTCCAGCTCATGATTTCCGAGTTTCTTAATATAGGAGCTAAGAAAGATGAAAGCATCGGTTAATGCGAAAAATACGGCAATGATCAAGTAGTGCATCCAGTCGGTGAAGATAGAAGAAGGGTCATTTGTCCAGTAAACAACAGCACCTGCTACATAAATCCAATACCACGTTTTACGAATGGCAAACATCTTTTCTTTTACTTTTTGTTCAAAGCGCCAAACCGCAAATACATACACAGCCAGAGCACCTAGCAATAACCATACAGTCAATTGAAAAAATAATAGCATGTTCTTCTCTCCCATAGACAGATGAATACTTGTTTATTTCTATGGATATGATTGGAAACCCTGCTTCATGAAAAAATGTCCTGCAGAAGAAGAGTTTTAAGTGTGCGGGCAAATAAAAAAAGACCTGTCTGACAGGTCTTTGATATTAGAGAATCGCATTTAACACAAAGTATATAAGAGCTCCTAGAGTTCCTGAAATCGGTAATGTAATCACCCAAGTGACAAGCATACGTTTTGCCGTACCCCAGTTAACCCCTTTGACTCTGTGTGCAGAACCTACACCTAGAATAGAAGATGAGATAACGTGAGTCGTACTAACAGGTAAGTGAATAAACGTCGCACCGAAGATAATAGCTGCACCCGTTAAGTCGGCAGATACTCCGTTTACTGGACGAATTTTCATAATTTTACCGCCGACTGTTTTGATAATCTTCCAGCCGCCGATAGAAGTACCGAGTCCCATTGCAAGCGCACAAGAGAATTGTACCCAGAAAGGAATGTCGTCTGTTGTATGCAAATTACCAGCAATTAAAGCCATCGTAATAATACCCATCGCTTTTTGCGCATCGTTTGTCCCATGGGTATACGATTGCAGTGCAGCCGTTAAAATTTGAACACGTCGGAATTGTTTATTTGTTTTTGCGAGATTGTTGTTTCTAAATATAATTTTGATAATGGTATATACGATATATCCCAATACGAAAGCTAGGATAGGTGAAAGCAAAAGTGCTTGAATGATTTTAATGAATCCCGAATAGTTTAAAGCGCCAAAACCGGCAGAGGCAATAACCGCACCTGCAATTGATCCGATTAATGCATGTGAAGAACTACTCGGAATCCCGTAATACCAAGTAAGCAAGTTCCATGTGATAGCGGCAATTAAAGCAGCCAAGATCACAACAGAGCCGTTTTGAAGTGTGAATGGATCTGCGATATCTTTTGTAATGGATTTTGCCACACCTGTAAATGTCATTGCTCCTAAGAAGTTCATGAACGCTGCCATGATGATCGCATGTCTAGGCTTTAATGCCTTCGTTGAAACTGAAGTCGCAATGGCATTTGCTGTATCGTGGAACCCGTTAATGAAATCAAAAGCAAGTGCACAAATGACAATAAGTATGGTAAGGATGAGTAATGTGTCCATGTTTAACTAACCCCGTTACGCATTCTTCATAATGATTGTTTCTAGATTGTTGGCAACACTTTGACAGGAATCAGCGATTTCTTCAAGTGTTTCGTAAATTTCTTTGTATTGAATCACTTTAATTGGATCTGTTTCTTTTCCAAACAAGTTCTTTAATGATTTACGATGAAGATTGTCACAATTATGTTCAATCTCTTTAATCTTGATTGCGTGCGGATGAATATCTTTCAAGCGATTTTCAGCTAGTAGATCAATTGTGATTAAAATTTCTTTCGCACACTCTCTGATGTAGTGGCTGAATTTGTCGATATGTTCGTCAGAGCTTGTGATTGAGTAAATTTCTAATGTTGCGGAAAAATGCTCAATTCCATCTAAAACATCATCGAGGCTATTCGTCAATTGAAGAATGTCTTCACGTTCAATCGGTGTAATAAAGGCTTTGTTCAGCTCTTTAATCATGGTATGAACATGATTATCACCTTTTGTCTCATATTCCTTCAATGTGTCAGAAAATTCTTTCAGAGTGGTTTGATTTGTTACTTTATAGCTAACAAAATACTCAGCAGTTTCATCTAAATTTTTAGCAATTTCCGTTAACAAGACGGAAAACTTGTCTTTTTTCCTTTTTAACATGTAAAAACCCTCCATTGTATAAATGAGACAATGCACACATCAAATAATTATATATTCTTTTGTCGAAAAAAAACAGGTGTAGTCGAAAATTTCTTCACTTTTTCTATTTGATCTTATTCTGACCTAAAGATGTGATCTCAACTCACCTTTTTCTAAAAGGGGAAAAGCAACGAAAAAAGCGGGCCATATTTGGCGCCGCTTAAAGGCTAAGAAGCTGAATGAATCAGCTTAAACCGTTCACAAACAAGAAGCATATCCTCTTTGAATTCTAAACCGTATGATTGGAGTGCTTCTGTGAAAAATTCTTTATGTTCTCTGTACCAATAGTCATAAGATAAGTCGCCTTCACCCTCTGCTTGTGCAAATGATACGGGGACTTCATTCATTGGCATGATATCTACATGTGTAATTTCAATGATGGCTTTTGGCTCTTCCTGGCTGTCCAAAATGACCGCATATTGTCCGGGTTGTGGAAGCGGCTCTTGTTCCTTTTCATAAAAAAGGTGTCCAGAACAAGTGGCTGTTTTTTTTCCTTGCTTTACAAGATCAAGCAAATGATCTGGATCTGAGCCGAATGCCCACGCCGAAACAAACGCATCAGCAGGTGCTTTTTCTGATTTCTCTTTCCAATAGTCTTCCCAAAATAATCTGCTTTTGTTGTTCAATGTTTTTCCCCCTCTTTGTTGTGTTTATTATACCTTGAAGCTGAATCGTTGGAAATGCTGTGTCTTTATTCCTAATGAGTGAGTGCGTCATATGTTTTGAAAAACAATGTTTGATTTGGGAAATGTAGGATGATAGGATGAAAATTTTTGAAATTTTAGAATAATCTATTGTATTCTGGTCAAGAAGTCGGTAAGGTCAAAGTAAGAATATGGAAGGGGTGTTGTTCATGAAACGCATTTCTCTAACTGTTTTGTCCATATGTCTGTTTGTTTTCTCGTTTTTTCTGCCTGTCAGCCAAGTCAATGCGAACGAATCTCATGGGAGTAAAGTAGCTGTTGGTAAAGATGGCATGGTGGCTACTGCTCACCCACTGGCATCAGAAGTAGGTGCTGATGTATTGAAGAAAGGTGGAAACGCAGTGGATGCTGCTGTTGCCATCCAGTACGCACTGAATGTGACAGAGCCAATGATGTCTGGAATTGGCGGCGGTGGTTTTATGATGGTTTATGATGGAAAGACAAAAGAAACATCCATCATCAATAGTAGAGAACGAGCACCACAGGGCGCAACACCTGACATGTTTTTAACGGATGAGGGAAAAGTCATCCCATTTGCTGAGCGGTCCGCACACGGTAATGCGGTTGGTGTTCCAGGGACAGTAAAAGGTCTCGAAGCAGCATTAGATAAGTGGGGAACCCGTTCGATGAAGGAATTGATTGAGCCTTCCATTCAGCTTGCAGAGGATGGATTTGAAATCGATTCTGTTCTAGCAAAAGCCATTGAAGATCATCAAGAAAAGCTGAAAAAAACGGCTGCAGCGCCAATCTTTCTTCCAGATGATCAGCCGCTCAAAGAAGGCGATCTGCTTGTACAGCCAAGTCTTGCGAAAACATTTAAGCTCATTGCAAAAAAAGGAAGCAAAGCATTTTATGAAGGAAAAGTAGCAAAAGCACTTGCAAATACAGTCCAAGATTTTGGCGGAACGATGACAACTGATGACCTTGGTCGTTATGAGGTCAAGACTGACAAGCCTATCTGGGGGGACTATAAAGGATACCAGCTTGCAAGTATGCCTCCACCAAGCTCAGGCGGTGTGTTTATGCTGCAAATGCTCAAAATACTAGATCACTTCAATCTATCACAATATGACCCCAAATCGTTCGAAAAATATCAGCTGCTAGCTGAAACAATGCATCTCTCCTATGCTGACCGTGCTGCATATGCAGGCGACCCCGAATTCGTAGATGTTCCACTAAAAGGACTACTAGACGATGATTACATTTCAAAAAGAGCTTCTCTCATTCAATTAGATCAAATGAACAAAAACCCGAAAGAAGGAGATCCATGGGCGTATGAGGATGAAAAAAATCCATCCCCAATTGTCCCGCAGCCAGAAGATAAAACCATTGGCGAGACCACTCATTTTACTGTTGCCGATCAGTGGGGAAATGTCGTGTCATTTACAACAACCATTGAACAGTTATTTGGTACAGGAATCCTTGTTCCGGAATATGGCTTTTTCTTAAATAATGAACTAACAGATTTTGACGCAAGACCAGGCGGAGCAAATGAAGTCCAGCCGAATAAGCGTCCATTATCCAGTATGACCCCGACCATCATATTCAAAGATAACGAGCCGGTCATGACTGTGGGCTCACCTGGAGGAACGACCATTATTGCTTCTGTTTCACAAACGATCCTAAACTTGCTTGAATACGACATGGAGCTGCAAGATGCGGTGGAAGAGCCGCGGATTTATACAAACAGTACAACTTCTTACCGTTACGAAGTAGGTGTTCCCCTTGATGTGAGAACGAAGCTAAATGACATGGGTCACCGTTTTGGCAGTTCACCTATTGATATAGGAAATGTGCAAGCCTTACTCATTGATCGGAAAGCAGGGACATTTACAGGAGTAGCTGACTCCTCGAGAAATGGAACCGCTGTTGGTGTCAATTTAAAGCTATCTGCTGATTAAAAACCATTTCCCGGGAAAAGAAGCGCCTCTTCAAGATGGCGTTTCTTTTTTTGTTTAAATGAAAAAACATAGTTGACACCTGTGAATAGTTTGAATAATATATAGACTAACATCAATCATACATAGCTGATCGGACAACCGAAGGCTCTTGGCAATTTGAAGTACAGAACTGTGATGTATTTCAGGTGGCTAAGGGTCTTTTTTTGCGTATGAAACGGCAAGGTTGGTGTCACTATTTTTGATAACGGGGGAGCGGGATAACATGAAAAAGTGGAAATGGGTCTGGGTCGTGACCATTATATTAGTCTTGGCTGTGACGAGTACTGCATGCTCAAACGCAAACGAAGCTTCAAAGCAAAAGGGAAAGGTTGAGCTGTTAAATGTTTCGTATGATCCTACACGTGAATTGTATCAGGAATACAATCAAGCCTTTCAGACGTATTGGAAAGACAAAACAGGTGAGGATGTCACGATCAAGCAGTCTCATGGTGGATCAGGAAAGCAGGGAAGATCGATTATTGATGGACTCGAGGCAGATGTGGCAACACTGGCTTTAGGGTATGACATTGATGCGATTGCAGATCGCGGACTGCTTTCGAAAGATTGGCAAAAAGAATTTCCAAATCAGTCAACACCGTATACATCGACTATTGTGTTTCTTGTGAAGAAAGGGAATCCCAAAAATATTAAAGATTGGGACGATTTGATCCGGCCAGGTGTATCCATCATTACGCCAAATCCGAAAACGTCCGGCGGTGCGAGATGGAATTACTTAGCTGCATGGGCCTACGCCGATAAAACATTTCATGGGAATGAAGAAAAAACAAAGGGTTTTGTCAAAAAGCTATATGAACATGTCGAAGTCCTTGATTCAGGTGCACGCGGAGCCACAACGACCTTTGTTGAACGCGGACTTGGGGATGTGTTAATTGCATGGGAGAATGAAGCCTATTTAACGCAGCACGAACTAGGCAAAGACAAATTTGAAATTGTCACCCCATCAATTAGTATTCTAGCGGAGCCGCCTGTTGCGGTCGTTGATCAAAATGTGAAACGTAAAGGAACAGAGAAAGTGGCGAAGGCTTATTTAGATTATTTATATTCTAAAAAAGGGCAGGAAATTGCGGCGAAAAACTATTATCGCCCTAGAAATCAAGAAGTCTTAAACAAATATAAAGACCAGTTTAAAAAGATTGATATGGTGACGATTGATCAAGCGTTTGGCGGGTGGAGAAAGGCGCAGAAAAGATTTTTTGATGATGGCGGCTTATTTGATCAAATATACATCAGACAAAAATAGGGGGCGATGTGATGAAGAAAGCACATGCAGCCGCCAATAAAAGAAAACGTATATTGCCTGGGTTTGGGCTGAGCCTTGGGGTGACGCTCGTTTATGTGAGTGCGATTGTCGTCATTCCTTTATCCATGGTATTTATTTGGACGGCTTCATTAGGAGCAGAGGGGATTTGGAAGGTTTTTACCGATGCAAGAGTATTGAAGTCGCTTCAGTTGACCGTGACGACTTCCTTTGCAGCTGCTCTCATCAATGCAGGGTTTGGTGTACTGATTGCCTGGGTTCTCGCCAGGTACACATTTCCTGGAAAGAAAATCTTAGATGCTCTCATTGATTTGCCTTTTGCTCTCCCAACAGCTGTTGCGGGTATTGCCCTCACCACCCTTTATTCTCCTAATGGATGGATTGGTCAATTTCTGCATATAAAGGTGGCGTACACACCGATTGGGATTATTTTGGCACTGATTTTTATTGGTATTCCATTCGTTATCCGAACCGTTCAGCCTGTGATAGAGGGGCTGCAGCAGGAAGTGGAAGAGGCTGCGGCGATTCTTGGTGCGACAAGGAGACAGACCTTTTTTCACATACTGCTGCCGGCCTTGTTTCCTGCGGTGATGACTGGATTTTCACTTGCGTTTGCAAGAGCGCTAGGTGAATATGGCTCTGTTGTGTTTATTGCTGGAAATATTCCGTTTAAAACAGAAATTACACCGCTGATGATCATGTCCAAGCTTGAACAATATGATTATCATGGTGCAGCAGCGATTGCATGCTTGATGCTGCTTCTTTCATTTTTCATCCTGTTATTGATTCACGGCATTCAGTGGTATGTTGAGCGGAAAAAACAAGTATACGTGAGGTGAAACCATTGGAGAGAGAGCTTAGTCATCGGCACCATGTTCAGTATAAAAGTCCTGTAACCGAATCAAAAGCGGTGAAAATCCTATTGATTACGGTCGTGTATGCTTTTTTGATTTTATTTTTACTCATACCGCTGATCGCCGTGTTTTCAAAGGCATTTGAGAAAGGGTGGGGTTCATACCTTCTGGCCATCTCACATCCAGATACACTCGCGGCGATCAAATTGACCGTTTTCATTGTCGTCGTCACCTTGCCGCTTCAAATGATCTTTGGGGTGAGTGCTGCATGGCTTATCACAAAATTTAATTTCCGCGGAAAACGTTTGTTAACGACTGTGATTGATCTCCCGTTTGCTGTTTCGCCTGTGATTGCTGGACTTGTATTTGTGCTTTTATTTGGTTCAAACGGGCTTTTAGGACCTTGGCTTATGACGAATGGATGGAAAGTCATTTATTCTGTACCAGGCATGATCCTAGCTACCATATTCGTTACATTTCCGTTTATTGCTAGAGAATTAATCCCATTTATGCAGCATGAAGGCATTCATGAGGAGGAAGCATCGCTCACACTTGGTGCAAACGGATGGAAGACTTTTTTCTTTGTGACACTGCCGAATATCAAATGGGCTCTTTTTTACGGTGTTATTTTAGCCGGGGCAAGAGCGATTGGTGAATTTGGTGCCGTGTCGGTTGTATCAGGTCATATTCGAGGGATGACCAATACGATGCCGCTTCATATCGAAATTTTATACAATGAGTACCAATTTCAAGCCGCTTTTGCTGTGGCGTCTCTCATGGCGTTTGTGGCAGTCATTACTTTAATCATTAAGCAAATCATTCAGCAGAGGGATCATCGGCTTGGCAAGCGGTCAACATAAATGGAGGGATCGGTCTTGGGAATTACCGCAAAACAAATATCAAAACAATTTGGTCAGACAAAGGTTTTGCAAAACGTGGATTTATCGATAAGAAATGGGGAATTGATCTCTTTATTAGGACCGTCTGGCTCTGGAAAGACGACGTTATTAAGAATCATTGCAGGTCTTGATTACGCCAATAACGGGCAGATTTTATTCGGAGATCAGGATTACACACACATTCCAGTACGAAAACGGCAGATCGGTTTTGTGTTTCAGCAATATGCGCTTTTTCGAAATATGACGGTTTTTGATAATGTGGCATATGGACTGAAAATTAAACCTAGAGGAGAAAGACTGCCTAAAAAAGACATCAAAGAGCGGGTACATGAGCTTTTAGAGGTTGTTCAGCTTACGCAGTATGAGCAGCGGTATCCAGATCAGCTGTCAGGCGGGCAAAAGCAGCGTGTAGCACTGGCGCGCGCACTTGCCGTTCAGCCGAAGGCACTCCTGTTGGATGAACCCTTTGGCGCACTTGATACAAAGGTGAGGAAAGAATTAAGGCATTGGCTGAAAAAAGTCCATCGTGACTTTCAAATGACCACCATTTTTGTGACACATGATCAAGAAGAAGCATTCGATATTGCTGATCGTGTTGTGGTGATGAATGAAGGAAGAATCGAAAAAATTGGTACAAAGGAAGAAATGGCAGTACAGACAGACAATCTATTTGTATCTGAATTTTTAGATATAGGAAGCCACATTTAACAAGCAGTATAGAAGGTTAGAAGGAAGAGACGCAGTGATCACTGCGTCTTTTTTTATTTAAATTTCCCTAGGGACATTGACTTATAATTTTGAATATTATAATATCTTTACAAAGGTAACAGTATTGAACATTTTTCAGAACGCATAATTGTAAGCGTTTTATAAAAGGTTCTATTCTAAAATGTTCTTTCTTTTTGTTACATGTGTTCATATTTATATCAAATGAAAGGGGTGGTTGTTTGAACAGCTTGTTTGAGTTAGATGAACAACTGATTAAGCTGCAGTTCGAAGCATCTTCGAGAGAGGAGGTGACCACATATTTAGCAGGGCGGTTAGAAGCTGGAGGGTACATTAAATCGAGCTTTTTACCAGCAGTGCTTGAAAGAGAAAAAACATATCCTACAGGCCTTCCACTTGCAGCCTTTGGGGTAGCGATTCCGCATACAGATCCTGAGCATGTGAACAAACCGGCGATTAGTGTAGCTACTTTAAAGGAACCTGTTATTTTTCATAAGATGGGAAGCCCTGATGAAACAGTGCAAGCCAAAATTGTGTTTGTCCTAGCAATCTCTGAGCCTAGCAAACAGCTTGTGATGCTTGAGAAGCTGATGACACTTTTTAGAAAAGAAGAAGTGATGACGAAGCTCTCTTATATGACATCTTATGAAGAAGCGGTTGACGTGCTTCAGCAAGAACTAAACCAATAGCCATTCACGAAAATATGTAAGCGCTTTATCTGAAAAATTCAGGAGGTGGATGTATGATCAAGCAAGCCGTCGATTTTATATTAGACCTTGGACCAACTATTATGCTCCCGATTATTATGACGCTTTTCGGTATGATTTTAAGGCAGGGCTTTAAGAAATCCTTCAGGGCCGGTATTACGATCGGAATTGGATTTGTCGGTGTTAATCTTGTCATTAATTTGCTCGTGAGCGGTCTAGGGCCAGCAGCAAAAGCCATGGTTAATTCCCTTGGGCTAAAGCTCGATATTTTGGATGTTGGATGGCCGATTGGAGCTGCCATATCCTTTGGTACACCCGTTGCCCCGCTCATGATTCCTCTTGTGCTTTTACTAAATGTCATCTTATTGTCCGTGAACTTTACGAAAACGCTGAATGTGGATATTTGGAACTTCTGGCATTTGATTTTCGCAGCCTCTGTTACTTACTACGCTTATCATAATATGTTCTTGGCTCTTGCTGTTGGCTTGATTGTCTCTGCGATCACGCTAAAATTAGCCGATTGGACGGCGCCGACAATTGAACACCATTTCGGATTAAAAGGCGTATCGATGGCTCATGCTGAAACGGTCAACTTCGCCCCGCTGATGTATGCGTCCAACCGCATCATTGATAAGATCCCTGGTTTAAACAAAATTCATGCTGATCCAGAAACATTGAAGAAACGCTTTGGCATCTTTGGTGAACCGCTTGTGATGGGTCTCATACTTGGTATCATTATTGGTCTTCTCGGCGGCTATGATGCAAAAGGCGTGATGACGCTCGGTATTCAAATGGCGGCAGTTCTTGTCTTAATGCCAAGAATGGTTGCGTTATTAATGGAAGGACTCATTCCAATCTCTGAGGGCGCTCGTTCTTATATTCAAAAGCGTTTCCCAGGGAAAAATGTCTATATTGGTTTAGATACAGCGATTGTAATTGGTCATCCAGCGAATATGGCGGTAGCCCTTTTAATGGTGCCGATTACGATTTTGCTCGCAGTTGTTCTCCCTTACAATGGCATGCTCCCGTTTGCTGACTTATCGGTTCTGCCATTTACAGTTGTCTGGGCAGTAGCAGCCGCTCGTGGAAATATTATTCGCGGCCTTATTAACAGTATTTTTACATTAATGATTGTCTTCTTTATCGCAACGAACCTTGCTCCGCTTGCGACAACAATGGGGAAAGCAGTCGGCTTTGATTTCCCAGAAGGGGCAAACATGATTTCAGGTATTGACCTTGGTTCTCACGTCATTCCTTGGATCATGGTGAGACTTCTTGATCCGAGCAACCCTTACTTTATTGCAGCCATCATCTGTGCTCTGGCTTATGGGCTTCTATGGTACTGGGTGCGAAATGATATTAAAAAGCAGTATGCAAAAGAAATGGGCTTAGATCAGAAAGAACAATAAATGAGCTGGAGGGATTCTAATGGCGAAGAAAATATTAGTATCATGCGGAACGGCAGTTGCAACATCAACGGTTGTCGCTAAAAAGGTAGAAGAGACGTTAAAGGAAAAAGGATATGATGTCGTGGTGGAACAGTGTAAGGCATCTGAAGTCCCGCAAAAAGCAGAGGGTGCTGATTTAATCGTGACAACAACGCCTGTAAGTGATACAAAAGGGACGCCTGTGATTCAAACATTATCCTTTTTAACTGGATTTGGTATTGAAGATGATATCGAGAAAATCATCGATCATATCAAGTAGAAGACTATTTCAAGGAGGAGCTTTCGGGCTCCTTCTAGTGATCTGAAGGAGGAAGTCTTATGCAGCATCACGCTTATAGCCGAACGTCTGCAGTGTTGTCTATTTTTCTTCCGGCTGTGCTCATTTGTCTGTTTTTTCTCTGGTCTCTTTATACGTTATGGTCAGCAGGACCTGAGCCGTTAGCTGTGTTAGGCGTTTATACACTGCCTATTCTCATGCTTTCTAGTATCACAGGACTGAACCAGCCGACAAGCGTCATCATTAGTGAAGATCAACTGAAGATAGGGGCTTTTGGCAGATGGCACACATATGCAGTTTCTGATATTAAAGGAAAGCTATTTTTAAAGCCTTATCCTCATATCGGGAAAGTCTATGTCAGGGTGGGTCCATCTCGTATATTCGGAGGGCGTTACTGGATATCCAGTGAGATGAGTGAGTACAAGCAGCTTGTTCAAACGTTGCAGGATTTTGCGAAGGGTGATGAAAAGGAGGATGCCGCTACATGAAATCAGCTGTCTTTTATTCTTCAGAGGACATTCGGTATGAGGAGCGGAACCGGCCAGTCATCGGTGATGATGAAGTTTTGTTAAAGCTGCGAGCCTGCGGCTTATGTGGAACGGATATTTACAAAGCAACACATGAGACAGTACCTCCTGGGACAGTACTGGGGCATGAAATCGCTGGTGATATTGTCGAGACCGGCAAGCACGTGACAAATGTCCAAACGGGAGACAGGGTCTATGTGGCACATCATGTGCCTTGTTTTACCTGTGACTTTTGTCAAAAGGGTTTTTATACGATGTGTCCGCAGTTTACAGCCACAAATGTAGAGCCGGGCGGGTTTTCAGAATATATCCGTGTACCTGCTTTGCATGTCAAGCACACGATGGGCAAGCTTCCAAAAGACGTATCGTATGAGCAAGGGGCGATGGTAGAACCGGTTGCCTGCTGCCTGCACGGGTTTGAACGAGCTCCTGTTCACCCAGGAGATTCCGTTTTGATCCTTGGAGCGGGGCAAATTGGCTGTATTCAATTGCAGCTCGCCAAATATTATTTGGCTGGGAAAGTGATGATAACAGACGTGAATGAGAACAGACTGCTGCAAGCGAGGAGTTTAGGTGCAGACGTCTCCTTTCATCCAGCAGCCGAGCCGGTGGAAAACCGGGTGATGAAAGAAACAGATGGAAAGGGAGCAGACCTCGTCATTATTTCTGTTGGGAGCAGTGCGCTTTTAAAAGAGGCGTTTCAGGCTGTAGCGCGAGGCGGGACGATTTTGGTGTTTGCTCATTTTCCAAAGGGAGATGTGCCCATTCCTGCTGAACGATTTTTTAATGATGAAGTGAAGGTAGTAGGAGCCTATTCCTCGCATCCATATCATTATCGTGAAGCCCTTGAGCTTTTGAAAGCAAAAGTGGTCAACACTGAAAAGATGGTGACGCATCGTTATCCGTTAAGCCAGCTGCTTCAGGCGATAGAATGTGCGAGGCATCCTGAGGGTGAGAGCGTCAAAATCATGATGTATCCAGATGAATGAGTGTAGGAGATTAAAAGAGAAAGAGAAGTTCTTTGGAAAAGGGCTTTGCCTTTCTCTTTTTTTCTGACAAAAGATGAAAACGCTTAAAAATGAGAGAGAAATGCTTGACTTCGATGACACTTAAACGTATGATGATTACAAATGTAACACATAAGAACAAATGTAAAGGGGAGAGAAGAAATGCAAAAACAAATCACTTTGCCTGAACAGATTAGTCATGAGAAATTAGCAGATTTATATAAACAAATGTGGTTAGTGAGATATTTTGATGAAAAGGTCGATCAATTTTTTGCAAAAGGACTTATCCATGGCACCACTCATTTATGTGTTGGACAGGAAGCATCCGCTGTTGGATCGATTGCCGTATTAAAAGATAAAGATAAGATCGTCAGCACACACAGGGGACACGGTCACTGTATTGCAAAAGGGGCCGAGGTCAATAAAATGATGGCTGAATTGTTTGGACGTGAAACCGGCTATTGTAAAGGAAAAGGCGGCTCCATGCATATTGCGGACTTAGAAAAAGGAAATCTTGGGGCAAATGGAATTGTTGGCGGCGGTATCCCGCTGGCAACAGGTGCAGCGCTCACATCTAAAATGAAGCAGGAAGGCTTTGTTGTTCTTTGTTTCTTCGGAGATGGTGCCACAAATGAAGGCAGCTTCCATGAAGCATTAAACCTTGCATCCATTTGGGATTTACCGGTTGTGTTTATTTGTGAAAACAACCAGTACGGCATGTCTGGCCCTGTGAAAGAAATGATCAACATTGAAGACATTTCAACAAGAGCAGAAAGCTACGGAATGCCAGGAAAAACGGTTGATGGAAATGACATGGTCGAAATTATGAACACAGTTGATGAAGCAGTCAGCCGTGCGAGAGCGGGAGAAGGCCCATCACTCATTGAAATGAAAACATACCGCTGGAAGGGTCACTCTAAGAGTGATGCGAAAAAATATCGTACACGTGAAGAAGAGACAGAATGGAGACAAAAAGACGGAATCAAACGCTTTAAGTCTCTCTTGATTGAACTGAATGTTTTGACAGAAGAGCAGGCGGCAAGCTTACAGGAAGAAGCAAAGCAGGAAATTGAAGCGTCTGTCGAATTCGCCAAAAACAGTAAAGAACCGTCAATTGACACACTATTAGAGGATGTATACGCCTAATTAGGAGGGGAATCACGTGACAAAAACAACAGTGAGAGAGATTTCATATTTAGAAGCCGTTCGAGAGGCAATGAGTCAGGAAATGAGAGAAAACCAAGATGTCTTCATTTTAGGTGAAGATATCGGCGTATATGGAGGTGCTTTTGGTGTCACGCGCGGCATGATTGAAGAATTCGGGCCAGAGCGCGTTCGCAATACACCTATCTCAGAGGCTGCCATCGCAGGTGGGGCAGTCGGAGCGGCTTTAACTGGTATGCGTCCGATTTTAGAACTTCAATTCTCTGACTTTATTACAATTGCAATGGATCAGCTTGTGAACCAAGCAGCCAAAACACGATACATGTTTGGCGGAAAAGGAAAGGTGCCGCTTGTCGTAAGAACACCAGCAGGATCAGGAACGGGTGCAGCGGCGCAGCACTCCCAAAGCTTAGAAGCGTGGATGGCGCATATTCCAGGACTTAAAGTGGTTCAGCCTTCAACAGCCTATGATGCAAAAGGACTTTTAAAAGCGGCGATGGATGATGACAACCCTGTCATTTTCTACGAGCACAAGCTTTTATATAAAACAATCGGTGAAGTGCCTGAAGAGCAATATTCCATTCCTCTAGGGAAAGCAGATGTGAAAAGAAGCGGGAAAGACGTCACGATTGTAGCAACAGCGATAATGGTACACAAAGCGTTAGAAGCGGCGAAGGAACTAGAAGCTGAGGGAATCGATGTTGAAATCATTGACCCAAGAACACTCGTCCCATTAGATGAAGAAACGATTATCGAATCTGTGAAGAAAACAGGTAAATGTATCGTCGTTCATGAAGCGGTAAAACGAGGCGGCTATGGCGGAGAGATTGCAAGTATGATAGCGGAAAGTGAAGCCTTTGACTACTTAGATGCTCCAATTAAACGACTTGGCGGTCTTGCGGTCCCAATACCATACAACCCGACGCTAGAAAAAGCGGTCATTCCACAAGTGCCAGATATTATTGAAGCAGCAAAAGAGCTTGTGCGCTCTTAAGTAAAGGGGAGAAGATCATGCCAAAAGAGATATTTATGCCGAAGCTGAGCAGTACGATGGAAGTCGGCACCTTGCTTCAATGGTTTAAAGAAGAAGGAGATTCGGTTGAAATCGGTGAGCCTCTTTTTGAAATTATGACAGACAAGATCAATATTGAGGTGGAAGCCTATGATGATGGTATTTTTCTAAAGAAATATTATGAAGCCGATGATCAAATTCCAGTCAATGCTGTCATTGGATACATCGGAGAGGCAAATGAACAGGTGCCAAGCGAACCGCCAGCACAATCAGATGAAGATTCACCAGGCAGTAGCGAATCGTCCTCATCAGACGCGGCTTCTTCCAGTTCTGCTGAAGCCCCAAAAACACCTAATGAAAAAGTACGTGCCACACCTGCGGCGAGAAAAACGGCAAAGGATCATCATGTAGCGATTCATGAGGTATCTGGCACAGGACCTAATGGCAGAATTCAAAAGCGGGACGTCGAGGCGGCCGTCCACTCTAGTGAGAAAGAGCAGCGCGTGTCACCGCTTGCAGAAAAAGTGGCTGCTCGTGAAGGAATCGATTTAGCGAATGTTGCTGGATCTGGTGCACACGGGAAAATTATGAAGAGTGATGTAACGGCAGCAGCTGTACAAACAGCAGAGTCTTCTCCAGTGAAAACACAAAAACTAGCTGGTATGAGAAAAGTGATCGCTGATCGCATGTCACAAAGTGCCTTTACAGCACCGCATGTGACATTAACAAGTGAAATCGATATGACAAAAGCGAAAGAAATACGCAAACAGCTATTGCCAGCGATTGAAAAAGAGACAGGCTACAGACTGTCGTTTACAGAAATTATCATTCATGCGGTCAGCAACGTACTCACGCGCCACCCGCAGATCAATATGACGTTTGAACAAAATGAGCTCCATTTCCATGATGATGTGCACATTGGTCTCGCTGTCGCTGTAAAAGATGGCTTAATGGTTCCAGTCATTTCTCATGCGAACCAAAAAGGGTTAAAACAGCTGACAAAAGAGGCGAAAGAAATCGGCCGAAGCGCACGTGACCAAAAACTGCTGCCAGACCAGCTGAAAGGGTCCACTTTTACCATTAGTAACTTAGGGGTGTATGCCATTGATACCTTTACCCCGATTATTAATCAGCCGGAAGTGGCGATCTTAGGGGTTGGGCGCATTCAAGAAAAAGCTGTTGTAGTAGATGGAGAAATTCAGGTGCGGCCGATGATGGGCGTTAGTTTATCGTTTGATCACCGAGTAGTAGATGGCGCACCAGCGGCTGCCTTTTTAACAGATCTTAAAAAAGTGCTTGAACAACCATTTGAATTGCTAATGTAGGAGATGAATCGGATGACGAAAACGTATGATCTGACAGTCATTGGCGGAGGGCCTGGCGGGTATACTGCCGCCCTTCAAGCAGCTGAGCGTGGACGGAAGGTCGCATTGATTGAAGAGGATTTTCTAGGCGGTACTTGTTTAAATCGGGGCTGTATTCCTTCAAAGACGCTGCTCAAACATGCAGAAGTTATTGAATCAATTGAGAAGGCGAAAAGCTGGGGAATTGAAACAGGTGATTTGGTCCTTTCCTTCGATAAAATGAGAAAGCGCAAAGATGACGTCATTGAAAAGCTCAGAGGCGGAATTGCCTTTTTATTAAAGCAAGGAAAGATTGATGTATATAACGGCAGAGGTACAGCTGTTGCAAAGCACCGGATTGAGATTGAAAAGCAAGATGGGGCAGAATCGATCGAAACGAAAGAACTCATCATTGCTACTGGATCTTCACCTGCCATTCCGCCAATACCGGGCCTTAAAGACATTCAATTTGACACAAGTGATACGATCTTTGACATTCCAGATATTCCGGCTTCTGTCGTCATCATTGGCGGCGGTGTCATTGGACTTGAGCTGGCTTGTATCTTCCAGAGTCTTCAATCAAAAGTCACGATTATCGAAGCGGCTCCGTCTATTATTCCGCAAGAGGATGAGGAAGCATCTAAGCTGCTAGAAAGAGAATTAAAGAAAAAAGGCATCCATATCGCGAAGAAAACCACTGTGACAGAGGTGACGGAAAGCGAAGGAGTCAAAGCGGTTCATGCATCAGACGATAAAGGAGAGACGCATATCTTTACGGCTGAAAGACTGCTTGTTTGTGTAGGAAGAAGACCTAGTGTATCTGCCGTCAGCCAGCTTGACCTTCAGCTGGATGGTCCTTTTATCAAAGTGAATGACAAGATGCAGACAAGTGTGGAAGGTGTCTATGCAGTTGGGGATGTCGCTGGCGGCTATCAGCTGGCTCACGCAGCGATGGCAGAGGCCGCTGTTGCGGTCAGTAATATTTGCGGTGTGTCTGAAAAAATGAATGCTGATATCATGCCTAGATGTATTTATACATTACCAGAGGTAGCAAGTGTTGGTCTGACTGAGAAAGAGGCAAAAGCCAAAGGACTTAACGTGCGGGCAGAACGATTTGATTTAGCGGCAAGCGGTAAAGCACTAGCGGCAGGCGAGCAAACAGGTTTTATTAAATTGGTATACGATACAGCCTATGGTGAAGTGATTGGTGCGACGATGGTTGGCCCGCACGTCACAGAGATGATTTCAGAAGCTTCCTCCTTTATGTATTTAGAAGGAACAGCAGAAGAGATGGCGAAAATGATTCATCCGCATCCGACCATCTCAGAAGGTTTTTATGAAGTAGCACTTGATATCGTGAGTAAGCTGAGAAAATAATGGCCAAACAAGGGATAGGGAGGAGATGCATGTGCACGTCCAGCTTCATCAGAAAGCGGCACTTGTGACAGGTAGCACAGATGGATTTGGAGAAGCCATCTGCCTGGCTTTAGCCCGGGCAGGTGCACATGTTTTTTTACACACGTTTCATGATGAGTCAAAGGCTAAAACCATTCGTGAAGACATTCAAAAAATGGGCGGTCAAGCGAGTATCATTCAGAACCCGTTGGAAACGCCGCGTGATGCCACACGGATGCTGAGGCAAGTGATTGATACATGCGGTAAACTGGATATTTTGGTCAATCAAGCAGAGCAAGGAGCGGACGCGGAACTTGATGACGTGAGCCCTGATGAGTGGGTGGGTGAAGTGGAATCGGCTGTGAATACCGTCTTTCTTTCCAGTCAGGCCGCCGTATGGCATATGGTTGATCAGAGGCAAGGCTGCATCATTAATATATCGTCATCAGGCAGTATCACAGGTGATGGCGGGATCTCGCATGCTACATCGAATTCTATGCTGAATGCCATGACAAAAGGGTTAGCGAGAGAATTTAAAGACAAAGGTATCCGGGTGCTTGCGCTGCTGCCGCCGCCTCTCCATTTGTTTCCTGATACAGAGCAAATCAAGGAGACTGTGGCCCATATGACGGTGTTCCTCAGTACCTCCTATGGTGCATTTACAGATGGCGTGGCGATTATGCTTGATGGGGGTGAGAGTGCTGGCTAATGTTCAAAAACCAGTTCTCATCGTTGGCGGAGCCCAAGGGATCGGAAAAGAAATTACTGAGCGATTTTTAAAAGAAGGGCACCAAGTCGCCGTGTCAGATATAGACGAAAAGGGACTTTCGCTCTTAAAGACACAGTATCCTCAGCTGCTGACTATTCAAGCTGACGTTTCATCGTGGGAAAGTGTTCAGCAAATGATATCAGCAGCTGAAAGGGAGCTGGGCGGTATTGCTCACCTTGTGTATTCAGCAGGAATGACAAAATCACTGCCTTTTTTAGAAGTCGATTTTTCACTTTGGAAAAAGACACTGGCTGTGAACTTATATGGTCTTTACTATTGCATCAAAGCGTTGGCACCCTATATGTGTGAGCGGCAGGAAGGCAGTGTTGTCATTATTGGATCGGGATCTGCAATCACCGGCTCAGGCGGCGGTATTCAATATTATGCATCAAAAGCAGGGGCTTTTGGATTGATGCGTTCGCTCGTAAAGGAACTAGGCTCGCATCAAATACGCATCAATGTGATTGCCCCCCGCGTAATTGAATCTCAAATGCTTGATACGCTCTATCCTACTGTAGAGGAGAAACGGCAGCTGCAATCACTCATTCCCATCGGAAGATTAGGAACACCTGAGGATATCGCAGGGCTCACTTTATTTCTCACACGTCGCGAGGGGAGCTATTTGCACGGACAAATGATCCTGTTAGACGGAGGGAGAACGTATCAGCCAAAATATACTGAGGGAAAAAGAGCGGAGAGTTAATCGCTCTTTTTGTCATTTTCATAACAATTGTTCCAATTGGAAACGAATGTTTGGTATACTGGTAATCATAGTATATTAAAAGGATGATGTCACATGCTGAATTGGGAAGAAAGACGACAGCTCGTCAAAGTTGCTCATCTTTATTATACAGACGGGTGGACGCAGCAGGAAATTGCAAAAAAGCTCAATGTCTCAAGACCAGTCATTTCAAAGCTCTTACAAAAAGCAAAAGATGTGGGAATCGTTGAAGTGTACATTAAAGACGAAAGCATTCATACGGTGGAACTTGAAAAGCAGCTAGAAACAACCTTTCAATTAACAGATGCGGTCGTTGTCCCAAGTGTCGGGACAATGTCTGAGATGGTGAAGCGGGCAGTCGGTCAAGCAGGCGCCTATTATTTGTCTAAAAACATGAAAGATGCGGAGAAAATCGGTATTTCATGGGGCACGACGCTTGCTGAACTTGTCAAAGAATATCCGTTTGAACGAAGAAACGATGTGAAGGTCATTCCTTTAGAGGGCGGAATGGGCAGGCAGGCGGTCGACATTCATGCCAATCAGCTGGCATATGAGCTGGCAAAGAAAATGAACGGCACGTGTTCCTATTTATATGCCCCTGCGATTTTAGAAACAGAAGAATTAAAAGAACGGCTTATGGCGATGCAGGACATAGAAGCTGTGCTTGAAGAAGGCAGAAATGTGGATATTGCCCTCATCGGTATTGGCAACCCGCATAAAGGGTCAACTTTAAAAACAGTCGGTTATTTAAAAGAAGAGGACTTATCTGGTTTAAGGCAATCAGGGGCTGTCGGTGATATTGGCTTTCGTTTCTTTGATGGAGAAGGAAAACCTGTCCAAGATGAACTGAATCAAAAGGTCATTGGCTTATCGCTGGAACAATTAAAGAGCGTCAAAACGGTCATCGCTGTTGTAGAAGGAACCCATAAAGCTGAGAGCATTTTAGGGGCTTTAAATGGCGGCTTCATCCAAGTACTGGTGACAGACGAACTAACGGCGGCAGCCATTTTAAAGGAAGCATCCGTTCAATAAAAGGCTGGCAGCGTTCGAATGGTATAACAAGAGCAACATCAAACGAGAAAGGAGCTGTGTATCTTGAAGAAAACCGAAATGGAAGCAAACCTACACTGTACTCGGTGCCAAGAAGAGACCCTCCACAGCATCGTTTATGTGAATGATCAGATGAAAAGCGTTGAGTGTACAGAGTGTCATCAAAAGATCAGTGTGCAAGTCGACATCATGAAGGAATTTTACAAGGAAGTATACGAGAAAATAGCGACAAAGCCAAAGCGGATCACGCAGGAATATAAGTCGAACCTGAATGGATTTATCTCAAGGCTCCCAATCCGCGTGCTTAGTAAGCCATACCGGCTGATGAGATATTTAAACGAATCATACAAAGTGATCAAACAATATAAAAAATGAAGCAGAGACCTTTTAGCGCTCTGCTTCAGCGTGTAGGCAAACCCTCGCATTTTTTGTCAGTCCTCCGTTCCTGTGCTCACGAATGTCACATTTTCTCCGCTCCGGTACTCGTCTTTCCTAGACTACAAAGGTTTTCTATTACGCTGAGAAGAAGGAAAAAAAGCAGAGCACTGATTAGTGCTCTGCTTTTTTTTGTGCTTTTTTCATATAATAATAAATAGGCAGTCCAGCCATCCCGATCAGCATGGAGATCAGGCAGCTTTTCCAATCGGTGATCATGGTGCTGATTAAAACGAATAATGAACCGATAATCGCAATGATCGGTGTCAGCGGGTAAAGTGGTACACTGTAAGCACGCTTCATTCCGCTGTTTTGTTTTCTCAGCTTAAAGACGGCGAAAAAGGCCATGACATAAAAGATGTAGATCATGAAAATCGAGACCTCAGACAGCTTCTCTGGATTACTGACGATCATAAACACAATGGCGATCAAAATTTGCACAAATACAGCGATCCAAGGTGTTTTAAACGTTGGGTGAATCCGCGAAATCGCATTGGCGAAAGGAATCTGCTTTCGTTCTGCCATCGCAAAAATCACACGTGGGAATGAAAGAATCTTGCCGTTCAAACAGCCAAAGATGCTGATGATGATCCCAATACTAATGATTTTCCCGCCAATTGGTCCAAAGAGCATGGTAGCAGCAGTGCTTGTCGCATTTTCACCTAACTGGACGATTTGATCAGCTGGCAGCACGTGCAAAAGTGCGACATTAATAAAGAGATAACAAGCCGTCACGATTAAAATTCCGCCTGCCATCGCGCGAGGCAGCAGTTTCTCAGGGTTTTTCATTTCTCCCCCAAGCGCCGCAAGTAAAATCCAGCCATCATAGGCAAACAGCGTAGCCAAAATCGCTGCACCGAAGTTCATTTGAGCGATACTATCGTTGACGGTCATCAAGATGTTTTCGTTACCTTTCCATATGCCAAACCCAATAATAGCGGCAATTGGGACAAGCTTTCCGATAGTGGTCAGCCCCTGAACAAATCCGCCGTATTTTGTTCCCATGATGTTAATGATACATAAAAATAAAACGGTGATAATGCCGATCGTTGTAGACCATAAAGTCGAAAGAGAAAATAAATTGGCTAATAATGAACCAAAATAAAGACCAAGTGCACCAATGATGGCGGGTCCGTAAATAATAATCTGCACCCAGCCGCATAAGTAGCCCCAAAATTCACCATACACTTCTTCAAGATAGGCGTACAAACCGCCGGTTCTCGGGATTTGTGTACCAATTTCAGCGACAGTCAGTCCGCCTGCAAGGGTTAAGATTCCACCTAACAGCCAAGCGAATAATGCGATGTCTGAGCTTCCTGAATAGGAAAGGACGTTGCCTGGCTTCATAAAGACGCCTGACCCAATAATGGTCCCGATGACAAGAGATAGGGCGAAAAATAAGCCGATGTCTTGTTTTAACGCTGGTTGTTCTTTGTTCATTACACACGACCTCCTGCATCACTTTCGTACGTTACTGTGACATGTATTTTGTTCATTGTAATACGATTTTAGGAAAACAAGAATTAAAAAAATTTTCTGATTTTCGTATTTGTATTTGAAAGTGTTCATTTATTGGAGATATTAGGGTAAATGTTGTGTTAAAAACGAACATTGAAAGTTTATTCTTGATTAAATGTTAATTTAATGACCGGAAACCGAACATCCAGTAAACGTGCAGCCAAATGGTTGACTTTTCTTGAAAAATGAACTATTTTATTCATAAGGATATTATCTCGAATTCGAGATAATTTAAAATAGGAGTGAAAAATATGAAAATCAATGGGATTCACCACGTATCTGCGTTAACAGCCAATGCTCAGAAAAATGTTGATTTCTACCGCCAAATCCTTGGCTTGAAACTTGTAAAGAAAACAGTCAATCAGGACGACCCGTCTATGTATCATTTGTTTTATGGAGATGAGGTCGCTTCACCAGGAACGGAGCTTACATTCTTTGAAATTCCAATGCTTGCCCGCCGTTTGGAAGGGACGAATGCGATCACAAGCACAGGTCTTCTCGTTTCTTCTGAAGAGGCACTCACGTTTTGGGAAAAGCGGTTTGAAGATAAAGGCGTGCAGCAAGAAACAGCTTCTTTGAGAGGCGGAAGACCTGCTTTGCGTTTTAAAGACCCAGAAGGGCAGCAGCTGTTTTTAACAGTAGAACCGAATACGCAAGAGGCAGGCTCACCGCCAGTACATGACGATATTCCGGCAGAGTTTGCGATTAGAGGTTTAGGTCCAGTTGAATTAACCGTTGCAGAAGCTGACAAGACGATCCGTGTTTTAACGGACATCCTTGGTTTCACTGAAAGAGCACGTGAACAATCAAATAATGGAGAGATCGTGACCATTTTTGAGTCAGGAAATGGCGGTGCTGGAACAGAAATTCATGTGATGGAAAAAACAGAAGGGCCTTCTGAACGTTCCGGCAGAGGAAGTGTGCATCACGTCGCATTTCGCGTGAAGGATGCAGAGGAGCTTGAAAAATGGTATGAAAAAATCTCAAAAGCAGACTTTACGAACTCTGGTGTTGTAGAACGCTTTTACTTTAAAGCTCTTTACTTTAGAGAGCCAAATGGTATTTTATTTGAAATTTCAACAGATGGCCCTGGGTTTACAGTGGATGAAGGGGTGGACGAACTTGGTGATCAATTAGCCCTTCCGCCGTTCCTAGAGCATAAACGAGCAGAAATTGAACAAAGATTAACGCCAATTCAGTCGTCATAAAAAAACAGCTCATCAACTGAGCTGTTTTTTTATTAGGAACTGACCTGCTTAGATTCAGATTGTGTTAATGTGACCTGCTTTGTTTCTTGTTTTCCGTTTCGAATGAGGGTGATGCTCACGGTGTCCCCTACTTTTGCATTCGTGTATAGCTCATGACGTAATTCACTGCCAGTTTTGATTTGTTTCCCATTGATGCCGGTAATGACATCCTCTGACTTTAAGCCAGCTTTGGCGGCAGGTGAACCTGCGGCGATATCTTTGACGTAAACGCCTTTATCGAGCTGACTGGTTTTGAGTCCGAGAGTTTCTTTCTGATACACATCTGGAACTTGTTCGAGATCCAGCATGCTGATGCCGATATATGGACGTTCAATTTTTCCTTTTGCGAGAAGCTGATCAGCAATTGGTTTGACATCATTGATTGGCAGTGCGAACCCAATGCCTTCAACACCTGTTTCAGATATTTTCATACTCGTGATCCCCACAACCTTTCCGTCTGTCGTCAGAAGCGGGCCGCCGCTGTTACCTGGGTTAATGGCTGCATCTGTTTGAATGACATTAATGCTGCTTTCGCCTGCTGATGTGTTCATAGAGACTGTTCGGTCGACGCCGCTGACAATTCCTTGTGTCACCGTTCTTGAAAGATCTTCACCAAGCGGGTTTCCGATTGCAATGACGGTTTCTCCAGCACGCAGTGAGGAGGAATTGCCTAATGCCGCAACCTTTGTCACATGACTGCTGCTAATTTCCACAACGGCTAAGTCAGTGAGCGGATCAGCTCCAACCAGTTTTCCTTCAATGGTTTTGCCATCGTGTAAGGATACGGTTAGTTTGTTTGCCCCTTCAATGACGTGGTTGTTTGTTAAGACATAGGCTTTATTGCCTGATTTTTTGAAAATGACTCCTGAGCCTGTACCGGTTTTTTCCTCTTGACTGCTTTTGTTTTGCGGTAATTCATCAAAAGGCGTATTGAAATCGCCAAAGCTCGTGTCTGTTTGAGTTTGCGCTTGGTAGTTTGTAATGCCGACAATAGCTGGTGATACATTTTCGACCATGCTGGAGATGTTGCTTGATGAATTTGATGTTTGGACGGCTGTTGTTTTTGACGAATTTGTGTGATTTGTCGATACTGCTTCTGTTTTTGCTGCCGAATCATTTGCGGTGCTGTCTGATGAATGCTGAGCATATGGCGTAAGAACGTAGACACCTAACGCTAATGTACCGCCTACAACACCGCTGAGAAATGGCTTAAACCAGCCGTTTGGCTTTTTCTGTTTTTGAGGTTGTTCAATTGTTTGTTTGTCATCTTTGTGCTGTGTCATTTCAATCACTCTCTTTCAATGATTTTTTCATGTATGTGTTTGGGTGTTTTACCGTATGTGGTGGGGACTGACTTTATCGTATGAAAAAAGTGTGGGATAAAAATGAAAACATTGTGGGAAATTGTTAAAATAAGTAGTGAATCTAAGCAAGATAGAGGAGATTAAACTGTGGAGACAATTGGAATCATTGGATATGGAAGTATGGCTGATATGATGGTGCAAAAGTGGCTGGAAAATGGGGTGCTAGATGCTCATCAAATCATGATCCATACAAGAAGTGAAACGGAGCGCCTTCATCAGCTCAAAGAAAAGCACCAAGAAATCAACATTTGTTCATTAGAGGACCTATCTGCGTCATGTGATATATTGTTTGTCTGCGTGCCGCCGCTTGCTGTACTAAATGTTCTGGATCAGCTGCCTTCTAAAGGGAGAGCGGTACATATTGTGTCAGTAGCAGCAGCTGTAACATTAGAAAAGTTACAGGCGCATACAACACAGCCAGTATCCAGATACATCCCAACGCTCACGTCAGCTGTTGGGACAGGCGTATCTCTTGTTGCGCATGGTGCAGCCGCAGGACGTGAGGACAAGGAGCGCTTGCACCTGCTGCTTTCAGCTTTTAGCATCGTCAGGGAGGTAGAGGAAGACCGATTTGATGCGGCGAGCAATTTGACAAGCTCATCTCCTGGTTTTATCGCTGCTCTTTTTGAAGAAATGGCGAAAGCGGCTGTGAGAAATAGTGATCTTTCCTTAGAGGAAGCGAATGAATTTTTAACGTATGCCCTTTTAGGAACTGGCCAGGTTCTCGTAGAACGAGGCCTAACCTTTGCTGAAACTGTCGATAGAGTGGCGACAAAAGGGGGAATTACAGGAGAAGGTGCTGAGGTCATTCAACAGCAGGCACCTCAGATGTTTGATGATTTATTTACACAAACCATAAAGAAATATGAACAGCTGAAATCTCAGATCAACGAAGCGGATAAACACCACTAAAGACATAGTTAGTGGTGTTTTATTTGTTAAAAAAATCCTTTCTAAAAAAGTCTTTTGACCTGTATTATCTAAGTCTAAACTCCTTATTTTCGGACATTGTATTGAAAAATCAATCAAGTTCTCATATAATTTTTTAGAAAATTTAGAAAAATATACACAAATTTTATGTTTAATTAAAGGGGGATGGGAATGAAGCTCTATCTATCTGTCGATATGGAGGGAATTACTGGTCTAGCTGATCATACATTTGTTGATTCACAACAGCATAACTACGAGCGTGGCAGACGCATTATGACCGGTGAAGTGAACGCCTGTGTAGAGGCGCTTGTCCAGCATGGTGCCACAGACATTTTGGTGAATGACAGTCATTCTAAAATGAATAATCTTTTGATCGAAGAGCTGCATGAAGAGGCAGTTCTCATATCAGGTGACGTAAAGCCTTATTCAATGGTGCAAGGATTGGATCAAACCTATGATGCAGCTGTTTTTTTAGGCTATCATGCAAGGGCATCAATGAAAGGTGTGATGTCACACAGTATGATTTTTGGGGTCAGACATTTTTACATAAATGATCATCCAATTGGCGAAATGGGCTTTAATGCGTATGTTGCAGGCTACTATGGTGTGCCGGTGATTCTTGTTTGCGGAGATGATCAAGCAGCACGTGAGGCAGAAAAGCTGATGCCTGGTGTGAAAACAGTGGCAGTGAAAGAGACCATCTCAAGATCTGCTGTGAAATGCTTATCTCCAGCCAAAGTCAATAAACAAATCTCACAGCAAGTGGAAGCCGCGATGAAACAGATTGATCAAATGAAGCCGCTGACGCCTCCTGATCAGCCGCTGCTTAAGATTGAGTTTGCCAATTATGGACAAGCTGAATGGGCGAATTTAATGCCGGGTACTGCCATCATAGAAGGAACAACGACGGTGACGTACCAAGCAGACAATATATTAGAAGCCTATCAAGCGATGCTTGTCATGACAGAGCTTGCCGCACGTACAACATTTTGTTAAGCGAGGGGGAGACAGCAGATGGCCAGCTTTTTGCTCAAGCGTTTTATTGCGATGATTGCTACGATCTTAACGATTACGACTTTAACGTTTATTTTAATGAAGGTCATCCCAGGATCGCCTTTCAATGAAGAACGAAATACAAACGAAACCGTCCAGCGAAACCTCGAAAGCTACTATCACTTAGACGAACCACTCTATGTTCAATATGTCATCTATTTAAAATCCATTGTTACCTTTGATTTTGGTCCTTCCATTAAAAAGCCTTCTGAAAGTGTCAATGATCTATTGGCGAGAGGCTTCCCAGTCTCATTAGAACTTGGTCTTATCTCAATATTGATTGCTGTTATCTCTGGCATCCTGCTAGGGGTTATGGCTGCCCTCCGGCATAATGGTTTGATTGATTACATCGCCATGACGATTGCTGTATTCGGTATATCCATTCCAAACTTTATCTTTGCTACCTTATTAATTCAGCAGCTTGCTGTCAATTTGCAGCTCTTTCCTACAGCGATGTGGACAAGTCCAATGCATATGGTGCTGCCTACAATCGCCCTTGCTGTCAGCCCAATGGCCATTATCGCCAGGTTAACGAGATCGAGCATGATTGAAGTGCTGTCGCAAGACTATATCCGTACGGCCAAAGCAAAAGGACTTTCTCCCTTTAAAATTGTATTTAAACATGCGCTTCGGAATGCACTTTTACCCGTTGTAACTATTCTTGGAACACTTGTCGCAAGTATTTTAACAGGAAGTTTTGTCATTGAAAAAATATTTGCCATTCCTGGAATGGGAAAATACTTTGTCGAGAGTATTAACAACCGTGATTATCCTGTCATCATGGGAACCACTGTTTTTTACAGCATTATTTTAATCACACTTCTCTTCATTGTCGATGTGGCGTATCGTCTTCTTGATCCAAGGATTCAGCTGCATCAGAAAGGAGGAAAGGCATGAGTATACACCTTCAGCATGATCCATCGAACAGGCATCCTGAAGTGCCGGACGAATGGTTTTCTCCACGAGAGCAAAAGAAAAAGGAAGCCCATGCCATTAAAAGACCCTCTCTTTCCTATTGGGCAGATACATGGAGGAGGCTGAAGCAAAATAAGCTTGCGATGTTTAGCCTATCGGTTCTGATTTTTCTTTTTGTCATGGCAGTCTTAGGCCCATTGCTTGCGCCAAATAGTGTGACAGAGCAGCGTCTTTCGATGCAAAATCTGCCGCCCTCGGCTGCTCACTGGTTTGGAACAGATGAGCTTGGACGAGATGTGTTCACACGTACTTGGTACGGAGCCCGTATTTCATTATTTGTGGGTGTCATGGCAGCCTTGGTTGATTTTGCCATCGGTGTAATTTATGGGGGCATAGCCGGCTATAAGGGAGGCAAATACGACCATGTCATGATGCGGATTGTCGAGGTGCTCTACGGACTTCCTTATTTACTCGTCGTCATTTTATTGATGGTGCTGATGGGGCCAGGGCTTGTCACCATTATTGTAGCGCTCACTGTCACCGGATGGATTGGAATGGCAAGAATTGTGAGAGGTCAGGTTCTTCAGCTGAAAAGCCAGGAATATGTCCTTGCCTCAAAGACCTTTGGTGCCAAAAGCCTGCGGATCATTCGCCGCAACCTGCTTCCGAATACGATGGGGCCGATTATCGTCCAAATGACCCTGACTGTACCGACCGCGATATTTGCTGAAGCATTCCTAAGCTTTCTTGGTTTAGGTATTCAAGCGCCGTTTGCAAGCTGGGGCGTGATGGCTAATGACGCTTTGCCGACTGTGCTGTCAGACAATGGACATTGGTGGCGTTTATTTTTCCCGGCATTTTTTATTTCACTCACGATGTTTTGCTTTAACAATTTAGGTGATGGCTTGCAAGATGCGCTTGATCCAAAGATGAAGAGGTGAAGCGCTTTGAAAAAAGTTCTACAAATTATCGATCTGCACGTCAGTTTTCGGACATACGGCGGTTCAGTTCAAGCAGTACGCGGAGTGAATGTCGATGTATATGAAAAAGAAACCCTCGCCATTGTGGGAGAATCAGGCTGCGGAAAAAGTGTGACATCACAAAGCATTATGAGGCTTCTGCCTGCATACAGCGCGCAAGTCGATCAGGGAGAAATCTGGTTTCAAGACCGCAACTTGCTGTCATTATCCGAGAAAGAAATGCGCGCCATACGAGGTGTCGATATTTCGATGATCTTCCAAGATCCGATGACAGCACTCAACCCAACCTTGACAATAGGAGATCAGCTGATGGAGGCGGCGAAGGAGCATCAAAAGCTGACGAAAAAAGAAGTGAAAGAAGCCGCCATACAGATGCTTGATTTGGTTGGTATTCCGCAGCCGAAGGAGAGATTAAAGCAATACCCGCACCAATTCAGCGGGGGAATGAGGCAGCGGCTTATGATTGCCATGGCACTGATTTGTGAGCCAAAGGTGCTGATCGCAGATGAACCGACGACGGCGCTGGATGTGACCATACAGGCACAAATTTTAGAACTGTTTAAAGAGATTCAGAGGAAAACAGGGGTTACCATTATCTTAATCACACACGACTTAGGGGTCGTAGCCCAAGTTGCCGACCGGGTAGCAGTCATGTACGGAGGGAAAATGGTTGAAACCGGAACAAGGCAAGATATTTTTTACAGTCCGCAGCATCCTTATACAAAAGGGCTCCTGCAATCCGTTCCAAGACTTGATATGAAAGATGAACTGATTCCGATTGAAGGAAGCCCGCCTGATTTATTTGCACCGCCAAAGGGCTGTCCGTATACCGATCGCTGCCCGGCTGCCATGAAAGTGTGCGATCATATCATGCCGCACGAAACGCAGCGGTCACCTACTCATACAGTGCATTGCTGGCTCCAGGATGGGCGAGCGAACCAAGCGATGTTATCTTCAACACAAAGGGGGAGTTTTTGATGAGGAAAAAAGGGTGGATCATTAGTGTTTGTTTGTTCATCATCATGCTGCTCGTAGGATGTACAGCCAATGAGCAAGCAGGTAAAGGATCATCGAGCAACAAGAATGAAAAGAAAGTATTAACCTTAAATAACGAAAACGAACCGACGTCATTTGACCCGCCGATTGGTTTTAATAATGTATCGTGGCAAGGTCTGAATAACTTAATGGAGGGATTAACAAGACTGAATGAAAAGCACGAACCATCTCCTGCAATGGCGGAAAAATGGGAAATTTCAGAGGATGGAAAAACGTACACATTTCATTTAAGAGACGGCATCAAGTGGTCGAATGGTGATCCAGTGAAAGCGAGTGACTTTGAATATGCGTGGAAGCGTCTGCTTGATCCGAAAACAGGCTCTTCTGCATCGTTCTTAGCTTACATGATTGAAGGCGGAGAGGCATTTAACAGCGGAAAAGGAAAGAAAGAGGATGTAAAAGTCAGTGCTGAAAATGACAAAACGCTAAAGGTCACACTGGCATACCCGCAGAAATCGTTCTTAAATATGACCGCAAACCCTGCCTTTTTCCCTGTCAATGAGAAGGTAGCAGAGAAGAATCCAAACTGGGCAAAGGATGCCAAAACCTTTGTTGGGAATGGACCGTTTCAGCTGACAGAATGGAAGCATGATGAGAGCTTCACTATGGAAAAAAGTGAGACGTATTGGGACAAAAAATCAGTCAAGCTGGATCAGGTAAAGTGGCTGATGATCAGCGATCGAAACACTGATTATCAAATGTATCAATCGGGAGACTTAGATACTGCCTTCGTCCCAGCAGAACAAAGTGAAAATTTGCTGAAAAATAAAGATGTACAAATTGAAGATCAGGCTGGACTGTTCTTTTATCGTCTGAATGTGAATATGGAACCTTTTCAAAATAAGAACATTCGCAAAGCCTTTCAAATGGCGATCAACCCGCAAGATATCGTGGATTATGTAACGAAGAATAAAGAAAAGCCAGCCCGCGCCTTCGTTTCGCCGGGGATTCTAGATTCAAAGGGTGAGGATTTCAGAGAAGCTGGCGGCGATCTTGTCAAACAAGATACGAGTGAAGCTGCGAAGCTATTAGAAAAAGGACTGAAAGAAGAGAACTATTCAAAGCTGCCGCCCGTCACATTAACATATAGCACAAAGCCTGAGAACAAGAAAAAAGCTGAAGCCATCCAGCAGCAATTAAAAGAAGCGCTTGGTGTGGACGTGAAGCTTGCAAACATGGAAGCCAATGTATTTGCAGAAGATCAAAAGGCGCTGAAATTTCAATTCTCGCAAAGTTCATTTTTAGCAGACTATGCAGATCCGATCAATTTCCTAGAGAGCTTCCAAACAGGGAATGCGATGAACCGGACTGGATGGTCAAACGACACCTATGATCAGCTGATTAAAAAGGCGAGCCAGGAAGCAGATGAACAAAAAAGAAACAGCATCCTTCATGATGCAGAGGCACTTCTCATTGAAGAAGCACCGATCATTCCAATTCATTTTTATAACCAAGTTCATTTGCAAAAAGAGGGCGTGAAGGGAATTGTCCGCCACCCTGTTGGGTATATCGATTTGAAATGGGCACAAGTAGATGGAGAGTAATTGAAGGGAATGAGGGATACGGACGCTTTGAACAAAAGCGTCTCAGCGCGCGGACAAACCCTCGCATTCTTTGTCAGTCCTGCGCTTCGGTGCTCACGAATGTCAAATTCGCTCCGCTCCGATGCTCGTCCTTCCTAGGGCTGCAAAGGTTTTCAGGTCACGTTGAATAGAAGACAAAGGGCTAAAATAAAGATCATTTTAGCCCTTTGTCAACAATATGGGACGCTTTGAACAAAAGCGTCTGTTCCTTTATTTGTTCATGTTATGGAGAAGATGCCCATAGATTGTAAGAAATAAAGAGAAAGAGGGGATTGGCATGAACCAGCTGCCAGCGGCGCTTCAAACAGGGGATACGGTGGGGATTATCGCACCAGCAAGCCCGCCTGATGAATTGAAATTAGCAAAAGGGATTGCCTTTTTAGAGAGCCTCGGGCTGAAGGTGAAAAAAGGGAAGTATCTCGATTCCCGGTACGGATATTTAGCAGGGCGTGATCATGAAAGAGTGGAAGATCTTCATGGCATGTTTCAAGATCCAGAAGTCAAAGCAGTTATTTGTGCCTGCGGAGGGTACGGAACTGGCAGACTTGCGGAAGCCATTGACTATGATCTCATTCGCCGGAATCCAAAAATCTTTTGGGGTTATAGTGACATTACGTTTTTACATACGGCCATCCAGCAGCAGACGGGTCTTGTGACTTTTCATGGACCAATGCTTTCCTCTGATGTGGGACTTGAAGAGGTCCATCCGTATACGAAGGATACCTTTTTGCAGCTGTTCACGCCGAAGGCCTTTACGTATACGCATCACTTGTCACCTCTTCATACCTTCTACCCCGGCACCGCTTCAGGTGACATCATAGGAGGGAATCTTGCCCTCATCGTGACAACACTTGGCACACCTTTTGAAATTGATACGAAGGGGAAGTTGTTGTTCATTGAAGATATTGACGAAGAGCCCTATAAAATCGATCGCATGATGCAGCACCTTACCTCTGCTGGGAAATTGGATGATGCGGCAGGATTCATCATTGGCGATTTTCATCAATGTGAACCAAAAAAGAAAGACCAGTCCTTAACCTTGGAACAGCTATGGGAAACCTATATTGTCCCGCAAAAGAAACCTGCACTCGGCGGCTTTCGGATCGGTCATTCATCACCGAACTTTGCCATTCCGATGGGCGTGCAGGCTGCACTAGATGCGGCAGGGAAAAAACTGCACATTTCTCCAGGCGTTGCAGCGAAAGAGGCGATCAAATGAAAATCGTGGATGTTCGTACATGCAGAACGAGTGTACCGCTAAAAAAGCCTTTCAAAACCGCTTTAAGAACGGTGTATGACGCAGCATCTCTGATCGTCATCATCACATATGATCAAGGTGACGCCAGCTACGGAGAGGCAGTTCCCACATCGGTGATTACAGGAGAAACGCTGGAAAGCATCGACTATGCCATCCGTGAAGTGATCAGACCCATTTTGCTCGGGGCTTCCTTGGCAGAGTATGAGCAAATCTTTTCTGCTATGAACCGCGTGCTCGCAAGCAACACAAGCGCAAAGGCTGCAATCGATATGGCCATTTATGATGGCTTAGCAAAGCAGGCAGGACTTCCGCTTTATCAATACCTTGGCGGATATCGTCATCAGCTCGAAACCGACTATACGGTCAGTGTAAACCGTCCGCTTGAGATGGCGGAAGATGCGAAGCAATACGCAGCCGAAGGCTTTCAGACGTTAAAGATCAAAGTAGGAAAAGATGATATACACACGGATATTCAGCGGATCAAGCGGATTCGAGAAAAAGTCGGGCCGGACATTCAGATCAGGCTCGACGCCAATCAGGGCTGGACGTGGAAGGAAGCGATCATAGCCATTCGAAAAATGGAAGCGCTGAATATTGAACTAGTAGAACAGCCAGTGCCGAAAGAAGATATCGAAGGTCTGCGCCGTGTGACAGAAGCAGTTGATCCATTGATCATGGCAGACGAAAGCATTTTCAGTTTTCATGATGCCATCAAGGTGCTTGAAACGAGAAGTTGTGATCTGATCAATTTAAAATTAATGAAATCAGGCGGCATAAAAGAAGCATTAAAAATCAATGCCCTTGCCGAAGCCTACGGTGTTCAGTGCATGGTTGGCAGTATGATTGAGTCAAAGCTTGGCATTACAGCAGCGGCACATTTCGCCGCAAGCCAGCCGAATATCACCCGCTGCGATTTTGATGCCCCGCTTATGCTGAAAGAGGACATGATAGACGGAGGAATCGTGTACAAAGGAAAAGATATATTTTTACCACTGCATCATGGGTTAGGCATTCAAGGGGTGAAAGGAGTCTCATGATGATATACGAATCAAAGGTTCCAGTCGCTAACGTTTGGACAGCGCCGCAGTCTCCCCGAGAAATCGATCGAAAGGTACTTCAGGACTCCATCAACATCAAAGAATGGATTGACCAGCAAACATATGAAGAAAAGCTGGTTTTATGTGAAGAAAATTTGATTCAATCTCAAGTACTGCTCGGCGGACGAGTGATTGGATTAGAAGAGACAGATGGCTGGATGAAAGTCGTCATTCCGCAGCAGGCCAGCCGGAAACATCCGCAAGGCTATCCAGGCTATATACCTGCTGAGCAATTAAAACAAGTAACAGAGGGAAGTGCGTCAGCTGCATCTCTTATCGTTTGTCAGAAAAAAGCCACACTCTATCAAAACGGGGAACCTGATATGGAGATTAGCTTTTTAACAGAGCTGGCAGCAGCCAAAGAAACAGATGATCAATTTCATGTTGTCACCCCATTAGGAATAAGAGAAATCAACAAAGCGGATGTACGCCCAGTTTCGCAAGCTTTCTCTATGACCGGCAAAGATGTCGTAGACGCAGGAAAACAATTTATGGGCCTTTCTTATTTATGGGGAGGCATGAGCAGCTTTGGCTATGATTGTTCAGGCTTTGCTTACAGCATGTACAAAGCGTGCGGATATCTTTTGCCGAGAGACGCAAGTGACCAAGCCGTTCAAGGAACGCCGGTTACATCAAGCCATTTAGAACAAGGTGACTTGCTGTTTTTTGCAAATGATAACGGAAAGGGAGCGGTCCGACATGTAGGGATCTACGCTGGGAACGGGATGATGCTTCATTCGCCTAAAACCGGCAGACAAATTGAGCTTCTTTCCCTTTCTGGCACTTCATATGAAAAGGAATGGGCAGGTGCAAGGCGGTATTTACCAAGCGAGAGGAGGAGCGATCATGACAGTTGAACCACTTTTACAAGTAAACAACCTTAAAAAACATTTTCATCTATCGAAAGGGAGAACCTTAAAAGCGCTGGATGGTGTCTCTTTTCAGCTGAAACAAGGTGAAACCTTTGGTCTCGTTGGTGAGTCTGGCTGCGGCAAATCCACACTTGGAAAAGTGCTCATGCGTCTTTATGAACCAACAGATGGTGAAGCCTTATATGAAGGGAAAAGTCTTCACCACCTTTCTAAAAAAGAATCATTTGATTTCAACCGGCAAATGCAAATGGTCTTTCAAGATCCATATTCCTCCTTAAATCCAAGACTTTCAGTGAAAGATATTATGCTGGAGCCAATGGAGATTCATCAGCTTTATGGCAGTCAAAAGAAAAGGATTGCCCGCGTGAAAGAACTGCTTGAAGCGGTAGGATTAAGCTATGATTTTGCTACCCGCTATCCGCACGAATTTAGCGGGGGGCAAAGGCAGAGAATCGGCATTGCAAGAGCACTTGCCTTAGCGCCAAAATTTATTGTGGCAGATGAGCCGATTTCTGCACTAGACGTCTCCGTCCAAGCGCAGGTCGTGAATCTGCTGAAGAAACTGCAAAAAGAGGAAGGATTAACTTTTCTATTTATTGCACATGACTTGTCCATGGTGAAATATATTAGTGACAGGATCGGTGTCATGTATTTAGGTCATCTCGTTGAATTGACGACGAGTGATGCATTATATCAAACACCGCTTCACCCATATACACAAGCCTTGCTGTCTGCAATCCCCATTCCAGATCCTGACGTAGAGGACAAGCGCAAAAGGTTTATTTTAAAAGGAGAAATTCCAAGTCCAGTGAACCCACCTAGCGGCTGTGTATTTCGAACACGATGTCCTGCCGCGATGGATGTGTGTGCTGAAAAAAAGCCGACATTACAAGCGGTGGAAGAAGGTCATGAAGTCGCCTGTCATTTATATAATAGAAAATAGGACAAGCTAGACAAAAGCCAGCAAGTAGACAAGCTGTTCTACACGATGGCTTTTTTAATAGATGAACGCCGAATAGGCAATGTGCAGCATCTGAAAGAGCCGCCAGACTTAATAATTTCCGAAAAGTCCACTTCAATAACGGTGTATCCGTGAGCGGTTAACGCAGCATTTGTTTCTTGGTTGCTGGGCAAGCTGATCACTTTTTTCTGCCCAATGGATAAAACATTTGGTCCAAGTGTGAATTGCTCTTGTTCGCTGATTTCAATCAAATCATAATACGTTTTGAGCAGCTGGAGATCCTTTTGCTTGAACGCTTCAGGATAAATGATGATCTCGTCATGAGACAGAATATTCATCACACAATCAAGATGCAAGATGTGAGGAGGAAGGTGAATCGGAATAATGTCGTGATCCGGCAGTTTCTTTTTGAGCTGATAGATAGCGGCTGGACTAGTTCTTTTGCTCGTGCCAACAAACACACGATTCTGATCCACAAGCACATCGCCGCCTTCAATCGTTCCGTCTGTCAAAGTGACAGCTGACCACCCTTTTGCCTGTGCCCATTCTTTTAGGTATTGTTCTTCCCCTTGCCGAACCGGAGCGGCCATACTTGAAACAAACAGTGTATGTCCAATCGTAAACCCAATATCCCGAGTGAAGACTTGCTCAGGGAAGCGGTCATTCGCCGGGAGCAGGATGGGCCGTACTTGATGATCTTTAAGGGTTTGGATCAATTGCTTATGCTGAGCAACTGCTTTCATTTGAGAAATATTTTCTTTCGCAAAATGTTTCTGGGTTTCATTGATAATTTGTTTGATTTCCATATAAATAGGACTGCATAAAAGAACTTCTTCTAAATCGTCGTATTCACTCATGCATTGCGGCATTTTGTATAATTGCTCTGCTCTCATAGAATCCATCAAATGGCCTCCTTGTTCGTTCATAGTTCTATTATTCCTTCTTCTAGCCATGGTTGAAACATTTCCGAAAGAAAATCTCTCACATAAGACTAAAGCAAAAAGTTTAGACAAACCTAAAAGAATAGTGTTTAATAAAAGTCGTTCCGCATTCACGAAAACAGCAAGAAGGAGCTATGATGATGAGTGAAGAAAATTTCAAATACTGCAAGGAATCGAAAGTTGTTAAAACCAGCAGGGTATTCCCTCTTGATACGAATAACCACCAAACGTTATTTGGCGGGAAATTAATGAGTTATATAGATGACATTGCCTCCATCTCGGCTGCAAGACACAGCCGCAGTGAAACGGTCACAGCTTCAATGGATTCTGTTGACTTTTTAGAGCCGATTGGACAAAAGGAGTCAGTATGCTTGGAATCCTATGTCACATGGGTGGGCACGTCTTCTATGGAAGTGTTCGTCAAAGTCATTAAAGAAAACTTGATGTCTGGAGAGCGCAGACTCGCAGCGACTTCATTTCTGACATTTGTCTCATTAGATGAAAACGGAAAGCCTAAACGAGTCCCGCAGGTGATGCCGGAAACAGAGGAAGAAATCATGCTTCATCAAACAGCGAAGCAGCGGGCAGAAGAAAGGAAAAGCCGCCGAAAGCATAGTAAGGCGCTTGCTGACGCACTTGGGACAGATAAGCCTTGGGCGTAAAAATCACCCTTTAAGCGGTGATTTTTTTCTGTGCCAGTATCTTGCATGGCAAGATAGTGTGTGGTAAGATAAAGCTATCTTGTGATGCAAGGTACTGGAATCGGAGGAACAATCATGACAACATCCACACAAATGCTAAAAGGAATTTTAGAAGGCTGCCTGCTGTCGATTATTTCTGAGGGCGAAATTTATGGGTATGAAATGACGAAGAAGCTCGCGCATTATGGGTTTGATCAAATAAGTGAAGGCAGTATCTATCCGATTTTGCTGCGAATGCAAAAGGAACAGCTGGTGACCACCGTCACAAAAGCGTCAGCGACCGGCCCGAAAAGGAAATACTATACGCTCACACAAGCGGGAGAACAAGCGCTCACAGAGTTTATTGACCGCTGGAATGAGCTTTCAAAAAATGTAAACCGCTTATTACAAAAAGGGAAGTGAGATTATGGTATCAAAAGAAACACGACACATTCTACTAGAGCTGCAACTTTATCTCATATCAAAGGGAAAAAATCAGGATGAGGTTGATGAGCTGATGGACGAACTGACAGCACATGCGGTTGAGGCTGAAAAAGATGGGAAAACAGGTGAGGATGTGTTCGGCGGAGATCCGCGAAGCTATGCTGATGAACTGGCACAAGAGCTGACAGGAAATCATAAAGATTGGGTGCCGTTTGTCAGTGCTTTCTTAATTGGATCGCTTTTTTACATGATTTTAGCAGATGCAATCAGCCAAAACTTATCGTATTCTTGGTTTGCTTTAATTGGATACCCGCTCGTTTTAGTGGCCAATGTCATCATGATCATTATGATGTTTAGAGCGTCCGCCTTTCAAACAAGCAGCCGGGTATTTCTCTACTTTTGGATGTTAGGAATCTTTCAGCTGACAGCGATGGTGACAATCAAACTATTGGATCAAAAAGTCGGCACACCACTACTTGTCCTTACTTCTGGCCAGAGGTGGGGCGTCATTCTGCTCATGCTGCTATGCATCGTTGTATTCAATGCAATCTTAAAGGCGAATGTCGTTTCATTCATTCCGATCATCTTTTTCGGTCCGCAGCTCATATTCGAATGGATTGGCTGGACGTCACCAAGTGTGATTTTGCTGCAAAGTCTGCTATCTATTGTGATTTTAATAGGGCTTATACTCATTGTCCTGCGACGGACAAATAAGAAAAATGAAAATACGAATGTAAACTGAGCACATCTCATACGATGTGCTTTTCTTTTTCTAAAAAAATGTAGAAATGGAATTGTATTTTTCATTACAATGGGGAGAGGACAAAAATGAAAAGGGGTTCTGTTTTTGGATATCATATGGGGATATGTGCTCGTTTTTGTATTGGCTGCTTTGCCTTTTTTTGAAGTGATTGGTGTCGTTCCATTCGCAATCTTAAGTGGACTGCATCCTGTGACAACGGCTGTGATTGGATTCATCGGCAACTTTCTCACAGTCTTGCTTCTCATTGTGTTCGTCGACCGGTTTAAAGCATGGTGGTTAAAAAGAAAAGAGGAAAAAGGTGATGAAAAAGGAGAGAAAAAGCAGCTGCGGGCGAGAAAGATTTGGGAACGATACGGTCTGCCTGGATTAGCGCTCATTGGTCCTTTTATCATCGGCAGTCATTTAGCGGCCTTGATGTGCATGAGCTTTGGAACGAAAAGAAAGCAAGTCGCGGTGTGGATGACCGTCAGTTTAATGATGTGGACAGCGCTGGCTGCTAGTTTAACCGGTGCGGGCTTCCATTACTTTGCCCCAGATTCAAATGGATTGTTCGGAGATATTTTTAGCAAGTAAAAAAGGGGGATCATCAATGACTTATCAAACAAGGACAGTGCTTGAAACAGAGCGCCTGAAACTGAGAACGATGAATGAACATGATGCGTCATTTTTATATGACGAGCTGTTCCAAGATGAAGAAGTGATGAAATATTATCCTTCTTTGAAGGATAAAGCGCAGACAAAAGAGTGGATTGCATGGAATCAAAAAAATGACCGCACGTACCACACCTCATTATGGATCATCGAAGATAAAGAAACAAATGAACGTCTTGGACAAAGCGGAATTGTTCTGCAAAATATCGAAGGACAAACGGAGCTTGAGATCGGCTATATGCTAAAGAAAGCAGCGTGGGGGAATGGCTATGCTGCTGAGGCTGCAAAAGGCTGCCTTACCTATGGATTTGAAGAAATGAAGGTCAGACGGATGGTCAGCCTAATTCGTCCTGAGAATGAAGCGTCGGTGAAGGTCGCTTTAAAAATGAGCATGAAAAAAGAAAAAACCATTTCAAAATGGGACCAAATCATTGATGTATACAGCATCACCCGTAACGGAGAAAACGGCTCGCTTACCGATTAAGCAGAGCCGTTTTTTTATGCACGCTGTTCTAACTGAAGCAAATATTTCTTCCGTTCAATCCCCCCGCCGTAGCCTCCAAGCTCACCACTTGTTTGAATCACGCGGTGGCAGGGAATGATAATCGCCAATTGATTGGCACCATTTGCATTACCAACGGCACGAACCAAATGCGGATCACCCAGTTTCGTGGCTAGATCTCGATAGGATCTCGTTTCGCCTGCTGGAATGCGTGAGAGCTGGTCCCACACCTTCATTTGAAAAGGGGTGCCATGTAAGGAAAGCGGTACAGTAAACTTGGTCAGCTTTTTCTCAAAATATAAGGCCAATTCCTTTGCTAATTGCTGATGGACGTTTGTTTCTCCAACTAAAATGCGGGCATGATGCTTCTTTCTTAATGTTTCAATTTCTTTTTCGAGTCCCCGCCTGTCCATAAACTCCAGTAAATACACATGTGTGGCATCTGTCACACTCATCATTCGCCCGATCGGTGTGGAAATAAAATTAGCATAAAGAATGTGAATCTGCGCTTTTTTAGGGGGATTTCCCATGATTTTCGTAAATGCATCATTGAAGGCACTTGAAGATTCATAGCCGAAAGTGACCTGCTGATCGATTACTTTTTTTCCGTTCAAAATTTCTTTAAAGGCAAGTCCCATTCGGCGTGATCTTGCATATTGAACAAAGGTCATGCCGTAAATGTCTTTAAACTTTCTTCGAGCTGTGGCGGAGTGAATCCCTAATTGGCGGAAGTCCTCTTCCTTCCAGCGTTTCTCAGGATTTTTTTCTACTGCTGAAACGAGTGTTTTGACTTCTTCAGGAATGCTGTTAGGGTATGTTAATGGTGTGCAGCGCTTGCACGGGCGATACCCTGCCAGCAGTGCTTCCTCCGCTGTAAAGAAAAACTCGCAGTTTTCAAATTTTGGCTTTCTGGCCGTACATGTGGCATGACAGAAGATACCGGTTGTCTTAATACAGGCAAAGAATGTGCCGTCATATTGCGGATTCTTGTCAACAAGTGCTTGATAAAATTCATGTTTTTGTTCATCAGTCATCATCATATGAATCCACCTCTTCATTTTCTATAAAATGTTTTTCAGCATTGTTTGGGGTACGACGGATGATCTGTAAATACATCATCCTAAAGTTGAACGTTCATCACATCAATCTGATTTCATTATATCAGCGGTGTGATCATTGACGTACCCGCGCTTTAAGGAATGCGAAATAGATCCTTTTTACAATCAAGCATCATAAACATGTCAATCTCCTCCTTTTCTCATTCCTGTTTTAGTTCATATATTTTAGCTGCTTCTGTTTCATTTCTTCATAAAATGCTTCAACTTCTTGTTCGTAAAGTACGGTCTCCATGTCCTTGTATTTACGCTTGATCGTCAATGTCATAAAAAATAAATGGATTGTCATATACGCTCATTTCCCTTCAGTCCGCAGCACACGAAACAGCCCGCAAATCTTCTTTATCAGTTGACCTGTTTCTAACCTTTAGTATACGGCGGTCCCATAAAAATTCTTTCGAAAAATGAACAAGTATATTTGCATGTAGAAAGCAAAGCGGTAGACCGGTATTTCGGGGTGTGATACAATTTTGACACACAGAATCTGCTTTAAGTCAGATCTGCTTATTAAGAATTGGTTTTCTAGGGTTCCGTGCGGGTGGCGCAGTCTGGACCGAGAGAAAACACATAGGGTCTAGACAATAGACCGTATGGACACGGAGGGATAAAAGCCCGGGAGATTTGATCAAACGATCGATTTCCGGGCTTTTTTTATTGCTTGGAATCGTTCAGAAAGGAAGAGAATCGGATGAAATGGGGAAATGTATTGATTGCAGCCATCTTTGAAGTTGGCTGGGTGATGGGGCTGAAATATGCTGACTCTCTTTTGGAATGGGCCGCAACCATCGTTTGTATTGTCGTCAGCTTTTATTTACTCCTGAAAGCCACGACTGTACTGCCAGTTGGCACACTTTATGCCGTTTTCACCGGACTTGGGACAGCAGGTACTGTCATAGTAGGTATGGTACTGGGAGAGCCAGTGCAGCTAGTGAAATTACTTTTAATCATGGTGCTTTTAAGCGGTGTATTAGGGCTTAAACTAACCACAGGTGAAAAGAAAGGAGAGACTGAATCATGAGCTGGCTTTTACTCATTGGGGCAGGCATTTTAGAAATGCTTTGTGTCACCATGATGAATCAATTCCAGAAAGACCGGCATGTCAAATGGATTTTATTCATTGCCGCTGGATTTTCGCTGTCCTTTCTCATGCTCTCTCTTGCGATGAATACAATTCCGATGGGAACGGCATACGCCATTTGGACTGGCATTGGAGCTGCTGGAGGAGCCATTGTCGGCATGCTGTTTTACGGTGAGTCGAAGGACGCAAAACGTATATTCTTTATCGCACTGATTTTATCTGCGGCGGTCGGGTTAAAAATCATTGAATAAAAAAGGCTGTCATCTGTCTGTCAGCCTCAGCATGTAGACAAACCCACGCATTCTTTGTCAGAGGCCTGCAAAGGTTTTCTATCATGCTGAAAAAGGAGAAAAAGGGCTAAAATAAAAATCATTTTAGCCCTTTTTTGTTACATCGAATGATGATTGGAATCGTTTTCATTTTTGCGGTAAAGCTGACTCACTAGAAGAAAACAGACACCAAATGTGAGCAAAGGAATGAGTCTCTCACCGGCCATAAAAAGATAAATACCTGTGATCAGACATACGATGCCGAGCCAAAAGCTCACTTTACCAAACAAAGTCATGCTTTTCATCTCCATCACTCCTTTTGTGATAAAAGGTCTACTCACATTATATCACGCTAGGTGCAGAATTGAATGAATATTCAATAAAAAATGGACTCTTCATTGCTTTTTCTCTTTCCAGTCCAGTATAATATTTCATTAGAATGAAAACGTAAATGAGGTCATGATACATGAGAACATTGATTACAGAAAAACTTGAATTACACAGACAAAAGCACGAGCAAAAAGGCAGATTACTTGTCAGCTGCCCAGATCAGCCTGGTATTGTATCAGCTGTTTCTTCCTTTTTATTTGAGCACGGAGCGAACATCATTGAATCGAGCCAATACACAACCGATCATGAAAGCGGCCGGTTCTTTTTAAGAATTGAATTTGACTGGAAAGACATCTCGGCGAATATGGATCAATTGAAAAATAGTTTTGAGCCAATCGCAGCATCATTTCAAATGACGTGGAGCATGTCGCGTGCAAGTGAGCTTAAAAAGCTGGCAATCTTTGTCTCAAAAGAGCTTCATTGTCTGCATGAGCTGCTGTGGGAATGGCAAAGCGGAAATTTAATGGCTGAAATCGCAGTTGTGATCAGCAATCATGAAACGGCAAAAGATACAGTAGAATCGCTTGGAATCCCATTCCATTTTGTAAAGGCGAACAAAGACATTCGCAAAGAAGCTGAAAAAGAGCAGCTCGCCTTATTAGAAGAGTACGACATTGATGTGGTTGTGCTTGCTAGATACATGCAAATTTTAACGCCTGGATTCATTGAAGAGCATCCGAACAAAATCATTAATATTCATCATTCGTTCCTGCCAGCGTTTATTGGTGCAAACCCATACAAGCGGGCATATGAGCGGGGAGTCAAATTAATTGGTGCGACTTCTCATTATGTCACCAATGATTTAGACGAAGGCCCGATCATTGAACAGGATATTGAGCGGGTAGATCACCGGGATGATGCGGAAGCCCTAAAAAATATTGGCCGGACAATTGAGCGCAGTGTGCTTGCACGTGCTGTCAAATGGCACCTTGAAGATCGAATTATTGTTCATGAGAATAAAACGATTGTCTTTAATTGACCGCTTGACTTTTCTTTAGCAATTGGTGATAATATAAAAAAATTAACGAGCGTTGAAAAGGAATAGTAAGCAGGAACTGGTGCGTAAAGAGAGCAAATGATGTGCTGAAACATTTGCCGCAGACAGCTGCTGAACCTGCCCTTTGAGCCTTAGAGGAAAAATCTAAGCGCGTGCCTGGCGTTACAGGAGTTGAGTGGAATAAGCAGATCGCATGCTTATTCAATGAAGGTGGTACCACGGAAAATCCCTTTTCGTCCTTTACATAAGGAGAAATAGGGATTTTTTTGTGCCTAAAGGTATAGCGGAGGGAATCAAGGATGAAAAAGCAAAGGATCGTCATAAAAATTGGCAGCAGTTCATTAACAGAGCAAAAAGGAGCCATTGATGAACAAAAGATGCAGGATCATGTAAGAGCCATAGCAAAGCTCAAAGAAGCAGGTCATGAAATCATTTTAATTTCATCAGGAGCCGTTGCAGCAGGATTTGGCAGCTTAGGCTATCCATCAAGACCTGTGACTTTAAAGGGGAAACAGGCAGCTGCCGCCGTTGGTCAGGGCTTGTTAATGCGGAAATATACAGAGCTTTTTTCACAGTTTCACATGACACCTGCTCAAATGCTTTTAACACGTAATGACTTTTCAGATCGAACAAGATATCGAAATGCTTACGCAACGATGATGGAGCTGCTGGAAAGAAAGATTTTACCGATCATAAATGAAAATGATTCAGTCTCCATCGAGGAGCTTACCTTTGGGGATAATGACATGCTGTCAGCTCTTGTCAGTGGATTAATCCATGCAGATCAATTGATCATATTAACAGACATCAATGGCATTTATGATGCAAATCCAAATGAGGATCCTGAGGCGAAGCGGTTTGATGTCCTGACCCACATTTCAGAAGAATTGTTTTCATATGCAAAGAGCACCGGTTCAAAGGTTGGAACAGGCGGAATGAAATCGAAGCTGTCTGCTGCACAAACGGCACTTTCACTTGGCGTGAAAGTCTTCATTGGCACAGGCACTGGGGAAGACAAACTGCTTCGCATTCTTGCGGGACAAGGAGATGGAACGTATATCGGTGAACAAGATTTATCAGCCGTGAACAACCGCCGTCAATGGATTCAATTCCACTCACCGGTCTCTGGGAAGATCATGATTGATGCAGGAGCAGAAGCGGCGATTTTGCATAATGGCAGAAGTCTTCTTCCGGCAGGAGTCATTGATGTCGCTGGTGACTTTTCTAAAGGAGAAGTCGTAGAAGTCGTCGGTCCAAACGGATTAGTTGGTAAGGGACAAACCTTGTACGCCTCCGATGAGCTTCTCGGCATTAAAGGAATGCGAAGTGACGAGCTTTCAAAAGAGAAGCCTGAGGTCATACACCGAGATCACTGGGTACAGCATGTACAAAACTGAGGAGGGAATACGATGAATGAAGTTCTTGAAAAAGCAAAAAAAGCAAGTGTAGCCAAAGATCAGCTGCTTCTAAAAACGACGGAACAAAAAAATGCTGCCCTGCACGCCATCGCAAGTGCACTAAAAGCATCTTCAGCTTATTTAATAGAGGAGAACCAAAAGGATGTTCAGGCTGCTGAGGAAAAGCAGTTCACGCCATCTGTCATTGACCGGATCACACTCACGGAAGAGAGAATTGAAGCCATTGCAGACGCGACCCTTCAACTCATTCAGCTAAAAGACCCAATTGGTGAAACGTTAGAAACCATTCAAAAAGAAAACGGTCTGTTCATCGAAAAGGTCCGTGTACCGCTTGGAACGGTTGGAATGATTTATGAAGCAAGACCAAACGTGACAGTCGATGCTGCGACCCTTTGCTTGAAAACTGGAAATGCTGTGATTCTGCGCGGAAGCTCATCTGCTATTCATAGTAATAAAGCAATTGTAAAGGTGATTCATGAAGCGCTTCATACGACGGATATTCCAGTAGACAGTGTGCAATTGATTGAAGATACTGGCCGTGAAACGGCGAAAACGCTGTTCACCTTAAATGAATACCTGGATGTCCTCATTCCGCGCGGCGGGAAGAATTTAATTGATCTTGTCGTGAGAGAGTCAACTGTGCCGGTGCTTGAGACAGGTGCAGGAAATTGTCACATCTATATTGATGAAACAGCGAAAAACGAAATGGCTGAGCGGATTGTGCTGAATGCCAAAACCCAAAGACCATCTGTTTGTAATGCGATCGAGAGCATTGTCATTCATGAAACATGGGCAAAAACCTACGGTGCCTCGTTATTTGAAGCCCTTCAATCAAATGGGGTAGAAATACGCGGTGATGAAGCCGTTTGCGCGCTTGCTCCTAGTGCTGCATTAGCGACAGCAGAGGACTATGCAACGGAGTTTTTAGCGCCGATTGTCAGTATTAAAATTGTAGAAAACATAGAACAAGCGATTCAGCATATTCAAACATATAGCTCTAAGCACTCTGAAGCGATCATTACGGAAAATGATGAGCATGCAGCCCTTTTCTTAACAGCTGTCGATGCTGCCGCTGTCTATCATAATGCCTCTACTCGTTTCACAGATGGCTTTGAGTTTGGCTATGGAGCGGAAATAGGTATTAGTACACAAAAACTTCATGCAAGAGGGCCAATGGGTCTGCCAGCCTTAACGTCTGAAAAATTTGTCATTCGTGGTCAAGGACAAATAAGAGAATAACGAATTCAAAAGAGAGTCTTGTGACAACAGGCTCTCTTTTTCCTTTCATTTTTGTATTTCTTCGGTCAAGTATGATAAAATATGGTAATGTTTTATATTTTGAGAAGATTGGAGAAGGCAACGTATGGCGAAAATCATTCCCTCTTCGGATATTGGAGTGAAAATCAACAAGTGGTATGAATTAATCCGCAGATTTGATTCAGAACAAGCAGAACAGTTAAAACAGGAAATTCGCACCTCTCTTGATTCAATGGAAGAAGATCAGAATTTGCTTCTCTATTTTTCTTTAATGGAATTTAGGCATGAGGTCATGCTCGATTATTTAAAGCCATTAAAGGAAGGAAAGCTTCGCGCCAACTTTTCCGAGCTTTCGAAAGAAATAGATGAGCATCAAACGCATGTCACAGGCATGCTTGAATACTACTATCATTTTTTTAGAGGCATGTATGAATTCGGACGGAGGGAGTATATTGCTGCCATATCGTCTTATCAAAAGGCAGAGCACAAGCTTTCTTTTGTATCAGATGATATTGAACGTGCGGAATTTCATTTTAAAATGTCAGAAATATATTATCACATGAAACAAACACATATCTCAATGCACCATGCTAAACTAGCGCTGGATGTTTATGTTCAGCATGAACTGTATGCGCTTCGCACGATTCAGTGTGAATTTATTGTGGCCGGTAACTACGATGATATGAGAAGGCATGAAAAAGCATTACCACATCTCGAAAGAGCACTTGCGAGATCAAGAGAGTTTCAAAATGTGCGTTTTATTGCCTCCTCTTTGTTTAATATGGGCAACAGTTATTACCGAATGGGAGATTTGGGCCGCGCACTCGAATTAATGAAAGAATCCATCTCGTTATTTGATCAAAATCAATCCGATCATCTTCGTCGATCTATAGACCCTCTTTATACAGCCGCTCAGATATTATACAAACAAGGAAAACACGATGAAGCATTACACTACAGAGAAGAATGTATGAAGCGAGCAGAAGCTCTTCAAGATGACATTCATCTTCAGAAAACCATATTTCTAGAAGCATTGTATTTAAGACAAGATGCTGAGCATATTAAACGGATTTTCCATTTTTTAGAGTCTGCCTATGCATATCCAGATATAGAGGAGCTGGCATTAGATACCGCAAAGTATTATAATGAAATGGGGGATTATGAAAAATCTTCCATGTTCTATGGGGAAGCGGAACATGCTCGAATCTATATTCAGAGAGGGGATTGTTTATATGAATTTTAAAAAATGGGCAGTCGTCTGTACAAGCATCACCATCATGGCATTGTGGCTGGCAGCAGCAAATGCCGACCCAGATAACAGAAACCATACGCTAGAACAACCGAATCCGCAGCACGACACGATCTAAAAGCCCTTGTTAAAGGGCTTTTTTTACTGTCTAACAATTTTCGGACATGCTCATAAAAAGGGTTCAGGCAGGAAAGCTTAAAAAAGAGTATTAATTGATTGACTCCGCAAATTAAATTGTGTACAATTCAATTGTAGAAAATATTATTGGAGAGAAAGAGGGTTTTATTCATGTCAGACGTTTTATTTACAGCAACGGTATCAGCTGTCGGAGGAAGAGAAGGTAAGGTTGTTTCAACAGATGGTGTACTTGAGCATGATGTAGCAATGCCTGGAACACCAAGAGCAAAAAAACTTGAAAAAGCAACAAATCCAGAGCAATTATTCGCAGCAGGCTACTCTGCATGTTTTGATTCAGCCCTTCAAATGGTCGCAAGACAAGAGCGTATCCGTTTTGAAAGTGAAGTAACAGCACATGTCAGCTTATTAAAAGACAGTTCAGATGGCGGCTTCAAACTAGGTGTTCAATTAGAAGTAAAGGGAACTGGAATTGAGCAGTCTGCATTAGAAGAACTTGTTCATAAAGCACACGGCGTATGCCCATATTCAAAAGCAACTCAAGGAAACATCGAAGTAGAACTAGTAGCTGTCGCACAATAATAGATATCAATAAAAGGCTGAGGGAACATTCCCTCAGCCTTTTGATTGTGTTAAATTTTGCAAAAGCTCATGTAAAGAGGCACGCAGTGTTTTTAGCTCTTCTTCCGATCTTCCTGTCCCAGTCAGCATGTGAGACGGAATCGCAGTGGCCTTTTCTTTTAGCTGCTCTCCATATTCCGTTAAACGAATTTGTACAGACCGCTCATCTTCTTTCGAACGTTCTCGGATAATGAGTCCGTTTTGCTCCATTCGTTTCAGCATGGGCGTGAGTGTACCAGAGTCTAAATAGAGAAGCTCTCCCATCGTTTTCACATTTAATGTTCCATGCTCCCACAATAAAAGCAGTGCCAAATATTGCGGATACGTAATGTTTAATTCTTCTAACAACGGTTTATACTGCTTCGTCATCTCTCGTGAACTTGCATATAACAAGAAACAAAGCTGATTTTCCAGCTTCATATGTTCAAATTCATTTGTCATGTCAGTCACCAACTATTTTTTGTCATACTTATCATTGTATAAGATTTTCTTCCTTTTTAAAATAAATACAGACGAAAAATGAAAAATTCTTCAATGTGCCATAAATGTTTGAGAAATGAATAGAACGTGAAAAGGATGAATAGATGAAGGAGGAGATGAAGATGAAACCATTATTCACAGCAAAAGTAAAGGCGGAGCATGGAAGAGCTGGACATGTTCGTTCAGAGGATGGTGTGCTCGATCATAACATTGTCATGCCTAACGCTAAGAAAGATGGAGAGACTGGTACAAACCCAGAGCAATTATTTGCAGCAGGCTATGCAGCTTGTTTCGGAGGAGCACTAGAGCAGGTAGCGAAGAAGCAAGGGATAGAAATAGAATCGGAAGTAGAAGGACATGTCAGTCTTTTAAAAGATGAAAGTGACGGCGGCTTTAAGCTTGGCGTAAAGCTGATTGTATCTGCGAAAGGTCATGATCATGACAAAGTGAAAGAGCTTGTCCATGCTGCACATGAATTCTGTCCATATTCAAAAGCAACAAGAGGGAACATTGAAGTAGAGCTTGAAGTGGCTAAATAAAAGTTTTCTATCACGCTGAAAAAAGAGACACCTGCTTACGAGCAGGTGTCTTTTTTTAATATTCTTTCTTTTTATCGTATGTTTCCCATGCTTCAAATGGCGCAAGGGTTTTTTGAGGTGTCAGCTTATAAAATGGTATATTTCTTGATTCGTATTCTTTGTTGATTTCTTCATAAATAAATGAGTCATCAAAACCAGCATCCGCTGCATCCTGATGTCCAGCAGCAAAATACACAGCTTTTGGTCTAGCCCAGTAAATAGCGCCAAGGCACATCGGACAAGGCTCGCAGCTTGTGTATAGAATGCAATCTTCTAATTGGTATGTATGTAGAGTTTGGCACGCTTTGCGAATGGCTGTGACTTCTGCATGTGCGGTTGGATCGTTACTCGTTGTCACGTTGTTGCTGCCCTCGGCAATAATCTGACCATCCTTGACAATGACTGCTCCAAAAGGGCCGCCAGTACCACTATTGACTCCTTCTACTGCAAGATCAATTGCGCGTTGTAAAAAATCTTCGTGATTCATTGTCTTCCTCCCTTTGTTCGACTGACTTCTCTAGTATAAACGAATCATGCTAGAAAAGAAATCATCATAGTAGGAGATCGAACAGGCCAATTTGCGCATAAAAAACCCCTGCTGAGTTCAGCAGGGGAGAGACATTCAATTATGCGTGCTGCGCCAGCTTTTTACGAGCGACTTCAGCAGCTGTGACCATGTTTTTCAAAGCAGCAATGGTTTCAGGCTCTTGTCTAGTTTTTAGACCACAATCGGGATTCACCCAGAAGCGATCTGTCGGACAAACGTTCAGTGCATCATCAATGATTTCGCTCATTTCTTCAACAGATGGAACGCGCGGGCTATGGATATCATAAACGCCTAGTCCAAGTCCTTTCAAATACGGGTGCTTTTCTAAGTAATCGAGGAATCCGCCATGACTGCGTGAATGTTCAATTGTAATCACGTCAGCATCCAAGTCTTCGATGGTATCGACAATATCCTCGAAGTTACTGTAGCACATATGTGTATGAATTTGTGTTTCATTTTGAACGGATGATGTGGATAAACGGAATGACTCTGCTGCCCAGTTTAAATATTCTGCCCAGTCACTTTCTTTGAGCGGAAGTCCTTCTCTTAGCGCTGGCTCATCCACTTGGATCACTTGAATACCAGCTGCTTCTAAAGCTTCTACCTCTTTACGCAAAGCGAAAGCGATTTGGAAAGCAATGTCTTTGCGAGAGATATCTGTTCTTGGGAAAGACCAGTTTAAGATGGTAACAGGTCCTGTCAGCATGCCCTTGACTTTTTTCTCTGTTAAACTTTGTGCGTAAACCGTCTCTTTCACTGTCATTGGCTCTGTAAACTCTACATCTCCATAAATGATTGGCGGCTTCACGCAGCGTGATCCATAGGATTGTACCCAAGCAAATTTCGTAAAGGCAAATCCGGCTAGCTTCTCACCGAAGTATTCAACCATGTCTGTACGTTCAAATTCTCCATGTACGAGCACATCCAGACCAATTTCTTCTTGAATATCAATCCATCGTTTTGTTTCTTTCTTAATAAACTCATCATACTCTGCATCTGTCCACTCATTTTTGCGCCACTTTTGACGAGCACTGCGCACTTCGGCAGACTGTGGGAAACTGCCAATTGTTGTTGTTGGCAAGAGCGGGAGCTCAAGAGATTCGTTTTGGATACGCAGGCGTTCTTCAAAGGCAGCTGGACGTTTAAAATCTTTCGATGAAAGATTGTTGCGTTCCGCTGTTAGATCCGCATTTGTTCCTTTTGCGAACTCTTTTAAGGTAAGAAGTGCTTGTGCTGCTTCGTTAATATCAGCATCAATGGCAGCTGCTCCTTTTGTTAAACCTTCTTTTAGCAGTGTCAATTCAGCCAGCTTTTCAGTGGCATAAGACAGTCCGTTTAATAGTTTTTCTTCAAGCTGTTCGCTTGGGTGTTTGGCAACTGGCACATGCAGTAAGCTGCTTGATGGCTGCAGCCATACTTCTTTCGGCTGAACGTCAGCAATGACTTCAGAAATAAAGGATAATCTTTCGCCAAGGTCTGATCTCCAAATATTTCTTCCATCAATGACGCCTGCTGCTAAAATTTTATCTTTCGGGAAGCCGTGCTTTTTCACTTGATCAAGGTTGCGCCCTTGATCATGGACAAAATCAAGACCGATTGCTTCAACAGGATATGTGACAAGCTCTTCATACGCATCTACTGAATCAAAGTATGTTTGAAGAAGAATGTTCAACCCAGGTACGGCTTCTTTGATCGTTTGATAGATTTCTTTTACGGATTTTACGTCTTCACTTGAAGCTGTGACAAGTGCAGGTTCATCAATTTGAACCCATTTGACGCCTGCTTCCTTAAGTTCTTTTAAAAGCTGAGTATAAAGCGGCACTAGACGCTGCTGGATTTCTTTCACTTCATTTGCTTCATAACCTTTAGAAAGTGAGACAAATGTATATAGACCAAGTACAACCGGTTTTGTTTCAACACCAAACGCCTTTTTCACCTTTTCGTAAGCTTCAAGCGGTTTGTTGTGTGTGAGTTTAAATTCTGTGCTTTTTTCGTATTCTGGAACGATGTAGTGATAGTTTGTATTAAACCATTTTGTCATTTCACTTGAGACGGCATCTTTTGTTCCCCTTGCCATCGCGAAGTATGTATCTAGCGGGTCTTTTAAGCTGCGGAAGCGCTCTGGAATCCAATTGAACATAACAGCGGTATCCAGCACGTGATCATAGAAGGTAAAGTCTCCAGAAGGAACAACATCAATTTGTTGATCGATTTGTGTTTTAATGGCAGTTAAAAATTGTTCATCCAGTGTGCTTAAGAGGGTTTCGCGGTCTGTTTGACCTTTCCAGTAAGACTCAAGTGCTTTTTTCCATTCTCTGTTTAAACCAATTCGCGGAAAGCCTAGATTACTTGTTTTAACAATTGTCAATTCCAATTCCTCCTCTAAATATAAAAAGACATTTACGCTCATGATCATGATTGATGAGGTAAATGTCTGGTTTAAAAGACAAAATGTGTGTGCGAAATAAGGCGTGAGTATCACTGACGCTTTTCCGACATCTCCTATCAACCGTAGGGGGTTTGATGTGATAGAGCGGCTGGTATCCTGGCTGGTGAATCTGCAAGCTTTTCATCCTTCCCATCCTAATGACAGTGGATTCCTGAGAAAAGCTCTCCTCACTCACAGTGGCGGGACCGCGCCGGATTTTCACCGGTCTTCCCAATTAAAATTCGACGTGTAATCGAATTACCGACTCTCAAACTATGAATTTATTGTGTTCGATTATATAACGTTCACTTCATTTCGTCAAAGTAAATTTTGAATAATTTTAATTAAAAAAATCCTGAGAAAATTCTATCTTTTCTCAGGACCTCTATTTAAGCTATAGAGATAAAAGATCTGCTTCCAATGTTTTTTCTAAAAGGACATCAGGCGCAGTTAAATATAAAAATCCATTCCCTACAAGGGCTTTCGACTGTTTTAATGGGAGGGTTCTTCTGACAAGCTGAGCATAAACCTCAGGCTCTGTCAGCTTGCGCTGGAACGCTTCTTCTTCGGCATTTTTAATAATGGCTAGTGCACCGCTTACGTGAGGGGCAGCCATTGAAGTTCCTGTGAGCCTGCCATATTTATGGTTAGGGAGAGTGGATAAAATGTCTTCTCCTGGAGCGACGAGGTCGATTTCTTTATTGGCGTTAGAAAACTCAGAGGATTCTCTAGCAAGGGAAACAGAACCGACGGCAATGACTTCATTGTATGCTGCTGGGTAGGAGAACTCTTCCGTACGCTCGTCCCCGTCCCCTTCATTTCCTGCTGCGCACACAACAAGCACACCGCTTTTTACCGCATTTTGAATGGCTTCCTGCAGGGCAGGCTCATTGCTTGGACCACCGAGAGACATGGAGATAATATCAACCTTCTGCTCTGCGGCATAGTTGATGCCATCAATGATCCACTCATATTTTCCGCTGCCATTTTCACCGCCAAGAACTTTCACGATGAGAAGCTTGGCTTCAGGGGCAACCCCTAAAATTCCGCCATTTTGATCTGTTGCGGCAATCGTTCCTGCTACATGGGTGCCATGCCCATTGTAGTCTTTTACATTTTCAGCATCTCCATCGTCATCATCGGTAAAGTTCTTCCCACCGATAATCTGATCTTTTAAGTCGGGATGCTCTGTGTCACAGCCTGTATCAAGGACAGCAATGGTTATGCCTTTTCCTTTGAAGCCACTTGACCAAAGTTCGGGTGCTTTAATCTCCTGAATACTTTCCGGCGTCTCTTTCGCTTCCATCACATTGGCTTTTACTTCATACGGAATTAAGCGAATTTCACCTTTCATAAGAAAGCCCTCCTTATTTTGTTTTCAAAGTAGATTCAGGCTGCATAATGTTATTGTATAAAAGAAACTTTTGATCGGAAAGGGTCAATTGTAATAATTTTTCAAATAATCAATCTATTATCAAAAGTGCAGTTCTCCTCACATATTGACGAAAGAGCTCACCTTTTGAAGAAAACTCTTGATATCATATGAAAAAGAAGGAAATGCTGCATAGTGAGGTTGCACCTGTACAGAACAAAATGGGTGAATAGAACTAAAAGAGGCAGACTAAAAAATAATGAGATGAAGTAACAAATTGAGAAGAAGGTTCAAGTTAAATGTTTTTTCTCAAAAATAATTCCCTCCATAAAAAAATAGATGTGAAGATTGTGACTGTTCCAAATAAGAAAGGCAACATATAATAATGGAAAGACAAGCTTGCCTTTTAGATAGGAGAGATAGAGATGAACAAAGGGAAGATACTCGTAGTCGAAGATGAAAAGAAAATCGCAAGGGTGCTGTCACTTGAGCTTGAATATGAAGGATATGAGGTGACAGTCAAAGAGACAGGAATAGACGGGCTTCAGGCTCTTGAAGAAGATAGCTTCGATTTGGTACTGCTTGACGTCATGCTTCCAGAGTTAAGCGGGCTTGAAGTGCTGAGAAGGGTTCGGAAGACAAATACAGCGACACCTATTATTTTGATTACAGCAAGGGGAAGTGTTCCTGATAAAGTAAGCGGGCTCGATCTTGGGGCGAATGATTATATAACAAAACCTTTCGACATAGAAGAATTATTAGCGCGAATTCGCGCACAGCTAAGGTTGAATATACAGTCACAAGAAGAAAAGGAGACAGAGCTGAGCATAGCAGACTTAACGGTCAACGAGAAAACAAGAGAAATACAAAGGGCTGGGCAAATGCTTGAACTCACACCGAGAGAATATGACCTGCTTGTTCACTTACTGAACCATCAGCAGCAAGTGCTCACAAGAGATCAGCTTTTAACAGCGGTTTGGGGTTTTGATTATTTCGGTGATACAAACGTGGTAGATGTCTATATCCGTTATTTAAGGAAAAAAATCGATTACCCATTCGAAAAACAGCTGATTCACACAGTGAGAGGTGTGGGTTATGTGATGAAAGGATAAAGAATGAGATTAAAAAATAAGATTCAGCTTTATACGTCGTTGTCTTTGTTTTTAATGGTGCTCTTGTTTCATACAGCCATTTATTTTATTTTTTCGATGACCTTGACGCAAAAAGATATGTCCCGCTTGTCTGAGGTGGCTGAAAATATTGCGATTGCTTTAAAAAAATCAGAGGAAGAGGGTCTTCCGTCCTCGGAGCTGCTGAAGGCGTACCTGCCTCAAAATGGTATGATCCGTGTCGTGACAGAAACGGGAGAGTCAAAACTGACTGTCACAAAGGAATCAACGTTTAGCTCACTGCCTTTTACATACGAATCTGGTCAGACAGCAGAAATCAAAGAATACAATAAGCATATGATTGCGTTCGCTGCTATTCCGGTCATTTGGACAAATGGTGAGATTATGTCGCTTCAAGTATATGAAGAAATCGAAAATACGGAAGAGAACTTAGCGTTATTAAAAATGATTTTAATCGCTACCGGCGTTTTGTTTATTGTGCTTTCCTATTTTGCAGGCCACGTTTTAACAAAGCAAATTGTCCGGCCGATTAGCAGAATGACGAGTACTATGAAGGCAAGTATGAAAGAGAAGGCGTTTAAACGAATTGAATTAACAGGCGATTCAAAGGATGAACTATATCAAATGGGACAAACCTTTAATGAAATGTCCGAGATTCTCGAGAAGCATTATGAAAAAGAACAGCAATTTTTGCATGATGCCTCCCATGAATTGAAGACACCGATTACCGTCATTATGAGCTACAGCAATTTACTCAAACGCTGGGGGCAAACACGTCCAGAGGTTGTAGAAGAATCCTCCCAAGCGATTCATGATGAAGCGAAAAAAATGAAAAGACTGACAGATCAATTATTGACATTGGCGAAAAACGGCCAGCCGTTATACTTGGATATGAAGCCGGTTGATCTTGGTCATTTGTGCAAACAGCTATGTCATACACTTGAAGTGGCCACCAATCGAACGATTCAATCTCATGTGCAGACAGATCAGCCGCTGATCGCAGAAGGGGACGAAGAGAAAATCAAACAGCTTTTGACTATCTTAATTGATAATGCGGTCAAATATAGCAGAGAGCCAGTTGATGTGACCTGCGGATGGGTAGGAGACAAGCCATTTATTTCAGTGATTGATCAAGGAATTGGCATAAAAGAAGAGGATCTGCCGAAAATCTTTGACCGCTTTTTCCGTGTGGATGAAGCGAGAAACAGTGAGACGGGCGGAACCGGACTCGGTCTTTCAATTGCGAAGCAAATTGCAGAAGAACATGAGGCCGAGCTGAAGGTAGACAGCCGTATCGGCGAAGGGACAGCCATGACCATTCTTTTTCAGAAATAAATGGGTCTTTTCTCATCAATTTCTCATTTCCTCCTTATAAAATAGGAAATAGGAAGGAGGCGCTGCATGTCTAGAAAAACGAAAATGGTGCTTGCGCTCGCAGGATGTCTTGTGATTCTTGCGGCCTTTGCAATGCTCATGATCCAAACCATTGATCAAAAAATATTAAGTGAAGCAGAAATGAAAAAAATGATCGCAAAAGACTACAATGGAAACATTACACATATTGATTTAATCAATCATAAACAGGACTATACAATGACGCTGGAAAATGCAAATGGCATCTATCAAATCATTGCATCTTCTGCAAGCGGTCAAATGAAAGAAATTAGACAGTTAAAAAGCTATCAGAAGCCAAATGAAAAAAATGCTGAGCTCCAGGCAGAAGAGGTGGCTGTTAAAAAGGTGAGCGGGACCGTCATTCAAAAAAAGGAGACGTCAGATCGTTTCATTTTTACCATCCAATCAAAAAAAGAATTGTATCAAGTCGAGGTCGACAAACAGTCATTTAAGGTGCTTGAAGCAGAAAAGAAAAAACCAACCTCTAAAGAAAAGAAGCTCACGAAAATCACCGTCGAGGAGGCCATCCAAATTGCCGTCAAAGAAGTTGGCGGAACAGTGGATGATGCTGATCTTGAAACATTCAGCGGTATGCTCGTATTTGAGGTAGAGCTGGATTTGCCTGACGGCAGAGAGGCAGAGGTGCTTGTGAACGCCTATACAGGAGACATTGAGGGCATTACGTACGAAAACTAATCCTTTTCTCATGATATTCTCATGTTTCTTTCCTTCCTTTATCATCTTGTTTTTTTAAGATATAGAAGAAATCAAACAGAGGAGGAAATGAACATGATGAAAAAAGTACTAGTAGCTACAGCATTAACGGGAACTCTTGTCGCAGGTGGTTTCACACTTCAAGCGCAAAATACAAATCAAACAGCAAACGCCGAGCAAGTCGTGCAAAAGAAATCGTCATTTGTTTCAAAGAAACAAGCTGAAAAAGCAGCCTTAAAAGTGGTGAAAGGCTATGTGGACGATGTGGATCTTGAGCGTAAAAAAGGAAAATGGGTGTATGAGGTCGAGATTAAAAAAGGCGGCTTTGAATATAAAGTATATGTCGATGCGAAAACTGGAAAAGCGTTGAATGATCCAGTCAAAGAAAAGAAACAGAACGTGAAGATCACGAAAAAACAAGCTGAAAAAATGGCTCTTGCAAAAGTAAAAGGTACAGTCACCGATTCTGATCTAGATAAAGAAAATGGTGTGTATATCTATGAAGTTGAAATCACAACACCAAACGGCGAAGAAGTTGATTTTGAGATTTCCGCTAAAACGGGCAAAATCCTGAAGCAAGAATGGGATGATTAAGCTATGACCAAACCTTACACTTTCATGTGTAAGGTTTTTTCATTGGGACAAACTACGGGAAAGGAGGCGAGAGAATATGAAGAAAAAAGAAGAAGAGCACACAATGGATCACGCGGAATACGTTCCGCATCCTGATGGAGAAGGATATGCTTTGTTTTTGCATGATTCCTTTCATCTCCTCTCCCAAGAGGATATGAATCAGCCGGAAGAAGAATAAAAAAACATGAAAGGGCGATGGCTGAGCTGTCTATCGCTCTTTTTTTGAAAAGTAAGCGAATACATAAGGATACTTGGCATCTTGCTTATTGACATCATTCCGCTTTTTCTGTAATCTCAGTGTGTTAACAATATGAGACTTCGTTAGGTGAGGCTCCTGTATGGAGATACGCTGCTGCCCAAAAATGTCCAAAGACGCCAATGGGTCAACAGAAATCATCGACATAAGGTGATTTTTAATGCAGCTGGATTTTATCCTATGCCATACAGTGCTAAAGCTCTACGATTGAAGGAGCAAGTGTTTATTTTGTCATGCTTACAAAGCGCCTTCATTCGGTTGAAGGTGCTTTTTTATGAGAAAAGGAGGTGTGGGGATGGATCATCCCGATTCGAGACACATAGAGAGTATGTCAAAAGATCAGATTGACGCATCAGACAGAGGAGATCCTGACCCCCGCACATTCTAAGGGATTCGGGTATCTCCTGACTTTGGGGAGGTAACAGCGATGATACAGAACATTACGTACGATGAACTCATTTTAAGAATCATTATTTTATTAAGAGATGGCAAACGCAAAGAATTTAAAAACATTATGGAAGAACTTCAGCCATATGATATGGCCTATTTATTTAAAGAACTTCCAGAAAAACACCGCGGCCGTTTCCTCAGCTTCTTAACAGTCGATGATGTGACGGAAATGATGGGTGAGCTTGAGCGCGAGTACCAAGAAATTGTGCTTGAAAAAGTAGGGAAAGACAAAGCCACCTTCGTCACAAACAAAATGGATAACGATGACCTAGCCAACTTGTTTGATGAAATGGATGATGAGCTGAAAGATCAGCTTTTATCAAACATGGAGGCAGAGGAATCAAAGGCCGTCCAGCTTCTCATGAATTATCCTGCTGAGACAGCAGGCCGGATCATGACCAACCGATACGTATGGATTCCTCAGCACTATACGGTTCAGGACGCAGTTGTAAAGCTGAAAAGCTTTGCTGAAATTGCAGAATCGATCAACTATTTATATGTCATTAATGATCAAAAGCAGCTTGTAGGGGTTCTGTCGTACCGGGATCTCATTTTAGGTGAACCAGATGAAAAAGTGCAGGATCTTATGTTTACAAGAGTCATTGCCGTTGGAGCCTTTCAGGATCAGGAGGAAATCGCAAAGCTGATTGAACGGTATGATTTTCTTGCTATTCCTGTTGTAGAAGAGAACAATGTCCTGGTCGGAATCGTCACAGTCGATGATATCATTGATGTCGTCATTCAAGAGGCAGGAGAAGACTATGAGAAGTTCGCTGCCTCTGGTAAAGATATTACATTCGACACGCCCGCTTTTGTTGCGGCATACCGCCGTCTCCCGTGGCTCATTTTACTCTTATTCATTGGGCTGATTTCAGGCAGTATTTTAAATTACTTTGAAGATACCCTTCAGCAAGTCGTCGCCTTAGCCTTCTTCATGCCAATGATTGCCGGGATGACAGGGAATACAGGCACACAGTCGCTTGCCGTCGTCATTAGAGGACTTTCAAAAGAAGAATTAACGAAAAAAACCATTATGCGCCTGATTTTTAGAGAGCTCCGAACAAGTATTTACATTGGGATTGTCTGTTCCATCATTATTACAGTCGTCGCAATGGTGTGGCAGGGCAATATGATTTTAGGATTTGTTGTCGGTTCCTCACTGCTTGCCACACTGATTATTGGAACGATGGCAGGTACGATCGTGCCTATTATTTTACACAGATTAAACGTCGACCCTGCGATTGCATCTGGGCCGCTGATTACAACATTGAACGATATTTTATCACTGCTGATCTATTTTGGTATTGCGACAGCGTTCCTTCATACACTTATGTAGCAAGAAGACTGTAAAACATGACGTTTTACAGTCTTTTTTTGTATAAAGATTGCATATAGCGCTTCCATCCTTTACATTTTAAGGAGAAGGTGGGAGAGAAACATGAAGAAATTCTTATTCGTTTTGATGTGTATGCTTTTACTGAGTGCATGTCAAAGGGAGGACGAGGGGAAAGACCGGAGACTAGTGGCTGCAGAACATATGCTTGAAGCCATCACCGAAGGAAATAAAAGAAAAATGGAAGACATCTACGTCGAAGGTGCGGTCCCGAGCCCGGAAGACATTCTGAAACTGAAAAAAGAATGGGGCATAGACACGCTTTCTTATGAGGATTTTCAATTGGAAGAAGCCAGCATTCATGTATTCCATGCGAATTATGAAGATGCAAAAACCGGGAAGAAAAAGGCACTTGCCCTGCGGGTGAAAGAAGACCCTGAAAGAGGCGGCGTGCTGATTGACTTTGTAGGGGTTGTAGAAGGTACTGAAGCTTCCTCTAAATAAAAAGAATCGTTCAAAAGAGCGATTCTTTTTTTGTTTAACGATTTTTATACCGAAAGTGTGCGTTAATCTGGCCTTCCAGCATTTTTTTCTTAAATTGTCCGCTTTTTAGCGCTTGTTCTTTTTTCTTCATGTCTTTTAAAATTTCAGCTGTCTGCACACCGTCTTCTCGTTTATTGGCGATGTCCATCAAACGTTCAACATCTGCAAAAGAATATTTCCGTGTGCCTCTTGTTGAGCGCTGGGGGTAAATGAGTTTACGTTCCTCATAATATCGGATTTGCCTGACGGAAAGCCCTGTTAACTCACTGACAATCCCGATTGAAATGACTTTTTTATCTTTATAAGATACATCTTCCTGCGTCATATACTCACCCCTGCAAGTCTTTTCTTCATATTATATAGAACGAGAAGTGAAAAAACCTATCGTTTGTTAGAAAATATAACACAAAAACGAAAAAAATGAAAAAACCATGGAAGGAAAGATAACAGAGAGTGTGCAATACATCTTACGGCGGCATATAATCATGGTGAATTGACATAGGAGGAGGAGCATATGATGGAGCAAGCACAGATCATTCGTATGGCAAAAGAAATCATCGCATTAGATGTGAAGAGGGATGAATTGCTTGAGCAATTCATGCAGGCTGCAGGTCAGAATGCACATGCGCTTCTAAGAGCCATGCAAAATGATTTGTATAAGAAGTCTTCATAAGCACCCGATCCAAATCACTTGATAGGAGGGATAATTGGTGCGGCGTATATTAAAAGAAGCTTTAGCAAAGGAAAGACATTATTATACGAAGCAGCTATGTTCATTAGGAGTTTACAGCCCTGATGCGGCCAAGAACATGACAATTAGTGACTTAAAAAAAGAGTATCATTTCTTTTTCAACAAAACAGAGCGCTATCTGTAAAAATCCCTTGAAATGTGCGTATGTCACATAAAGGGTTCTTTTTTTGTGTTTAATATTATAGCAATATTGAATTTTGTAGAAATTTGGCGAATGAAGTGTAAGAAACCATAGATTCTTTACAGATTTTGTTAAAGTGTGTCGCATCTTGATGGTTTGCTGAAAAAGCTTTTTTTCGAGATGATTGTGAAAAATAAGAAGGATTTTAAAAGTTTATATCGAAACCTTATACATAACACGAATGGAGTCACTTATGTGGTTGAAAGGGTTTTCAAAAACGTACTTCTATTTTTTACGAAAGGCTCCAACTGCACCGCAAGACAGCCTTGAAGTTAAAAAAATATTATAAGAGGTAGATATGTGATGAGACTATCGTTTAATGAAGAAGAAGTAGAACGCTCAATGACGCTTTACAAGGTTTTTGCAAGAGCATTTAAAAGCGTTTCAGAACACAGTATTAGAGACAGCAAAGAGCATGGATTCAATCCAACTGAATTTGCCGTTCTTGAATTACTGTACACAAGAGGTGCTCAAAAGCTTCAGCAAATCGGCTCAAGACTCCTGCTTGTCAGCGGGAATGTGACGTACGTAATTGACAAATTAGAACGAAATGGTTTCATTGAAAGAGAACAGGACCCCAAGGATAAACGGTCGGTTTATGCCCATTTAACGGAAAAAGGGCGAAGCTATCTTGACAAGATTTATCCGATCCACTCTCTTCGGATTGCGCGTGCATTCTCTGGTCTGACACGTGAAGAACAAGAGCAATTGATTAGTCTATTGAAAAAAGCAGGTATTCACAGTCAGCATTTATTATTTAGATAAAACGAAAAGGTGCCAATGATGGCACCTTTTTTATGTGTCAAGCAGCGCCGGATAGGCGATGAATTTTTCAATATCGCTTGCTGGCAGCGGCTTGGCATAATAAAACCCTTGCAGGTCGTCACAGCCCTGGGCAGATAATAGCTGAGCCTGTGCAAACGTTTCAACACCTTCTGCTATCACTTCGAGAGATAATTGGTGTCCCATCGCTATAATAGCCCCTGTAATCTGTTCAGACTTTGAATCACTTAAAATATCCTCAATAAAGGATTTATCAATTTTCAGTCGATGAATCGGTAAATCCTTTAAATAGCTTAATGAGCTGTGGCCTGTACCGAAATCATCAATACTAATACGGACGCCAAGCTGTTTTAGCGACGTTAACACCTGTTTTGATTGCTTGATATTGTCCATTGTCATACTTTCTGTGACTTCAAGCTCCAAGAGTGATGGTTTCAGATCGTATTTTTTCAGTGTCAGCTTGATTAAATCAATTAAGTCTTCAGAATTGAATTGTTTCGCAGATAAATTGACAGCCACAGGGATCTTCAGCCCAGCGTCATACCACATTTTTGCCTGCTTGCCAGCCGTATCAATGACCCATCTGCCAATATCAATGATCAGACCTGATTCCTCTGCCAGCTCTATAAAAGCCTCAGGTGATTTTAAGGAACCATCTGGTGCCTTCATTCTTAAAAGGGCTTCAACCCCAGTCATCTTTCTTGTTTTGGCACTGACTTGCGGCTGGTAGTGAAGGACAAATTGCTCTCTTTGAATGGCATCCCTCAGCTCCAGCTCCCGGTTTAACCTGTCCTCACTTAATCTTTCCATGGATTCGGTAAAGAACTCATATCGGCTTTGCTTATGTTTTTTGGATAAATACATGGCCATATCGGCTTTTCTCATCAGCTCCATCCCGTCTTTGCCATTTTGCGGAGAGATGGCGATCCCAATGCTGATCGAAGTAATGAGCTGATGGTTCTGGATGAAAAAAGGACGTTCAAATTGATGGATGATATTTTTAGAAAATTGTTCGATTTTATGTGTATCATGATCCATGTGGGGAAAGATCATTAAAAATTCATCACCGCCAAGTCTTGCGATAAAGCCATTGTCCGGTAAACATTGCGTCAGTCTGTTTGCGGCATTTTTCAGCAGTAAATCTCCTATGTTATGCCCGAGTGCATCATTAATAATTTTAAAACGATTTAAGTCCAGAAACAGAACCGCTGTTGATGTTTTTGACTTTTCTTGAGCGGAGAGAACATCATTTAAATGATTGATGCCGTGGCGGCGGTTAGGAAGCTCTGTTAGTGCATCATAATGTGCCATCACATGAATTTCCTTTTCTGCAATCCGTTGCTGCGTTAAATCTTTTAAAACAAGATAAATGCTGTCGAGTGAATTGTTCACATGAACAGGTATGTAAGTGACATGATAATAATAAAAACGATCTGCTGCTTTCAGTTCTGCTTCGCGTGTGATGGCTTTTTTTGACTGAGAAATAAATTCTTCCCACAACTCAGTCGGCATCACATATTGGCTGAGATCATCACCAATCTTAGAATTGCACAACTCTAAGATTTGTTTACCAGAGTCATTTGCAGAAAGAACCTTTCGATCGACAGATAACACGATAATGCCGTCTATATTATGTTTGATAAGCGATTGAAACCGCTGTTCATTTTCTTTCAGCTGATCTGACTGCGTCATGATCCGGTGATCAATATAGGCACCAAAGATCATCAGCGTTTGGACAATAAGTGTCATCAATCCGATGAAAAGCGACAGACTAAAAGGTGACATTTCAAGAAAACCACCTGCAGCAGCCTGTCCATTTGAATGATAAAACATGGTAGAGGCAGCCATACCAGTATAATGCATACCTGCTATAGCACCGCCCATCAACATTGAACCAAAGCTCTTTAAAAGATAATTCTTCTGTTTACTTTTAATGTGCTCAACACGAAAGAAGAGCTTCAATGAAAAGTAGGAGGCAATGGCAGCAATGAAAAATGAAAGAAAAAAGAGGACGGGATCATAGCTGATTGAGACATTGGCCATTGATTCCATTCCAAGATAATGCATGCTGCAAATAGCTGTACCCATGGTGATTGAACTAATGAGCAGCCGTCTTGTAGAGAGCTGCTTTTGAATGCATATTGAAAAAGCGATCAAGGATCCGATAAATGAGGCCAAAATCGATAGAATCAGTAAGGATGTATCATATGTAATGCCAACACGCATTTGAAATGCCATCATGCCAATAAAATGCATCGACCATATCCCCATTCCCATGATCATTGCACCAATGAGCAGCCATACCTTTTTCTTTGCACCGCTTGACTGTGCTACCCTGCTGGCTATATGAAGAGCTGAGTAGGAGGCGACAGCGGCGACAGCGATTGACAGAAAGACAAGCCATCCATTGTAGCTTCCTGTTAAATGGGTCATGTAAGAAAACCTCCTGTATCTTAAAACAGACATATACTTAATATATCGGATCGAATGGCTTCTGTGTTCACCTTTCCTTCACTTAAATACAACAATCAACGTTTTTTTCACCCTTCTTTTATAGTAAAATCAAATTTAATGTAAAAAAACGATAAAAAGCGAATCGTTTCTTCGGTTTTATTCGTTTAATATATGGTGTGATTCTAAAAGAGATAGAATCAGTCAAATGATTATGTGTGAAAGGGATTGATAAACATCGAAGATTTTATTATTTCTTTAGCTGATGCCTTTAAGAACTTGTCATACTTTGGCATCTTCCTCGCATTATGCATTGAATTTGTACCTGCTGAAGTGGTTTTGCCTCTTGCGGGTTACTGGGTCTCAGAAGGAGACATGGCCTTTATCGGTGTTGTGGCGGCCGGCTCTATTGGCGGCGTGGCTGGCCCTTTGACCTTGTACTGGTTAGGACGTTACGGCGGCAGACCCTTTTTAAATAAATATGGAAAGTACTTTTTTATAAAACCTGAGTCGCTTGATAAATCGGATGCTTTCTTTGAAAAGCATGGCGGATTCGTCGCATTCAGCGGCCGGTTCATACCAGGAGTCAGAACGCTGATCTCCATCCCGTGCGGTATTGCCAAGATGAATGTGTGGGTCTTTTGCCTGTATACGTTTTTGGCAATTACACCAATTACGTTTGTGTATGTGTATCTTGGGTTTATGCTTGGGGAGAATTGGAAAGAGGTTGGCGCCATGATAGATCCTTATCTTTTACCAATTGGGATCGGTGTTGTGTTATTGTTTGTTGTCTACCTATTGATAAAACGAAGAAAAAGAAAAACAGAAACGCCAACTGCCTAATCAATGGATCGAACAGAAAGTCACCTGTTGACAATCGAGTGTCTATTGATTATGATATAAGTAATCTAAATATTCTAAATCCCGCCAAAGGGGAGTAGCGTCCGGTTTTTACCGGAAACAAAGTCGTCATTACATGGACTGATGTTCATCGGCTTTGTTGGCATGATTCTACATATCACATGTCTAGCAAGACCTTTGCCATTACAGGCAAAGGTCTTTTTTGCATTCATAAGCCTTTGTCTGTTGTGGGACAATAGAAAAAAACAAGGAGGAATGATGATGGATGCAGCCATTATTTTAGAGTACGGGTGGGTTCTGCTCGTACTGATTGGATTAGAAGGGATTTTAGCAGCTGATAACGCGCTGGTCATGGCCGTGATGGTCAAACACCTTCCAGAAAAACAAAGAAAAAAGGCACTGTTTTACGGACTTGCAGGAGCATTTATTATGCGATTTGGTTCTCTGTTTCTTATTTCGTTTTTAGTGGATGTGTGGCAAGTTCAAGCCATTGGTGCCATTTATCTTCTTTATATTTCCATTCACCATATTTTAAAATCGCACGTATTTAAGAAAAAGGAAACAGATACAAACATGAAACAAAGCGGTTTCTGGGCAACAGTCGTGAAAGTAGAGCTTGCCGACATTGCTTTTGCCGTAGATTCCATTTTAGCGGCCGTCGCTTTAGCTGTGACACTGCCAAAAACAAGTCTTCCGCAAATCGGCGGACTCGATGGCGGTCAATTTATTGTTATTCTTTTAGGCGGTATCATTGGTCTTGTTATTATGCGATTTGCAGCAACGGTCTTTGTGAAACTGCTCAAAACAAGACCGAGCCTAGAAACAGCAGCATTTGTCATTGTCGGATGGGTGGGTGTGAAGCTCACGCTTTATACACTGTCACATCCAGCTATTGGGGTCGTATCGTCTCATTTTATCCATTCAGCATTATGGAAAGTCATTTTCTGGACAGTGCTTCTCGCAATTGCAGCATTTGGCTGGTTTTTATCAAGCCCATCAAGAAAAGGCGGGCAGGAAAACGAGGAGAAGCAAGAGGCACGCCTGGGAGAGTAGGTTTTTTGAAAGAAATATCATTTCATTTTCATAACACGTATATTACAAATAAGGGGGAGATACCCCCTTATTTCTTTGCTTTTAGACGAAACATTGTAAAGTAGATGGTGACATACATGTCATAATTGAGTAATAGGAAATGAATTCCTCATTTCTTCCTTTGCGCTTCCCTCATAAATTAGCTATCATAAATGAGTAATATAGGGAGAACTGAGGTGAAACCATTGCTTAGCCTTTTGTTTAAAAAAGGAAAGAAAAAGCAAACATTAGAGCAGTCGGCTATCAGTATTCAACAAGGTGATATCGAACTGCAAAATGCATTAATAGAGCAATACAAACCATTTGTCGCTAAGACGGTTTCATCCGTTTGTAAACGATATATAGATGAAAAAGATGATGAATTCAGCATAGGCTTAATAGCCTTTAATGAAGCGATAGAAAAATACTCTGCCGAAAAAGGAAACTCACTGCTTGCTTTCGCAGAATTAATTATTAAAAGAAAAGTGATTGACTATATTCGAAAAGAAGCAAGAAATGCGCCAACGGTTCAAATGGACCTGCAAGAAAGTGAGAATGGCGAATACTCTCAAAGCATGATTGAAGCAGAGCTCTCGGCAAATGAATATAGGCGTTTAATTGAACAAGAACATAGAAGAGAAGAGATTGAACATTTTAAAGAACGATTGAAAGTATACGGTCTCACGTTTCAAGAGCTGCTTGAGCATTCACCAAAGCATGCAGATGCCAGGCAAAATGCCATTAAAGTAGCCCATACACTCGTTGAACACGATGAGCTGAGAACCATTTTATTTCAGAAAAAACAATTGCCCGTCAAACAGCTGGAAAAGTTAGTGGAAGTCAGCCGCAAAACGATTGAGAGAAATAGAAAATATATCATTGCGATGGCGATCATTATGACAGGTGATTATGTGTATTTGAAAGATTACCTTAAAGGGGTGCTTAATTCATGAGAAGAGGCATTATAGTAGAGAAAAACAAAAAATATGTCACGCTGCTGACCCCTGATGGACAATTTCTGCGGACAAAATATGAAGAGCAAAACTATGAAATCGGCCAAGAAGTGACATTTCCGAATGAATCACGTCTCGAAAGAAAAAGAGCCGGTTTTTTTGACCTGCTTCGTTTACGTCCGTTAAATGCAGGAATCCTATCAATAGCAGCGATTATTGTCGTAATTTTTACTATGATGCCATCTCTCTCAAGTCAAAAAGCATATGCGTATATGACAATTGACATTAACCCAAGCTTTGAGCTGAAGCTTGATCACAATTATCAAGTGATCGGTGTCACACCGCTGAATAAAGATGCAAAGCAAGTACTGGCGAGTATGAAGGATTTAGAAAAAAACGACATGACCAAAGTCGTGCAGGAAATTATAGATGACTGTGACAAAAAAGGATATGTGAACAATTCTAAAAGTATTTATATTTCAACCGTTTATGAAAACAAGCAGGACAATACATATAAAACAAACGTAAAAAGCAAAATCAACACCATTTCTGGTGAATATCAAAAACGCAATTATAAGCTGGAAACTGTGGAAAGTGACCTGGAAACAAGAGAAAAAGCTCAAAAGGCAGGCATTTCAACAGGAACATATATTAGAAATCAAGAAATGCAAGATAAAGAACATGAAGACATCAAAGAGGATGAAGACGCAGCAGATAACGATGCTGTGAAGGAAGAAGATCCTAAGAAACATGATGAAGAACAAGCAGATAAAGACAAACAAGAAGACGTAAAGACAGACGATAGCGAAGAGATGAAGCCAGATCAAGAGGCTCCTGAAGCTGAGGACAAAGAGCAGAAAGAACCAGAGAGGGAAGAGCAAGGATCTGTTCAAAAGCCTCAAAAACCTGATGATGAAAGCAAAGACAAAAAGATAAAGGAAGAAAAGGATCCTTCTTTCGATAAAGAGCAAAAAAAAAATCACTCAACTGATCCTGATGAAAGAAGACACTGGAACGGCACATCACGTGGTGATGCAGAAAAACATGCAAAAAAAAACGGCAGGGATCAGAACAATCCATCCGCTGAACAAAAAAGAGAACATGCAAAGCAAAAAGGGAAAGGTGCACCGTTTCCTTATCGCGAGAACCGGCATGAGCACACATATGAACAATAAAAAACGCCAGATTAGCTCCGGCGTATTTCACCATGTCTTTATTTAGATTGATTGCCCATTTGTGATTGAGCCTGTTGAACGAGTCTTTTTGTGATTTCACCGCCAACAGAACCGTTTGCACGTGAGACTGTATCTGAACCGAGATTGACGCCAAATTCTTGAGCGATCTCGTATTTAAATTGATCTAAAGCTTGTTCTACTCCAGGAACAAGAAGTTGATTTCGATTTGCCATGTCATATTCCTCCTTTCACCTCATGTTTGATGCGCCTTCTTATTTTGAAAAAAACGGCGTGCAATTATGCTGGCAATTGCTGTACAAAAAAACCGAGGTGATGGAAGTCACCTCGGTTCTTATTTATCCCTTATTCAGCTGCAGCGTATTTAACATCATTTCTTGTGCGGTACTTTGCAAATGAGAAGTAAAGACAGAGAAGACGGTAGAACTGATAATGCCTTTAATCAAATTCCATTGGCTCTTCGTCAATTCTGTAAACTCGTCATGGAGCTTATCTGTCTGCTCTTCGGTTATTTCTCGTAAATTTGTTTCCTTTAATGGAAATTGAGTATGGTGATAAATAAAATCAAGGACGTGCGCATAAGCTTCATAAAAACGGATTGGACTAATAATATCATCTGTTCGATCTGTGATGGTGTTAAATAAGGCAGATAAGATCATACGAATGGTATCGAAGTCAAAAACTGATTTTAAATCCCTGACAATTAATAAAATAACGACCTGATCAATAGAGTACTTCTTGCCAAGCTCTGGATGGCCAATCATATCTTTAATATCACGTTTGATCCAATTTTGAATCGCCGTCGATTTAAGAGAAGTCAGCTCACACAAGTTGCCAAGCTCAACAATTTCATTTGTAGAAAGACCATGCTCTGATTTTTGCTTCCGCCGTTCAAGCTTCTCAAAAAAAGACGGGATCTTTAATTCATCATAGTTATGATCCTTGCCATTTTTTACAGATAGTTTCAAAAGCTGAAGCGGAGTCAGATCTCCCTCTCCTTTTAGAGAATACAGAAGTCTTGTCATGTCAATTCTCGTTAATTTAAAAGTAACCATGTTCCACCTCATTTGTACGTCAAAACGTGATTATTGATCTAATTCAACATCATAGTCTCTTTTTGATGAAAATGCAAAATAAACTCAAAATCAGACCTGTGCGTCACAATTTGTTCACTTTTCTGCTGGGACAAATGTCGTAAATATTGATGTGACGGGGCTTTAGCCGTTATGATAAACAGAGAAAGTGATTCCTTTTTCCTTGCAATTTGAGAGGTTTATTTTTATAATTTTATTAATAAGTTCATTTGAACTTAATATGACAGCGGAGGTTATGTATGGGTAAGAGAATATTTCTGTTTATATTAACGAACATTCTTGTTATCACTACGATTGGTATTGTACTGTCGGTTATTAGTGCAGCAACTGGTGTTGGTTCTTATATAGGAGCAGACGGAAGACTTAATATCCTTTATCTTCTTGTATTCAGTGCAGTTGTTGGTTTTGTTGGCTCGTTTATGTCACTTGCAATGTCTCGCTGGATGGCAAAAATGATGATGGGTGTACGTGTGTTAAATCCAGAAAAGGATTCATTAACATATGATGAGCAGCAGCTTGTTGACCGCGTGCACAGACTTTCAAGAGCAGCAGGCCTTTCTAAAATGCCTGAGGTTGGTATTTATCAATCATCTGAAGTAAATGCATTTGCAACAGGTCCTTCTAAGAGAAGATCACTTGTTGCGGTATCAACTGGATTGCTTCATGAAATGGATGATGCAGCAGTTGAAGGTGTCATCGCCCACGAAGTCGCTCACGTTGCGAATGGTGACATGGTGACGATGACGCTGCTTCAAGGAATCGTCAACACGTTCGTTGTGTTCCTTTCAAGAATTGCGGCATGGATCGCTAGCCGTTTTGTTTCACGCGAAGAGCTTGTGCCGATTGTTCACTTTATCGCTGTGATTGTTTTCCAAATCATTTTCTCTATCCTAGGAAGCCTTGTCGTATTTGCATATTCTAGACACCGTGAATTCCATGCAGACCGCGGCGGAGCCGACCTTGCAGGTAAAGATAAAATGATTCATGCGCTTCGTTCACTTGAGGCGTACACGTCAAGAATCAAAGATGATGATCAAACAGCAGTTGCTACGCTGAAAATCAGCGGTAAACGAAAAGCTTCTCTTTTCTCAACACACCCTGATTTAAACGAAAGAATCAGAAGACTAGAAGCAAAATAAGAAAGAGGAATAGACATTCTTTAACAGGATGTCTATTTCTTTTTGATGAAAAAGAAAATAAAGCATAAAATAGCTTTAAAATCATGTCTCTTTTCATTAAAATGATAAAGGTATTCGAAAAGATAGATAAAAGAAGGAATGACAATGAATCCTATAAAAAAGCTAATTGACCGGCTGTCAGCGTTTCAGTTGATTGCCCTTTATTATTTTCTTGCTGTGACCGTGTCGTTTATTCTTCTCAGCCTGCCAGTGGCTCATCAAGAGGGAGTCAAATGGACATTCATTGATGCCTTGTTTACAGCGGTAAGTGCGGTAAGTGTTACAGGACTGACTGTTGTCGACACCTCACAAACATTTAGTGTGGCAGGGATGTGGATCCTTGCGTTTGTTCTGCAAATCGGAGGCATCGGCATTATGACGCTCGGTACCTTTGTATGGCTTGTCATGCGGAAAAGAATTGGAATTAAAGAAAGAAAGCTTATCATGGCAGATCAAAACCAAAGCAATTTATCTGGAATTGTGAAACTAATGAAGCAGGTCTTATATTTAATTTTGCTGATTGAGTTTGTCGGCGGCCTGATTTTAAGCATGTATTATCTCAAGTATTACGATGTGCAAAGCGCTTTCTTACATGGCTTCTTCTCAAGTATTAGTGCGACAACCAATGGGGGCTTCGATATTACAGGGAGTTCTCTTATCCCTTACAAAGATGATTATTTCGTTCAGTTTATTACGATGCTGCTGATCATCTTTGGAGCGATTGGCTTTCCTGTACTTGTGGAAGTGAAGGATTATTTGTTCAATCAGGACCGAAAGCACGCATCGTTCTCATTGTTTACAAAAATCACAACGCTCACATTCGGCGGCCTTGTCGTTGTTGGAGCAATTGGAATCTATGCACTTGAAGCAGGGTTTAGCTTCGTAGGGAAAAGCTGGCACGAAATCTTGTTCTATTCTTTATTTCAATCGACTGCAACAAGAAGCGGGGGGCTGACAACGTTAGATATTACACAGCTGACGGAACCGACGCTTTTATTTTTATGTATGCTCATGTTTATCGGGGCTTCCCCAAGCTCTGTGGGGGGCGGAATTCGGACAACTACGTTTGCCCTTAATTTACTCGCCTTGTTTCATTTTGCTAGGGGAAATAAGTCCATTAAAATCTTCAAGAGAGAGCTTCATCAAGCGGATATTAATAAATCCCTTATGGTAACCATGATGGCCTTTATTTTGGTCTTTGGCGCTACGTTCCTGTTATCCTTAACAGAGCATAATACACTTCTTGAAAATTTATTTGAAGTTTGCTCTGCTTTCGGAACAACGGGGCTGTCGCTTGGTATCACCTCAGATCTCACTGTGTTCGGTAAATGTATCATCATGGTTGTCATGTTTATTGGCCGGATCGGCATTCCAAGCTTTTTATATTTAATAGGCCGAAGAGAAAGCGAAGCGAATTATCATTATCCGAAAGAGCGCGTCATCATTGGCTAAACAGCATTCAAATGGAATGCTGTTTTTTTATTTCCATTATCTAACTGGCTAAATCACATGAGATGTTCGCAATCTATAGGTAAGAGGTGAACGAGACGTGCTGGATGTAATATGGAAAGCAATTGTCATGCTGCTAGTTGGTACCTTGCTGCTGAGAATAGCAGGACCTAAATCCATTAGTCAATTAACTGTGCAACAAACAGTGATTATGATTTCAATCGGATCGATTATTATTCAACCCTTTATTGAGCACAATTTACTTGAAACGATTTATGCCGCCGCTACATTTATCACTGCACTCGTCATCATGGAAAAATTGTCTATCCGATCTGATTTCTTTGAAAAATTGGTTTCAGGGAAATCTGTGGTCATTTTGCAGGATGGAGAAATGCTTGATCACAAGCTGAAGAAAACGAGGCTCACAAGGGATGAATTCAAAATGCGTTTAAAGCAGCAAGGCATCACTGACATCAGCAGTCTCAAAAAAGCCACGCTAGAAGCCAATGGACAAATTGGCTATGAGTTAAAACCTGAGGAAAAGCCAGTGACGGTCAAGCAAATGAAGGAACTCCTTGACCAATTAAGAGAAGAACTAAACCTGTCAAAAAAGGACTGAATACAGATGAAAAGAAAAGCAGCGAAAAATGAAGCATTAACAAATAATATGACGCCGACAGAAAGCATGGCACATGATCAAGGACAAACTCAATTTGATGAACAATCAAGAGATCGTCAGGCAAACCGAAATTCTCATAAAGGGAAACAAGGGGGAGCATCTCGTGACTAAGAAGCATGTAAAGAGCAAAGAGATGAAGGACCATAAAAAGCCAATGGACCCAGATATTTTAGAAGAGGAATTTGGCAGTGAGCTTGGAGATATTAACAGCAGCAAATGGATTGATACATTGGTGAAGCCAAAGAAAGATGCTGCATGTCAGCAGAATAAGAAATAGAAAAAACGATCCATGAAGGATCGTTTTTATTTGATATAACTCCCTTGCCTGCCGGTGATCGTTCGCATGAGATGGGTCATTTTGAGCTCAATCACTGGCTGTGCAACGGTTTTGACAAAAGTGCTAGACAGGGTAAAGGTTAACAGAATGGTCAGCAGTAATAAAATGAGTACACTTGCTGCATTTAGCGCCCAGTCATCAAACCAAGTGGTTCTTAGCAGCTTGATCACAAAGCCATGTAATAAATAAACATATAACGTTCTTGTTCCCCATTTTGTAAAGAAGAAACGGCGTGTTGGAACTAATGCAAAGAAGCTGAATGTAGCGCCAAATGCAAGCAAATACCATGCCATTCGTTTCATCGCCGCAATCATTCCTTCATCTCCAAGAGAAGCATACGACTTTGAGCCAAATAAGAAGGAATAATCAAATTCATAGAAGTAGCAAAACAGGAACACAGCCATTAATACAAAAAGTGCTGCCAGCTTTCCTTTGCTTGTACGGATGAATTCAAAATGCTGCTTTTTTAAATAGAATCCAGCTAAAAACATAGGCAAAAAGACAAACGTACGTGATAAGCTGAGTGTATCACTGATGCTGTCCACATAACCGACAAGTAATGCAATCGATAAACTGACGATCATCGCCCAGTGGAACGGCAGTTTTGAAAAAGGAATGAGCAGCAAGTTCCAAAAGAATAAACTAATTAAAAACCATAAGGACCATTGCGGATCAATTGGATTTAAATTGGCCATGCTTTGATCCTGTAAGAGATAATAATAAACCGAATAGATCACCTGAAAGATTAAATATGGGATGATCAGCTTAACGGCGACTTTCTTCATAAAGCCAGGTTTTCTAAACCCTTTTGCAAAAAAGCCAGAAACTAAAATAAAGGCGGGCATGTGAAAGGTATAAATAAACTTGTATAAATAGAGCATCCAGTCATTATCATGAATGAATGATCGTAACAAATGACCAAAAACAACTAGAAAAATCAGAAGGAATTTCGCATTATCAAAATAACTATCTCGTGAAGATGCCATAACATCACCTTTCCTGCTCGATTTCAAACATAAATGTTCTAAGTGCACTGTTCCCTTATTTGCCTCATTCTAAAATACATTTTGGCTTAATTCGCTATTTGATGTGAAATTGTAGAATGGTTGTAAAAGAAGCGTAAGAAAAGTGAACCGTTATACAACCCTGTCATCCAAATGAAATAAATGAGACAGTCTTCGTGTAAAAAATTATCTTTTTTTATGAGTCGAATGAAGGAACAATGAAAATATTGTAGAAATATTGTAGAGGAATGAGGCTGGAAAAGGAGTGTAAGAGAATGACTGAAACGCTCGATGGCAATAGGTTAACCCCTGCGGGAGATATCAGAAAATTAGAAAAAGAGAACGAATATTTGCGGACTGAGTTAATGCAGCAAAAAATGCTGTTAAATAAGACGCTAGATGCCATTTTTATATTTGATCAGCACCTCAACATCATCCAAGCCAACGAAGCAACATGCAGGCTTGTCCAGACACCGAAAGAAGACCTCCTCAATAAATCCGTTCTAGATTTCCTATACGGCATCCCGAAAGATAAAATTGAATGCTCACTCGATCTATTTTTTCGAAAAGGTACATTAAAAAGAGAAATCTCCATTCAGCTGAAAAATGGTGAGACAAAATACATTGAATTTGTCGCAGAGCACGATACCATGAATCAGCAGTATATAGTGGTTATGCGAGATATTTCATCAAAGAAAATATTAGAACGAGAACGCTCCATGAATGAGCAGCTGTTCAAAGATTTGTTTGACCGAGCCATTGACGGGATGGTCATTTTTGATCAGGATGGCTGCATGATTGATGCGAATCATTCTTTTTGTCAGAGCTTTGAGCTGCAAAAGACTGATTTAACCGATCGCTATTTACATGAATTTGTCGAAGAAGAAAATCTTCCCGCCTTGCAGCACCTTTTAACGTCACTTAAAGAAACAGGGAAAGCAAAGGGGGAGCTTCCTGTTACCCTTCAATCTGGTCAGCAAAAACTATTTGAACTCACCATCACATCAAATGTGATGAGTGGTTTTTATATGTCCATCATGCGGGATATTACAGAAAAAAGACTGATGGAAGAGAAGCTGTTAAAAAGTGAAGAACGCTTTAGAGAAATTTTCGAAAATGCAATGGATGCCATCATCATATGGGCGGACGATGGAGAGATTGTGAGAGCCAATGAATCAGCCTGCCGAATTTTTGAATTACCTATGCACTCGCTCATTGGCAAAAAACTTACCGACTTTCTCGTCAAATCTGATAAGAGATATAGACCAACAAGAAGACGCTATATCCGGAATCATGAAATAAGGGAAGAGCTATTGTTCAAAATGGCAAATGGACAGTATAAAGAGCTTGAGTTTACATCAAAGCATGCGGTATTAGAAGGACAGCACTTAACCATTTTACGTAATGTAAGTGATCGAAAAAGAATGGAGCAGGAGCTGCGCGAAAGTGAGCTCAAATTCCGCAAAGTATTTAATGGATCAATGGACGGCATTGTTCTTTTTGATAATCAATACCGAATCATTGAAGTCAATCCATCTGCCAGCGAGCTGCTTCAATTGAAGGACGATCATTTAACAGAAATGAATCTTTTCCACATCCTTGCCCCTTATCAAATAGAAAATTTAGCTCAGCCTGCCGAGGCGATGTCATTAGATGAAATGGATAATGAGGTTCCGTTTGTACTGAACCATCCAGATCAGCGTATCTTGGAATTCTCTTTTAAACGCAACATTATTCATAATATGAATTTGGCGATCTTTAGAGATGTGACAGAGCGGAAGGAATTAGAAGAGCGGGTGAGAAAATCAGATACCCTTCATGTGGTCGGAGAGCTTGCCGCTGGAATTGCTCATGAAATTAGAAACCCGATGACAGCATTAAAAGGCTTCATTCAGCTGTTAAAAGGAAATATAGAAGGGGAGTATTCGCTCTATTTCAATGTCATCACATCAGAGCTGAAAAGAATTGAATCCATCATCACTGAATTTTTGATTCTAGCAAAACCGCAAGCCATTGTATATGAAGAAAAAAATGTGGTGCAAATTGTGAAAGACACGATGGATCTTCTGCACGCACAGGCGAATCTTGGCAATGTTCAAATGCATCTCAATGTGCTGGATGAGATTCCGCTCATTTATTGTGAACAAAACCAATTAAAGCAGGTCTTTATTAACATTTTAAAAAATGCAATTGAAGTCATGCCGCGCAAAGGAAATGTCTATGTGAGCATTCAACGGAAGGGCGAGGAGCATATTGTTATTTCACTGCGTGATGAAGGCTGCGGAATGACAGAAGATAAGCTAAAGCGTCTAGGTGAGCCTTTTTATACAACGAAAGAAAGAGGAACTGGACTTGGGTTAATGGTTAGTTATAAAATTATTGAAGAGCATCAAGGAACCATTGAGGTAGAAAGTGAGGAAGGCGTGGGAACCGTCTTCCATCTCACGCTACCACTTAGGCAGCAGAAACAAGAAGGAGAGCAGTAACGTGTATTATACCGTCTATCACGCACCCATCGGGGATTTATACATACTAGAAAAGGACGGTGCCATCATCGAGGTGATGTTTGATGATGAACCGTTTTTAGCAAAAAAGCAGGCAGCGAATCTAAAGCAAGCAGATACGCCTGTCTTACAAGAAGCGAAAAAACAGCTAGATGAATATTTCAAAGGTGAGCGGCAAGTATTCGATCTCCCGCTCAAGCAAACAGGTTCTCCGTTCCAAGAGCAGGTGTGGGGAGCATTGTCGGCCATACCATATGGTGAATCAAAAAGCTATGCAGACATTGCAGAAGCGATTGGCAATCCAAAGGCTGTAAGAGCCATCGGACAAGCTAACAGACGAAATGCATTACCTATTTTTATCCCATGTCACAGGGTGATTGGAAAAGACCGGTCTCTGACGGGCTATGCAGGATCGAAGACAGACATGAAAGCGGTCCTCCTTGAATTAGAAGGCGTCCCATTTGTTCAAAAATAAATCGATTGACCTGTTCCAAATGTTTGTTAAGCGACATATCCTTTTATTAAGCTAAAAAAGTTGGTCAAGGGAAAAAGGAGGGCGCTGGCATGTTTTGGGGCAAAAAAGGTAAAATGTATGCCGTTACGTCACTATGTGTCAAAATGAACGTTTTGACAGAAGAACAAAAAAAAGAAATCTTAACAAAAACGAATCAAGAACCAAAAAAGCGCGGTGCTCTTAAATGACAAGAACACGGCGCTTTTTTGCGATCATTGGGAGATGCTTTCGGCGAAAAGAGCATCAATCTCTTCTGCATAGTTCGATGTGATAATTCCCTTTTCTGTAATGATGCCTGAAATAAGATGATGAGGAGTGACATCAAAGGCGGGATTGAATACCTGAACATCAGGCGGTGCGATGGGGACGCCGTTTAATTCCTTTACTTCCAGCGGGTCGCGCTCTTCAATTGGAATATCTGACCCGTCGCGGGTGGATACATCAAAGGTTGAAAGCGGTGCTGCTACAAAAAACGGAATGTTAAAATGCTTGGCTAGAACGGCAAGACCTAACGTTCCAATCTTATTTGCTGTATCTCCATTACGGGCGATACGGTCAGCTCCAACAATGACAGCAGAAATTTGCTTTTCCTTCATCGTATGGGCTGCCATGTTATCTGTAATGAGCGTCACATCCACGCCGCCTTGCATAAGCTCCCATGTAGTCAGACGAGCACCTTGAAGAACAGGGCGTGTTTCACATGCATAAATGTGAAGATCAAGATTTTTCTTTTTGGCTAAATAAAAAGGAGCAAGGGCTGTTCCGTACCGGCTCGTTGCGATGGAGCCTGCATTACAAATGGTCATGATACGGTCACCTGATTTAAAGAGCTGAAGAGCATTTTGACCGATTTGTCTGCATGTTTCTTCATCTTCTATTTGAATTTGAATGGCTTCATGGACAAGGTCTGTTTTGGCTGCATTCACTGATGCTGCACGCTGAATGCGCTGCAGCAGCCGGTCTAATGCCCAGGCGAGGTTCACAGCGGTTGGACGAGCACTGTTTAAATATTCTTTGATTCGAATGACTTCTTGTTTAAACACATCCATTTCTTCTGTCTCAATGGCTTGCGCACTAAGCGCCAGCCCAAAAGCTGCTGTAATACCAATTGCAGGCGCTCCGCGTACTTTTAATGATACAATCGCATCATACACATCTTCTTTCGTATATAAATGCTCAAATACGGTTTCGGCCGGTAATTTTTGCTGATTTAAAATGTTAATACGGTTTTCTTCCCATTCGACAGAACGGGGGACTTCAAATTCTTTTGACAAAACCCGTCACTCCTTTACAGATGGCTGGAATAATGCGACGAGATCAGACGCTGTTTCCACTGTATGATATTGTTTGATAAATGTTTTTCCAAGTGTCAGTGCTGCTTTTTTCTGCTGAATCCGTCTAGTTGGTGATGGAATCGCATCAAGATCAGCGGCATGGGCAAGACCAATTGTTCGGCGGACAAGCTCACAGCCGGCAAAGCCTGTCGCTTCTTTTAAAATCCGGTCAAAGGTTGTTTCTAAAAAGCTGTCCGATACACTAAACGCTTCAATGCTGTCCTCTTTCCAAGCTTTTGTGAACACTTCTTTGAATGTTGCCCATACATTGACGACATGGTCAAAAAGGTGCTGCTGCTCGTGTTCATTCTCGCGAGATAAAGCATTCAGGAACAAATTGGCGATAAAGTGGCCGATATCGAATCCAAAGGGACCGTAAAACGCGAATTCTGGATCAATGATTTTCGTTTCAGTCTCATTTGCGAAAATACTGCCTGTATGAAGATCTCCATGAACCAATGTTTCAGCTGATGTTAGGAAGATACGCTTCAATTCTGCTGCTTTGGCTTGCAGCTCAAGATCTGTCCAAAGCGCTTCTGCTGATTCTCTTAATTCTTCTTCGAAGTCATTTGTTTCACTATTAAAGAAAGGGTCTGTGAAGACGAGTTTTTCTGTGATATCACACAGGTCAGGGTTCGTAAATTGCTTCACAAATTGTTTTTTGATTTTAGGATTTGTAGCAAAGTCAGATGTGTAAAAAAGTGTTTTTCCTAAAAATTCTCCAACATGATCAGATAAATGCGGATATTGTTTTCCGGCAATTAGCCCTTTTCTGACGATTTCTAAGTGAGAGAGATCCTCCATGGCTGTCACTGCAAGAGCTGTATCTGAATAATAGACTGCTGGTACGAGGTGCGGCGCATATTCTGACTGCTTGATCAGGGCGGCACTTTCAATTCTTGCCCGGTCTAATGTAAGCGGCCAGCTCTCCCCAACCACCTTTGCATAAGGCAGCGCCTGCTTGATGATCAATCCTTTTTCTTGTTTGTGATCATAAATATGAAAGACGTAATTTAAATTCCCGTCACCAATTTCAGTACATGTCAAATGACTGCTTTCTTGGATCAAGCCAAGTCTAATTGCGAGTGCAACTGCCGAGCTTTCTGTTAGTTCTTCATATGATGCCGTAAGTGTAACCAATTGCTTCCCCTCCAAATCATATAAAAAAGCCTCTTTCTCCTGAGAGAAAGAGGCTTGATGGTGTGTATGCTCAAAGCCTCTCTTATCTCTCAGCACATACGTCTGATGGAATTAGCACCGTGCCCTATAAGACAATTGTCTTGGCGCGTTACTTGCTGCGCCCCACTTCACAGTGGTATTAACGGTCGGTTGCTGTTGGGGTCAAAAGGCCAAATCCCTCGCCCAACTCTCGATAAGAGAAATCAATATGTAATTGTTTCGTGTCTGTTTGCATTTCTTAATTCAAGATATTATCAGAGCGGCGCTTTACATGTCAATCTTTTTTCAAAATTGCTTTACAATTCATAAAACAATCCATTACAGTGATTGTATTGTCACGTAACTTGAATAGAAGGTGAAGAAATGGAATTCCAGCAATCAGATGTGTTGAAACAATTACCGAAACAATTTTTTGCTTCCCTTGTCCAAAAGGTGCAGAAAAAAGTGCAGGAAGGGGCAGATATCATTAATTTGGGGCAGGGAAATCCTGATCAGCCAACGCCTCCGCACATTGTAAAAGCCATGCAGCAAGCGGTAGCAAAACCTGAAAATCATCAATACTCCTCATTCCGTGGAACAGCGAAATTAAAAAAGGCTGCTGCCGCTTTTTATGAAAGAGAATATGGCGTCACACTTGATCCAAAGACGGAAATTGCGATTTTATTTGGCGGGAAAGCAGGGCTTGTTGAGCTGCCGCAATGCCTGCTGAATCCGGGTGATACGCTTCTTGTCCCTGATCCTGGCTATCCTGATTATTGGTCAGGCGCTGTGCTTGCTGGAGCGCATATGGTAACTATGCCACTTCTTGAGAAAAATGATTTTTTACCTGACTACGATTTGCTGCCTGAGGATGATAAGAAAAAGGCAAAATTAATGTACTTAAATTACCCCAACAATCCGACGGGGTCTACGGCAAACCGTTCATTTTTTGAAGAAACCGTTACATTTGCGAAAGATCACAAACTATGTGTTGTCCATGATTTTGCATATGGCGGCATTGGCTTTGATGGAGAAAAGCCGCTCAGCTTTCTGCAAATAGAGGGAGCGAAAGAGACGGGAATAGAAATTTACACATTGTCTAAAACGTACAATATGGCAGGGTGGAGAGTAGGATTTGCAGCTGGAAATGCATCTGTTATTGAAGCAATTGAGCTTTATCAGGATCATCTGTTTGTCTCTCTGTTTAAAGCCACTCAAGATGCAGCAGCGGAAGCTCTATTAAGCGATCAAACGTGCGTACAGGTGCAAAATGATCGATATGAGAAAAGGCGGAATGTGTGGATTTCTGCCTGCAAAGAAATTGGCTGGGAAGTCAGTGCACCAAAGGGATCATTTTTTGCTTGGTTAAAGGTGCCGGAAGGATATACATCTGAAGCCTTTTCTGACTTATTATTAGAGAAGGCACATGTTGTTGTTGCGCCAGGTAATGGCTTTGGTGCGCACGGGGAAGGGTACGTGCGAGTAGGACTTCTAACAAGTGAGGAGCGGTTACAAGAAGCCGCTCAGCGCATCGCTGCCTTGAAGCTGTTTGAAAAAAAGCCATTGACAACATAAAAAAATGGTGCGATAATTCAGGCAATATTTAAGAAAATTGAATATTCTTATCAAGAGTAGGCAGAGGGACTAGCCCAATGAAGCCCGGCAACCGACTTCCATGAAGCACGGTGCTAATTCTTGCAGCAAGCGCTGAGAGATAAGATTCGGACGAATGACACGAAACAACCTCTTTAAGGCGCTCAAGAAGCACTTGAAGAGGTTTTTTTATTGAACATATGCATGACGCAATCGAAAGGGGATTCCTAGTGAGTGAATTACTGGCAACATACGTATTAACACATCGAGAGGATGAACAAATAAATCGAAAAGCGGAGCAGATCGCGCTTGGTTTAACAGTTGGATCATGGACGGATTTGCCGCAGCTCAAAAAGGAGCAGCTTCAAAAGCATAAAGGCCGAGTTGAAAAAGTATCAGAAAAGGCTGCTCCAGCCGAAAATGGTCTTTATCAATCAGAGGTGACCATTGCTTATCCTGAGGCAAACTTTTCAGCTGATTTACCAGCTGTTTTCACGACGATTTTTGGAAAGCTTTCACTAGACGGAAAAGTGAAGCTAGTCGATATCCAATTTTCTGAAGAATTTAAAAAAAGCCTGCCAGGACCTGTATTTGGAATTGATGGCATACGAAAAAAGGTAGGCGTGTTTGATCGTCCATTATTGATGAGTATTTTTAAAGGCGTTATCGGCCGTGATTTGCAGGATTTAAAAGAGCAGCTCCGTTTACAGGCATTAGGCGGGGTTGACTTCATCAAAGACGATGAAATTTTATTTGAAAGTCCATTAGCTCCTTTTGAAGAGCGAATCAAAGAAGGAAAAGCGATTTTAAAAGAAACCTATGAAGAGACAGGACACCGCACGCTGTATGCTGTCAATTTAACGGGCAGAACCTTTGACCTGAAGGATCGAGCGAGAAAGGCCGCTGAACTTGGGGCGGATGCGCTCTTATTCAATGTATTTGCTTACGGCCTTGATGTCATGCAAAGCCTAGCTGAGGACCCAGACATTCCACTGCCGATTATGGCGCATCCCGCTGTGAGTGGTGCTTTGACATCCTCTCCTGAATATGGATTCTCGCATTCTCTTCTTTTAGGCAAATTAAATCGATATGCTGGCGCTGATTTGAGCCTTTTTCCCTCACCTTATGGGTCGGTTGCACTTCCGAAAAAAGATGCCCTTGGAATCTATGAAGCTTGCGTGAAAGAGGATACGGTTCAAAAAACATTCCCTGTCCCGTCAGCAGGCATTCATCCAGGAATGGTTCCAGTATTGATAAAAGATTTTGGAATTGATCATGTGATAAATGCAGGTGGAGGCATTCACGGACATCCGCGCGGAGCCATCGGCGGAGGGCAAGCATTTCGATCGATCATTGATGCAGTGATTCACGAAGAGTCCATCCGAGATAAGGCGGCTTCCTGCCAAGACTTAAAAGCGGCACTTGATCTTTGGGGAAGGGTAGCAGAATAATGAAAAAACCAATTGTATGCTGTGATTTTGATGGAACAATTACAAAAAATGATAATATCATCCGCATCATGAAACAGTTTGCACCAAGTGAATGGACGAAGCTGAAGGATGGTGTCCTGTCAAAGGAAATCACCATTCAAGAAGGTGTCGGGCAGATGTTTCAATTACTGACAAGTGATCAGAAGGAAGCCATTCAATCATTTATTTTAGAGGATACAGAGATTCGAGAAGGGTTTAAGCAATTTGTGGATGAAGTAAAAAAAGCAGACATTCCTTTCTATGTACTTAGCGGCGGTATGGACTTTTTTGTCTACCCTATCCTCGAAGGCATTGTCGATCGAGACGATATTTATTGCAACCATGCATCATTTGGGGAAGACCATATTCAGATTGAATGGCCGCATGCCTGCGATACGCAATGTCAAAATGGCTGCGGATGCTGCAAGCCCTCAATCATTCGAAAGCTGACTCATGAGGATGACTTCATCATCATGATCGGAGATTCAGTGACTGATGTGGAGGCGGCGAAGCATGCGGATCTTACGTTTGCGCGAGACTACTTGCTCAATGAATGTCAAGAGCTCGGGCTCGTACATAAGGAGTATGACACATTTATTGATCTACACGCGCAATTTGTTCAAATAAAGGAAGTGAAGGAATGGCAGACGCAAAGAGCAAACGCTGGCAGGAGCTAGCAGACGTTAAACGTGAACTGGCCAAAAGAGACTGGTTTTTCGGAACAAGTGGTAATTTATCGATCAAGGTGTCGGATGATCCAATCACGTTTTTGGTGACGGCAAGCGGCAAAGATAAACGAAAAGAAACAAACGAAGATTTTGTGCTAGTAAATGCGGCAGGCCAGCCCCATCATCCGAACGAGCCGCTTAGACCATCAGCTGAAACACTGCTTCACACATACGTGTATGAACAGACGAAAGCAGGCTGCTGCCTCCATGTCCATACAATTGATAATAATGTGATGTCAGAGCTGTACGGGGATAAGGGAGAGATTCGTTTTAAAGGCAACGAAATCATCAAAGCGCTTGGTTATTGGGAAGAGGATGCAGAAGTGTCGATTCCGATTATTGAAAATCCAGCTCATATTCCGCAGCTTGCAGAGCAATTTGCCAAACATCTGACACTAGAGGCGTCATCTGGTGCTGTACTCATTCGCAATCATGGCATTACGGTCTGGGGAAAAACAGCCTTTGAAGCAAAACGAGTATTAGAAGCATATGAATTTTTATTTAGCTATCACTTAAAATTAGCGCTTTATCAACAGCAGCTTGTAAGATAAAAAGGAGGAAAAGCACATGGCGACGATTTTGATTCATAACGAAGAGAACACATTACTGGAAAGCGAGCAAGAGGTAGCATCATATTTAGAAAACCAAGGGGTCATTTATGAGCATTGGGATATTGAAAAGCTGCCAAACCGTTTATCAGAAAAGTATGATTTAACTGATGAGGAAAAGGAAGAGATTTTGACTGTTTTCCAAAAGGAAATCCAAAGTATTTCTGAAAAAAGAGGGTACAAAGCGCAGGATGTCATTTCATTATCTGATGCCACGCCAAATCTTGATGAGCTGCTTCAAAACTTTAAACGTGAGCATCACCATACAGATGATGAAGTACGCTTTATTGTGAGCGGGCACGGAATCTTTGCTATTCAAGGCAAGGATGGCGTCTTTTTTGATGTGAGATTGAATCCAGGTGATTTAATTTCTGTTCCGCCAAACATTCGTCATTACTTTACACTTCAAGAGGATCGCAAAGTGGTCGCAGTTCGCATATTTGTCACAACTGAGGGCTGGGTGCCAATTTACGAGCAAGAAACGGTTTAATGATAGAGCTGATCATTCCGCATGAGGTGGAAGATCAGCTTTTTTTTAGGAAATTAGACATAAAATGAGAAAGAAAATAGTTGATTTTGATCTTCTGCATAGGATAAAATTCTGTTTAATCAATGTGTCAGTCCTGTCCAAATTTGAAGTTTACCCCCAAATTTGATTGGGTAAAAGGTCTTTAGGCTGTAAAAAATTAAATAAAATAAGCATATTTCATTTAATTTACAAATAAAGTATAATTTTGGTGTCGGATCATTTTGAGCATAGACAGTCGAAATCATTGCGGGAGCTGAGATCATGAATATTTATGTAAGGAAAGAACAATTGCTGATGTCCATTGATGAGAAGAGAAAACAAATGGTAGAAGCTGCTCAAGTGGAAGGTTACACTGGTGAGACGACAATTAAATATAGTCAAGAACTGGACAACCTGATGAATGAGTATCAGCATCTTCTTTTTCATGAGAAACAATCTGCCCCCTCCTTTCATGATCTTGTGTCTCAAATGAGTCTTTTATCTGTGAACCGCCCCTCTTATTGACATGAAAAACCGGTCTTGCATAAGCAAAACCGGCTGACATCTTCAGTTATGCTGAGTGAGCAGAAGGAAGCATGATCATGACAGTCGTTCCTTTATTCACTTCGCTATGAATATCAATTGTTCCGCCATACATCGAAATGATTCGTTTACACACGACAAGCCCAAGACCTGTGCCTTTTTCCTTCGACGTAATAAAGGGGAGGAAGATGTGCTTTAACATCTCTTCTGGTATGCCTTCACCTGTATCCTCTACTTTAATGATGACATGTTCTTTTTCAGCTTCGATCACAATCTTCAAATGACCGCCGTTTGGCATCGCTTCTAAAGAGTTTTTTGCTACATTTAAAACGACTTGTTTAATATGATCCTTCGTGCAATACACGCCCACATCTTGAATCGTATTGATTTGCAAATCCACTTCCACATTATAAAGGTTTGCCTCAGAGAAAACGATCGGCATGATCTCACTTACAATTTCTTTTACAGAGTTATTTTGCCATTTTTCTGCCGTTGGTTTTCCTAATACAAGAAATTCACTGACGATTTGGTTAATCCGTTTAATTTCTTCCTCGATGACAGAAAAATAGAGCTGATCTTCTTCTGAATGATACTTCTTTTGCAATAGCTGGATAAATCCGCTAATCCCTGTTAATGGGTTGCGAATTTCGTGTGCTGTACTTGCTGCGAGTGTTCCGATCAATTCAAGCTTTTGCGCTTCATTTTCATGACGCTCCTGCTGAGTTTGCCGCCTTAACACGATATATTGGACGAGTGTGAATAAAATATTTAATAAAATAAACGCACTGGATAAAGGGATGAGCATCACAGACAGCACTTCACTAGTTGAAGCACGCTGCGGAAAAACCTCCAGCTTCCAGCTGTTTTCATCTAAATATGTAGATACGGTGCTGCCGCCCTCGGGTACTGGCTGTGGACCGCTTGTAAACACGACATGTCCATTTTGATTCAGCATCTTAAAATGAAGATCAGGGTTCAATACATTCATAATATTTCTTAAATAATCAATTTGAATGGCGGCAATCAGTACATTGGTGACCTCTTCGTTTTCATCGAGAACAGGCACACAAATGGAGAGAATCCGCTGTTTTGTAATTCGGCTCACATAGTTGTCTGTGATCACGGTCTGCTTGGTCACTTGAATGCGTTTAAAGTAATCTCTGAATGATAGGTTGATTTTTTCTTTTAACGGGGTGGTGCTTGCTGTTACATTTCCTTTTTTGTCTAGGAGATACAGACCTGAAAAACGAGGTTCTTGTTTATAGATTTTCTCTAGGATGTTTTGTACTTTTTTCGTCTCAAGCGGCTGGTCAAATCCCATGGCAAGGGAAGTTAATCTCGCTTCTGTTTCACTTATTAAATAATTCATTTGGTTTTTGTGAATATTTAACATAAGTGTAGCGGTTTGTTTGTTCTTTAAATCGATTTTTTCAGTTTCTTTTTCGTAGATAAAATAACTAATGATTAGGGTTGGAAGCATGACCAAAATAAGGTAAAGCCTGATCTTCTTCCACAACCCTTTCAGTATACTCATCATTCATCGCTCCAACGTATTACCTAATAGACTTATTATAGCATTGAACCTATCTTTATTACGATGACTTGTGTGATTTTTAAAAAATTAGGTGATTCGTTCTGGTCTCATTTTCGTGCTAAAGATGGATCAAAATGTTGACATTTTACTTATTGTTTATTAATGTCACATTAGTGGGTTGCATTTCATAAAGGATGATAAAAAATGGAAAATCATAATGTTGAAAAATCATTGAAACTATTTATTGTATTATCACGTGCCTATCGCTCAATTAATCATCACATGAACAAACATATTGTGAAGCACGGGCTGAATCCAACTGAATTTGCTGTGCTAGAATTGCTGTATCATAAAGGTGATCAGCCGCTTCAGCAAATCGGTGATAAGATTTTACTTGCAAGCGGCAGCATCACGTATGTGGTCGATAAATTGGAGAAGAAAGAACTCCTCAGTCGCAAGGCTTGTGCAGAAGACCGCAGGGTGACATTTGCGCATATTACCAAGCAGGGACGAGCTTTGCTTGATGACATCTTCCCAGATCATGCGAAAGAAATTCATGAGATGATCAGTGTCCTGAGCGAAGAAGAGAAAGATGCCTGCATTGATATGCTCAAACATGTAGGGCTGCGTGCAAAGCATTTATATGATCATCAAGAATAAATAAAAAGGAAGCCGCTGGCTTCCTTTTCAGCGCGCAGGCAATCCCTCGCATTCGGCGTTAGTCCTGCGTGCCGGTGCTCGTTCCTAGACTGCAAAGGTATTCTATCACGCTGAAAAGAAGACAAAGGGCTAAAATAGAGATCATTTTAGCCCTTTGTCAACAATCTGTAAAGAAGCCGCTGGCTTCTTTTTTTATTTCGCTTTTTTCTCAATCGGTAAAATGAGTACTTCTACACGCCGGTTTTTACTTCTGCCTTCTGCTGTATCGTTTGAGGCAATCGGTTTGAATTCGCCGTATCCTTTTGTACTAAAGTTCTCTTGGTTTAGATTGCTGTTTTCAAGAAGGATATTTAAAAAATTCACAGCGCGAATGGCACTTAAATACCAGTTTGATTCAAATTCTGAATTTCTGATCGGTACATTATCTGTATGTCCGCTAATGACAATGTCACGAGCAGGATTAATGACGAGCAGTTTTGAGATTTCTTTTGCTAACGGGACATCTTGAGGGCGAATAACTGCCCGCCCAGAATCAAAAAAGATGCTGTCTTCAATCGTAATGAGAAGTCCTTCATCCGTAAGCTTTGTTTCGAGCTTGGCACCAAGTTTTTTATTTGCAATGAATGAATCGACCTGCTTTTTGACCTTTGTGAGAACCGCTTGGTCCCTAGCCTTTGCTTTGGCTTCTTCATCTTTCTCTTCCTCGGCTGCTTTCTTGACCTGGTTGCTGTTTTCTGTTTCTTCCGTGCTTTGCATGCTGGATTGATCCATAACACCGGTACCGCCAGTAAAAACTACATTAAAAGACTTAGCCATCTGTTCATATTTTGCCGCATCAATTGAACTAGATGCAAAAAGCACAATGAAGAGGGCGAGAAGAAGCGTCAGAAGATCGGCATAAGGGATAAGCCAAGATTCATCTACATGGTCTTCATGATCATGGTTTTTACGTTTCCTAGCCATTTTGATTTTCTCCTTCTTCAATGACAAGATTTGCACGTTCTTTTGCTGGTAAGTACATAAGAAGTTTTTGTTCAATGACTTTTGGAGACTGACCTTCAAGAACAGACAGAATACCTTCGATCATAATCAGACGAAGCTTTACTTCTTCCTTTGATTTACGCTTCAGCTTATTGGCAAATGGATGCCATAATACATACCCGGTAAAAATCCCAAGCAGCGTGGCGACGAAGGCAGCACTGATGGCATGTCCAAGTGCCTCAATATCTCCCATGTTGGCAAGTGCGGCAATAAGTCCGACAACGGCGCCAAGTACCCCTAGCGTCGGAGCGTATGTACCAGCTTGTGTAAAGATTAATGCACCTGACTGGTGTCTTTCAGACATGGCGTCAACTTCTTCTGTTAAGACGTCTCGAATAAATTCAGCACTTTGGCCGTCAACTGCCATGCTTAACCCGTTCTTTAGAAAATCATCATCGACTTCCTCAAGACTTGCTTCTAATGCCAAAAGACCTTCACGACGCGCAATTTGTGCCCAGTTTGAAAATAGAGGGATCATTTCTTGAATCGTTGGAAGCTGGCTGTCTTTGAAAATTTTGCCGAACAATTTTGGTGTTTTCTTAATTTCACTAGAAGGGAATGCGATGACAACAGCTGCAACCGTTCCAACAATGATGATTAATATAGCCGCCGGGTTGAGAAGAGCAGTTAGACTCACACCTTTCAAAACCATACCGACACCTAGTGCAATAAATGCTAAAATAATACCAATTAACGATGTTTTGTCCATTATCTCACCAAATCCTTTAACTATCTTTTTCTATAGTTAATATCGGTGTGTTCTAGAAGGGTTTTAGTCAGAATATAAAATTAAGACAGTTTCTGTGAAGAATTTTTGACGAAAGCGCTTTCTGAATATGTAAAAAGAAGAAACTCCCTTTCATATAAAGGGAGTCTCCATTTAATCATTTTGAGCTGGTTCATCTAAATGAAGCAGCTCTTTTAATTTTTCTTCATACATGATTTTGACAAGATCGTAGCTCCAATTCATCATGTGATTCACCTCTTTTTCTTTTATCGTAAAGGAAAAGAGGTGGGGGAGCGTCGGCGTTCAGATGGAACTTAGACGCCTCAACATGATGGAGGTGCATATCATCCTGAAGATGTAGTTATCCTTTTTTTACGACGATTTCGTCATGTTCAACATCCACAGTAAATCCAGAAAGCTGCTCCTCTTCAAGCAGGATCTCCGTCATTTGGTCTTCAACGTGCTCTTGGATGGTTCTTCGAAGTGGACGAGCACCAAATGCAGGGTGATATCCAAGCTCTGCGATTTTTTCTTTCGCTTCATTTGTGACATGGACTGTTAAATTTTGCTCTTTTAATTGCTCTGACAGTTCATTGAGCAGAAGATCAACAATCTTCACTAAATCATCTCTGTCTAATGATTCAAACTGAATGATGCTGTCAAAACGGTTCAAAAATTCTGGTTTGAAGTAGCTGCTCAGTGAATCAATGAGTGATTGTTCCTCAATCGCTTCTTCCTGATCAGATTGGAAGCCCACTTTGACTGTTTTTTCTGCACTGCCTGCGTTACTTGTCATGATGATGACTGTATCTTTAAAGCTGACCGTTCTGCCTTGGCTGTCTGTTAAGCGGCCATCTTCCATGATTTGCAGGAAGATGTGCTGTACATCTGGGTGTGCTTTTTCGATTTCATCCAGCAAAATGATGCTGTATGGTTTTCTGCGCACTTTTTCAGTCAGTTGGCCAGCTTCATCATGTCCAACGTAACCAGGAGGAGAACCGATGAGTTTGGACACAGAGTGTTTTTCCATGTACTCACTCATATCTAAACGAATGATCGCATCTCTTGAACCGAATAATTCTTCAGCTAACGTTTTAGACAATTCGGTTTTCCCGACACCTGTTGGTCCAACGAAAAGGAAGGAGCCTGTTGGTCTATGTTTCGATTTTAAACCAGCTCTGCTTCTTTTCACGGCTTTCGCCACTTTATCAACCGCATGCTCCTGTCCAATCACTCGTGCTTTTAGACGGACGTCAATTTCTTTCATTTTGGTTTGTTCGTCTGCTTGCAGTTTACCGACAGGAATGCCTGTTTTTTGTTCCACAATGGCCTGAATGTCCTCTGCTGTAACGATATGCTCTTTTTCAGTTGTTTTGTTTTGAAGTCTTGCTTCAATGGCTTCTTCTTCATCGCGAAGCTTCGCTGCTTTTTCATATTGTTCTTCTTTTAGCGCAGCTTGTTTTTCTGCGGCAATTTGCGCTAATCGGTTTGTCAGCTCATCTTCACTTGCTGCATCAATGGAGAGGTTCGCTTTTGAACCAGCTTCATCCATTAAATCAATGGCTTTATCCGGCAAATGACGGTCTTGAATATACCGCGAAGATAGTTGAACGCACGCTTTGATTGCTTCATCTGAATAGGTGACACCATGATAGGCCTCGTACTTATCTTGGATGCCTTTTAAGATGTCGATCGCTTCATCTTGTGTTGGCTCATCTACGATGACGGGCTGGAAGCGCCGTTCGAGTGCAGCATCTTTTTCAATTTGGCGATATTCTTTTAATGTCGTCGCACCTACTAGCTGCAGTTCGCCTCTTGCAAGGGCTGGTTTTAAAATGTTTCCAGCATCCATTGATCCTTCTGCAGATCCTGCACCCACAAGAAGGTGGATTTCATCTACAAATAAGATGATATTTTTACGGCTTTGCAGTTCCTTGATTAACTGCTTCATTCTTTCCTCAAATTGACCGCGTACACCTGTGTTTGCGACAAGTGAAGAAACATCTAATAAATAGATTTGTTTGTTCTTTAATTTATTTGGCACATCGCCGCTCGCAATTTTGAGCGCGAGTCCTTCTGCGATCGCTGTTTTCCCAACACCTGGTTCACCAATAAGAACAGGGTTATTTTTATTTCTTCTATTTAAAATCTCAATGACTCTTGCGACTTCTTCATCACGGCCAATGACTGGATCAATTAAACCAGCATTTGCTCCATCTGTTAAGTTACGGCCAAGCTCATCGAGTAAGCCTTTTTGCTTTGGCTGCTCCATGTTTGGGGCATGACCTGCTGCCTGAGAGAAGAATGAACTTCCTCCAAAAAGCTGAGGTCCCATTTTCATTTTTGACTGCTCCATCAAAGAGGTATAGCAGTCTTCACATAAAACCATTTGGCTCCGGGACGAATTTACTTGCATATTCAGGCGAATAGTTGCTTCATTTACTTGACAATGTTGACAACGCATTTGCCATGACCTCCTTAAAATAAAGTTTGACTTTATTTGACCAATGAATGTTAAAGAAAATGGTCTATTGTTTGACCATCTTTGACTATAGTATACTCTGACCTATTTTGACTTTCAACTGTTTTGCTCAAAAGGGAATAAAAATCCTTTTTTGCATTTAATCATGGTTTGTCCTTCTTTTCAAGGAACTTGTCTCATAGGATAAAAAAGGAACAATCGAAAGTGATGGGTGCGGAGGGGTCACATGAAACGTTCAAATGAATCCGCTTTTCAGCTTGCCTTTGTTTATGTAGGAACAGTGGTTGGAGCTGGGTTTGCGACAGGGAAAGAAATCGTAGAATTTTTTGTTCGTTTTGGCTGGATTGGACTATTCGGAATCCTGATTAGCGGTGTTATTTTTACTGGCCTTGGGGCAAAAATGATGCTGATTTCGAAACGAATCGAAGCAGAATCTTATCAAGATATGAACCGTTTTTTATTTGGCGCAGCTGCGAGTCGATATATTAATATTGTCATGTTTTTTATTTTACTTGGTGTCACCTCAGTCATGATTTCAGGCGCAGGGGCTATTTTTGAAGAACAGCTTGGTATATCGAAGGAGTATGGGATCTTTTTGACGATCATTCTGAGCGTCATTGTACTTTTTAAAGGTTCAAAAGGGCTATTTGGAGTCAACGTCCTTGTCGTTCCAATGCTGATTTTCTTTTCAATGATCGTGTTTCTTGATTCATTTGTGTTTAGCAGCAGTGAAAGTTATGTTCTTGCGCTGCAAATGGGTGAGGGCGAGTGGATATTATCAGCAGTGTCATATGGTGCCTTTAATTTAGCACTGTCACAGGCAGTGTTAGTACCCGTCGCAAATGAAATGACCTCTGAGACGGTCATTAAAAAGGGAGCGGTGCTTGGGGGCGTCATGCTGACACTCGTTTTGCTTGCTTGTTTCTTATCTCTTTCTTCATTAGATATGCTGGAGGCGTTTGATATTCCAATGGCCCAGGTGGTGTATCAAGTTGCAAACTCCATTCATCTCATTTATCTATTTGTCATCTTCGGTGAAGTTTTTACATCCGTCATAGGCAATTTATACGGGCTGGAGAGACAAGTGAGGGCGTATATCCGAATGAACAGCATCTTTACGATATCCCTTATTCTCATATGCTGCTATGTGATTAGTAAAATTGGTTACGGTACACTGATTTCAACGGTTTATCCGGTTTTTGGCTATGTCAGCATCTTTTTTATCCTCTTTCTTTTCCTAAAAAAAGTGCCTGCACCGCTAGATAAGTAAAGAAAGGATAGCCTGCATGAAAAATATGTGGTACACTATCCTCTGTGAAAATTGAACAAAAATCCGTGAAGACGGGAGAGGTTCTAGCAAAACCCTCTATAAAAAACTAAGGACTTGCCGTATCCTTGGATGTGGCATTTTTTATTTTTTATGGCTGGGACACCTCATACACATGTAAAGGTGTCTTTTCTTTTGAGAAAAATAGGGGTTTTTAGGAGCCTTTCAGATGCAGGGGTGTACGGTTGTACCATCTGCAAAAGGAGGAGAACAGAAAATGAAAAATGAAAAAGCAGTTGTTGTCTTTAGCGGGGGACAGGACAGTACGACCTGTTTATTATGGGCACTTCAACAATTTGAAGAGGTAGAAACAGTGACCTTTCATTATAATCAGCGTCATCAAGAAGAAATTGATGTCGCCAAAAGAATTGCTGAGAAATTAGGTGTGAAGAATCATCTATTAGATATGTCACTTTTAAATCAACTGGCACCTAATGCTTTAACAAGAGATGACATTGACATTGAGGAAAAAGAAGGAGAGCTTCCTTCCACATTTGTACCAGGAAGAAACTTAGTGTTCTTATCCTTCGCTTCTATTCTGGCGTATCAAATTGGAGCAAGACATATTATCACAGGTGTTTGTGAGACGGACTTTAGCGGCTATCCAGATTGCCGTGACGAGTTTGTGAAATCTTGCAACGTCACAGTGAATTTAGCAATGGAAAAACCATTTGTGATTCATACACCACTGATGTGGCTGAATAAAGCAGAAACATGGAAGCTGGCAGACGAGCTTAATGCGCTGGATTTTGTGAAAAATGAAACGCTCACTTGCTATAACGGCATCATCTCTGATGGCTGCGGGGAATGTCCTGCGTGTAAGCTGCGGAAAAATGGCTATGACACTTATATGGAAATGAAGGAGGCAAACTAAATGCTTTCTCAAATCTATCCACAAACCGATCATCCATTTTCATTTGAATTAAATAAAGACATGCATGTATCTGCTGCCCATTTCATTCCTCGAGAAGATGCGGGCGCATGCAGCCGTGTTCATGGTCATACGTACACCATCAATATCACGATTGCAGGAGACGAGCTAGATGAATCGGGTTTCCTTGTCAATTTCAGTACATTGAAGAAGCTCATTCATGGGCAGTACGATCACACGCTGCTCAATGATCATGAGGAATTCTCATCAAACGATCGATACGCGATGCCAACCACTGAGGTGGTGGCAAAGACCGTACATGACAAAGTTGCAGCGTATTTATCAACTTTATCGAACAAGCCGGCATGTGTTCAGGTCTTTGTCAGAGAGACACCAACAAGCTATTGCATTTACCGTCCGAAACGAGTTGAGATCAATGGCTAAAGCGATTCCCGTATTAGAAATCTTTGGACCAACCATTCAAGGAGAAGGAATGGTCATTGGACAAAAAACCATGTTTGTCAGAACGGCTGGCTGTGACTACTCGTGCAGCTGGTGTGATTCCTCCTTTACATGGGATGGCTCAGCGAAGCATGATATTCAGTGGCTTGAGGCAGAAGACATTGTCAAAGAATTAAAAAGAATAGGCGGACAGGCTTTTTCTCATGTCACCATTTCAGGAGGAAACCCGGCGCTTTTAAAACAAATGGAATCCCTCATTGATTTGCTGCATGAAGAAGGAATTGACACAGCGCTTGAAACACAAGGGACGATGTATCAGGAATGGTTTTTGAAAATTGATGATTTAACCATTTCTCCTAAGCCGCCAAGCTCGAATATGAAAACAGATTTTACGAAACTAACGCGTATCATAGATGAGCTGAAAAACGGGAATAGATTGCAGCATGCTAGCCTGAAGGTCGTGATTTTTGACGATCGTGATCTAGCGTATGCGAAGGATGTTCATGCGAAATACCCTGAGCTTCCTTTTTATTTGCAGGTAGGAAATGATGAGACGACGACAGGTGATGATGCGTACTTATTGACGCATTTATTAAAGAAATATGAAGCGCTTGTCGATCAAGTCGCGCAAGATCCAGACTTAAACCGCGTAAGAGTGCTGCCGCAGCTGCACACGTTATTGTGGGGAAATAAACGAGGCGTATAGAAAGGAAGAGATGACATGACGACAAGAAAACCAGAAGAATTAGAAGGTGTCACGTTACTAGGAAACCAAGGAACCAATTATTTGTTTGATTATGCACCACAAGTGCTTGAAACGTTTCCAAATAAACATACAAATAGAGATTACTTTGTGAAATTCAACTGCCCAGAATTTACATCACTATGTCCGCAAACAGGTCAGCCGGATTTTGCGACAGTTTATATCAGCTATATCCCAAATGAAATCATGGTCGAAAGTAAATCGCTAAAATTATATTTGTTTAGCTTCCGTAACCATGGTGACTTCCATGAGGACTGTATGAACATTATTATGAACGACCTGATTGAATTGATGGACCCGCGCTACATCGAAGTATGGGGCAAATTCACGCCAAGAGGCGGTATTTCCATTGACCCGTATACAAATTACGGAAAACCCGGCACGAAATATGAGGAAATGGCAGAATACCGTATGATGAACCATGATATGTATCCGGAGACGATTGATAATCGGTAATTATTCCGCTGTGTGAGACGGAGTGTGAAACGAATTGGTGTCACAGTAAAAGTGGAAAAAGTCACACCTGAAAATACTCATGGGAATTGTATGATAAAGTGTGACCTGAGGTGCAACCTGAACTGTGACTTTTATGCAGTGAAAAATTGATAGTTCAGAAGCAGATGAAGGCGTACAATTTGTACGTCTTTTTTTATCCGAAAGAAAAAATGCCTATCTAGACATCAGAGGCATTAAATATTATGATCATATCTTCATTCATTTTTTGGCTAAGTTTCTAAACCTTCTCTAACATTTGAAAAAGCTCTTTTTTGAATTTCATCAAAGTTCTCCTGAATATAGTCCATGACACTTCTGAATAGAACTTCACTTTCAAAATTGACTATCTCATTTATTTCTGACTGCTCTTCATCTGTTAGGTGATGGTATTGATGTTGTTTAGCATTTACTTCAGCTGCTGCAGCTCTGATTGTACAATTTCATATTCACCTTCTGCATACTCTTGCTCCGCATAATGGCTCCCCCATTGACAGAGCTCCTGCAAGATAGGTTTAAGAGATTCTCCAAGTTCAGTGGATGAATATTCAACCTTCGGCGGTACTTGATTATACATTTTTCTTGTCACAAGTCCACTGGCCTCAAGCTCTCTAAGTGTTTGAATCAGCATTTTCTGAGTGATATTTGGGATAATGCGCTTTAATTCACTCGTTCTCTTTGGTCCATTCATTAAAAAGTATAATACAAGGCCTTTCCATTTTCCGCCAATCACTTCCTTTGTCACTTCAAACCCACAGCTAAATTTTTTCATGTCTAAAGCTCTCCATTCCACATTTATTACTTTTTAGTTACTATATCACAAAAAAGTGGGTACTTCCGATAATGTGCTTACTGAAGGATACTATATCTTGTAAGTTGTTCTTCAAGTACTTAAAGGTACTAGACATAAAATAATATGAATTCTAAAGGAGTGTTAAGTATGGGGAAATTTGAAGGTAAAGTAGCGCTTGTAACGGGTGGAACAAGTGGGATTGGTCTTGCTACAGCACAAAAATTTGTAAACGAAGGTGCATATGTTTATATCACGGGACGTAGACAAAACGAACTTGATAAAGCTGTTAACCAAATTGGCAAGAACGTAACCGGTGTTCAAGGTGATATTTCTAAGCTTGAAGACTTAGACAAACTATATGAAATGATAAAGCAGGAAAAAGGTAAGTTGGACATCCTTTTTGCTAATGCAGGCATCGGCAACTTCCTTCCATTAGGTGAAATTACTGAAGAGCAGGTTGATAGAACGTTCGACATTAACGTGAAAGGAACCATTTTTACTGTTCAAAAAGCGCTATCACTATTCCCGGACAAAGTAGGTTCTATTATTGTAACGGGCTCTACTGCTGGATCAATTGGTAACCCAGCATTTAGTGTATATGGAGCATCTAAAGCAGCATTAAGAGCACTAGTTCGCAACTGGATTCTTGACCTAAAAGGTACTGAAATTCGTGTAAATGTGGTAAGTCCAGGAGTTATTCTTACACCTGCATACGATGAGCTTTTTGGTGATGCACTTGAAGGAGCGATGGAAAATGCCAGAAAAACTGTTCCAGCTGGAAAAGTTGGGACACCTGAAGAAGTAGCAAACGCTGTATCTTTCCTTGCTTCAGACGAAAGCAGTTACTTGACGGGTGTTGAATTGTTCGTAGATGGCGGGCTAGCACAGGTATAATGTCACTGCGAAGGGATTACAAATCGTCCCCAAAAAAAGTTAATGGGGATTTACTTGAGTCGCATAAAAAAGTCGTTTTCCTTATGTCCTTGAGTAACCACAAATGCTGCAAACTAAGTTTGGTGATGGATATGTAAAATGAGAAAAAAGGAAAAGACATGCCGGGTGCATGTCTTTTTTTGCGAATCAGCCATAAAAAAAGAGAAGAGTCATGTCACTCTTCTCATACGAATGGGAATAGAACTTGCTAGGACGGCTGGGGGCTACCAGCTCGTAAATTTATTATACATGACAGAACGTATGTTTGTAAAGAGGGATCATGCTTTTTTGCTTATTTCATTTGATGTAAGATAAAATAGAGGCAATGAATGATAAACGGAGGCGTTTGAGTTGGCAAACAAAGAAGAGCGGGCAGAGCAGCTGCTAATGGAGCTAAAGGAAGAGCTTCAAATGCTTGAACATCAAAACAAAGAACGGTATAAATGGAGTGCCTCCACATTGCTTGGAGTGATTGCCCTCTTGATTGATAAAGGAGTAATCACACCCGAGGAAGTCGAGATGTACAAGACGAAGGCGGAAATGCAAACCTTTCATACGCAAAAAGACTGACCCCTCTTTAAGTGGTATCAGTCTTTTTCATATGTGATTGTTCAAATAGAGCAAAGTTGTCAAACGAGCCAAATTTGCTTTATATATACGTATGTACCGATCGTCTGAATTGAGGATTGCAAATTAATGTACGGAGTCTTTGATGATTTTATAGTTTTTATGATTAACGACTGTTAGTGAATCCAGTTCTAAATCTCTATAGTTGTCCATAATGGTGACATCCACAATGACAGAGTTTTCATTCACTTTTTCAACTACACCTGTTAAACCATTTCTAAATTCGATCACATTTCCAATTTTTGCAATCTTCAACCGATCCCTCTCCTTTAAAAACAGATTTCATTCCCTATTAAAAAGTATTTTGCAATATTTTCATACCAATGTAAAGGATAAAGACGTTTTTGTTTTGTTTTCGTTGTATGCTCTTCTAACGAATGGTATATTTAATAATTGATCATGGCTGAAAAGGAGCGGTTTTTTTGACTGAAGAACAAATCCTCACCATCCTCGAATCTTTACGGAATGGGACGGAAAAACAGGTGACCATCCAAAAAGATGACTTTTTAACGTTTCGTTCTGTTTTGGTGAATCAAGATGATTTTAAACATTTTCGCGGGATCGCCAAACATGGTGGAGATGTTATTTTTGAATATCTTACAGAAGCAAGAAGCTAAAGCTTTTTCTCATTGATGAGAGAAAGCTTTTTTATTTTCGTTCTTTTGTCACACTTCAAACCACTCTGATACATATGAAAAGAAAATGTAATAACCCATAATCAGGAGCATAAGGATGATGATAGGTGAAAAAGGGACCTTTTTAAGCGCTAACAATTCCATTTTATGTGCGCAAAACTAGGACATGCCATTTAATGACGGAATTTGGACAGGCATGTAAATCTTTGTGCGTGAAAATAGAATGAGGTCTTGTTAGAGTGGACAAGTATCTTACAGCCTACTTTGATTAAAGGAGGAAAAAGGCGAATGATTAAAATTCATACAGCTCTTTTTGTCATCCTTATGCTCGTTGCAGCAATGAAGATGGACAATATACAAGAGCAGCAAGGCACATTAAGTCACGAACTTTCACAAGCACCTGTTAAACATCAGCTTTCATATATAGATCAAGATCACGATCAAGTCATCCCAGCATTTTCTGAAGAAAAGCGTCAGCCAAAAGTGAAATTGCTAAGTACGTCAACAGAAGAAAAGTCTTCAAAACCGAAGCAAAAGAAAAAAGTAAAATCTGAAACGACGAATAAGGCAAGCGGCAAACAGTATTCTAATGAAGAAATGGATTTGCTTTCTCGATTGGTACATGCTGAAGCGAAAGGTGAATCTTACGAAGGGAAAAAAGCGGTGGCAAGCGTTGTTTTAAACAGGGTAGAGCATCGTTCTTTTCCTGACAGCGTGAAAGGTGTGATTTATCAGCGAAATGCTTTCCAGCCAGTATCGAATGGAAGTATTCATGATAAGGCAGATCAAGATTCCATTAAAGCGGTAAAGCAGGTAGTAAAAGAGCATGACAGAACAACAAAGGCTATCTATTTTTATAATCCAAAAACGGCAACAGATCACTGGATTCGTTCCCGCAAAATTGTAGAACGTATTGGACGTCACGTGTTTGCCGTATAGAGAAAAAGAGCGATCAATGAGATTGCTCTTTTTTTGTCTTCAATTATTAAAATATTTTTTGGACTTGTCTCATAGAATGTGAAAAGAATTTGCTTTAGACAAGGGGAGGCTACATGAATCGATTTGTAAAAGGGGTCATTCTGCTATCTGTCGCAGCTTTTATTGCAGAGTGTATAGAGTTTTTAGTCAATATGATTTTAGCGAGAGAGCTTGGAGAACATGGAATGGGCTTATATATGAGTATCCTTCCAATCATCATGCTTGTCCTTGTAATCGCCAGTTTAGAGCTGCCAGTCTCCATTTCTAAATTCATTGCAGAATCACATGAGCGTCTCCACAAAAGCATGCTCCGTCATGCCTTTAAAATGACGCTTGTGGTGACAAGTACAACTACAGCTATAGCAGCCATTGTACTGCCTTTCATTCCAGTGTTTCAGTCGTATCATCCATTAATGAAGGGTCTAGTGCTGTCACTTATCCCGATTATTGCGTTTACCTCCATTGCCCGCGGCTATTTTATGGGAAAACAGCAAATGGGCAGAATCGCTTTAGCCAATATGCTGAAGAAAACGATCCAGCTTATTTGCTTGTTTTTGTTTTTTCATTGGTATTCGTTTGATATTGAAACAGCAGTACTCATCGCCATTGGTGTCATTGTTGCGAGTGATCTTGTTGTCTTTATTTATTTATACTCCCAATACGTCATGGCAAAAAATGCTGTGAAAGTCAGGTCTGTTGAATTAAGAGGAAGTGATGTGCGAAAGCGCCTATTAGCCGTTTCCATTCCGACAACGGGCATGCGCATCTTTCATGCGATTGCCAATGCGGTTGAACCATTTTTAATCAAAGGAGCGCTCGTTGCAGCAGGCATTTCTGGAACACTTGCTGTTGATCATTACGGCATGCTGGCTGGTGTCGCAATGTCGATCGGTTTTTTCCCAGCGTTTATCGCTCATTCCATCATGATTGTGATGATTCCAAGTGTCTCTGAAGCCTATGCTTTAGGTCAGTATGATCTTGTGAAAAAACGTGTCAGACAGGCGATTCTCATAACGTTTGGATACGGGGTGCCGGCAGTGATGGTGATGTATTATTTTGCTTACCCGCTCACACAGCTCTTTTTTGATTCACCGCAGGCTGCTGTCTATTTACAGCTGCTTTGGCCATACTTTTTATGCCATCTGTTTGTGATGCCGTTTCAAGCGTGTTTAATCGGTATGGGGCTCATCAAAGATGTGTTCCTACATAATATATGGGTGCATGTCGTCTCTTTTTCTATGGTGTATTTCCTCGGTTCAATTGAAAGCTTGAATATGATGGGGGTCATTTTAGGGATGAACACAGGCATGCTGCTTTTGACTGCCCTGCATTATGCGACGATTTGTAAGGAGCTCGGCGTTTCAATGTTTCTTACATTGAAAAGAGCTTGAATGTCATCGCCATCGAGAGGGCAAGCTAGAAGAAAACTGGGAAGGAAGATCATGATGAATCGTAAACATCTACCCGCCAGTCTTCTGATGATGACCCTGCTACTATTTCTAATGAGCACAGCAACAGAAGCAAAAGAGCCCGTGATGGCACCAAGGATAGAGGCGCCGACATTAAATGGTGACATGCAGATGGTTCCCGAAAAAGGGAAAAAGACCATTTTGCATTTTTGGACAACATGGTGCCCGTCCTGCAAAATGGAGCTGCCTGAATTTGAACAGATTGTGAAAGAAAATCAGAGTGATGTTGACATATTGACCGTGAATTTACTAGGTGCTGAACAAAGTAAACATGCTGTTGCCCAATTTGTGAAAGATAGAAGGTTTACATTCCCGATCATACTAGATGAACACGGAGAAATGATGAAGAAATATCAAATCATCACCATTCCAACGACCTTTTTGATTAATGAAAAAGGAGAAGTGGTGAAAAATCATGTAGGTCCACTGACGAAAAAACAAATCAAAGAGTGGACAAATTCGTAGAACAAATCCTTTCTGTGAAAGAACCAATTCTGTTGGTTCTTTTTTGTGTTCGTTTGCTTTTCATCTGAATACACTGTGCTCAGAAGAAGACGGAACGGTCTATATCAATAATGATAATTATTATCAAAAAGAAATTATAATAATTATTAATTGAAAATTGATCAGAACCTGTTATAATGAGTTACAGACCAATAAAAAGCTTGGAATAGCAGAAAATATAGATGGAAAAAGAAACGGGTAACGATTGATAATGTGAAAACGATTATCAATTAGAGAGGAGAAAACAATTATGAATGAGAATACAGCACTTTACCAAACGACAAATCAAAAGGAATCGAAATGGTCCTTACATAAATGGGCACAGCACGGAGAATTAATTGCAGCAGGTATCTCAGGGATTCTCATTTTAATTGGATGGGTTCTAAAGGATGAGAGCATGTGGAGCATTCCTCTTTTCATCCTAGCATTTGTTATTGGAGGTTTTGCAAAGGCGAAGGAAGGAATTGAAGAAACGATTTCGTCTAAGACCTTGAATGTGGAACTTTTAATGATTTTCGCAGCAATAGGCTCAGCTCTAATCGGCTATTGGGCAGAAGGCGCTATCTTAATTTTTATTTTCTCACTGAGTGGTGCGCTCGAAACGTATACGTCAAATAAAAGCAAGAAAGATTTAACAGCATTAATGAGCATTGCACCGGATGAAGCAACTTTAATTGAAGAAGACGGTACGACCATTCAAATCGCCGCTTCATCATTAACACCAGGTGACCGGATTATGGTCAAAGCTGGGGAACGCATTGCAGCAGATGGTGTCATTTTAAGCGGGAGAACAAGTGTGGATGAATCTGCCCTCACAGGCGAATCTATTCCACAGGAAAAAGGGCAGGGGGAAGACGTATTTGCAGGAACAGTGAATTTAAATGGTTCCTTAACAGTGGAAGTCACGAAACATAATGAAGAAACGTTATTCCATAAAATTATTAAACTTGTTGAATCCGCTCAAGAAAGTGTTTCGCCAAGCCAGGCATTTATCGAAAAATTTGAAGGGGCCTATGTAAAAGGTGTGCTGATCACCGTTGCGGTATTAATGGTACTGCCTCATTTTGTCCTCGGCTGGAGTATGAGTGAAACCTTCTACCGGGCAATGGTGTTTATGGTCGTTGCTTCACCTTGTGCTCTAGTTGCATCCATCATGCCAGCAGCATTGTCATTGATCTCAAATGGCGCGAGAAATGGAATGCTTGTTAAAGGAAGTGTCTTTTTAGAAAAACTAGGCACGAGCAGCATGATTGCTTTTGATAAAACGGGGACGATTACAAGCGGGAAGCCAGCCGTAGAACAAGTCATCATGGCTAAAGGACAGGATGAATCTGCTTTTTACCAGGCACTCTATCAAATTGAGAGTCAATCAAACCACCCATTAGCGAAAGCAATTTCTGATATGGCAAAAGAGCACCAAACAGAAAGAACAGTCCATGTCACCATTGAAGAAACCTCTGGATTTGGTGTGAAAGCACAATTAAATGGAGAAACGTGGCGGATTGGGAAGAAAGACTTTGCGGGTAAGGCGTCAATCGACCGCGAGATTGAAGAGACAGGTGATGACCTTTCCGCGCAAGGATACACAGTGGTCTACGTTCAAAAGGATGAAAAAGTGGTTGGCTGTCTTGGCCTTAAGGATCAAATCAGACCTGAAGCCAAAAAAATGATTCAAGAACTAAATGATTTAGGCATCCAAACCGTCATGCTGACAGGAGATCAGCAAAAAACGGCTGAAGCTATTGCGCAGGAAGCCGGTATCCAAGCTGTCGTGGCTGAATGTCTTCCAGATGAAAAGGTACATGAGGTCAATCAATTAAAAAAACAAGGTAATTCAATCATCATGGTAGGAGACGGAATCAATGATGCACCAGCGCTCGCCACAGCAGATGTTGGGGTTGCGATGGGCGGAGGCACAGATGTTGCCTTAGAAACAGCGGATCTCATCTTAATGAAGAACAATTTAAATAACCTAACAAAGATGATCCGTCTTTCAAGAAAAATGAATCGAATCATTAAGCAAAACATTATTTTCTCATTAACGGTGATCTGTCTGTTGATTTGTGCGAATTTCTTACAAGTGCTTGATTTGCCTTTTGGTGTCATCGGGCATGAAGGAAGTACGATTTTGGTCATTTTAAATGGTCTGCGTCTGCTTCGTGCATCTTAAATCAATCATCAGGGCGCACTGGATTCATGCCAGTGCGCTTTTGTGCGAAATACAGCAAAAACTGATACAATAGACCAGTAGTAAAACGTGTGAGGAGGATCATGATGAACCGAATGAAGAGCTTGTCTTCTTGGCTTAAGAAAGAAGACATTCAAGGTGCATTTATACATACAAAGGAAAATGTGTTTTATCTATCTGGATACTTCACAGAGCCGCATGAAAGAGTGATGGGGCTGTTTGTGTTCCAAGAGGCAGAACCATTTTTTATTTTGCCTAAAATGGAAGTCGAGCAGGCAAAAAATGCAGGATGGTCCGGCGATATTATTGGATATGAAGATCATGAGAATCCATTTGATTTCATTCAATCAGCGATAGAAAAACGAGATATTCAAACGGCGCGTCTTGCGATTGAAAAAGAATCGATTCCGCTTCAAAGAGCAGAACAGCTCCAAGCTGTTACCGGAGCTAAAACGTTCGTTCGGGCTGAAGATGCGCTCAATCAGCTCAGACTGATTAAAGATGAATCTGAAATTGCTACACTGAAAAAAGCGGCTCAATTGGCAGATGAAGGTGTAAAAATTGGGGTTAACGCCTTAAAAGAAGGAATCACAGAAACAGAAGTGCTCGCTGTCATAGAATATGAACTAAAGAAAAAAGGCATTCAAGGTATGTCCTTTTCCACCATGGTTCTCTTTGGTGAAAAATCAGGCGAGCCTCATGGAAATCCGGGGCAGGCAGCCTTAAAGAAAGGCGATTTTGTGTTATTTGACCTTGGCGTCATTGTCGATGGATATTGCTCAGACATCACAAGAACATTCATCTATCAGGAAGCTTCTGAAAAACAAAAGGACATCTATCAAACCGTCTTAAATGCAGAAATGGCAGCACTTGAAATGAGTAAGCCCGGCGTGAGGATCGGTGATCTTGACTTAAAAGCTCGCGGGCTAATAACAGAAGCGGGATATGGTGAATATTTCCCTCATCGCCTCGGCCATGGATTAGGCGTTTCTGTTCATGAGTTTCCTTCTATGAGTCAGGCAAATGATGACCTTCTGCAAGAAGGTATGGTGTATACGATTGAACCAGGAATTTATGTGCCAGGAGTCGGCGGCGTAAGAATTGAAGATGATGTTCTCATTACGGCAGATGGTCCAGTCACCTTAACCAATTATCCGAAAGAGCTGACGATCATCAAGTAATAAAAAAATCACGATGAACGTCCAGGTCTTGGAAGTGTCATCGTGATTTTTTATCACTCTTCTCGATCCTTATCAACAAAAAAATCATCAATTGATTGAAACGGTTTGATTTTATGTTCTTTTCCTAAAGGATGTAATGCAAAACGAGCAGAAAACAAAACAGTCATACATAATATAATCCATATGATGAAACCCATCTTGAATTCCCCTTTCCATCCAGTGATTTGTTCAGCTCACATACATCTTAAAGTATGAAACGCTTACCATATCAAGAGAAAGTAGGAGAAAAAATGGCAAACATAAGGGAGATTGCGAAAAGAGCGGGCGTATCTGTGACAACCGTATCACGTGTGTTGAATGAGCATCCTTATGTTAAAGAAGAAAAAAGAGAACGTGTTCTACAAGCGATGGAAGATCTCAAGTATACGAGAAACATCCAGGCGGTCCATTTAGCGAAGGGCTATTCGAATATGCTTGGCATTGTCCTTCCAAACATTGAACACTCTTATTTCAGCACACTCGTCACAGGTATTGCAGAAAAAGCACAGGCGCGCGGTATGCACTTTGCTTTATTTCAAACAGGATATGACCCATTAAAAGAAAAAGAAGCGTTAATGAGTTTAAAAGAACGCCGTGTGGACGGTTTAATATTTTGTTCAAATGCATTAAGTGAAAGGCACATTTTAAAGTGGCAGGAATCAGGACCGATTATATTTTGTCATCCTGCGCTGCACGATCAATGCTCAACCGTGTCGATTGCGCATGATCAAGCATTTAAGGAAGGCCTGCGTCATTTGGCGGCATGCGGCCATCAACGAATTGCGATCGTTCTCGCCAGAACAGAAGGAGCGAATAGCAAGTCGCGCCTTCAGGCTTATCAAGACATGATGCAATCGCTCGGGCAGACCATTGATGAGGAATGGATCATCGAAGGGAAGTTATCCCTGCTTGATGGGAAGCAATTATTTGCAGAATGGCAGGAAATGAAAAATCGTCCTACAGCTTTATTCATCACAAATGACGAAGTCTCTGCAGGCTTTTTATTAGAGGCGCAGCGTCATGACATAAAAGTAGGAGAATCACCAGCCATACTCAGCTTTCAAAATAACCAATTGAGTGAGGCTTTGGGGATTTCCAGCATTCATATTCCCCTCAAACAAATGGGGCAGGAAGCGTTTGACTTGTTCGATCGGGCATTAAAGGGAGAGAAATCAGAAAAAAGAATGCTGCCATTTCGCCTGATTGAGCGAACAACAACCGTTTTGAAAAACAATCGTTGACGCACGTTTCATCTGTTTTGTACGATAAGAGGGATTGAATAAGAAGGAGGTGGGGATGTTCATGGAATCCTTCACCGTTGATAAAGCGTTAAATAATAATGTCATCATCGCAAGACACCCTTCTTTGGGCGAAGTGGTTCTGATTGGGAAAGGGATCGGCTTCGGTAAAAAATCGGGGGATCTTCTCGATCAAGACGTGTTTGAAAAAATGTTTGTGTTAAAAAACACGAAGGAACAAACAGAATATAAACAACTGCTTCATCATATTGATGAGAACATGATTGAGCTTGCCAATGACGTCATTTATCATATACGAGAAAAAATGGGACAACGATTGAATGAGCATATACATGTTGCACTGACCGACCATATTGCGTTTAGTTTTAAGCGGGTGCAGCAAGGCTATGATATCACGAACCCTTTTATGCTTGAGACGCAATCGCTTTACCCTAAAGAATACGAGGTTGCAAAGGAAGTCGTTGAACTGATTAACGAGCGGCCAGATGTCGAAACGAAGCTGCCAGAAGGAGAAATAGGCTTTATAGCGCTTCATATTCATTCAGCTTTGACGAATCGGCCTTTATCTGAAGTGAACCGTCATTCGCAGCTCATTACACAAATGGTCCAAGTCATCGAAGATTCATTTCATATGAAAGTAGACAGAGAAAGTATTCATTATTTACGCTTATTACGCCATATTACGTTTTCAATTGAGCGTATTAAACGGGGAGAATCATTAGAGGAGCCAGAAAAATTGCTTCATCTATTGAAAAATGAATATCCTTTATGCTACAATACTGCTTGGAAAATGATCAAAATTTTGCAGCATGCATTGAAAAAGCCTGTACAGGATGCTGAGGCTGTCTACCTGACACTTCATCTGTACAGATTGACAAATAAAATTTCATAGTTTCCTTGAAACGTGTAACTGATTCGATCAGGCATGAGTGACTTAAGGTAAATACAGGATAAGATCCTGTTATTTGCGCAACCTTATATCACCATGCCTTTTTTTGCGTTTGAAAGTGAAATGTAAACGGTTAATTATGAAATGTACGTCAGGGAGCATCCCAAATGTATGTTGTAAGCGAAAACAAAAGGAGGTTCAACCAGTGTTTAAATCACTTTTTGGTGTGTTGCAAAAAATTGGACGAGCACTCATGCTTCCAGTTGCGATCCTTCCTGCTGCTGGTATTTTACTGGCACTTGGGAATGCGATGCAAAATCCGCAGCTGATTGATGTAGCTCAATTTTTAAGCAATGATACAATTCAGCTTGTTGCAAGTGTCATGGAGAATGCGGGGAACATCGTTTTCTCGAATCTTCCGCTATTATTTGCTGTAGGGGTTGCCATCGGTCTTGCCAATGGAGACGGAGTGGCAGGGATTGCCGCTATCATCGGTTACCTTGTCATGAACGTCACGATGAGTGCTGTATTAATGGCCAACGGATCCATTCCATCCGATTCACTCAAACTGGCCCAGTTCTTCAAGGAAAGCCATCCAGCATATATTAATATGCTCGGCATACCGACTTTGTCTACCGGCGTTTTTGGCGGGATTATCGTCGGGGTATTAGCAGCTTATATGTATAATAAATTTTACAAAATTGAGCTTCCGCAATATCTTGGCTTCTTTGCTGGTAAGCGTTTTGTTCCAATCGTTACTTCTATTTCAGCACTTATTTTAGGGCTATTGATGCTAGTCATTTGGCCGCCAATCCAAGGTGCACTGAACTCATTTTCAACAGGACTGCTCGCAGCGAATGAGCCGCTGGCTGCCTTTGTATTCGGTGTCATTGAACGATCATTAATTCCGTTTGGTCTGCACCATATTTTCTACTCACCATTCTGGTATGAGTTCTTTAGCTACAAGAGCTTATCAGGAGAGCTTGTCCGTGGTGACCAGCGTATTTTCATGGCGCAAATCAAAGATGGTGTTCAGCTGACAGCTGGTACATTCATGACAGGGAAATATCCGTTCATGATGTTCGGTCTTCCAGCAGCAGCACTTGCGATTTACCATGAAGCAAAACCAAAGAATAAAAAGCTAGTAGCAGGAATTATGGGATCAGCGGCCCTTACTTCTTTCCTAACAGGGATCACTGAACCACTTGAATTCTCATTCTTGTTTGTTGCACCAGTATTATTTGCGATTCACTGTGTATTTGCTGGATTATCCTTTATGATAATGGATATTCTAAACGTGAAAATCGGGATGACCTTCTCAGGAGGGTTAATCGACTTCTTCCTATTTGGTATCCTGCCAAATAGAACTGCTTGGTGGCTCGTCATTCCAGTAGGTCTCGTACTTGCTGTCATTTACTACTTCGGATTTAGATTCGCCATTCGCAAATTTAATCTGAAAACGCCAGGCCGCGAGGATGAAGCAGCAGACGGAGCAAGTGAGGCGAAGTCTGAAAAAGGTAATGACTTGCCTTATGAAATTCTTGAAGCAATGGGTGATCAAGAAAACATTAAGCACCTTGATGCTTGTATCACGCGGTTACGTGTCACTGTGAATGATCAGAAGAAAGTGGACAAAGACCGTTTGAAAAAGCTTGGCGCTTCTGGTGTTCTCGAAGTAGGGAACAACATCCAGGCCATTTTCGGCCCGCGCTCTGATAACTTAAAAACACAAATGCAGGACATCATTGCAGGCCGCACGCCTCGCCCAGCGAAAGACCCTTCTGCAAAAGAAGAAGTCAGCCAGCAGGTCGAAGAAGTTATTGCAAAGCCGCTTCAAAATGAGCAAGGGGAAGAAATTTTTGCTTCACCAATTACAGGGGAGCTTCATCCAATTACAGATGTACCAGATCAAGTATTCTCAGGGAAAATGATGGGTGACGGTTTCGCTATCTTGCCAACAGATGGAACGGTGGTTTCACCGGTAAGAGGGAAGATCTTAAATGTGTTCCCAACGAAACACGCTATTGGTCTGCAATCTGATGGTGGACTTGAAATTTTGATCCACTTCGGAATTGATACGGTCGGCCTCAAAGGAGAAGGATTTGAAGCATTTGTACAAGAGGGAGATCAAGTAGAAATCGGTCAAAAACTTTTAGAGGTTGATATTGATAAAATTAAGTCTGAAGTACCATCTTTGATGACTCCAATTGTATTTACCAACTTAAGTGAAGGACAATTTATTGACCTTCAAGCATCCGGTGAAATCAAAGCTGGACAAGAAAACATCATGAAAATTTCAAAATAATTTTCATAACTGCCGTTCTTGTTAGATGACAAGCTCGGCAGTATGATATAATATTGTGGATGTATTAATTGTATAAAAAGGAGATTGATAAAAATGGCTCAACAAACATTCAAAGTAACTGCAGATTCTGGAATTCACGCACGTCCTGCAACAGTTCTTGTACAAACTGCTAGTAAATATGATGCTGATATCAACTTAGAATATAATGGTAAAACAGTGAACCTGAAATCTATTATGGGTGTAATGTCTCTAGGAATTGCGAAAGGTGCTACAATCACAATCTCTGCTTCTGGTTCTGATGAAAATGATGCACTTGCTGCGCTTAAAGACACAATGAAAAGTGAAGGCCTAGGCGAGTAATGCAACAACTGAAAGGAATCGGTGCTTCAGCAGGCGTTGCGATTGCAAAAGCGTATCGTCTGGAAGAACCAGATTTAACAGTTCACCAAAAAGACATCAATGATCCAGAGACAGAAGTGAAGCGTTTTGAAGAAGCAATTCATGTTTCTAAACAAGAACTTGAAGCAATTAAAGAACATGCGCTAAAAGAGCTTGGCCAAGACAAAGCAGATATCTTTTCTGCCCACCTTCTTGTGTTAAGTGATCCTGAACTGCTAAGCCCAGTAAAGGATAAAATCAAATCTGATAAAGTAAATGCTGAATTTGCTTTAAAAGAAACAGCGACGATGTTTGTCACAATGTTCGAAGCAATGGACAATGAATACATGAAGGAACGTGCAGCGGATATTCGCGACGTAACGAAACGTGTGACTGGACATTTGCTAGGCGTTGACATTCCAAACCCAAGCATGATTTCTGAAGAAGTCATCATCATTGCTGAAGATTTAACACCTTCTGATACTGCTCAGCTGAACAGACAATTTGTCAAAGGCTTTGCAACAGATATCGGCGGTCGTACTTCTCACTCCGCGATCATGGCAAGATCTATGGAGATTCCAGCAGTTGTTGGGACAAAAGAAGCAACAAAAACGGTGAAAAACGATGATCTGATCATTGTGGATGGTATTACTGGAGACGTCATCATTCAGCCTTCTGAAGATGAAGTGAAAGCGTATCAAAAAAAGCATGAAGACTACTTAGCTCAAAAAGCGGAATGGGCGAAACTTGTTGACCAGCCAACGGTTACAAAAGACGGCGTTCACGTAGAGCTAGCTGCAAATATCGGAACACCTGAAGATGTAAAAGGTGTACTTGAAAATGGCGGCGAAGCAGTTGGATTGTACCGTACTGAATTTTTATACATGGGCAGAGACCAGCTTCCTACAGAAGAAGAGCAGTTCGATGCGTATAAAACAGTTTTAGAGAAGATGGAAGGGAAAGCAGTGGTTGTCCGCACACTAGATATTGGTGGCGATAAAGAACTTCCTTACTTGCAGCTTCCAAAAGAAATGAACCCGTTCCTTGGCTATAGAGCCATTCGCCTTTGCCTGGAAGAGCAGGAGATTTTCAGAACACAACTACGCGCCTTACTTCGTGCAAGTACATATGGAAACTTGAAAATCATGTTCCCTATGATCGCGACGTTATCAGAATTTAGAGAAGCAAAAGCCATTTTACTTGAAGAAAAAGAAGCATTGGTTGCCGCTGGTACAGACGTTTCTGATTCGATTGAAATCGGAATGATGGTAGAAATTCCATCAACGGCTGTCATCGCAGACCAATTTGCAAAAGAAGTAGATTTCTTCAGTATTGGAACGAATGATTTGATTCAATACACAATGGCTGCTGATCGAATGAACGAACGAGTGTCTTATCTTTACCAGCCTTACAACCCAGCGATTTTACGTCTTATTACGCTTGTAATCGAAGCAGCGCATAAAGAGGGTAAATGGGTTGGCATGTGCGGTGAGATGGCAGGAGATGAAATCGCAATCCCGCTTCTACTTGGATTAGGATTAGATGAATTCTCAATGAGTGCAACATCCATTCTTCCAGCTAGAACGCAGCTAAGCAAGCTTTCTAAAGAAGAAGCTGCATCATTTAAAGAGCATATTTTATCACTTAGCACAACAGAAGAAGTGGTTGATTTCGTCAAGAAGACGTTTCAACAGAACTAAGTGAATGAAAACCAGACAGGTGAAACTGTCTGGTTTTTTTGTCGAATTTTATCATATTGAGTCATATTGGGCAGTGAGAAGGGCACCCTATAATTAAAAAATGGAGGTGACCAGATTGCCTTTCTCAGACTACAAACCAGGTGATCAAGTATATGTGATTTATCGAAACCCACATGCTGCAAACGTAGCACAAATTAAAGAAGCAGAAATTGTTTCACATCCATACAACGAAGAAGAGCTTGCCCTCTTTTTACTTGAAACGTATCATCCACTAGCACCTGATGATGCTGTGTTTCCAACATATGAAGAAGCAGAAGCTCTTTATCAAGACTTGTTTGAATAAGGGAGATTTTAGAAAGGATAAAAGCCATCCTGTGCGGTTAAAGTAACGGTATGAAAACCTTAAAGGTAAGGATGTGCTTAATATGATCAAACCTTTCGTTCCCCAGCTTGTTTACATTGAACCCCGGGCGTTAGATTACCCGTTAGGACGAGAGCTGAAGGAAAAGTTTGAGGGTATGGGAATCGAAATAAGAGAAACGACTTCACACAACCAGGTCAGAAATATTCCGGGAAAAAATGACTTGCAAAAGTATCGTAATGCGAAGTCAACGCTTGTCATTGGTGTGAGGAAGACATTGAAGTTTGACTCGTCTAAACCATCTGCAGAGTATGCGATCCCATTTGCAACAGGATGTATGGGGCATTGTCATTATTGCTATTTGCAAACAACAATGGGAAGTAAGCCGTACATTCGAACGTACGTCAATGTAGAAGAAATATTAGATCAGGCAGATCAATACATGAACGAGCGGGCGCCGGATATCACGAGATTTGAAGCATCATGTACTTCAGACATCGTAGGAATTGACCATTTGACACATACACTCAAACGAGCGATTGAATACTTCGGGCAGACGGACCTAGGAAAACTTCGCTTTGTCACGAAATTCCATCATGTCGATCATCTGTTAGATGCAAAGCATAATGGCCGGACACGATTCCGTTTTAGCATCAATGCCGATTATGTCATTAAATATTTCGAGCCTGGCACATCACCGCTAGATAAGCGGATTGAAGCGGCTGTTAAGGTCGCAAAGGCAGGCTATCCTCTAGGCTTTATTATTGCCCCAATCTACATCCATGAAGGCTGGCAGGAAGGGTATAAAGTTCTATTCGAAAAGCTCGATGCAGCCCTTTCTGAAGATGTGAGAGACGATATCACCTTTGAGATGATTCAGCATCGCTTTACAAAACCAGCAAAGCGTGTGATTCAAAAAAATTACCCAAAATCAAAATTAGAGTTGGACGAAGAAAAAAGAAGATACAAGTGGGGAAGATATGGTATAGGAAAATATATCTATCAAAAAGATGAGGAACAAGAACTAAGAGAGACTTTAGAGTCATATATAGATCAGTACTTTCCTTCTGCAAAAATTGAATATTTTACTTAAAACAAGCCTATACGGCTTGTTTTTTTCTATTTAAATTTTCTTACAACTATTGAATGCGGTATCATTTTGCCGATATATAAATTAAGGTGTGAAAGTAGATGTAGGGGTGATGAGATGTTTAAGAAACTTCAAGTGAGAATAGCTGTTTTCATCTCAGTTATTTTAATTTTAACCGTCGTGGCTGTTCAAGTGGGGTCCAACTTAGTGTTAAGACCACTTATTGAACGAGATGCAAAAACCACCGCAGCAGCAACGGCAGAAAGTATGAGAGACATTATTACTGAAAAGCTTGATAATTACGGCAATACAATTAATAAACTCGCAACAAGTACAATGACTGAAGAATTTGCGCGAAAACAAACCAAGCAAACATTGGCTTTTGAAAACGATGAACTAAAAAACATGCAGGAACAGGATAAACTCATTTCGTTTGCCTATATAGGAACAAGTGACGGGAAAATGTTCGGCTTTCCGGAGTTCGATCTTGGCGAAGGATATGATCCATCTAAACAAGGCTGGTTTAAACAAGCAGCCGAAAAGCCTGATCAGGTCGTTTGGACAGATCCATATATTGATGAAGCAACGAAAAAAATGATTGTCTCAGCCACGAAGGCGATTGTCAAAGATGGAAAGGTCATTGGGGTCGCTGGACTTGATTTGAAGCTGTCCTCCATTCAAACGTATATAAATGAACAAGAGATTCCTTATAAGGGGACCGCTTTCTTAGTTGATGGCACAGGCACCCTTTTGGCGCATCCAACAGAGCAAGGAAAAAACATATCAAAGGTCGCTTCTGTGAAAAAAGCGCTTGACAACTCAGGTGTTGATGACAGTAAAGAACTGACGGTCATATCTAAAATCAAAGAAGCTGATTGGACGGTTGGTGTCAGCTTTGAGAAAAGTAAACTGCTGTGGATCACAGAACAAATGAATCAGACAAGTATCATTATATCCGTCATTGCCATTATTCTTGCGATAATCCTCAGCTTCTTATTGGCAAGAAGCATTACAACGCCAATCAAGCGTCTAATAGAGCATGTGCGTAAGGTGTCAGAAGGCGATTTAACAAGTACGCTTGCAGTGAAATCCCAAGATGAAATTGGTTCCCTCACGAAAAGCATTAATCAAATGACCGAGGATGTCAGGGAGTTAATTGAAAAAGTGAAAGGGGCTTCAGATCAAGTTGTGAAATCAGCGGATGAAGTGACCCACATTTCAAATGAGACTTTGCTGTCTAGCGAACAGATTGCAACGGCCATTCAAGAGGTGGCAACAGGAGCGACTAAGCAGGCGTCAGATGCAGAAACGATTAATGAAAAATCAGAGTATTTGTATGAGAAAGTGCGCCATATGGGTGAGCTCGCTTCACAAATGCAAACCAACTCAAAATCATCTGAAGATGCAAGCTATAAAGGGCTTGACGCACTTGGTTTGCTCGTCCAAAAATCAACACAAGCGAGTGAAGAATCGAAAAAGGTTGAGCAAATGCTGCTAGACCTTGAGCATAAAACGAAAAATATTGAAAATGTCGTGACCGCCATCTCTGAAATCTCGGATCAAACGAATTTACTTGCACTGAATGCAAGCATTGAAGCAGCGAGAGCAGGAGAAAGCGGACGAGGATTTGCTGTAGTAGCAGAAGAAGTGAGAAAGCTTGCTGAACAATCTGCGCAGTCAACAAAACACATTAGTGAAACCGTCAAACTCATTCAAGATGAATCGAAGAAGGCGGCTGAAGCGATGACAACAGCAAGTAAAATGAATGAGGAACAAGGTGCCGCCATCAATGCAACAGGTGAGGCACTCAGCAGCATCACAATGGAAATGCAGGCACTTGTCGGTTCAATCGACAGCATTCATACACAGATTAATGAAATGACAGAAGAACAGCAGAAGATGAGTGACTCCATTCAAAGTATTGCTGCCATTTCAGAAGAATCTGCTGCCTCAGCTGAGGAAGTGCATGCGTCTACAGATGAACAAGTTCAAGTGTTAGAAAGAACGAAAACCTCAACTGAAATGCTGAACGAATCAAGCCAGGCACTGCGTCAGGCGGTTGACCGATTTAAGGTGTAATGAGCGGAAAGGAACCTTGCGATGTGAGCAAGGTTCTTTTTGTATGATAAAATAAACTAGAGGAGGTGTTGACATGGATGTCAATCTAACTGGAAAAAAAGCATTGGTAGCTGCAAGCAGTCAAGGTATCGGAAAATCGATTGCCTTTGCTCTAGCAAAAGAGGGAGCAGATGTGATGCTCTCGGGAAGACATGAACAGAAGCTGAAAGAAACAGTCAAGGAGCTGTCTCCGCTTGTCAAAGGACAGCTGACTTATCAAGTATGTGATGTATCTGACGCCGGGCAAATCAAGGCGCTTGTTCAAGCGGCGGCTGGTGATGAGAAGTGTCTAGACATTCTTGTGAACAATACAGGCGGGCCTAAAACAGGAACGCTCGACACCTTAACAGATGAAGATTGGATCGAATCATTTCAGCTTCATTTACTCAGCTATATTCGATTATTAAAAGAGGCATTGCCTTATTTGAAAAAACGCGGCGCACGTGTTTTAAATATTGCGTCAATGTCAGTGAAAGAACCGATCCCGGGCTTGATGCTGTCGAATACATTTAGACCGGCCATAGCCGGCTGGACAAAAACAGCCGCTCTGGAGTTTGCAAAGGATGGTATTTTGATCAATACGTTAGCACCGGGAAAAATTGAAACAGACCGTGTGAAACAGCTGGAGAAGCACCGCGCACAAAGAGAGAATCGAACGGTTGAAGAAATCAAAGCACAGGCTGAACGAGCGATCCCGCTTGGCCGTTACGACCAGCCAGAGGAATTTGCAGCATATGCAGTGTTTCTTTTATCAGAAGCCAATACATATATGACAGGTCAAACACTGATCATTGATGGTGGATTGACAAAGTCTCTTTAAGGAGGAACAAGTGATGGCACAAATCAAAACAGTTGGTTTTATAGGAATCGGTGTAATGGGTCGCAGTATGGCAGGACATTTAATGGATGCAGGCTATGAAGTGATCGTTTATACAAGAACGAAAGCAAAAGCAGACGCATTGATTCAAAAAGGCGCATCATGGAAGCCGGCAGTAAAGGAGATTGCAGAAAGTGCAGATGCCGTCATTACAATGGTGGGATATCCATCTGATGTAGAAGAGATCTATTTAGGTGAAGATGGGCTTGTGGCACATGCCGCGCCAGGTACATATCTCATTGATATGACGACATCGAAGCCTCAGCTTGCAAAAGAAATTGAGTTGAAAGCGAAGGAAAGAGGTATATTTACATTAGATGCACCTGTATCAGGCGGAGACATAGGAGCCAAAAATGGCACGCTGGCCATTATGATCGGCGGAGAAAGGTCAGCCTATGAAGCCTGTCTGCCGCTATTTGAGCAAATGGGTGAAAACATTCAATATCAAGGACCGGCAGGAAGCGGTCAGCATACAAAAATGTGTAACCAAATTGCCATTGCAGCGGGAATGGTCGGTGTCGCAGAGGCAATGGCTTATGCCGAAAAATCAGGGCTTGATCCAGAGCAGGTGCTCAAAAGCATCACAACAGGTGCAGCCGGCAGCTGGTCTTTGTCAAACCTTGCACCAAGAATGCTGAAAGGCGATTTCGAGCCAGGGTTTTATGTGAAGCATTTTATCAAAGATATGGGCATTGCACTTGAAGAAGCAGAGCTGATGGGGGAAGAAATGCCAGGGCTCTCACTTGCGAAGTCCCTTTATGAAAAGCTGAGCGAACAGGGCGAAGAAAACAGCGGGACCCAGAGCATCTATAAATTATGGGTCAAATAGTTTGCAGCATCCTCAAAACAAACTAAAAACCTGTCCCAAATAGGGACAGGTTTTCTTGATATTATTTTCCGATGAATTGCTGCGTCCAGTAGTTGCCAGATTTCACATAACCAACACCGATATGTGTGTAGCTTTTGTTTAAAATGTTCGCTCTGTGGCCTTCACTGTTCATCCATGCTGTCACAACTTCTTGAGGAGATTTTTGACCTTGGGCAATGTTTTCACCTGCTGATTTGTAAGTGATACCGAATTGCTTCATTTGATCAAATGGAGATCCATAAGTTGGGCTTGTATGAGAGAAATAGTTTTTATCTTTCATATCTTGAGATTTTGCGCGAGCAGATTTGCTTAATTTAGAATCAACAGAAAGGGCCTTTAAGCCTTGTTTTGCACGCTCTTTATTTGTAAGCTCAACCACTTCTTTTTCAAATGCATTTAAGCTGCTGTCTGCTTTTGATGCCGTTGTGTCTTTTTGGTCAGCTTTTGTGTTGCTGTTGTTGTTTGTATTTTCTTTTGCTGGAGTGCTTGGTTTAGAAGCAGTTGGTTTTTTCACTGATTCTTGTTTTTGTTCTTGTTTTGCTTTGTTTACTTCTTTTACTACTTTTGTTCCTGTAACAGGTTGACCGCTTTTGATCAGTTTGTTTAATAGAGCTTCGATCTCTTTTTGATTCGACTTGCTTAGCTTGTTTACATCTGAAGAGATATGTAATTTTGCTGCTAGTGTATGAAGATCAATGGCTTGATGCTGTACATTTATTACTTGTTTCAGGTTAAGCTCCTTCGCATCAGCTGAATGTCCTCCAGTGAACGTGATGAGTGCAGCAGCTGTCAGCGCTGAAAAAAAGAATGATTTCTTCTTCATATTGTAACTCCTCCTAAAATCTTTGTTTTGTTTTCTCACAAAAAATCATAACATGGACTTTTTGTTATAAACGTACCAGCATCCTCCATTGACAATGCAAGTTTGTCATTTTTGTTAAAGTCATCGTAAGAGCCGCTTCATATCAAAGGATAGGGAATTCTTCCATTTAAAGAAAACGACATAAACATACCAATATTTTAAAGTGTTAGTATATTTTTTTGCAGATTAGGGATTGACAGCTTTTTTTCACTCGTTTCGCTGTAACAACTATTACAAAAGTGTTACAATAATGAGTGGTAATTGTAAAAGATTGAAAAGGATGAGAGGAGCTACATAAGTGGGAGAGAAACAGCATCAAGGTGCTGCCGAGCAAAAAAAAATCAAGCGCCGGAACGCCTGGAGAATTAATCTCTTTTTCTTCGCTGTATTTAGTTTATTTGCTGGACTTGTGATCAAGCTGGGTGTGCTGCAAATCGTCAATGGTGAAGATTATAAAAAGCAAGCCAACCGAACAGAGGTCAAAACAGCATCATACCCGTCTCCAAGAGGAAAAATGTATGACGCGAGAGGAAGAGTCGTCGTTGATAACGAAAGTGTACCTGCCATCGTTTATACATCAGAAAGCGGTGTGAAAGCGAAGGATAAGATTAAGGTAGCAAGAAAACTTGCGACTTATATAAAAATGGATACTGATTTTTTGAGAGAGCGTGACATTCGAGATTTTTGGCTGGCGAGCCATCCGAAAGAAGCGGATAAACTCATTTCAAAAGCGGAGAAAAAAGATATCGATGCAAAGGATGTCTATCCGCTTCAAGTAGAGCGTGTCCCAAAGAAAGAAGTCAAAGCGATCGAAAAGGATGCAGAGGAAAAAGCTGTTGCAGCGATCTACCGTAGATTTACAGGCGGATATGCCTTTGAGCCCCAAATCGTGAAGGCAATGAACCCAAACGAAGAGAAAAAAGGGGACGAAAAAGTGGCTTTACTCGATGAAACGAAAGAATCAAAACAAACTTCATCCGTAAGCCTGACATATGAAGAAATTTCACTTGTCTCAGAGCATCTTGATGAACTGCCTGGTGTGAACGTCATCAACGACTGGACAAGAAAATATCCGTATGAAAAGACCCTTTATAATGTACTTGGCGGTGTGACTACACCAGAGCAAGGAATCATTAAAGAGCGTGAAGATTACTATATGGCAAGAGGCTACTCGCGAAATGACCGGGTAGGGAAGAGCTATTTAGAATATCAATACGAGGATTTTCTAAACCCAGAGAAAGCGACCGTTCAATATACACAGGTTGGCGGGAAGCTGCTCGATGAAATCAAGCGGACAGAAGGACGAAGAGGACTTGATCTTGCGCTGACATTTGATATGGAGCTGCAAAAGGAAGTCGACAAAATCGTTGAATCAGAGCTTAGATCTGCCAGCGCGAGAAACTATATGATGGATCGTGCCTTTGTCGTCATGATGGACCCTCACACAGGGGATGTTCTCGCGATGTCAGGCAAGAAAATGGACGGCAGAGACGTCACAGATTATGCAATCGGAACATTTACGACCCAGTACGAAATGGGCTCTGTTGTCAAAGGAGCCACTGTCCTCTCTGGTTATCAAGACGGAATGTCACACAACCAAGCCTATATGGATACACCGCTCTACTTTGCAGGAAGTAATGGAAAACCGAAGCGGTCTTACAAAGATCTTGGATGGGTTAACGACATTCAGGCACTCCAAAAAAGTTCCAACGTCTACATGTTCCAAGTAGCGATGAGAATGGCGGGCATCACCTATCAAAAGGATGGTCCGTTACCTGCAAGGCCTGAGCACTTACAAAAAATGAGAAACTACTATGCGCAATTCGGTCTTGGCGTGAAAACGGGGATCGATCTGCCGCAGGAATCAAGCGGGATGCAGACGCATCCTAAGACGGTCGGCGGACTCTTACTAGATGAAGCAATTGGTCAGTATGACACGTATACACCGCTTCAAGTGGCGCAATACATGTCAACGATCGCCAATGGCGGGAGCCGTATTCAGCCAAGAGTAGTGAAAAGTGTTCATCTCCCAACGAAGAAGGATGAAGTAGGCCCAGTCGTAAAAAAATATGAGCCGAAGGTGCTGAATACGATTAACAACTCGAAAGCAGATATTGACCGCGTAAAAACGGGTCTGAAAATGGTCACATCAACAGGCGGAACGGCCGCTGGCCGGTTTGGTCAGCATGATGTCGCAGGAAAAACGGGTACAGCGCAAACCTTCTACTATGGCGCCAACCGCAGCTGGTGGGGAAATTCAACGTACAACTTAACCTTTGGAGGATATTATCCTTCTTCTAATCCAGAGGTAGCCTTTAGTGTCGTGACACCTTATGTTTCAGATAAAGATCCTGTTATTAAAAACATCCCAAGTAAAATTGTGGATAAGTACGTTGAATTACAAAAGAAATATGAAAAACAATAAACCGCAGGGAGCACATCAGCAGAAAGTGCTCCCTTTTTGCTGAATTTATGGACGTTTCCCTCGATGACAGAAGGAAAATACGGGTTTTCTAGCGAATCTTTTTTATACATCAATCTAAGGACAACCCTAAAAAATGAAAAGGAGGGTCGGACGACGATGGAACAACAAATGAAAGATTCGAATCAATTGTATTCGAACATCGATTTACATGCCGTTCTTTCTTCTAATGGCCGCTTTCTCTACATTTCTTCCAACTGTAAGCAGCTTTTGCTCTATGAACAAAAGGATTTACTAGGGTGTTTTTTGAAAGACTTTGTTCATACCGAAGATCAATTTCTCGTCGAAAGTTATTTTTACAATCAGCACATGCTAGAGGTTTGCCACTTTAGACTGTTAAGAAGTGATCTGACAGCTGTATGGATCGAAGCAAGCATTGATTTTGTTGCTTGTGATGGGTTAGGTAGCGAAGTAAGTAGAGAAATGATCCTGAAAATGAGGGTGCTGGATACTGAGCCCCAAAAAGCAGCATTTCAAACAACATCAAAAGTAGCAGAACAGTCGTTAGGCAGTCTGCCGGCTTTCCAAAATGTCAGTGAAGCTGAACAATTGATTGCCATGCTGCCAAATCCGTTATGTATTACGACTTTAGGGAAAATTGTGTATGCGAATGATGCGATGCTGCAATTAATGGGGGTAAGTGCAAGAGATGACATGATCGGCAAGTCCGCGTTTGATTTTATTGCTGAAGAGTACCATGATATTGTCAGAAGCCGAATAACAAGGCTGCAGCAAGGCCTTCCAGTCGGAATGATTGAACAGATATGGAAGCGTCAAGATGGGAGCAGTATTCATATTGAGGTAAAGTCATCACCGACGATTTATCAAAATCAGCGGGCAGAGCTTTTGCTGCTCGTGGACATCTCATCCCGTAAAAAATTCCAAACCGTTCTTCAAAAAAGCCGGGAGAGGTATCAGCTGCTCATTCAAAACTCCATTGATACGATTGCGGTCATCCATGATCACAAGTGGGTATTTATGAATGAATCAGGCATTAAATTATTTGAAGCCGAGCATTACGATAAATTAATAGGAAAGGATATCTTTCATCAAATCCATTCCTGTGATCAGCAAAAGGTTAAAAAGAGCTTATCACGTATTATTGAAAGAGCATCAGATTCTGAGATTGTCACGATGAGCTGTCATACGTTTAAACATAAGCTGATTTATACAGAAATGGTCTGTATCCCAACTACATTCTTTGGAGAAACAGCGGTTCAAATTATATTAAGAGATATCTCCGAACGTAAACAGACAGAAGAGCTCATGCTCCGCTCAGAAAAATTATCGATCGCAGGTCAATTGGCGGCTGGCATTGCACATGAAATCAGAAATCCATTGACCGCCATCAAAGGCTTTTTACAGCTCATTAAACCGAAAACAAAAGATCGCGATCAATACTTCGAGATTGTTTTCTCTGAGCTGAGCCGAATAGAAATTATATTGAGTGAGCTGCTAATGCTGGCAAAACCACAGCAAACGGCATCGATGCAGACGCTTGATTTGAAAAAAATCATCAGCGAAGTCACGGCCTTGTTAGAAACACAAGCGAACTTAAATGGCATTTTAATGAACACAAGTGAGATAGAGGAAGGTCTTCTGATAAACGGAGATCAAAATCAGCTCAAGCAAGTGTTTATCAATTTAATCAAAAATGCCGTAGAATCCATGCCGGACGGAGGAAAGGTAGACATCACGGCCAAAGCAGAAAGTGATGGAATACTTGTCACCATTCGTGATGAAGGGGTCGGGATTCCTGAATCGGTGATGAAGCGGATTGGAGAGCCCTTTTTAACCACAAAGGAAAAAGGAACCGGACTTGGCCTCATGGTCACATTTAATATTTTAGAAAATCATAACGGGACGATCCGTGTGGATAGTCAGCCTGAAAAGGGCACCGTTTTTCACATCATGTTTCCTGCAAAATAAAAACAACGGCAAGAGGGCCGTTGTTTCAATCTAGCGAATGAATGGAACGTTTTTCAAGTACAAATTGTTCTAGCCGGTCAAGTCCTTCTTTCAGCGTTTCAAGTGAATAAGCATAAGACAGGCGCACGTACCCTTCGCCGAGTGGAGAGAAGGCAGAGCCTGGTACGACCGCAAGTCTTGTACTTTCTAACAGCTCCATGCAAAAATCAAAGGAACTCATCCCAAACGATTCAATGGATGGAAAAATATAAAAAGCGCCAGAAGGTTTAATCACCGGAAGCCCCATAGAAATGAGCCGATCATATACATAATCGAGTCTTTTCTTATATTGCTCTCTCATGATCAGTGCATCATCCACACCATTTGTCACAGCTTCAAGTGCCGCCTTTTGTGAGACAGCCGAGGCACAAGACACGTTATATTGATGTACTTTTAATACATGTTTAGCAATTGGAGCTGAAACAAATAAAAATCCAATTCTCCATCCAGTCATGCTATGAGATTTAGACAGTCCATTGATGACAATGGTCTGTTCTTTTAAGAAAGAGGCAATTGATTGATGCGGCCGGTCAAATGTCAGCTCGCTGTAGATTTCATCGGATAAAATAAAGATGTCTTTTCCTTCAAGGAGCTGGGCAATTTCTTTCAATTCTTCTTCTGAAAGCGTGACACCAGTCGGGTTTGAAGGGTAAGGAAGAACCACACACTTTGTCTTTTCCGTTAACGCATCCTCAATCAGCTTGGCATTCAATTTAAAGCCAGCATTCGTTGTGTCAATATGTACGGGCATGGCACCGCACATTCGAATGATCGGTTCATATCCGGGGTATACAGGTCCAGGTAAAATGACCTCATCGCCTTCTGTTAAAATGGTTCGAAACGCAGCATCAATTGCTTGACTTGCACCTGTCGTCACAATGATTTCTGACTCTGCATTATAATCAAGATTCACTTTCTTCTTGATATAACGCTGGATCGCTTGTCTTAGCTCTAGGAAACCAGCATTGTGAGTGTATGAGGTGAAATTCTCGTCAATGGCTGCTTTGGCAGCTGTTTTGACATGATGCGGCGTATAAAAATCGGGCTGGCCTATCGTCAATGAAACGACATCCTCATATGACGATACGAGATTTGAAAATGTTCGAATGCCTGAAATTTCAATATCCTTTACTCTTGGATTCAGCAAATGCTCCATTTCTCATCACCTTAAAAATTTATGTTTTTATCCTATTTTACCATTCACTGCATAAATGTCACCTGCGAAAGGCACTGGATATCGTTATATGTAGTCTATTCTCCTATCCATCACCGCATGAGTGATATATTGAAGAAAGAGCAACATTTATTATAGCGTAACCTCAAGAGAAAATACAGGCTGTGATGAAGATGATTAGAAAACGGCAAAACTGCGTAAACTGAAAGAACGTGAGAATCAGGGTCATGGGAATGGCTTTCATAGACATACGATCTCCTAAAGGAGGACGATAGATGGAACAAACAGCGAAGACATCGAAAATCGCGTTCCTATCCGTGCTGAGCAACACATTTGTGGTCATCTTAAAAATCATTGTGGGTCTTTTAACCGGATCTGTTGCGGTTTTATCAGAAGCCATTCATTCGTTTCTCGATTTAATGGCGTCGTTTATTGCCTTTATTTCTGTTCGTATTTCAAGAAAGCCAGCAGATTCTAAACATCCTTATGGACATGGAAAAGTCGAAAATATTTCTGGAACGATTGAGACCCTGCTGATTTTTGTTGCTGGCATTTGGATTATATACGAATGTGTTCACAAATTAATGAATCCAGAGCCAGTCAAGCTGCCTGTGCTTGGTATTGTGGTCATGCTGCTAGGCGCGCTCATCAATTTTGTTGTTTCGAGGATTGTGAACAAAGAGGCTGAGCGAGTACATTCAGTCGCCATGAAATCAAATGCGCTGCATCTTTTAACGGATGTGTTTACGTCACTAGGGGTGGCATTTAGTTTATTGCTTGTGGCATTAACCGACTGGTATTTCTTAGATCCGATCATTGGAATGGTTTTGGCCCTCTTTATTATGCGTGAAGCGTTTAAACTCATGAAGGAAGCCTTCCCGCCGCTTGTTGATGCTCGATTAACACCAGAGGAAGAACAATCAATCGAAGCGATCATTCAAGGATTCAGTCAAGAATTTATTGAATATCATGATTTTCGAACAAGGCGGTCTGGTGCCGAGGAATATATTGATTTTCATTTGATTGTAGATGGAAAGACAACGATTGAAGATGTTCACCAATTATGTGATCGAATTGAAGAGAAGATTCAGCTGGAATTTCCGCATGCACAAATCTTTATTCATGTGGAACCTGAAAGTGAAAGAAGCGCACAAACGTAAAAAAGGCGATCAACCTATTCTCAGGTTGTATCGCCTTTTTTTACGCTTCATCTATGAAATGAAATCAATATCCATAAGCAGTATCGTAGTCTTCATACCAAGAGATATAAGCTGTGTCATCATTTGACAAACCATGCTTCATATCTAAAAAATCAGCCTCGCAAATATCTTCAATTACAGTCATTTCGTTGTTCTTTAATAATACGACAGTTCCCATCATGAACACCTTTCTTTAAAAAATCCTTGACTATTGTACCATTTGAAGAATCATTGTCAACAGAAGAATGGAAACAAGACGAAAATATCACAAAATGTTAAAAAATCAGGAGGTAAAAGAACTAGAAGTGCCATGTTTTTCACAAATTTTCAGTATTTATTCACATAAATTGCTTAGATCAAACTGATCTAAAATGTATGTAAAAGTGTAAAGCTCCATTGATCTTGCTATATTCATAGGATATAATAACGAATGATTATAAGAAATTTATAGAAAACATACATAATAAAGGAGAAATAGGATGGAAACCAACATAACAGAACCACACATTCAAGAAAAGAAGCATCCTGAGCTAGCAGGTGTAGGCTATCGTTTTCTTGCCCACCTTTTGGACGGTATCATTATCGGAGTACCAATTGCATTTATCATGTTTATTTTGGCGTCAGTCTTTTTTATCTCAAGCCCAGAGGCAGCAATGATAATGGATGACGAAAGTTATTACTATTCTTCAACCGTCATAACGGATGAGGAATGGGAAGCTATTATGGGACTGATCTTTTTCTATATAGGGGCGATCTTGATGGGTACCGTGGTGACATGGCTTTATTACGCCATCATGGAATCATCAAAATTGCAAGGAACACTTGGAAAGATGGCTCTCGGCATCAAAGTAACAAAAGTGACAGGCGAAAAGGTCACATTTGGCCGTGCAACTGGCCGCTTCTTTGCAAAAGGCTTTTTGTCTCCGATCTTATATATTGGCTATATCATTGCCTTTTTCACAGAGAAAAAACAAGCACTTCACGATTTGATTGCAAGCACCATTGTTGTGAAGAAATAACGAAAAAAGCACCTCTGCTATATATGGTAAGAGGTGCTTTTTTTCATAGATCGCTTGTATGGATGAGGGAAACAGCACATAAAATAGAATGATAGTGAAAAATGAGGCAGGGAAGGGAGACAATCGATTGAGAACAGGAAAAAAGACCGCACAGAAAAAAGGGGCAGGCTTTGGGCTGTTTTTGACAGCACCTGTGCTGGCCTGGGCGTTGTATGATTTTGCAAATACGATCTTTTCATCAAATATGATCACCATTTTCTTCCCGTTTTACTTGCAGGAAACGATCGGGGACAGTGCGAGAATGGACCAGATCGCCAGCACCTTTATTTCTTATGCAAACGCACTAGCCAGCTTTTTTCTCGTCATTTTTACACCTTTATACGGAGTGCTGATTGATCGTACAGGAAAAAAGAAACGCTACATTACGGTGTTTACGTTCATATGTATTGCCTGTACGCTTTTGATGGGGATTTTTGCTGGGATTGATTTCTCAAGTGAATGGTTTGGGCTGCCTGTTTCTTTATTAGTCGTGGTTACCTTGTTTGTGATCGCAAAGTTTTTTTATCATTCTAGTCTTGTTTTCTATGACACCATTTTGCCCGATCTTGGGACAAAGGAAGAAATCCCGCTTATTTCAGGATTTGGTATCGCCGTTGGCTATTTAGGAACACTTGTCGGTCTCTCTGTTTATTTACTTGTCGGCAATGACCAGTTTCATGAAGCATTTATTCCGACAGCTCTTTTATTCCTTCTCTTTTTTCTACCCTTTCTCTTTTTTGTAAAAGATCCTCATCCGCTGCCTCAGCGAGAGAAAAAGGCGTCTTTTTTCAGCGGGTATAAAGAGATTATTCACACGTTTAAAGAGATGAAAAAGTACAAGCCAGCTTTTATCTTTATGATTGCTTTCTTTTTTATGAATGATGCTTTACAAACAGCGATTGCGATGATGGCTGTTTATGCCAAAATCATCATTGGCTTTACTGCTGGGCAATTTATTTTGCTCTATCTTGTGTCGACCATTTCAAGTATCATTGGCTCCTTTCTGTTTGGTTATATCACAAAAGCGATAGGGGCAAAGCGATCGATTACAGTCGTGTATGTCATTTTGATTGTGGCGCTCATTCTGGCTGTGACAGCGGCAACCGAATGGGTCTTCTGGATAGCGGGCAGTTTATTCGGGATTTCACTTGGCGCAAGCTGGGGAGCATCACGAATCTTGATTATTGAACTGACACCGAAGGAAAAAAGGGGACAGTTTTTTGGCCTCTTTGCATTCTCAGGGAAGGTATCTTCAATTATCGGGCCGATCATTTATGGCTCAGTTACCCTGCTGTTTGCAGAGCACGGAAATCTCGCAAGCCGCCTTGCACTAGGGTCTTTGCTCATCCTTGCAGCGATAGGACTTGTGATTCATCAATTCGTTCGAGAGAAAGCGTAAAGAAACGTCAACTTTTTACCTATGCTGCCGATATAAAAAGTACAATCTTATATTGAAGAATAGAGGGATTTCCGTGGCTTTAAACAAACAAGAAATTTTACTTGACTCTGGTACCAATGAATTGGAAATTGTGAAGTTTGAAATTGGTGCAAATCAATTCGGCATTAACGTCATGAAAGTAAGAGAAATCATTCAGCCGGTTGAGGTGACGGTTGTACCGCACTCTCACCAAGATGTAGAAGGGATGATTAGTTTACGAGGCGAGATTTTACCAGTCATCAATCTATTTTCCTTTTTTAATGTCGAGTCAGATCAGTCAGAACAAGAGAAATATATTGTGACTGAATTCAACCAACGGAAATTTGTGTTCCATACAGGAACGGTATCACAAATTCACCGCGTCAGCTGGGAAGAGATTGAGAAGCCGACTGCACTCAATCAAGGGATGGACCGTCATTTAACGGGCATCATTAAGCTTGATGAAAAAATGATTTTCCTTCCAGATTACGAAAAAATCATTTATGATATTGAATCCGCTTCTGGTGTTGATACGTATCATATGTTTGACGGTGAGAAAGACGAGAGAAGAACAGGGAAGAAACTGTATGTCGTTGAAGATTCTCCGCTTCTCATGCGTTTATTAACAAATGAATTAACCGAAGCAGGCTATAAAAACATTGTGACCTTTGAAGATGGCAAACAGGCATATGATCATGTCATGGACCTTGTCAGCAAAGGAATCAGTGTCACAGAAGAAATTGATATGATTATTACGGATATTGAAATGCCTAAAATGGATGGCCACCGGTTAACAAAACTGCTCAAGGACAATCCTTTAACAAATTCCATTCCGATTCTTATTTTCTCTTCGTTAATTACTGAAGATTTGCGTCATAAAGGGGAAACGATCGGGGCAGATGATCAAATCAGTAAACCAGAAATTCATCAGCTGATTGAAAAAGTCGATCATTTTATTATCTAAACAAAAAACCACTCGGTATGAGTGGTTTTTTCTGTTTAAAAATAACTTTCCCCGAGTCGTTTGAAGACGGGCTTTGTGTAATGTGATTTTTGTTTTGTGGCGGCAGGTTTTTCTTTTAAACCGACATACGTTTGAAGTATTTGCTTTGCTCGGTTTAATGACATATTCGCTTTCGGATTGCGATATGATTGATTTAAATTTCCTAAGTGTGGCAAAAATTCGAAGTCTTCTTTCGTTGGTGGCAGGTGAAAATAATAATCTCCAATTTCAATCAGCACGTCGGACTGTTGTTGACTATACTTGGGATTGTTAGAGAAATGTAGGCCCACTTTTCTTCCTTTACCTTCTTGCAATAGTTTTTGCAGCGCGCGTTTTTTCAAAAGATAAAGAAACTTGGGGTTTGGTGCGGTTTTAGCATGGCGGTTAACAGTATAAATGGCTTTTGCGATGTTTTCTGCTGTAGGTTCTATGTCTTTAGTATGAGCATAATCGTCCATTTTTTCTCTCCTTTGTCTTTCGTCTTCCTGTGCTTAGTATAAATTATACGTTTTTATTAGTAAATTGCAAATAGGGTTATGGTTAAAAGTGATATATGTATTGGACTTGGTCGGCATTTTTTTTAAATTATGAACATGACTTTGATGTTTATTATAGAAACAAAATGGGATTAAATACGAAAAAATTATTTATAATATGAAAATTGAATAAATAATTTTGAAAACGTTTTGGTATATTGTAATTCAGAAAGAATTGTTGATCAAAATGTAATAATATTATATAATTTCTATATATTTTAAAAAAAGGGTGATTTTATGAAGTTAAGACTAGTAATATCGTTTGTATTTTTATGTGTATCAATCTTTTTTTCTATCGATGCATCAGCTGCTACTAGCAATTGGCAAACCCCTTATTTTGCTAAATCTACATGTAAGGTAAGAGTATGGACAGATGCTACCAATTATTCTAAAAAAGCTAAAACTGTTGATTTTACAATTGAACAAAATGGTAAATGTGGTGAACTAAGATATGATGCTCATTTGTCCCCAATCGGACTCTATACATATACCGCAAAATTTGAAAGAGGGAGTTTTAAATATAAAACCCCGCTGAAAAAATTAAGCTTAAATCTACCAGAATACAAACATAGAGGATATGAAGCTGTTGTACATGTCGATTTATCTAGTAAGAATGGTAAAGATCTAGGGTATGTACAATCTAAAACAATTAATATAAAAAAACGTTAGAAACCTCATAAAAGTTAATAACTAATATATATAATTCATTCTCCCTTTAATAGGGAGAATTTTTATTTTACAAATTAAAGTTAAATAGGTTTAGATGACTGCAGATTTATCATATGTAAGACAAACATAACATCATGTTTTATTTTGTATGAATAGAATAAGCGCAATAGAAACATCCATTAAAATCAGCTTCATTCGTCAATTGTTTGGCTTCTTCAATGGCGCTTTCACCATTCATATGCAGGCCAATCAACGTTCGGCTTGCAGCATCACCTAAAAATGCACAATCTTCTGTATGTACAACAAATTGTCCCTGTTGATCTTTTGTATGAATAAAATAGTAGCTTTTTAGCATTTCTTTCACCTCCAACCTGACTATACTACTATAAAACTTCCAAATGTAAAGGGGTTTTATTAAAAATGTTGTAATTTTATACACATTTTTGTTATATAAAAACCCAAAAAAAGGGATCAACATAACGAGAGATACTATATCGATGGAGGGTTTAGTGCTGCAAGATATGATAAAAATGAAAAAAAGACTTTCTTTATAAAGAAAGTCCTTTTGACTATTCATTTATTGAACTCCTTGACCCTTTAGTTCACGCTGCACGTCTAAGTCGGCAGCTTCTCTGCTGAACTTTGGCAGTGTAATGAAGTAAAAAAGGAAGACGAGTAAAATAATAAAGCCCATTCCGTAATAAATATAAGAAACATTTGTGATGAGTTTTGGAAATAATACAGCAATCAGACCTAATGTCATCGATTGAGCAAACATAGTAAGCGGATCAACCCATCCTGACACACGGCCCATCAGGCGAGGGTGGACGATTCTAGGCAGCCAGCCGCCAATGACAATGTTGACTGGGCCAATGCATGTACCAATGACAAATGATGTGACATAAAACAACCATAATGTATGGGTAGAACCAAGGACAAAAATCAAAATACCTGCGACCAGAATTGGAATCGACATGAGATATTGCATCTTTACCTTCTTAGCGAGGACAGAGCCCATTAAGCTTCCAACGAGCAATCCTGCACCGATCGCAATTGTAAAGAAGGATGTATGCAGTTCAAAATGGTCTGGTGAAAGTCCATATTTCATTGTAAACATCGGAAGAACGGCAAATGCGCCATTGACTAGACCGAAAACAAAAAAGCCAAAAATTAAAGAAGCCAATAATTTATTTTTTAAAATATACAGTATGCCTTCTTTAAAATCTTTTAGAGACGTTTTAATGGTCATGCCTCTCCAGCCAGCTTGTCCATTTGGCTGACGCGCTTCAATTGGAATGTTACATGAACGAATCAGGATGCCTGAAATAATAAAGCTGACTAAATCAATTGTAATGGCACCGTGAAGACCAATCGTTTTATACATAATGGCACCGAGTCCAACGCCAAATACCATAAATAAACTAAACAGCATTTGATTTAAGCCAGCGGCTTTTGCATATTGATCTTTATTTAAAATGGCCTGAACGAGAGAAGCTTCAGCTGGATAGAAGAATTTCGTAATGGCACTTCGAATAAACAAGATCAAGAAAATAAGTGGCAGTGAATTAAAATAAATAACGATGAATAATACAATCGTCAGCCCAGCTCGTATCCAATCACAATTCTCTGCGACTTTTTTACGATCAAACCGGTCTGCGACCACACCGACCATAAAAAAGACAAAGACAGTAGGAAGAGAATACATAAGCTCAGCCAATGTGGCGTATGCGGGCTGATGACTAAAATGGTCGAGCAAATAAAAGGCAAACGCCATATTGCCTACTGTTGTCCCCATTTGCGAAGCAAGTGCCGCAAAAAAGAGACGAACAAAATTTCTGTTTTTAAAAATATCCATAAATACGCTCCTTAACCTGAAGATCCCACTTTATATCATATAAAATTTTAACCATTCGTACAATTGATTTCATCTACTGGCTAATGGTCACAGGTGTTCCGTTTGGAACGAGTGAAGCAAGCTCGATGACATTCTGATTATACATGCGAATGCATCCTCTAGAAACAGCTTTACCAATTGAAGACGGGTTATTCGTACCGTGAATGCCGTAATGAATTTTTGAGAGGCTCAGCCAATAAGCGCCAAAGGGACCTCCTGGGTTTGGCTGTCTGTTGACAATATAATAAGAACCTGTCGGTGTCATATTTAAAATTTTCCCTGTTGCAATCGGATACGAACGAATAAGCTGTGATCCAGAAAACAAAACAAGACGTTTCGTTGAAATCGAAACAAAGATGCGGTAAGGGATCGTATTAGGATCCGGCAAACCAGGAATAATGATGACCTCATTTTGTTCGGGCTCGCGAGCTTGAAGTGACGGATTTGCAGCCTTTAAGGCATCTGTTGTTGTTCGAAAATCAAGTGCTATAGAAGCAAGGGTTTCCCCGCTTTTCACCGTGTATCGAAGCACCAAAGCACACTCCTTTTACTCAAATAAAAGAAGCCGTGATGCCGTCGCTTGACATACTATATGGACGGAATCAGGCCCCGTAAGGTTTCTCCTAACATTTGTCATGAGAAAGATCTTTGATTATACATATGCAGGAGAGGGCGGTTTGGCTTCTATTTATACGCGAGATGTCAAGGTAAAAAAGGTTAACTCGGGTTTGGCTAAAAACCGAAGCGGCAGCCGCGTTGTTCCAAGTCCACGGTTGACATAGATGCGGTGCTGATCGCTTCCGTATAAACCTTCTATATATGTACGGCCGTAAGGTGCTGTGAGAATCGGTCCATAGAAAGGCAGCTGCACTTGACCGCCATGCGTATGCCCGGAAAGCTGCAAGTTAATAGGTGTTGCTTTCAGCTCTAATGCGGCATCAGGCTCATGGACGAGCAGTAATGTAAATAAATCAGTTGATACTTCCCGTTTGATCAAATCGTAATCAGGCACGCTCATCATGAGATCATCCAGTGAAGCAATCTGAATATGCGCATGATCTTTTTCTAATAGAAACACATCATTTTTACATAAAGTAAATCCACAAGCCTCCATTGTTTTCTCATAAAGCTCCACGCCAAATGGTCCGTAGTCATGATTTCCGTAGATGGCAAGCTTACCGAACGGAGCATGAAGCTTATTCAAATAAGCCTTCGCTTTTTCATGCTCTTCAGAGGATGCTTGAAAATCAACGAGATCACCTGTGAACACAATGAGATCTGGAGATGCAGCATTGATTTTCTGGACGATGGCTTCTAGATTCTTCGCAGCGAATGTATCACTCAAATGAACGTCACTAAATTGGGCTATTTTAAACTGGTCAAATGAAGCTGGAAGCTGAGCATCTTGAATGGTCAGTGACACGGTATCGATCATGCGCGGCTCAATGTACCTGGCATATCCATATCCACAACTTGTAGCCAAAAAACCGAGAATACTCGCACCAGCTGCTCCTTTTAAAAATTGTCTGCGGGAAAGCTGCTTCATATAAGACTCCTTTATAAATAAAATTAAGTATAGCATCATATTTGGATAATCTCCCATATGGTGCACCGAGGGTCAATCATGATATGATAGACAATAATGAATGAATAGTCATTCAAATGACACAGAGGGGGAGAACAAATGACGAAACAAATAGTGATTGTCACAGGGGGATCAAGCGGTATGGGGAAGGCGATGGCTGCTCATTTGGCAGCTGAAGGCTGGAATGTCGTGATTACTGGTAGAACGGAAGAGACGCTGGAAAAAACGGCAAAAGAAATGAAGCAGAAGGGCGGATCGGTCGCTTATTTCCAAATGGATGTACGAAACCCAGAGGATGCTGACCAAATGGTCAAGTTTGCAGTGGATACATTTGGTGATGTCGATGCCCTCATTAACAACGCAGCAGGAAATTTTTTAGTGCCAGCAGAAAAACTGTCTCCTAACGGCTGGAAGGCTGTCATTGATATTGTGTTAAATGGTACATTTTTTTGCAGCCATGCAGTGGGGAATTACTGGATTCGTCAAAAGAAAAGAGGAAGTATGATTAACATGGTGGCCACCTATGCATGGGGTGCTGGTGTAGGCGTGGCGCATTCGGCGGCAGCAAAGGCCGGTGTGTTGTCTCTCACTCGAACGCTTGCTGTGGAATGGGGGAAGCAATATCGAATTCGCGTCAATGCGATCGCACCAGGTCCAATTGAGAGAACAGGCGGTGCAGATAAACTATGGGAATCTGAAGAGGCAGCGCAAAGAACATTAGATAGTGTTCCTCTTGGCAGACTGGGCACACCTGAGGAAATTGCAGCGCTTGCGAGCTTTTTATTGTCTGAGCATGCGTCTTATATAAATGGAGATTGTATCACGATGGATGGGGGACAATGGCTCAACCAATCACCATTTTGATTGACGATGTAAGACCTGCTTTTGATGTGGTATAATCACACAAAGAGAGAAGCAGGTGATGAAAATGGTCGATCCATTGGATATTTTAACGAATATTGAAGATGTTTTCCCGCACTATCAAGCAATATTCAGTGCGGAAGAGCAAAAAGTGATAGGCTATGAGATTCTAGGAAGAATGAAGCTTGAGTCAGAAACGGTCAGCCTAGGCTCCTTCTTTACGGATTCATCTATTCCTGACGAATATAAATTGGAAGTAGATCACAAAGTATTGACTCAAGCACTTGATCTCTTCACAACTGCAGATGACGATTTGCTCATTTTTATTAATCATGATGCCAATATCCTCATGCTGGATCATGGAGAAAGCTTTTTAGAACTTTTAAAGGAATATGAAACACGGGGCATTCAGCTTAACCGGTTTGTTATTGAGTTTGCAGAACATACGTTTAGCGGCGACATTGAACAGCTATACCATACGTTAACGTATTATCGTACATATGGGATTAAAATCGCCGTCTCAAATATAGGAAAAGAAAGCAGTAATCTGGACCGGATTGCCTTGCTTTCACCTGATTTATTAAAAATAGATTTACAGGCATTAAAGGCATCGGCTCCATCTCCTTCCTATGAATATGTCTTGTACAGCATTTCATTGCTTGCAAGAAAAATAGGAGCAGCCTTAATTTATGAGGATATTGAAGCAAATTTCCAGCTGCAGTATGCTTGGAGAAATGGCGGGAGATATTTTCAAGGGTTCTATCTTCATGAGCCTGCAGGAGAATTAATCGACCGAAGCCACCGAAAAGATCAGCTTAGAGAAGAATTCCAGCAATTTATTGCCCATGAGAAAAAGAAGCTGCAAGCGGTCTACGAACATTCTGAAACATTCTATAAACGAATTCATCAAGCTGTTACGACTTTAAAGAAATCGTGCAGCACAAATGATGAGCTCATTCAAAAGCTGGCACTCGAACTAACAGATTGCAGCTTCCGAATTTATATGTGTAATGAAGAAGGCTTTCAAATCACTGGAAATGTGTTCAAAAAAGAAGAAGAATGGCTGTTTCAGCCAGAGTATATCGAAAAAAACTGGAGCTGGCGTCCTTATTTCCTAGCAAATATTCTTCAAATGAGAATTAGCGGAAAAGGATTTTTCAGCGATATTTACAGTGATTTAGAAACCGGTGAGAGGATACGTACGTTTTCTTATCCTTTAGAGGGAGATATGTATTTGTTTATAGACCTTCCGTATGCTTATTTATATGAGCAAGATGGATTAATTTGAAGATGCGGCGTGAAGGCAAACCCTCTCATTCGCCCGCAGTCCTATGTGCTAGTGCTCACGAATGTATAATTCGCTCCGCTCCGGTACTCGTCCTTCCTAGTCTTCAAAAGTTTTCTATCACACTGAAATGTAAACAAAAGGCAGCCTTGAAGGCTGCTTTTTTTGATAGAAAAAAGAAATAAAAAATGGTTGACAATGAAACTGATAATCATTATCATTTAGTTATAGAGAGAAGCTACTCTCTGTTCCCCAACCCCTCTATCAGATCAAGATCCAAAAAACTTGGCGCTACCCCCGCCAAGTTTTTTTTGTGCTTCAATCTTTCCCTTCATGCATAGGACAGCCCAAACCTTCCATACATCTTAAGTGATGATAGTTAGACGGTAGGAGGGAAACATCATGATCAAACGTGACACGCGGCTGCTCATTGATTTGCCAAGGCCAGATCACCCAGATGCAAATGGTGCCGCTGCTGTGCAAGAATTACTCGGCGGAAAATTCGGTGAAATGTCCACATTAAATAATTACATGTTTCAATCCTTTAACTTTAGAGGAAAACGAAAACTTAAACCGTTTTATGACCTCGTATCCAGTATTACGGCTGAAGAATTCGGTCATGTTGAGCTTGTAACCACAGCCATCAATCTCATGATTACAGGAACCACCCATGGCGGGGACCCAGATACGACGCCGATGAAGGCAGCTGTCGATAAACGAAATACACAGCATTTTATTCAAACAGCCCAAACAGGCTATCCGTTTGATTCAATGGCAAAACCTTGGACCGGAGAGAATGTGTTCTCAAGTGGCAACCTCATTCTTGATCTTCTCCATAATTTCTTTCTTGAATGCGGAGCACGTACGCACAAAATGCGCGTATATGAAATGACGGACCATCCTACAGCAAGAGAGATGATCGGTTATTTACTTGTCAGGGGCGGCGTGCATATTGTGGCATATGCAAAGGCACTTGAAGTCGCTACAGGAGTAGATGTGGGGAAGATGTTGCCAATCCCAAACCTCGACAACAAATACTTTGACTCAGCGAGAAAATTTGAAGATCAGAATGTTCATACAAAGCTGTATACATTTAGTGATACGGATTACAAGGATATTAATAAAATTTGGAAAGGGAGCCATCCGATTGATGGAAAGCCGCTGACAGTCATTGAGGGCACCCCGCAAGGTGCACCTGTGCCAGATTATAGAGAATTACCGGAAGAGTTTGCTCCAGGCATTTCAAAAGAGGATTTTGATGAAATTGCGAAACGGCTGATGAGATCTGCTGGGTTATAAAAATCATGGTGCATGAGATGAGAAAAAAGACTCAAACTAAAAAAACAGATTCTTTTTCTTTTTTTGAATTCAAGAGGAAAAATATCATCTGAGAACACTTTATGGTATGATGCTTTGTAGGACTTGTGTATAATCAATACGGGTTCATCTTGAGTTGTTTTTTTGAAAGGAGTCTTTTTTTAGAATGTCACAATTAATGGGTATCATTACAAGGCTGCAAAGTCTTCAAGAGACAGCAGAAGCTGCAAACGAGCCGGCACAGCGTTATTTCGAAGTGAACGGTGAGAAAATCTGTAGTGTTAAGTATTTCGAAAAGAATCAAACGTTTGAATTGACTGTTTTTCAACAAGGGGATAAGCCAAATACTTTCCCATTTGACAACATTGATATGATTTCGATTGAGATTTTTGAGCTTCTACAATCCTAAGCTGAATCGTATGAAATGTTTTTTCTGAGGATTCCTTCGTTTATTGCGGCAGCATACATGGATCATCATAGATGATATGTACAAATGGAAGATGATCAATCAGCGCATTTTTCGGATAAGAGACCATTAAAAAGGAGTTCCTTTCTGTGAGTGATTCTTTTTTCTACAATCTTTCTGAAGACTATTTAGCGTTTTCTGATGTCGTCATGAGAATGAAAGACTTTATACGAAAAGACCCTAGATCCGCCTATGTGTTATCAATTGGTACGGACTCTCAGGTCAATCAAAATGTCACAACATTTATGACTGCAATTCATCTCCACCGGATTGGCAAAGGAGCATGGGGCTGTCTCACACAACAAGTGATCAAGAGGCCTGTGCAAAGTCTTAGAGAAAAAATTTCATTAGAGACAGCGTTTAGCCAAAAGGTATGTGCAGACATCCTTGAGGGGCCTTTAACAGAACTGATGGATTTGCTTCTTCCGTTTGCTGAGGAAGGGGCAGACCTTCGTTTTGAAGCCCATCTGGATATTGGCAAAAAAGGAAGTACGAAAGAGCTGATTCAGGAAATGACCGGAATGATCACAGCTATGGGAATTGAAGCAAAAATAAAACCCGACTCATATGCAGCATTTTGCTATGCCAATCGATACACAAAATAAATTCCGTCATTTTTCTCCAAACCTTGTCGAAACGTGCGGTTGACGATTCGATTCTAGTTCCTTATTCTAGCTGTATAGAGAGGAAGCAGACATTCAAAAGCCTGCTAATCAATATAAAAGCATATATGAAACAGGGGGCCTGATGTTGAATGAGCGTCATCGAAAATCGTTTTAATGAAGAAGAGAAAAAGCTATTATTAAACGTATTGCTGAATCAGGAATATGCTGTCGAATTACTAAGCAGTGAGATCAATGATATAGAATGTGGAACAAAAAATGTCGACGACAATACGTATAAGCAATTGATCACATTGTATGACAGAGTAAGGTTTGAGAATTAATATTGGTTTAACATTCTATTAGATACTCGGGGGCTGAGTATCTTTTTTATGCAGAAAAAATCTTTCGACAAAATTCGTTTTAGTTTATGCTTAATCGTAATGGGGAATGTATGATTGATGATTGAGAGAAAAGGGGTCGAAGAAACATGATAGAGATAGAACCGACTCAATTGCTTGAGTCCACAGTAGCCGAGCATATGATTGATGCAGATAAAGTCGCACATGTTCAAATTGGAAATAACCTTGAGCATGCCCTATTGGTTCTAACAAAAACAGGATATACAGCTATACCGGTATTAGACGCTTCTTATCATTTACACGGGTTAATTGGAACGAATATGATTATGGATAAAATCTTCGGTTTAGAACGAATCGAATTCGAGAAGCTCGATCAGTTGAAGGTTGAAGAAGTCATGCTGAAGGATATTCCGAGACTTAAAACAACAGATCCTGTACTAAAAGGCGTTCACGCTGTGACGAATAATGGATTTGTTTGTGTAGAAAATGAGGAGCAGGTCTTTGAAGGCATTTTTACTCGACGAGTTGTATTAAAGCGCTTAAATGAGGTCATTCATTCCGCAAAAAAATGAGCTGCAGCCCAGCTTATTTTTTTTGCCTTCATAAGTTAAAATTTATATAATGAGCATATAAAATAAGAAAAACTTATAGAGAGAAAGGGGACGCCCATGCAGCTTCAGGAGTTACATATGCTTGTTGTGCTAAGTGAAGAATTGAATATGAGAAAGGCTTCAGAGCGGCTCTTTGTCTCTCAGCCTGCATTATCTCAAAGATTGCAGACGATCGAAAAGGAATGGGGAACCAAAATCTTTTTTCGTTCACAAAAGGGGCTGACTGTGACCTCGGCAGGTGAACAGATTATTCAATTTGCAAAAGAGGTGACGGTTGAACAGGATCGAGTGAGAGAGCGAATTGATGAACTTGAGGGTGATATTCACGGTACACTCAAGCTTGCGGTGGCGTCGATTATTGGACAGCACTGGCTGCCAAAGGTGTTAAAACGGTATGTTGAAAAATATCCAAATGCCAAAGTATCACTCGTTACTGGCTGGAGCAGTGAAATGCTCAAAAGCTTGTATGAAGACCACGTGCACATAGGAATCATTCGCGGAAACCCTGATTGGAAGGGGACAAAGGAATACTTGATGACAGATCATTTATATTTAGTCGATTCCGTGATCAAGGACGTAGATGAATTAATCAAGACAGAGCGGCCATTTATCCAATTTAAAAGCGACAGCACGTATTATCAGGAAATCCAGCACTGGTGGCACCAAAAGTTTAAAGTGTCTCCAAAGCAGACGATTTTAGTAGACCAAATTGAAACATGTAAACAAATGGCCTACCACGGCATCGGCTACGCCATTTTGCCTTCTGTTACCTTATATGACCACGAAAAAAGTGTTTATAAAACACCGCTTGTTGATGTGAACGGAGAGCAAATCGGCCGTGACACATGGCTGCTAGGCTATGAAGCGTCTTTTCAGTTAAAACAGGTACAAGCATTTGTTGGTGTGGTTAAAGAAATGCTTGAGAATGATGCCGTGTAAGTACCTTCTTAGAATTAGGAGGTACTTTTTTTTATGAAATCATTTGACAATGAAAATCATTATCATTTAAAGTGTACATATAATAATTGAAAATGATTATCATTTAGATGAGGTGACCGATAGATGAAAGCACTAATTGCATTTGCGAGTATGTCTGGAAATACGGAAGATATGGCAGCGATCTTAAAGCAAACACTTGAAGGAAAAGGGATCGATACAGAGATGATGGAGTTTGATGATACGAATGCTGAAGACCTTTCCTCATACGATTACGTATTCATTGGTTCTTACACTTGGGGTGATGGAGATTTGCCATATGAAGCTGAGGATTTTTATGAAGAGGTCTCTACGCTGGAACTTCGTCACATCAAAGCAGCTGTCTTTGGATCGGGTGATTACAGCTATCCAAAGTTTTGCGAGGCTGTCCATACATTCCATGACATGCTGAAATCAACGGGTGCCTCTGTTTTTCCTGAAACATTAAAAATGGAGCTTGCACCGGATACAGATGAAGATGTGGCGTGCTGTCAGGAATTTGCAGCGAGCTTTTTAACGTGGGCTGCTTTATCTGAGAAACGAGTTGAAAATCATGTTTCATAAAGGAGCAACAGCCGTTGCAGCATCTAAAAGTGGTGGATACTTTGTTGCTGTAAAACGTGAAGGTATTTTTCACTATAATGTGGAGAGCGGATGGCAGCAGCTGTTTAAGCTCAAGCATAAAATCCATGCGATCAGCTATATTGGCCCTTATTTATTCGGTGTTGGTGAAAATGGCACAGTAATTAGATCAGGAGATGAAGGCAACACATGGGCGTTATCTTCATTCCCAACAAATGCAGTCGTTTGGTCTATTACAGGACGTAAAGATGGGTTTGTATGTGCGCATGGAAAACATAGTATCTATGTGTCAAATGATTTCGGAATTTCCTGGGAAATTATGAAGCCGTTTGCTCATGTGAATCATCCGCCGGTCATTCGTTCTTTATGTGCTGCAGGTGACCATCTTTATATTGGAACACAGATTCATGAGGTTCACGGAGGAATATGGGTGTATGACTTGCAAAGTGAACAGGTTTTTCTTCTAAACAGAGAGGAGCACCGAATGACAGCTTCTATGCTGCTCTGTCATGAACATCTTCTTGTTTGTGCATTAGGTTCAAAAAAAGGCAAAAAAGGATCTGTTCAAATTTTAGATTTACATACAAATATTCTGCATGATATTCAATCACAGGCCTTTGCTAAAGAAGAATCATTTTTGGATGTGTCTGAGGATAATGGCATTGTGTATGTGACCACCTCACAAGATGAACACGGATTTTCTAAAGTGTATCAGCTTGATATTGAGCAAAAAGAGCTCAAATGGTTTGATACGATCAAAGGACACGGTTTTCGTGTAGCCAATCAAAACGAAAACTTTTTCTGTGCGGGTTTATATGAAAGTAAGTTTGTCAGGCCATATGAGGAGCCTGCATTGATTCATTGATAAGGAGGAAGAAAAAGTGACAGAAAAGGTTTTATTGGTATATGCCACGATGTCTGGAAATACAGAAGCGATGGCAGATTTAATTGAAAAAGGGTTAACGGAAGCAGGAGCCAGCGTGGACCGGCATGAAGCGATGGATATTGATGCCGAGCTGCTTAATGAATACTCGCACATTATGTTAGGGGCGTATACATGGGGAGATGGCGATCTTCCGGATGATTTTATTGATTTATATGAAGAAATGGAAGAGCTTGATTTAACGGGAAAAGCATTTGCAGTATTTGGTTCTGGCGATACATCTTACGAACATTTTTGCGGAGCTGTTGACTTAATCGAAGAAAAAGTGAAGGAGCTTGGCGGTGACATTGTCCTGCCCTCAGTTAAGATTGAGCTTAATCCAGAAGGGGAGGAGGAAGACGAATTAATTTCTTTTGGCAGACAATTTGTTCAGCTTCACCAGCAAGAAGCGGGATAATCGGTCCCGCTTGTTTTATTTTCCATTGCGGAGATGACTCTAACACTTGTCATTAAAACACTCCTTTGGTACAGTAATGAAGTATAAATTAAGAGGAGGACATACATACATGAAACAAATGGACGCTAATGAAATTATTTCATTTATTCAAAATAGTACAAAATCAACACCTGTCAAAGTCTATATCAAAGGTGACTTAGAAGGTATTGAGTTTGGTGAACATGCAAAAACATTCATCACAGGAAACACTGGAGTTGTTTTCGGTGAGTGGAGCGAAATTCAAGAAGCGCTAGCATCTAACAAAGACAAAATTGAAGATGTTGTCGTGGAAAATGACCGCCGCAACTCTGCAATTCCGATGTTAGATTTGAAAAACATTAAAGCCCGTATTGAACCAGGGGCAATCATTCGTGATCAAGTTGAAATCGGTGATAATGCAGTCATTATGATGGGTGCTTCTATTAATATCGGTTCTGTGATTGGCGAAGGTACGATGATTGACATGAACGTGGTGCTTGGCGGCCGTGCGACAGTAGGTAAGAACTGTCATATCGGTGCTGGATCTGTTCTTGCAGGTGTCATTGAGCCGCCGTCTGCTAAACCAGTTGTTGTAGAAGATGACGTTGTCATCGGTGCGAACGCTGTTGTTCTAGAAGGCGTGACAATTGGTAAAGGTGCAGTAGTAGCTGCTGGTGCGATCGTTGTAAACGATGTAGAGCCTTACACAGTTGTAGCAGGTACACCTGCAAAGAAAATCAAAGACATCGATGAGAAAACAAAAGGTAAGACTGAAATCAAACAAGAACTGCGTCAGCTTTAATTCATATAATTCGCAGCTGAAGACAAAGACGTGGATGAGATATCCACGTCTTATTCGTATAGAAGAAAGGAAGCGAGTTCACTTGTTAAATCGTGAGCAATTAATATCCATTCGAAGAGATTTACACCAAATCCCTGAGCTTGGTTTCCAAGAATTTAAAACACAAGCGTATCTCATTCAGCACCTTAGTACCTATTCAAAAGATCGAGTTGAGATTGAAACGTGGCGAACTGGGCTATTTGTGAAAGTGAAGGGAACAAATCCAACGCGCGTATTTGCTTATCGTGCAGATATGGACGGTCTGTCTATTCCTGAGGAAACAGGGTATCCATTTGAATCTGTGCATGAAGGAAAGATGCATGCATGTGGACATGACCTTCATATGACCATTGCACTTGGTATCATTGATCATTTCGTTCATGAACCGATAAAAGAAGATGTATTATTTATCTTCCAGCCGGCAGAAGAAGGTCCAGGCGGAGCTGAACCGATGCTTGCAAGTGATGTATTGAAAAAATGGACGCCAGACTTTATTACAGCGCTGCATATCGCACCTGAATACCCTGTTGGAACAATTGCTACGAAGCCTGGTTTGTTATTTGCCAATACGAGTGAGCTTGTGATTGAGCTTGAAGGAAAAGGAGGACACGCTGCGTATCCTCATTTAGCAAATGATATGGTTGTTGCTGCAAGTGCACTTGTAGGTCAGCTGCAATCGGTCATTTCGCGTAATGTCGACCCCCTTGATAGTGCGGTCATTACAGTCGGTACAATTACCGGTGGAACGGCTCAAAATATTATTGCGCAGCATGCAAAGCTTGACGGTACCATTCGCACACTATCCCCAGAGTCTATGGACAAGGTGAGAAAGAGAATTGAAGCATTGGCAAAAGGTATTGAGATTGGCTACGAATGCAAGGCAACCGTTCGATACCCTTCATCTTATTACGAAGTGGACAATTCAAAGGATTTGACTGAGGAATTTATGTCATATGTAGCTGAAGAAGGGCTAGCAAATGTGATTGAATGCAGAGAAGCCATGACAGGAGAAGATTTTGGGTACATGCTGAAAAAGTATCCCGGCTTTATGTTTTGGTTAGGGGTCGATTCAGAATACGGCCTGCACCATGCAAAGCTCCAGCCTGATGAAAACGCGATTGAAACAGCTGTGAATGTCATGACGGCTTATTTTAAAAAGCAAGCTGGCGAATGAATAATCGAGCTGCCTCCTGTACACCTTATGAACAGGAGGTGTTCTTGATTATGACAAGAATTGGTGTAGAACCATCTTTATCCGATGTAGAAGAACTATTGAAGCAAAAAGGGTATGATGTCGTACGTATTCAAAATGAGCAGCAAATGGATCAGTGTGACTGTTATGTCGTCACAGGACTAGATTCAAATGTTCTTGGCATTTCAGACACAACAACAAAGGCATCTGTTATTACAGCATCAGGTATGACGGCTGATGAAATTTGCCAAGAAGTAGAACAGCGTGTTCAATAAAACAAGAAAAAGAACCGGTAGATTATGATCCCGGTTCTTTTTGCTCTTTTTCTATATCGAGTACTTCTTTCATTTTTTTGCGCAAGATTCGTTCCACTCGCCATTGCTCCATTGTTTCAGTTTTCGCTATGATGCGCAGCACAAGGGAAGAGGAGCCGAACGCCTCCACGCCGACAACTTGAGGACCTTCGATAATTTGAGGAGTTTCCTCCCGTACCTCATCACAGGCAGCTTGGAGGGCTGTGATCATCTGATCCACATTTTCATCCGGTGACAGCTCAATATCAACGAGTGCCTGCATCGTCCCTCTTGAATGATTGCTCACATTCAGTATGCTGCGATTTGGAATGAAATGAAGGGTGCCGTCAAAGCTTCGAAGCTGCGTGGTTCTTAGGCCAATTTGTTCGACAATCCCATCGAAGCCAGCGACCGTTATATATTCTCCTACATCAAATTGTTTTTCCAATAATATAAAGAATCCGGTCACAATATCACTCACTAACCCTTGAGCGCCAAAACCGATCGCAAGTCCCAGAACGCCTGCACCTGCCAGTAAAGCGGTCGGGTTATAATGAAATAAGTCGAGGATCATCACAACTAGAATAAAAATCAATAAGTAGGCGAAAATATTTAACGTCAGACTTTGCAGTGTCTGAGCTCTTGATAAAGAGACTTCATGCTTTTCAGCGAATGTTGAATAGGCGCGCTTAATCATCTTGTTTCCTATGGCTCTGATGATAAAGTAAATGGCAAAAATGGCGACAAATTTTAGCAAAATCATACTGCTATTGAGGATAATGGAAACCCAATCTACTTGTTGAAATGCTCTCATAATCTTCAAAACCTTTCTATGTATGCTCTAAAAGAGAAGCTAATCATTTGTTCCCTTATGCAAGTCATGTTAAACTTTTGATAAGTAGAGCAGGAATTGTGACAAATCGTTAATTAAATTTATTATTAATTAATATTGACTAAAAATCGCATAAGTATTATAATTGTAATTGTGAAGTTATTAACTAAATGAGAATTTTAAGTTTTGATTCTCATTTTATATACAGCTAAGAAGACTGTATAAAGATATTATTTTTTGGAGGGATTTACATATGGCAGAGCGTTTTGTAGGAAAACAAGCTCCACGTTTTGAAATGGAAGCAGTACTTGCTAACAAGGAATTTGGTAAAGTAAGTTTAGAGGAAAACATGAAGAATGACAAATGGACAGTTCTTTTCTTCTATCCAATGGATTTCACATTTGTTTGCCCAACTGAAATTACAGCAATGAGCGATCGTTATGACGAGTTCGAAGATTTAGATGCAGAAATCATTGGTGTATCTACTGATACAATCCACACGCATCTTGCTTGGATCAATACAGACCGTAAAGACAATGGTCTAGGTGAATTAAAATACCCGTTAGCTGCTGATACTAACCACACAGTATCTAGAGAATACGGCGTTTTAATTGAAGAAGAAGGAATTGCTCTTCGCGGTTTATTCATCATTAACCCAGAAGGCGAACTTCAATACCAAACAGTATTCCACAACAATATCGGTCGTGATGTAGATGAGACATTACGTGTTCTTCAAGCATTACAAACTGGTGGACTTTGCCCAGCGAACTGGAAACCTGGTCAAAAAACACTTTAATTGATAACTGAAGAAACAGGAGGGTCTAACTGATGTTAGACCTTTTTGTTTCGACACATACAATGGATGGAGGCGCTTCATAATGAAATTACGTCAACCAATGCCAGAACTAACTGGTGCAAAAGAATGGTTAAATGGAGAAGTAACAAAAGAAGATTTGATTGGTGACAAACCAACATTGATTCATTTCTGGTCAGTCAGCTGTCATCTTTGTAAAGAGGCAATGCCTCAAGTCAATCAATTCCGTGATGAATACAAGGACCAACTAAACGTTGTGGCAGTTCATATGCCTCGTTCAGAGGATGACCTAGATTTAGAAAAAATCAAAGAAGTTGCGAAAGAGCATGAAATCACGCAGCCAATCTTTGTGGACAGTGATCATCACTTAACAGAAGCCTTTGAAAACGAATATGTACCGGCATATTATGTATTTGATAAAACAGGTGCTTTGCGCCACTTCCAAGCCGGCGGAAGCGGAATGAAAATGCTTGAAAAACGTGTCAATCGAGTGCTTTCTGAGTCTGAAAAGGCTGCAGAATAGGCTTTCCCCCCGTAAATGGGGGTTTTTTCATGGGCGAAAATAGGCGGCATATTGCACTGGACGAGCTTTTATGTAGGTGTTATTCCTAAGAAAAGAGAAAATGAGGGAGTTTATTAAAAAATATCCCTGAAACAAAAAGGTATAACGACCTATTTACATTTTTGTTTTGAAATGAAAATGTAAAGATTTTAACTTTTTACTATTCAGAACGTTTTTGCACAAAAGAAATTTCAGTTAGGTAAATAACTATATAAATCAAGAAGTATAAGCGTTTATTCAATTTTTTTACAATATTTTAAGGTTTGTCAAAAGCCTATAGTGGCAATGAAATGGGTGCCGATTTTTCCTCTTTGGCAAAATTTTAGTTGAAAATACCTATCTGTTAGCAAACTGTAAAATGATAAAAAAATAGTTGATAAAATTAGTTTTCTAATCTAATATTTACTATAGAATATTTTTTATATGATGAGGGGGAAATCCATTGTTTAATGAGAGGGAAGCGTTACGTTTACGATTGGAACAATTAAACGAGGCAGAAGTAAAGGTCATCCGTGAATATCAAATTGAGCGAGATGCGATTTATGCAAAATTAAGAGAATTAGACCGTCAAGGAACAGGTCTAGTGTCAGATACAAAAAAAGAAGTACGTACAGAGAGAAAGACGGATTCACTGCCTGTATTAGCTGAGCTTGCTGCGCAAGAAATGAGAAGCTACCAGCAGCCAGCACAACCACAATCGTCATCTATAGGAACAGGACAGCTAAACGGTGCGCCTGTAGGTATTCCTGAAGGATCGACAAGACGCAGAAGAGGCACAGCTCGTCCTGGCTCTAAGGCAGCGAAGCTTCGTGAAGCTGCGATTAAAACGTTAAAGCGTCATAATGCAGCGATTAAAAGCTCAGAGCTTCAAAAAGAGATCGAAAAAGAGAGCGGTCTTGAAATCCCAAATATGACAACGTTTATGCAAAGCTTAATTAAAATGTACCCTGAAGTGAAGAAGCCTTATCGCGGACAGTATATTTTAGAAGGCGACATTCAAACAGAAGACGAATAAATAAAAAACTGCTGGGCGTAAAAGCCAGCAGTTTTTTATTTCGAAAATTACTTCTTTTGATCAACTGTATAGACAATTTTGCGTTCCTTGGGCAGGTGATCACGCTGTTTTTTGAAGCTGTCGATTTTGACTGTCATAACCTCTCCGTTACGCTGCACTGCATCGACTTGTTCCTGAAGTGTTTGAACTTGTTCGTTGAGTTTCTTCAAGATCGGTTCGATTTCTTCTGTCGTTTGCAGGATGCGGTCTCGTGAGAATGGCTGTGCATTTGTTTGCGCTGACTGGTCAATATCAGCAAAATGAGAGGCGATCCATTCTTCGCTTTCTGCTAACTGTTTTTGATAGCTTGTGAGCGTTTCGTAAAAAATCGCTTCTTTTGCTTTTTCTATTTGCAGCAATTTCTCTTGTGTTTCATAAAAACGCTCTTGAAGGTGTCTGACGCCTTCCTGTAATACATGAAACTCTGCATTTTTATCGCTCAATGTTTGCTGCAGCTTCTCAATCACTGCGGATAAAGTATTTCCTTTTTTCTCCTCTTTTGCAAGTCGTTTATCTTGATCCTCTATCCGTTCATTTAATTGTTGAGAGATTTCTTTATATTTGACAACTTTCAAATGCAGCCTGTGTTTTTCTTCGGTTTCTTTTCTTCTATGATAGGTTTCCTTTTGCAGCATCTCGTGGAGAAGGACAATTTTATGTAATAATTCTGATTTGCTGTAGGAGAGTTCCTGTATTTTTGAGGCAGCACTGTGTTGATCATTGGTCATTTCATCCAATTGTTGTTTTAATTGCGTGAAATCCTTTTTCATCTCATGATATTCTTGTGTTAACTTCTTATTTTTAGAATACGTATATGAGGACTGTAAATCAGAGATCATTTGTTGATATTTGGCAGTTTCAGCTTTTAAGTATAAATTCTCTTGAGATAAATCATGGAATAGGGGAGAAGCATGGCGCCTGTTCATCGATAGACCCTCCTTATTCATGTTACCAATAAAGTATGCGAAAGGAGTGCGATTAGAACAACCATATCAAAGGAGGACTTAGAGGATGCACGTAGTGAATGTAATTTTAGCTGGAGGAGCTTCCAGACGCTTTGGAGAGCCAAAGGCAAGTCATATGTATCAAGGGAAACCATTATATGAGCATGTGAAAGAGCAGCTTTTAGAAGGGCAGAAGGTTATCATCAGCCATCCATCGCTTCTTCCTTTTTTCAAAGCAAGAGGTGAACAAAGTGTGTGGTTAGATAATGAAGAGGTGCGCGGATGCGGACCGCTTGCCGGCATATATACGGCGATGCAAAAGCAAGAGGCAGAATGGTATTTAGTAACGGCATGTGATATGCCTTTCATACGGAAGGAAACGGCGAAAGTATTATCGTCCTATTGCAGCGAGCACGCAGATGCCATTATCCCGCTTGTTCAGGGCAGATTACAGCCTTTGTTTGCGCTTTATCACCGCCGCTCTCTGCCGTTTATTCGCGCGTGTTTAAAAGAAAATCAATTAGCCATTAAAGACTTGCTTCAAAAGCTTCATGTGCGCATCGTTTCAGAGGAAGAACTGAACGTGACATCAAACGAATTTCGTAATATCAATAAAAGAAGCGATTTACCTGAAAACGGTATGATATGATACATAAAAAACGGTGAGGAGAGAACAGCATTGAATGACCGATATTCAAGACAAATCTTGTTCCCTCCGGTTGGGGAAAAAGGACAGCATGCGCTGGCTGAAAGTCACGTTCTGATCGTTGGAGCCGGTGCTCTTGGTACCGCCTCTGCGGAAGGGCTTGTTCGGTCTGGCATTGGTACGCTTACGATTGTCGATCGTGATTATGTGGAATTTTCAAATTTACAGCGGCAGCAGCTGTACACGGAACATGATGCAAAGGCACATGTGCCAAAAGCAGCTGCGGCAAAAAAACGTCTCGAGCAGATCAATCATGAAGTGACGATACACGCCCTGATTGAAGATGCAGGGGCGGAGCTGTTAAGGCCGTTATTCCAGAGAGCAGATATCGTCATTGATGCAACAGATAATTTTGAGACAAGAATGGTGATGAATGATTTATCACTAGAAACGAAGACGCCGTGGATATATGGCGCTTGTGTGAGCAGTCAGGGGATGTATATGACCATATTGCCGGATAAAACGCCATGTTTATCATGTGTGTTCACGGCAATGCCTGTTGGCGGCTTGACGTGTGATACAGCGGGGATTATTTCACCTGCCGTTCAAATGGTTTCTGCTTATCAGCAAACAGAGGCACTCAAATATTTAACAGGTCATGAAGAGCAAATCGAGCGGAAATTTGTCACGTTTGATCTTTGGCAGTCAACATCATTTAAAATGGATTTATCTCGCACTAAAGAGAAGACCTGTCCAACTTGCGGCACGGCAAGAACCTATCCTTATTTACATGACCAGCGTAAAAAATCGACGGTCCTTTGCGGACGTGACACTGTTCAAATTGTTTCAAAGGATTTAGCAAAACTATCATTTCAGCATATGAAAGAGCGGCTTTCATCTATATGTGAGGTGGAAGTAAACGACTTCTTAATCCATGTACGCTATGAAAACTACCGAATGGTCTGTTTCAAAGGGGGACGTGCATTAATCCATGGAACAAATGATGAAAAAGAAGCCAATTCATTACTAGCAAGACTGCTAGGGATATAGGAGTGATGTGTGATGGAAAGACGGCAGCCAATACCAGTAGAAGAGGCTATAAAGAAAGTCCACCAATACGAAAAACATGGAGAAATAGAATGGGTCCCTTTAAAGGATAGCCTTGGACGGTTTATTGCAGAAGATATTTTGGCAGACCATGATGTTCCGGCATTTGATCGTTCTCCTTATGATGGCTTTGCACTTCGGGCAGAAGATACAAAAGAAGCGTCAAGTGCGCATCCAGTGGAATTCGAGGTCATTGATCATATTGGTGCAGGAATGGTCTCAGCAAAAACCATCGGTCCCTTTCAGGCCATTCGTATTATGACAGGAGCAAAAATTCCAAATGGCGCAAATGTCGTTATCATGATTGAACTGACGAAGACTTTTGAAAAAGGCGGCAAATCATTCATGTCACTGAAAAGACCGCTGAAAAAGGGAGACAATATTTCTCGTCAAGGAGAAGAGGTACTCAAAGGAAACGTGATGGTCAAAAAAGGAATAGATGTCACTCCTGGCGTCACGGCTCTATTGGCGACATTCGGATATGCGGTAGTGCCAGTTGTCAAAAAACCGGTGATTGGCATTATCTCAACGGGCACAGAGCTTCTTCAAGTAAGTGATGCCATGGTGGACGGCAAGATTAGAAATAGTAATCTTAGTATGGTCTATGCGCAAGTACTTGAGGCCGGAGCTGAGCCGCTTGATTTAGGCGGAGTCTCCGATGATTTTGACAAAAGTTATCATGCAGTAAAAGCAGCCATGAGCAAGGTAGACATTCTGATCACAACAGGCGGTGTGTCAGTGGGTGATTTTGACTTTCTGCCTGCCATTTATGAAAAGCTGGGAGCCAAGGTCCTGTTTAATAAAGTAGCAATGAGACCTGGAAGTGTGACGACTGTGGCTGCAATGCCGAATGGTCAATTGCTGTTTGGGCTGTCCGGCAACCCTGCTGCCTGTTTTGTGGGCTTTGAATTATTTGTGAAACCGATCATTTATAAATGGTATAGGAAAGAAAATCCGTTTCCCGGCTTCGCTGAGGCGAAACTCACACATGATTTTCCAAAAGCCAATCCGTTCACTCGATTTGTCAGGGCGGCCCTTCAATTCACTGGCAGTCACATCAGTGTGACTCCAACAGGTCTTGATAAATCAAGTGCAGTGACCTCTATTGCAGAGGCTAACTGTTTCATCGTGCTGCCTGGGGGAACAAGAGGTTTTCAAGCAGGTGATCAAGTTGATGTTCTGCTGTTTCAGCACAAAGGCGGTGGGTCTCCATGCTGGATGACAAATTAAGCATATTACAGGTGGTCGGTTATCAAAATAGCGGCAAGACCACGTTGATCGAAAAGCTCTGTCAGCTGGCTGAACGTGAAGGGCTGAAGCTAGGCTGCTTTAAACACCATGGACATGGCGGGACACCAGAACGTCTTTTCAAAGACAAAGAAAAAGATACTGATCGATATATTCAGGCAGGTGCATATGCCGCAGGTGTGGAAGGAGAGGGTGAATTTCACTTTTCGATGCAGCACATCACGTTAGAGCAGCTGCTCAACATGTGTCAGCATCTTCCGTTAGACGCTGTGCTCATAGAGGGGTACAAACAGGCGCCTTATCGCAAAATCGTTTGTGTAAAGAATGAAGAGGAGCTTAATGACCTTTCGACTCTTTCTAATATACAAGCAGCTATTTATTTTTCTCAAGAGAATCCATTAACCGAAAATTACCCGTTTCCTGTGTTTTCAGCTTTTGATAAGCGCGGGATGACATTTGCTTTTCACTTATTGAAGGGAGGCGGCACGTTTTGAGCGAACTTTTTAAAATAACAAAAACGCCGATTGAGGTAAACGAATTGATTCAGCATGTGACAAGACGAAAGGCAGGAGCCATTACAACGTTTATCGGGACGGTCAGAGAATGGACAAACGGCAAGAAAACATTGCGTTTAACCTACGAAGCATACATACCAATGGCGGAAAGCATGCTAAGGCAGATTGGACAAGAAATGAAGAATCGGTGGCCTGACACTGAAGCAGCGATTGTGCACCGGATTGGAACACTTGAGATAACGGATATTGCTGTTGCGATCGCCGTTTCGTCTCCTCATAGGAAAGCTGCCTACGAAGCCAATGAATATGCTATTGAACGAATCAAGGAAATCGTTCCTATTTGGAAAAAAGAATATTGGGAAGATGGAGAGGCCTGGATAGGTGATCAGCTTGAAACGGTTTCATATCCAGAAGGTAAACCTAGCCATCTTCAACTTGCAGAGAAAGAAGGTGATCAGCATGATTAATGTGTTATTGTTCGCCGGCCTTGCTGAGAAGGCCGGTAAACAACAAATCATCATTCAAAAAGATCAAACAACGGTTGATGAGATTAAATTAGAATTACAGGAGGTATATGGTGTTGATGCTGCACAAAACGTAATGGTTGCAGTCAACGAAATATATACGAGGGAAAATGCTGAAGTGCGTAGCGGGGACACTGTTGCACTCATTCCTCCTGTAAGTGGTGGATAATAGATATTAGAGGATTTGGTTATGGCCACCCGGCTGTAACCAATTTTTTATGTGTGAAAAGTTTGTAGAGGTGCTTGGGTGTGATCTTCGTAAATAAAACATCCCCTTCTTGCTTTAGAAATGTGAGGATCGAGCTGCTGAATGAGATCATACAATTCGCTGATTCGTCTCACATTGAAATCTGTTTGAGCTTGAAGCTGTTCCTTTAATTCTTTTGTGCTCACAATGCTTCCCTTTTTCTCTTTAATAATATCTACACATCTTGCAGCGTAGTATATTTTGTCGTTAGAAGGTCTGCTTTCTTTCATATCAAGTAATTTGAGCTCATGATAAATCGATTCTCTTTCCTTTCGAAAGTATTGCCATGCTTCTTGTTCCTTTTCATACAGTAAAATCAATTGCATTTTTAATTTTTCTCTTAACATTCACTTGACTCCATTTCCACTATCATTTAACCTACCTCTATTTTACATTATATGAAAAAATAACTTTTGATCAAGTAAAATCCCTTTATTTTTAATTTTTTAATATGAAAGTATTGATACTAAAGGCTTATTTGTTCTGTAAAAGAAACCAATCATAGTCCTATAAAGCCGGGATTTGCCGAAATTACTAGGATTATTTTAACAAAAAATTGTTGTGTCTATCTAAGACCATGCGAATCCAAAAGAAAAGGATATTTATTCCGAAAGACATATTGTTTACTTAATAAAATGTTTTTAAGTCAGTAAAAGCACGATTCTTGATGTGAATATTGTCGGATCATGAGGTCATTTGAAGGGTTTCATTCGTGAAAATAGAATAATAGATAAAATTTTTTCTCAACGAAAATAAGAAAATTAAATGATCGATCACTTATTGGCAATCTTTTGATAAAATAGAAAGAAAAAGAGCGTCATTGTGCGTTTGCATACTTGCTTGACATAGAGAGGATGACATTTGGTGAAAGAAAACATGCAAAAACCTACGATCATTGGAGTGAGCACAAGACCATCAGAGCACCTGAAAAGAGTATGGGAACATCCAGTTGTTTGGTGGCCTTTATCTTGTGTGCTTATTTTAACAGTCGTTGTGACTTATTTGTCTGAGCTCGTAAATAAGGGAATGTGGGCAGATTTAAGTTTGCCGGTACCTGTTGTTTATGTGGTGACGCTTATTGGTCTGGTATTTGGGATTGTCATCAATGCTGCTATATATAAGTTCATCGTATTTTTAGCGAAAGGTGATGCATCATTTCGGCAGCTGTTTTCAGCGGTCCTGTTCATTACGCCCGTTACGATCATTGGGACGATTATTTCTCATTTGGCAGTAATCCTTTTTCATGTTCCAAAAGACATCACGGTTACCTCGTTAAACGCGCTCATTCGAATTTCTGGTCCATGGCAGGCGGTGTTAGCCAATATCGATCTTTTTGTGATCTGGAATCTTGTTTTAACAGGCTTTTTATTCATCCGAGTTGGGCGTATATCACCGAGAATTTCTTGGGTGATTATAGGCGTTTTTTATATCTTATCGTTAATTTTTCAATATGTAGGAACAGCAATTAACATATCAGTAAGCTGGGGGTAGAGGGTTTTTATGAGAAAGAAAATCATCATCGGATCTATTTTAATTATTGTGATTGGACTATTTATTGGATTTAATATTGCGAAAAACCAAGCAAAGCCTGCTTCTACAGCACCGATTAAAACAGTCAAACTCACGCCGAAAGAAATCACATCTACGGTGATGACACCCGGGACACTTTCGTTCTCTGAAGAGCAGTTCATCTATGAAGAAGAGGAAAAGGGGAAATTGAAGGGAATTGCTGTGAAAGAAGGGGAAAAGGTAAAGGCTGGAACGCCGCTTCTTACATATGAAAACAAGGAACTGGAGCTTGAGGAGCAGCAGCAAGCACTAGCCGCTGAGTCAAGTACATTAAAACTGGAACAATTGCAAAATAGGCTGAGTGAATTAGATGAGAAAAAAGCAGGCGGTTCTGACGCTAATGCCAAAAGCGAGCGAGATCAGCTTCAATTAGAACTGAAAGCGGCTGAATTAGAACAAAAGCAAGCAGAGATCAGCCAAGAAAAAGTAAAGGCGCAAATAGAAGATTTAACCGTACATAGTAAAATTGATGGAACAGTCATTTCCATTGAGCAAGAGGCCGGAGCAGGGGGGCCGGAAGAAAGGCAGCCGATCATCCATATTGGTAATGAGAAAAAAATGATTGTGCGGGGTTTGATCTCAGAGTATGATGCCATCAAAATCAAAAAGAAACAAAAAGTGAAGGTAACGTCTGATGTCATTCGCGGGAAGAGGTGGCAAGGAGTCGTGAAAAAAGTGGGCGCTGTTCCTGTCCAGACTGCAGCCGAAACACCTTCGAGCGATGAAACGGTTCAATATCCTGTTGAAGTTGAAATAAAGGGAAAGAAACCTGAGGCGAAGCCTGGTTTTAAAATGATCATGGAAATTGAAACAGATAAGCGCCAAGCGCAAACGATTCCTGAAACAGCGGTAAAAAAAGAGACTGATGGACAATACGTTTATGTTGTTCGAAAAAATGTACTGAAAAAAGTAAAAGTGGTCATAGGGGAAACGTCAGGTCATGATCTTGAAGTGACAAAAGGTGTCAAGGCAGAGGATCAAATCATTGCTCATCCAACAGACGACATGTATGACGGAATGGAAGTGAATGCTGAATGATTCAGCTTTCCAACGTAACAAAAAGCTATGAGGTCGCACACGAAACATTTGATGTATTAAGTGACATGAATCTTTTCATTGAAAAAGGCGAGTATATGTCCATTATGGGCCCGTCCGGCTCTGGAAAGTCAACATTAATGAATATTATTGGCTGTTTAGACCGCCCGACGACAGGACAATATCATTTTCAAGGTACAGAGCTGTCAGCAGCAAAGGATCAAGAGCTCGCGGTCATTCGAAATCAATCCATTGGATTTGTTTTTCAGCAATTTCACCTCCTGCCAAGGTTAAATGCGAGGCGCAATGTTGAACTGCCAATGATTTACGCTGGGATCAGCCAAAAGGAAAGAAAAGAACGTGCGGAATTGGCACTTGAAAAGGTTGGTTTGGCAGATCGAATGAAACATATGCCAAGTGAGTTGTCAGGAGGACAAAAGCAAAGGGTGGCAATTGCACGAGCGATTGTCAATAAGCCTCAGCTTATTTTAGCAGATGAACCGACTGGTGCGCTCGACTCAAAAACAAGCATGTCAATTATGGAACAGTTTACACAGCTGAATGAGGAAGGGACAACGATTGTGCTTGTCACCCATGAAGAAGAAATAGCTGCGTATACAAACCGTACGGTCGTTGTGAGAGATGGACGGCTTGTTGAAGATAGATGGATACAAGGGGACGCTATGAATGAAACTCTTTGAAAATATCAAAATAGCGCTGAATTCGGTTTTAGCTCATAAATTACGTTCTATTTTAACGATGCTTGGGATTATTATTGGTGTTGGATCGGTCATTGCAGTTGTGGCGATCGGTCAAGGCGGTGAGCAAATGTTAAAAGGATCGATTTCAGGTCCAAACAATACCATTGATATGACATATACGCCTTCTGACGAAGAGTTAAATGCAAATCCAAATGCCTTATTCGAAGCCTCATTTACTGAGGAAGACATAAAAAGCATTAGGACAATCAATGGGGTGAAGCAGGTCGCCTCCTCGACTGCACAAGGAATGCAGCTGAGATTTCAAGATACGACAGTTGATGCGACAGTTAACGGCATAAATGAGGGGTATACGAATGTACATTCATTACAAATCGCAGAAGGACAGAATTTAAGAGATATTGACTTTAGAAGCGGCAGAAGAGCTGCCCTCATCTCGGATGGCTTACAAAAAGAACTATTCAATGGACAAAAGGCATTAGGTGAACTGATTTGGATGAACGGACAGCCGGTTGAAGTCATCGGTGTGTTAGCAAAACAGAAAGGGATGTTTTCATTTGATATGAATGAAATATATGTCCCATTTGCGATGCTCACCTCCACATTTGGTATGAATGAATATGATAAGTTGTCTATTCAAGTCGCACATGCGGATCAAATGAAGGAAGTAGGAAAGAACGCGGCTGCCATATTAAATGAAAATCATCATACAGAAGATGCTTACGAAATGATCAATATGGAAGAAATCGCAGAAGGGATCGGTCAAATAACGTCCGTTATGACAACGATCATTGGCTCAATAGCCGGAATCTCTTTACTTGTCGGCGGCATCGGTGTGATGAATATTATGCTCGTTTCTGTGACAGAGAGGACAAGAGAAATCGGTATTCGAAAGGCGATGGGCGCAACAAGGGCGCAAATTCTCGTTCAGTTTTTAATTGAGTCTGTCGTTTTAACGCTTATCGGCGGGCTGATGGGAATTGCACTTGGTTTAGGCGGTGCTTCGCTAGTATCACTATTTGCCGGCTGGCCGTCTCTCGTATCTTGGCAAGTGGTTTGTGGAGGCGTACTGTTTAGTATGCTCATTGGTATTGTTTTTGGGTTAATTCCTGCGAATAAAGCAGCGAGACTAGACCCTATTGAATCGCTCAGGTATGAATAATTCGGAGAAGAAAAAAGCATACAAATGGTTTACATTTGCCTTCATTACACATCAATAGCTTTTATGCAAATCGCATAAAAGCTTTTTTTAGTTCCATTGAATGAAATAAAAAATGATAGAAATGCTAATATCATGACTTTCATCTTAATGTCACATATTTTTCAGTTTACAAATGGTACATATAAAGGTAAGATGACCATGGTGAAAGATTTTGATAGTTATTGAATGTATTTGATTGTTTTGTATTGATAATGTTGAAAAAAGCGATTACAATAAAGGTGCGCGCAAAATGAATACGTTTTCAAAAGGGGTGTTCTCATGTTAACACCGGAAAGACATCAACTCATTATCGACAGCTTAGAAGAAAATGATGTCATTAAAATACAGGACTTAACGATGATGACGGATGCGTCTGAATCTACAATTAGAAGAGATTTATCAGCCCTTGAAGAAAAAGGATTTCTTAAAAGGGTTCATGGAGGAGCAGCCAAGATTTCGAGTATTCGCCTTGAACCAGATGTATTTGAGAAATCTGCCAAAAACCTTCAAGAAAAGTCATTGGTAGCAGAGGCAGCGGCATCTCTTTTAAAACAGGGCGACTGTATTTATTTAGATGCAGGTACAACCACACAGCAAATGATTGAATATATCGATCCAGATCAAGATATTGTCGTGGTGACAAACGGTGTGATGCACATTGAAGCACTCATGAGAAAAGGCATTACCTTTTACTTGATAGGCGGATCAGTGAAACATCGAACAGGAGCCATGGTGGGAGCCGCAGCTCTGACAGCGATGGAAAATTATCGTTTTGACAAAAGCTTTGTTGGGACAAACGGCATTCATCCTGAGGCGGGTTTTACAACACCTGATCCAGAGGAAGCTCTCATGAAAAAAAGAGCCATGAAACAGGCGAAAAAAACCTACATCTTATCAGATGCCTCGAAGTTTGGCGAAATATCGTTTTCAGCCTTTGCTAGTTTACAGGAAGCCACCATTATCACAAACGACGCAAAAGAGGATTCATTCGATAATTACCATGAAAAAACGGTTATAAAGGTAGTGAAAACATGATTTATACAGTTACTTTAAACCCATCAGTTGATTACATCGTACACGTGGAGGATTTTGCAGTCGGCGGTTTAAATCGTTCAACCTATGATCAAAAATATCCAGGTGGTAAAGGAATCAATGTCTCAAGGCTATTAAAACGTCACGGTGTTGAATCAAAAGCACTTGGATTCATTGGTGGATTTACAGGCAAATATATTCAAGATTTTTTACAGAACGAACAATTACAAACAGCGTTTCACGAGGTGTCAGAAGATACAAGAATCAATGTGAAACTAAAAACAGGTGAAGAGACAGAAATCAACGGACTCGGCCCATCAATTACTGAAGCGCAATTTGAGTCTTTTCTATCTCAATTTTCTTCACTGACTGAAGGAGATGTCGTGGTTTTAGCTGGCAGCATTCCTTCTTCATTACCTCATAACACATATGAGCGCATTGCTGAAGTTTGCAAAGAGCAAGGTGTAAGAGTTGTTCTTGATATTTCTGGCGAAGCGTTAAAAAAAGCAGCAGACATGAAACCGTTCTTAATGAAGCCAAATCATCATGAGCTTGGTGAAATGTTTGAGACGAGTATTTCATCAGCAGAAGAAGCAATTCCTTATGGGAAAAAGCTGTTAGAACAAGGTGCTGAACATGTCATCGTCTCCATGGCTGGAGATGGCGCCCTCTTATTCAGTAAAGAAGGAATCTATCAGTCCAATGTTCCAAATGGAACGCTCGTTAATTCAGTTGGAGCAGGAGATTCAGTCGTTGCAGGGTTTTTAGCCGGCGTTTCAAAAGGCCTTTCAATTGAAGATTCATTTAAGCTTGGTGTTACTTCAGGAAGCGCTACAGCCTTTTCTGAGGAGCTTGGCACAAAAGAGCTTGTTGACACACTATTACCACAAGTAAAAGTCACACGCATTTAAAGGAGGAGTCATCATGAAAATTACAGAACTACTCACGAAGCATACCATTAAGCTTCAATTAAACAGCCAGCAGAAAGAAGGAGTCATTGAAGAGCTGGTCACTGTTTTAGATACAGCAGGCAAGTTAAATGATAAAGAGGGCTACAAAGAAGCTGTGATCAATCGTGAAAAACAGAGCTCTACTGGTATTGGCGAAGGAATTGCCATCCCGCATGCTAAAACAGCAAGTGTAAAAGAGCCTGCCATTGCATTTGGCCGCTCAACTGCTGGCGTTGATTATGAATCACTAGACGCGCAGCCGAGTCATCTTGTCTTTATGATTGCCGCAACTGAAGGCGCAAACAACACGCACTTAGAGGCACTTTCTCGTTTATCCACACTTCTTATGCGTGAAGAAATTCGAAAGCAGCTCCTTGAAGCGGCGACTGAAGATGAAATCATTGAGATCATCAATACACATGATCAAGATGATGAAGAAGAAGAGGAAGTTCAAGAGGAGCCGGCAGCAGAAGGAAAACCTGCTAAAATTTTAGCAGTAACAGCTTGCCCGACAGGCATTGCCCATACATTTATGGCAGCAGATGCTTTGAAAGAAAAAGCAAAAGAAATGGGCGTTGACATTAAAGTTGAAACAAACGGCTCTGGCGGTATTAAACATGCCCTTACAGCAAAAGAAATTGAAGAAGCACCAGCCATCATTGTGGCAGCGGACAAGCAAGTAGAAATGGAACGCTTTAAAGGCAAGCATGTCATTGAAGTCCCTGTAACAGCTGGTATTCGCCGTCCACAGGAATTAATTGAAAAAGCAATCAATCAAGATGCGCCGATTTATAAAGGTTCAGGCGGCAGTTCTTCTAAAGACGAAAATGAATCATCTGGCAAAGGAAGAAGCGGATTTTACAAGCACTTAATGAGTGGTGTAAGTAACATGCTTCCATTTGTTGTCGGAGGCGGTATCCTTGTTGCGATTTCATTCTTCTGGGGCATTAACTCAGCAGATCCTAAGGACCCTTCATTTAATTCATTTGCAGCTGTCTTAAAAGGAATTGGCGGCGATAATGCACTTGCCTTAATCGTTGCGGTATTAGCTGGATTTATTGCCATGAGTATTGCAGATCGTCCAGGTTTTGCGCCAGGTATGGTCGGTGGTTTTATGGCGTCAGCAGCAGGTGCAGGGTTCTTAGGCGGATTGATTGCTGGTTTCCTAGCAGGTTACATTGTTGTGCTGCTCAAAAAAGTATTCACATTCGTACCGCAGACACTCGACGGGATTAAACCGGTTCTGCTGTATCCATTGTTCGGTATTTTCTTCACAGGCATTATCATGCATTATATTGTCAACACACCAGTGAAAATGGTGATGGACGGATTAACACATTGGCTTGAATCATTAGGTACGGGAAACCTTGTCTTAATGGGTATTATTTTAGCTGGTATGATGGCAATTGATATGGGAGGCCCAATTAACAAAGCGGCTTACACATTTGGTCTTGCGATGATTGCTGCTGGCAACTATGCACCGCATGCTGCAATTATGGCAGGCGGAATGGTACCACCACTAGGTATTGCACTTGCAACAACGATCTTTAGAAATAAGTTTTCAAAACGTGACCGTGAAGCAGGGATTACATGTTACTTCATGGGAGCTGCCTTCATCACGGAAGGAGCAATCCCATTTGCGGCGGCAGATCCTCTTCGTGTGATTCCTTCAGCTGTTATTGGTGCAGCAGTTGCTGGCGGATTAACGGAATTCTTCAGAGTGACGCTTCCTGCACCGCATGGCGGACTATTTGTTTTCTGGGTAACAAATCATCCAGTTCTTTATATCATCAGCATCTTAATCGGTGCCGTTGTGACAGCGATTTTACTGGGTATTTTGAAAAAACCAGTTAGGCAAGAAGCGTAATGCAGATGAGAAGCATCGTGTAAAACGGTGCTTCTTTTTGTTTAATTATCAGTGAATTAGGAAAAAATATCTAATTAGATGGTTGTCTTGTGAATTTTTAATTGACATATGATAAAGTAAAGTTATTCAATTCACGTTTCAAGTCTTTTAGCAGAAAGTCTTAGGAGGAAGCAGTATTTTGAACGAAGAAAACAAACAAAACGAAAATGACATTCAATCTGATGCGAAGCAAGCCAAAACAGAGAAGAAAAGTTCACTGTTTGAATGGATCAAAGCCATTTTAATCGCACTTGCGCTCGTCTTGCTCATCCGTACGTTTATATTTGAACCGTATGTGGTGGAAGGAGAGTCAATGGAACCGACCCTTCATGACGGGGAAAAGCTGTTTGTCAACAAAACCATTAATTATCTCGGTGGTGTGAAACGCGGTGACATTGTGATTATTAATGGAAAAGATGGTCAGAAGATTCATTATGTCAAACGATTGATCGGCCTTCCAGGTGATACGATTGAAATGAAGGATGATACGCTTTACATTAATGGTAAAAAAGTAGATGAGCCTTATTTAAAAGAGAACAAGGCGCATGCGAAAGAGTATGAAGTGCATTTAACTGGAGATTTTGGTCCAGTGAAAGTACCGAAAAACGATTACTTTGTAATGGGGGACAACAGACTCAATTCCATGGACAGCCGAAATGGACTTGGCCTCATTGAAAAGGATCGGGTTGTCGGGACATCAGAATTTGTTTTCTTCCCATTTGGCGATATTCGACAGACAAAATAAAAGCACCTTCTCATGGGCAAGAGAAAGGTACTTGAACGAGCGACCCTTACAGAAGGGTCGTTTTTAATTTGGTGTGAGCACCGTAACAATGATTACAATCGCAAGAACAGAAGCGAACACAGATCCGGTAATGGCTAAAACGGATCGAAACAATCCGATCTTTTGGTTTTCTTTTCCCCGCTTTTGTAAAAAGCGTTTGGAAAAGATGTGGACCAGTGTGTAAATGAGGACAAGCCCAATATAAAGCCCAAAGTCCCTCGCATTAAAGCCTGTTGCAGATAAATAAATGCCCATAAAGAAAATCAATAAACAGTATTCCAACAGTGTGAGTAATCTCAAATCGCCCGAACTCCTTCAATCAATCATTCCCGTTTATTATATCATAATAGACAAAAAGCCTTCGTTCTTAGCGAGAGACGTTTCTATCAAACGTTATTCATGTTATACTTCATAATGATGAATGAGTGATGGAGGATTAATAAATGATTGCAGTAAATAATGTTAGTTTGCGCTTTGCTGATCGTAAACTATTTGAAGAAGTAAATATTAAATTCACTCCTGGCAACTGTTACGGATTAATTGGTGCCAATGGAGCTGGTAAATCAACGTTCCTAAAAATTCTTTCTGGAGAAATTGAGCCTCAAACGGGCGATGTTCATATGAGTCCTGGCGAGCGTTTAGCGATTTTAAAACAGAACCACTTTGAATACGAAGAGTTTGAAGTGCTGAAAGTCGTCATCATGGGTCACAAACGTCTATATGATGTGATGCAGGAGAAAGATGCGATCTATATGAAACCTGATTTCTCAGATGAAGACGGGATTCGTGCAGCGGAGCTTGAAGGTGAATTTGCCGAATTAAACGGCTGGGAAGCTGAAAGTGAAGCAGCAATCCTATTAAAGGGTCTTGGCATTCCAGAAAGCCTTCAATCGAAGAAAATGTCTGAGCTTGGCGGTTCTGAAAAGGTAAAAGTACTTTTAGCTCAAGCTTTATTTGGCAAGCCTGACGTTCTTCTTCTCGATGAGCCGACGAACCACTTGGACTTACAAGCAATCCAGTGGCTCGAAGAGTTCCTCATTAACTTTGAAAATACCGTCATCGTCGTTTCGCATGATCGTCACTTCTTAAATAAAGTATGTACACATATTGCGGACCTTGATTTCGGAAAAATCCAAGTATACGTCGGTAACTATGATTTTTGGTATGAGTCCAGCCAGTTAGCGCTGAAACTAAGCCAAGAAGCGAATAAGAAAAAAGAAGAACAAATTAAGCAGCTTCAAGAATTCGTTGCCCGGTTTAGTGCGAACGCTTCTAAATCGAAGCAAGCGACATCAAGAAAGAAATTGCTTGATAAAATCTCTTTAGATGACATTAAGCCGTCTTCACGTAAATATCCGTATGTTCATTTTGCGCCAGAGCGTGAAATCGGAAATGATGTCCTTCAAGTAGAAGGTCTATCAAAAACAATTGACGGTGTAAAAGTACTGGATAATGTCAGCTTTATTATGAACCGCGAAGATAAAATTGCGTTCTTAAGCCGTAATGAGCTTGCTGTGTCCACATTATTTAAAATCCTTGCTGGTGAAATGGAGCCAGACAGCGGATCATTTAAATGGGGCGTCACAACGTCACAAGCCTTTTTCCCGAAAGATAATAGTGAATACTTTGAAGGAAATGACGTTGATCTCGTTGATTGGCTCCGTCAATATTCTCCGAATGATCAAAGCGAAAGCTTCCTGCGTGGTTTCTTAGGACGTATGCTTTTCTCTGGGGAAGAAGTGAAGAAAAAAGCAAGTGTCTTATCAGGAGGAGAAAAGGTTCGTTGTATGTTATCAAAAATGATGCTGTCTGGAGCGAATATTTTGCTGCTGGATGAGCCAACGAACCACTTAGACCTAGAATCCATTACAGCGCTGAATAACGGTCTCATGAGCTTTAAAGGAGCCATGCTCTTCTCATCTCATGACCATCAGTTTGTTGAAACAGTCGCAAACCGGATTATCGAAGTGACGCCAAATGGCATCGTCGATAAACAAACAACATATGATGAGTTTTTATCAGATCAAGACATCCAAAAAAGACTTGAAGAGCTTTACGCATAAATAAAAAAGACATCCATAGGATGTCTCAGCGTGTAGACAAACCCTCGCATTCGGTGTCAGGTCTGCGCTCCAGTACTCACGAATGTCAAATTCGCTCCGTTCTGGTGCTCGCCCTTCCTAGACTGCAAAGGTTTTCTATACGCTGAAAAGAAAACAAAGGGCTAAAATAAAGATCATTTTAGCCCTTTGTCTTCAATCTGAGACATCCATAGGATGTCTTTTTTTGATTAAATCGCCCAGTTTCCATTTCGAAAGATCGGTTCGTGTTTCCCGTCTTTTGTGATTCCGTCAATATTCATTTCCTTTGAACCAATCATAAAATCAACGTGTGTAATACTGCTGTTCACACCCGCAGCATCCAATTCCTCTCGTTTCATTTCTTTTCCGCCTTCGATATTAAACGCATATCCGCTGCCGATGGCAAGGTGATTTGATGCATTTTCATCGTAAAGTGTATTGTAATAAAGAATATTTGAGTTAGAAATTGGTGAATCATCTGGTACGAGGGCAACCTCACCTAGATAATGAGAGCCTTCATCTGTTTCAACGAGAGATTTTAAAATATCTTCGCCTTCTTTTGCTTTCACATCCACAATCCGGCCATTTTCAAAGGTTAATGAAAACTCATCAATGATGTTTCCAGCATAGCTGAGCGGCTTTGTGCTTGAGACTGTCCCGTTTACACCGTCTTTTTTCGGTACGGTAAAGACTTCTTCTGTCGGCATGTTGGCCATGAACGAGACTCCGCGTTCACTTACGCTGCCAGCACCTACCCAAATATGCTGCTCTGGAAGCTCGATCGTTAAGTCTGTGCCCGGTGCTTCATAATGAAGCTTGTGGTAGTGGCGTTCATTGAGTATTTTGACCTTTTCATTTAATGACGCATCGTGCTTTTTCCAAGCCTCAACTGGATCTGTTTGATCAGCGCGTGCGACTTTAAAGATTTGATCCCACAATAACGTGACAGCTTCTTCATCTGTATGATCAGGGAAAATCTTTTTCGCCCATTCTTTTGATGCAGCACCTACGACTGTCCAAGCGACTTTGTCAGATTGAACGTATTGACGATATGTATGTAGTGCTGAACCAGCAGCTTTTTGCTGTGCAGCGATTTTTTTCGAATCAATGCCTCGCAAAAGGTCAGGGCTTTCTGACAGGATGGTAATAAAAGCGCCTCCGTGTTTTGCGATGGTTTCCATCATCTGTGCTTCCCATTCAGGGAATTGCTCAAATACATCCTGTGGCGCATGTTCATACTTTAAACGGGTGAGAACACCATCACTCCAGCGGATATGTACGTTTTTCGCCCCGCGCTCATACGCGTGTTTCGCTACAAGACGAACAAGATGTGCAGATTCAGTAAATGCCGATACAACGACTTCCTGCCCCTTTTGTACATTCACACCGACTTCAACGATGGTCTTCGCATATTGATCTAGTTGTTTTTCAAATGAACTCATAAAAAAACCCTCCTTTAGTCATGTTCATCATATCAGATTTATGACCGAAAAGGAAAATGGGGAGCCCGTTTAAAGCCAAAATAAAAAAGCCGCTTTTGGGCGGCTTTTTTAGCGGTTCAGTTGTTTCACAGGCTGTGCATTAGAAGGCGGCATATGTGAAAACGACAGGCTCATTCCTCCTAAAATAATACCCGTTAAAATGACTGTGACAACGACCCGTTTACCTAAATCAAGCAACATGTTCTTCCTCCTTCACGTTTATCCATTTCTCACGATATGATCGAAATGACAAAAAAAGAAGTAGAACAAGAAGATTATTTTAAAGTTTTTTGCAATTTGTCGATCACTTCTAATGAACGACCTGTTCCAATTGCAACAGATTCAAGGGGATTGGCTGCAATATGGACTGGAACCACAATCTCTTGAGAAAGCCATTCTTGTATTCCATTTAAAAGAGCGCCTCCGCCAGTTAAAATGACGCCGCGGTCTACAATATCTCCGCTTAGCTCTGGAGGGCTGTCCTCTAGTGTGGCACGGATCGCTTCTAAAATATGAAGAAGTGATTCTCGCATGGCGCCTTGAATTTCATGAGAGACAAGTGTGATCGTTTTTGGCAGACCTGTCACAAGGTCGCGACCGCGCACTTCTAATGATTCAGGCTCATGTTCAATGAGACCATACCCAATTTCCATTTTCACCTGCTCGGCCGTCCGTTCGCCGATTAATAGGTTATATTTCTTTCTGACAAACGTAATGATATCTTCATCCAGCTGATCGCCGCCAATTCGAATCGAATGACAAGAGACAACGCCGCCAAATGAAATGATCGCAACTTCTGTTGTTCCGCCGCCAATATCGACTACGACGTTCGCAACAGGCTCGTCTACCGGAAGATCAGCACCGATTGCAGCTGCAACAGGTTCTTCAATTAAATGCACATGTTTTGCTCCGCAGTTTTTCACAGCATCGCTGATGGCGCGGCGCTCAACAGCTGTTGAACCAGAAGGTGTACATACAACGACAGTTGGCTTTCTGAAGGTAAACCCGATATTTTTTCCTGCTTTTTTCATGATTTGTTTAAGTAAATCTGTTGTCATATCATAATCAGCGATGACACCGTCTTTCATCGGACGGATCGCAACAATTTTTCCAGGTGTTTTCCCGATCATTTCTTTTGCTTCTGATCCGACGGCAAGTACAGTCTTTGTTTCTGTATCGACTGCTACGACGGAAGGTTCATTTAAAATAATTCCCTTATTTTTACTATAAACCAATATGTTAGCTGTTCCTAAATCAATTCCAATTTCGGCATTTTGAAACATGTTTTCACCCAATCTCTATTTTTGCTGTTTTAAACAATTTTACATTTAAAAGTTCAGAGGGTTGATGTCATTTGTGGGGGTTTGTGATCACCTTGAAATGAATCTGTAAAATTCAAGTATCATTTTGACAATCACAATAAATTTTCCCTTTGTTTTTTCTTTTATGAAAAAAATTTTTATAGAGGAGAAACCTTTTAAGAATCTCTTACGTCTACGATATATCAATTGGTGAAAAACAGATTGATCTTGAGCTAATGAAAGAAAGAGGGAACGAAATTGAAATCTATCGGAGTCGTAAGAAAAGTAGACGAACTAGGGCGTATTGTGATGCCAATCGAATTGAGAAGAGCACTTGATATCGCTATTAAAGACAGTATGGAATTTTTTATAGATGGAGATAAAATCGTCTTGAAAAAATATCAGCCAGAGGGCGTTTGTCTCATGACTGGTGAGATTACATCAGAGAACCATGAATATGGAAATGGTCAAATTACATTAAGCGCTGAAGGCGCAGAACTGCTGTTAAAAGAGCTGCAAGAAGCTCTTCAGAAGTAATCAAATAGCCTGCTCTCTTCCTTAGTGCTGAGAACAGGCTATTTTTTCTTTAAAAAAGTTCCTTAAAAATGCCCCATCTCCCTCAAAAAATAAGTGGAAAATGGTACAATTGACAAAGAATCTCAGGGCGGCAGGTGGAATCATTTGAACAAAACATATCAAGTGCGGATCGTGTTATCTGTTCTTGCATTTATCTTAATCATAAGCTGGGATTTCTTTTATTATGTAGGCGGCTATCAAATTAATTGGCCGCTCGATCTAGCCTTTACAGTCGTTGTGTTAGCAGGGATCTGGGTTGTCTCAGGATATGTAGACCGCTTGAATTTACTTGTGTCAGATCTAAATAAGAGAGAAAAAGAAGCACACAAGCTGACAGAGCGGCTGAATCGAATTACAGATAACTTGCAAGAAATTGTCTTTGAAACAGATGAAAAAGGGCACATCATCTTCTTAAATCAAGCATGGAAACAAATGACCGGCTATGATATAGATGAATGTCTAGGTACGATGTACAATCAGTACTTTGATCAAGAAGAAAGAGTTATTCAGCATTTGTCATCTGTCATCAAAGAGCATAAAGATTCAGGGCGGATCGAGCTGCAGCTTCTTCATAAAGAAGGGAAGAAAGTATGGGGAGACGTTCATTATAAGCTCTACTTTGATGAGCAGCACCAGTTTACTGGAGGTATTGGAACAGTTGCAGATATTACAAAACAAAAGCTGGCAAAGCTTGAGCTTGAAAAATCAAATCAACAATTGCAAATGCAGGCGCAAAAGCTGGCCGTTGCAGGACAAATAGCCGCTGGAATCGCCCATGAAGTCAGAAATCCGCTGACCTCAGTAAACGGCTTTTTGCAGCTGATGAAAACGCAATATCCTGAAAGAACCGATTATTTTGACATTATCTTTTCCGAAATTAAACGGATTGATTTTGTTTTAAGTGAGCTGCTTGTACTGGCAAAGCCGCAGTCGGTCCAGTTTCAAGAAGTTCAGCTTCATGCACTGTTAGAGCAGGTCATTACATTGCTAAAAACCAATGCAGTCCTTTCGAATATTGATCTCAAACAGCCATTTAAAAAGCAGGATGCCGGCGCTATATTAGCAGACGCTAACCAAATGAAGCAGCTGTTCATTAATTTAATCAAAAATGCCATTGAGGCTATGCCTGAAGGCGGCAGTATATACATATCAACAGAAAAAGTGATGAACGAATGGAAAATTACCATTCAAGATGAAGGAAAAGGGATGTCTGAAGAGGATATTCAGAAAATATATGATCCTTTCTTCTCCACAAAAACAGAAGGGACGGGACTTGGCCTCACCATCTGTGCAGCAATTTTAAAAGATCATCACGGTAGGATGGATGTGGTCAGTGAGCTGGGAAAAGGTACAGCTTTTCATATCTATTTACCTGTGTGGCAAAAATGCAGACAGCAGCAAGGCGAGAGGACGTGATTTCATGAAGGCGAAAGCTTTATTTGTATATGGGACGCTTCTGCAGCATGAAGAGCACCACGAGACGTATATGAAAGAAAGCAGGCCATTAGCTAAATCAGCTTGGATCAGCGGCAGAATCTATGATACAGGTCAAGGATACCCTGCGTGCGTTCCAAAAGAGAAAAGCACAGTATATGGAGAATTGTACGAGGTAACCGCAAGCACGCTGAATAAGATAGATTTACTTGAGGAAGGGTATGACAAGCAGGCGGTCGATGTCATGACAGACAAAGGGCCGGTGGCGGCTCTTACATACACTTTACCAAAGCAGAAGGCATCATCGCTGAAGGAGATCGAGAGCGGCTGCTGGAAGGAATATAGAATGTGGCAGCAGCAGCCGGCATCCTTCTATTATTTTGCCTATGGCTCCTGTATGGATGATGCAAGATTTAAACTGGCGGAAGTTGATCATTATTTTAAACAAATCATCGGCGGCGGTGCTCTGAACGGCTTTACAACTAGATTTACATTGGTAAGGCCTGATGGATCAAGAGCCGATATGGTAGAAGACGGCGGAGAAACAGAGGGCGTTTTATATGAGGTTCCTTTTAATGCCATTCGATATTTGTACAAACGAGAAGGCGTCTATGAGGGCACATATCGTCCAGCTTTTGTCGATGTCAAAATAGGTGATCAAATATATGAAGACTGTTTAACCTTTCTAGTTCTTCAAAAGAGCGAAGAAATTGCTCCGCCAGGTCATTACCGCAGTGAAATTGAAAAAGGAGCAGATCTTTATTTAAGTGAAGCATTCCGCAAAAAAATTCGCTTGCATATGGATTCGTTAATCAAACCGTAGTAAAATGCATGGTAAGTGAGATAAAAGGAGTCTGAAGATGAAAAAGGAATATGCAGTCATTGGTCTTGGGCGTTTTGGCGGAAGTATTTGCAAGGCGCTGAGCGAAGAAGGACTTGAAGTCATGGCCATGGATATGAATGAAGATCGAGTGAACGAATACGCGAAAATTGCCTCACATGCGGTGATTGGCGATTCGACGGACGAATCTGTTTTAAAAAATCTCGGTATCCGCAATTTTGATCATGTCATCGTTGCGATTGGTGAAAACATTCAGGCCAGTATTTTAACGACGATTATGCTGAAAGAGCTTGGCGTCAAAATGGTCACAGTAAAGGCGCAAAACGACTATCACGAAAAGGTACTAAATAAAATTGGGGCTGATCGCATCGTTCATCCAGAGCGGGACATGGGCAGACGAATTGCACATAAAATCATCTCCAATAACGTATTAGATTATCTTGAGCTGTCAGATGAGTACAGCCTCATTGAAATCGTGGCCAACAGCAGGCTTGCAGGGCATTCTCTTTTAGATCTCGATATTAGAGCGAGATATGGCATTAATATTGTGGCGATTAAGCGTGGGAAAGAAGTGATTGTTTCACCGCTCGCAGATGAAATGATTCAAAAAGAAGATATTCTGATTGTCATTGGGGCAGTTGCCGATATCGGACGCTTTGAAAAACGAGAAATGCAGAACGATTATTAAACACTCCTGGGCGGGGTGTTTTTTAATATGATTGTGTACACATGAGGTGGACAGTGAAGAGGAAAGAAGACATTTAAAAGGGGTGTTTTGTTCTGCATAAACAGCTAAAGTCAATCATCATATTTTTCATGCAATTATCACTATTCAGAAATAAAAATCAGTCTTTTTATCTGGATGATTTTCTCTAAATGTCATTGACTGGGCAAACAGATTCGTTTAGGATAAGAAACATTATATTGTTTACTTGGAGGAGGCAGTGTCGTTGGATAAGGAGCTTTTCAGACATCAAATTGAGGTAGCTGCAAAGAGAAAAAAAGCAGCCCTAGTGATTAAACATGCGAAGGTTATGGACGTGTTTAACCAGGAATGGCTAGACGCTGATGTCGCTGTTGAAAATGGACAAATAGTAGGGATTGGAGAGTACGAGGGAGAACAGGAGCTGGATGCAGCAGGTCAAATGCTTATACCCGGTTTTATTGATGGCCACGTTCATATCGAGTCCTCTATGGTTACTCCTGCTGAATTCTCCAAAGCTGTCGTCCCGCGCGGTGTGACAACTGTCGTAACAGACCCGCATGAAATTGCCAATGTGTCAGGGATCACAGGCATCCGTTTTATGCTGGAAGAAGCGAGAAAAGCTGCCTTAAATATTTATTTCATGCTGCCATCCTGCGTACCGGCAGTTAGTTTTGAGCGATCAGGTGCTGTTTTAAAAGCGAAAGATTTAAAGCCTTTGTATCAAGAGAAAGAGGTTCTTGGTCTTGCCGAGGTGATGGATTACGTCGGTGTGGAGCAGGCAGAAGAAGATATGCTTCAAAAGCTGCTTGATGCTCAAAATGAGAATAAATTGATTGATGGCCATCTAGCAGGCTTAACAGGCCGTTTAATAAACGTTTACCGCACAGCGAGTGTCCAAACAGATCACGAGGTGACAACAGCCGGCGAAGCCCTTGAACGTGTAAAACGAGGCATGTATGTCATGCTGAGAGAAGGCTCTGTTGCCAAAAACGTGAAAAACGTTTTACCAGCTGTGAATGAAAAGAATGCGAGACGCTTTTTCTTTTGTACCGATGATAAACATTTAGATGATTTAATGGCTGAAGGAAGTATTGATGAACAAGTACGTATGTCTATAAAAGAAGGATTAGACCCATTTTTAGCGTATCAAATGGGAAGTTTAAACGCAGCGGAGTGTTTTGGCCTCAAAACAAAGGGAGCCATTGCGCCAGGCTTTGATGCTGATTTTATGCTTGTCTCTGATCTTCATCAAGTAGACATCACCAGCGTATTTATTGCAGGAGAATTGGTGGCGCAGCATGGAGAGTACAAGCCAAGTGTCGAAAAAATTGCACCGAGTCCAGCCTTATTACAATCTGTTCATGCTATAGACGTTCAAGAGCAGGATCTGGCTCTGCCTATCACAGCTCATCAAAAAATGAATGTCATCCGCATTATTCCGAATCAGCTAGAAACAAAATTAGAACAAATCTCTCCTTCAGAAACGAACGGACAATTCACTAGTGATAAAGATAGAGATGTATTAAAAATGGTGCTTGTCGAACGTCATCAAGGCTTATCTGAAATGGGGATAGGGGTTGTCAGCGGCTTTGGATTAGAAAAGGGCGCAATTGCAACAACGGTTGCACATGATTCTCACAATTTAATTGCGGTTGGCACAAATGATGCTGATATCGTGAAAGCCATTGACGCGTTAAAAGAAGCAGGCGGCGGTTTGACGGTTGTCAAAGAGGGCCAGACTCTTCATACACTGCCATTACCGATCTCTGGTTTACTTTCAGATCAGCCGGCACATCTTGTAAATGAAAGCCTTCATGCACTCCATGAAGCGTTGAAAGAAACAGGCTTTACTTTAGATTTTAATCCATTTTTAACGCTGTCCTTCTTGGCACTCCCAGTCATTCCTGATGTGAAAATGACGACAAAGGGTTTGTTTGATGTCAGAAGCTTTCAGCATCTCCCAATTCAATCATAAAAAGAGAGAAACCGCATATGTATATATGCGCTTTTTTCAATGAATGGTGAAAAAAAGAGACACAAGCCGCTTGGCTGTGTCTCTTTTTGTGATTACACTTCCATAATAATCGGTAAGATCATTGGACGGCGTCTTGTTTTTTCATAAAGGAAAGGTGCAAGGGTGTCAGTAATTTCGTTCTTAATTTCAGACCACTGAGTTGTCTTACGTTCCATTACTTTTTCAAGATGCTTTGAAATTAGATCCTGTGCATCGTTGATCAGGTCTCCAGATTCTCTCATGTAGACAAAACCTCTTGAGATCAAATCAGGACCAGCAGAGATTTTGAATTCTTTCATGTCCATGCTGACGACCACAATAACAAGGCCCTCTTCAGAAAGAATGCGGCGGTCTCTTAAAACGATGTTTCCGATATCGCCAATACCGCTTCCGTCGATATACACGTTGCCTGATGGAATTTTGCCAGCGACACTTGCTTCGTCACCTTTCAGTGCAAGAACTTCACCGTTATCCATGATAAAGCAGTTTTCCTCAGGGATGCCGCAATCATTCGCAAGTTTGATATGCGTTTTTTGCATGCGGTATTCACCGTGAATCGGCATAAAGAATTTTGGTTTAATTAAACGGAGCATGAGTTTTTGTTCTTCTTGTCCGCCGTGACCAGATGTATGAATATTATTAAGCGAGCCATGAATGACCTCGGCGCCGGCACGATAAAGCTGGTTAATGGTGCGGCTTACGCTAATATTGTTACCTGGGATTGGTGAAGACGAGAAGACAACAGTGTCTCCAGGGTTAATAGAAATCTGGCGGTGAGTACCGTTCGCAATACGAGAAAGAGCTGCCATCGGTTCACCCTGGCTCCCAGTACAAAGAATTGTCACTTTGTTTGCTGGAAGGCGGTTGATTTCATTATGTTCAATAAACGTGTTTTTTGGACATTTAATATAGCCAAGATCTTGTCCAATATCAATAGCAGACTCCATACTGCGTCCAAATACAGCGACTTTTCTGCCGTTGGCAACAGCAGACTCAATCACTTGCTGAAGTCTGTGAATGTTTGAAGCAAACGTGGCAAAGATGATGCGTCCATCGACTTTTCTAAAGATGTCATCAATGCTTTCACCTACGCGTCTTTCAGACATCGTAAATTCTGGGATTTCACTGTTTGTACTATCAGATAAAAGACAAAGAACGCCTTCTTTTCCGATCTCAGCCATTTTGGTTAAATTGGCAGGCTCGCCAACAGGAGTAAAGTCAAACTTGAAATCACCTGTATGTACGATGTTACCAGGAGGTGTCTTGACGACAATTCCATAAGAATCTGGAATACTGTGTGTCGTTCTAAAGAAAGACACAGCTGTTTTTCTAAATTTAATGGTATCTTCTTCTTCAAAAATATGAAGTTTTGTTTGTCTCAAGAGACCATGCTCTTCCAATTTATTACGAAGTAGGCCGATTGCGAGTTTGCCGCCGTAAACTGGAATATTCACTTGCTTGAGAAGGTAAGGGATACCGCCGATGTGGTCTTCATGTCCGTGAGTGATGAAAAGACCTTTGATTTTATCTTCGTTTTTAACTAAGTACGTATAGTCAGGGATGACGTAGTCAATTCCAAGAAGCTCGTCTTCAGGAAACTTAATACCTGCATCAATTAAAATGATTTCATCTTGAAATTGAACGCCATACGTGTTTTTACCGATCTCGCCTAAACCGCCGAGCGCAAAAACTGCCGCCTGATCGTTTTTAACAAATTTCATTCCTCTCATAGCTCCAATACTTTAAAATTTTCACTTTCTCGTTCATAGTCTAAAAAAGCACCGTCTACAGGCTGAATGAATTCAATGTTGTAGTTATGTTTTTTCAACTTATCGCGTACGTCTCTTTCAGAAACCGCTTCAACGTATAGTGAATCTGTGTGTTCTCTTACAGGTACCTCAGTAGTACTTGCCTGAAAAAATACCTTATATATCATCCAAATCTCTCCTTAAATACCGTATGTTACACTCGCTTATTCTATTATATTAAAAAAACGCGCATAAGAAAAGTCTCTGAGAAAAAAGGACCTTCGGCAAATGTGCGGAAGATCCCTTTAAGCAATCGATTTTTTGCGAAGCATGTCCTTCCATTGTCTTCGAATTTTCTTACGCAGACGACGAAGCATCACATGCCGCCTCCTTTCGGGTTGAAGTAAGCTTAACCAGCGTGTTCCGGTCTCTCTATATACTTGTATTATATGATGTTTCTATTGAATGTTACATGGTTATATGTGGGAAATAGGCGCTTTCAAAAGGAATTGGTTTCGAAAGCTGAAATCTTTCTGTATGATGAAAGGGAGTGTATATACATAACGAAAGGCAGGAGGGCGAGATATGAATAAAAAAGTCATCTTTTTTGATATCGACGGTACTTTATATGATCATGATAAAAATATACCTGAGTCAACGAAGCGAGCGGTTCATTTATTAAAAGAAAAAGGTCATCATCTCTTTATTGCATCTGGGCGTTCTCCTTTTCTGATTCGGCCCATTTTAGAAGAATTAGGGCTTGACTCATTCATTGCTTATAACGGTCAGTATGTCATGTATGAGGGAGACGTTATTTACGGTAATCCGCTGAAGCAGGAGCTGATGGAGCGGATTTATGAGACAGCGGATCGTCATGATCATCCACTCGTTTTTATGGGAGAAGAAACGATGAAGGCGTCTGTGCCGAATCATCCGTTTATCCATGAAGGAATCGGTACTTTAAAAACAGAGCATCCTGAGCACGATGTATCTTTCTTTAAAGAAAACGACATTTTTCAAATGCTGTTATTTTGTAAGGCAGAAGAGGAAGTGGAGTATAAGGCATTCCGCGAAGAAATTGACCTTGTCAGATGGCATGAGCTGTCAACAGACGTTCTGCCAAAAGGCGGATCAAAAGCTGAAGGAATCAAACGAGTCATCGAAAGACTTCCTTACGATCAAAAGGATACCATTGCCTTTGGAGACGGACTGAATGATAGAGAAATGATTTCGTTTGCTGGAACAGGTGTGGCGATGGGAAATGCTGTGAGTGAACTGAAAGCATTGGCTGATTTTGTGACAAAGCCAGTAGATGAGGACGGCATATTCCATGCAGTGACCCAGCTTGGCCTCATTGAAGAATAAAAAAGAAGACCCTTAGATCGCCGGGTCTTCTTTTTATGTTATGATCTGCCGATCGCAACAGAGTTTTCTGGCTCAGCGAACGGCTGATCCTTTTGGATATGATCATAAAACATAATGCCATTTAAATGGTCAATTTCATGCTGAAAGACAATGGCAGGGAACCCTTTTAGACGGATATCAATGTCCTCTCCTTCAAGCGTAGTGGCCTTGACCCTGATTTTTTGATATCGAGGAACAAATCCAGGGATGGCTTCATCAACTGATAAGCAGCCTTCACCAGTCGCTAAATAAGCTCTTTTGACTGAATGACTGACAATACGCGGGTTGAACAGAGCATAGCTGTATTCTTCTCCGTCTTCATCCTCACAGTGAACAGCGATCATTCGTTTACTAATATTGATTTGCGGAGCTGCCAATCCAACGCCGGGTCTTAGTCCATATTTTTCAGCAATGTCAGCATCCTGACTGTTTTTGACGAATTCGATCATGTCAGCTAATTGCTGTTTTTCCTCTTCTGTCGGCGGGAGCTCGACCGCTTCAGCTGTTTGTCTTAAGACGGGATGTCCGTCCCTTACGATATCATCCATGGTAATCACAAAACTTCACTCCTATTTCCTTTGTATGTAAAGTATATAAAATGATACACAACATATGCAATGAAATAAAGAAGACCGGTCCTATGAGACCGGTCAGAGGCTTAAACAGCCTTAGCAGCAGCCACCGCCGCCTAAGAATGCTGCGCCAACAATAATTAATAGGATGAAAAGCACAACGATTAAAGCGAATGTACGTCCGCCGCCGTATCCGCATCCGTATCCACCGCCATAACTTGGGTAACAACAGCCGCCGCCATATCCACCACCGAAACCATATCCGTAACCGCCGTATCCACCATACATACTTCCATGACTATAATTAGACATACTTTTGACCTCCTTTGGAAATACACTTGGCCTCTCATAAGTGAAGGCGAAGCGTGTAATATAAACTATGTATGAATGCACTATTTGTATAGTCATGCGCCTATTGCTTGAAAAAAATCTTCTCCGCCTCATTTGACTGACCTCTTTCCTTGTCACAAACGTCTATAAAAATTATAGTGGTATGTGGAGATGTAAAGGGGGACCTTGTCATGAGACAGATGAAAAGAAGCATGAAAGCAGGTGCTGCTTTAGCGGGGATATGTACCCTTTTGCTGACAGGGTGCGGAGGTCAAAGTCCATTCAATGATATGCAGGACGCAATGACGAAAATGAGTGAAAAAGAAGCATCCTTCGAAAAAGAGCAAGGTACACTGCAAAGCTATGAAGAAAAAGAGCAGAAGCTGTATAAAAAAATGATTCAAACAACAAAGGACCATACAAAAACAGTGGCAAGCCTTTCTGATCAGGCGTTAGCATCGGCAGCACAAAGAGAAGAACATTTAAAGACAGAAAAAGACAGTATGGATGAATCGAAAAAAGAATTGAAAACGGTAAAGGAATCTGCCGCACGATTGCAAGATGCGGAGTTAAAAGAGAAAGCAGATCAAACGGTCAAATCGATTGAGAAACGATATGCGTCATATGATCAGCTTTACAAGGAGTATCAAAAGGCGCTGAAACAAGATCAGCATTTGTATCAATCTTTGAAGAAAAAGGATCTCGGATATGAAGAGCTGAAGTCAAAGCTGAAGACCGTGAATCGTTCATATAGCAAAGTCAGAAAAGAAAGTAAGAAGTTCAATCGATATACAGATCAATTGAATGATCATAAAAAGGCTTTGTATAATGCAGCAGATCAAGGGTCGAAAAAGAGCTGAAAAACAGCTCTTTCAGCGTGTAGACAAACCCTCGCATTCGTTGTCAGTTCTGTGCTCCGGTGCTCACGAATGTCAAATTCGCTCCGCTCCGGTACTCGTCCTTCCTAGACTGCAAAGGTTTTCTATCACGCTGAAAAGAAGACAAAGGGTTAAAATAAAGATCATTTTAGCCCTTTGTCAACAATCTGAAAGAGCTGAAAAACAGCTCTTTTTTTATTTTTCGACAAAAACAAACATTTTCTATTGTAGTACAGCAGTGCACTCTATACTAGTACAGATTAGGTTGTTTGTTAAACAGATTGATACAGTTCACCATAAAAAGTAAAGCGAATACATTTATTTAAATAAAGCCGTTAAATCAATTGACGGACTATTTTTCTTGTTGTAAACTATTCCTTGTTAACAGAAGTTGTATTAGTTTTTTGTGAACTATCGTTAATACAGTTAGAAGGGCTCAAAAACGATTGGTCAACCAATGTTTCGACAACGATCTTAGTGGCTATTATATACAGGAGTCATATGCGTATTTTGGGTTATCCTATATCTGTATGTATAAATGGATTCACGACAAATGGACTGTTAAAAGAAAGGAAGAGGTGACTTTAGAATGGCTGCAAAAACAAAAAAAGCAATTGTTGATAGCAAAAAGCAATTTGATGCCATCAAAAAGCAGTTTGAAACGTTTCAAATTTTAAACGAAAAAGGCGAAGTCGTAAACGAAGCGGCAATGCCGGATCTTTCAGATGACCAATTAAAAGAATTAATGCGCCGTATGGTGTTTACACGAGTATTAGATCAACGTTCAATTTCATTGAACCGTCAAGGACGTCTTGGCTTCTATGCGCCAACAGCTGGACAAGAGGCTTCTCAGCTTGCAACTCACTTTGCACTTGAGAAAGAAGATTTCATTCTTCCAGGATATCGTGACGTACCACAATTAATCTGGCATGGTCTTCCGCTAACAAAAGCATTCTTGTTCTCTCGCGGACACTTTGTTGGTAACCAAATGCCTGAAGATGTGAATGCACTTTCACCGCAAATCATTATCGGTGCTCAAATCATTCAAGCTGCTGGTGTAGCTCTTGGTTTGAAAAAGCGCGGTAAAAAAGCTGTTGCAATCACTTACACTGGTGACGGTGGAGCTTCACAAGGTGATTTCTACGAAGGTATTAACTTTGCAGGGGCTTACAAAGCGCCAGCGATTTTTGTTGTCCAAAACAACAGATATGCGATCTCTACACCTGTTGAAAAGCAGTCTGCTGCACAAACAATTGCACAAAAAGCTGCTGCAGCTGGTATCGTAGGCGTACAAGTTGACGGTATGGATGCATTAGCTGTTTATGCAGCAACTGCTGAAGCTCGTGAGCGCGCTGTAAATGGTGAAGGTCCAACATTAATCGAAACTCTTACATTCCGTTACGGCCCACATACAATGGCTGGTGACGATCCAACAAGATATCGTACAAAAGAAGATGAAAACGAGTGGGAGCAAAAAGATCCATTGGTACGCTACCGCAAATTCTTGGAAAACAAAGGTCTATGGTCTGAAGAAGAAGAGAATAAAGTGATCGAAGATGCAAAAGAACAAATCAAACAAGCGATCAAAGAAGCTGACGAACAGCCTAAGCAAAAAGTCACTGACTTGATTGAAAACATGTACGATGTAAAACCATTCAACTTAGTTGAACAGCTTGAAATTTACAAACAGAAGGAGTCGAAGTAAGCCATGGCGCAAATGACAATGATTCAAGCGATCACTGATGCGTTACGCACAGAACTGAAAAATGACGAAAACGTTCTCGTTTTCGGAGAAGACGTTGGTAAAAACGGCGGCGTATTCCGTGCGACTGAAGGATTGCAAAAAGAGTTTGGTGAGGATCGTGTATTCGATACTCCACTTGCTGAATCTGGTATTGGCGGTCTTGCTATTGGCCTTGGACTACAAGAATTCCGCCCGGTAATGGAAATTCAATTCTTCGGATTCGTTTACGAAGTATTAGATTCTGTTTCTGGACAAATGGCTCGTATGCGTTACCGTTCTGGCGGACGCTGGCATTCTCCAGTGACAATCCGTTCTCCATTCGGCGGGGGAGTTCACACACCTGAGCTTCACGCTGACAGCTTAGAAGGTCTTATCGCACAACAGCCTGGTATCAAGGTTGTTATTCCTTCAACACCTTACGATGCAAAAGGACTTTTAATTTCTGCAATTCGTGACAACGATCCTGTAGTGTTCCTTGAGCATATGAAACTTTATCGTTCTTTCCGTCAGGAAGTTCCTGAAGAAGAGTACACAATTGAAATCGGTAAAGCTGACGTGAAACGTGAAGGTTCTGACCTATCAATCATCACTTACGGTGCAATGGTTCACGAATCACTAAAAGCTGCTGAAGAGCTAGAAAAAGAAGGCGTTTCTGCTGAGGTTATCGACCTTCGCACAGTAAGCCCGCTTGATATTGAAACAATCATCGCTTCTGTTGAAAAAACAGGCCGTGCGATCGTTGTTCAAGAAGCACAAAAACAAGCTGGTATTGCTGCAAACGTAGTAGCTGAAATCAATGACAGAGCGATCCTTAGCTTGGAAGCACCAGTACTTCGTGTAGCTGCACCTGATACTGTATTTGCTTTCTCTCAAGCAGAGAGCGTATGGCTTCCAAACCATAAAGACGTACTTGAAACAGCGAAGAAAGTTCTTGAATTTTAATTAAATGACAGAGGGGAAAAGAATTTATTTCTCTTCCCCTTTATCAATTACATGACCGTGTAAATATACACAACAAGGGTTCAACAAAATCTAGGAGGCGAAAAACAGTGGCATTTGAATTTAAACTTCCGGACATCGGAGAAGGTATCCACGAAGGTGAGATCGTTAAGTGGTTTGTTAAACCAAACGACGAAATTAATGAAGATGACGTTTTAGCAGAGGTACAAAATGATAAAGCAGTGGTAGAAATTCCTTCACCTGTTAAAGGAAAAGTATTAGAATTAAAAGTTGAAGAGGGAACAGTTGCAACTGTAGGACAAACAATCATTACGTTTGATGCACCTGGTTACGAAAATCTTCAATTTAAAGGCAGCGAAGAAGAAGGCGAAGCAAAAACTGAAGCTCAAGTACAAGGTACTGCTGAAGCTGGTAACGAGCCAGAAAAGAAAGAAGTAGCACAAGAAGAAGCGGCAGCAGCAACTGGTGCAGGCGCACAAGAGCAAGTAGACGCTGATCCAAACAAACGCGTGATCGCTATGCCATCTGTACGTAAATATGCTCGCGAAAAAGGCGTTGAAATTTACAAAGTTGCAGGTTCTGGTAAAAACGGCCGTGTATTAAAAGAAGATATCGACAGCTTCGTTAATGGTGATTCTGCAGCTCAAGAAGCAGCACCTCAAGCAGCTGAAAGTGCGAAAGAAGAAGCAGCTCCTAAAGCGGCAGCAGCTCCAGTTCTTGAAGGAGAATTCCCAGAAACTCGCGAGAAAATGAGCGGAATCCGCAAAGCAATCGCAAAAGCAATGGTGAACTCTAAGCATACAGCTCCTCACGTAACATTAATGGATGAAGTTGATGTAACAAACCTTGTTGCACATCGTAAACAATTCAAACAAGTTGCAGCTGATCAAGGAATCAAGTTAACTTACTTGCCTTACGTTGTAAAAGCTCTAACTTCTGCTTTGAAAAAGTACCCAGTACTTAACACTTCTATCGATGATAAAACAGATGAAGTTGTTCAAAAGCATTACTACAATATCGGAATTGCAGCTGACACTGAAAAAGGCCTGCTCGTTCCAGTTGTAAAAAATGCAGATCGCAAAGCGATTTTCGAAGTATCTAACGAAATCAATGAGCTTGCAACAAAAGCACGTGATGGTAAATTGGCTCCAGCTGAAATGAAAGGTGCATCTTGCACAATCACAAACATCGGTTCTGCTGGTGGACAATGGTTTACTCCAGTCATCAACCACCCAGAAGTAGCGATTCTTGGTATTGGCCGTATCGCTGAAAAAGCGGTTGTTCGTGATGGCGAAATCGTTGCAGCTCCAGTCTTAGCTCTTTCCCTAAGCTTTGACCACCGTATGATTGACGGAGCTACTGCGCAAAATGCCCTTAACCACATCAAGCGTTTATTGAATGATCCACAATTAATTTTAATGGAGGCGTAATGTCATGGTAGTAGGAGATTTCCCAATCGAAACAGATACTCTTGTCATCGGTGCAGGTCCTGGTGGATATGTAGCTGCTATTCGTGCTGCACAGCTTGGACAAAAAGTAACAATCGTTGAAAAAGGAACACTTGGCGGTGTATGTCTAAACGTCGGCTGTATCCCTTCAAAAGCATTAATCAATGCTGGCCATCGTTTTGAAAATGCTAAGCATTCTGAAGACATGGGTATCAAAGCTGAAAACGTAACAGTTGATTTCACAAAAGTTCAAGAGTGGAAAGCTTCTGTTGTTAATAAGTTAACAGGTGGAGTTCAAGGTCTTCTTAAAGGAAATAAAGTAGACATCGTCAAAGGTGAAGCTTATTTCGTAGACAGCAACTCTGTACGTGTAATGGATGATAATTCAGCACAGACTTACACTTTCAAAAATGCAATTCTTGCAACTGGATCTCGTCCAATTGAATTGCCTACTTTTAAATACACAGACCGCGTGATCAACTCAACTGGTGCTTTAGCGCTTAAAGAAGTACCTAAAAAGTTAGTTGTCATCGGTGGTGGATACATCGGTACTGAGCTTGGTACTGCTTACGCAAACTTTGGAACAGAAGTTGTGATCCTTGAAGGTGGAGACGAAATCCTTCCAGGTTTCGAAAAGCAAATGAGCTCATTGGTTAAACGTAACCTGAAGAAAAAAGGAAACGTTGAAATCCATACAAACGCTCTTGCAAAAGGCGTTGAAGAAAAATCTGATGGTGTCACTGTTACGTTCGAAGTAAAAGGCGAAGAAAAAACAGTTGATGCGGATTACGTACTTGTGACTGTTGGTCGTCGTCCAAACACGGATGAGCTTGGTCTTGAGCAAGTTGGTGTTGAATTGACTGACCGCGGAGTTGTCAAAACAGACAAACAATGCCGTACAAGCGTATCTAACATCTATGCAATTGGTGACATCGTTGATGGACCACCACTTGCTCACAAAGCTTCTTACGAAGGTAAAATTGCAGCTGAAGCAATCGCTGGAGAGCCAGCTGAAATTGATTACCTTGGTATTCCTGCTGTTGTATTCTCTGAGCCAGAACTTGCAACTGTTGGATACACTGAAGCAGAAGCGAAAGCAGAAGGAATCGAAATCGTTGCAGCGAAATTCCCATTCGCAGCGAACGGACGTGCACTTTCTCTTGATGCAACTGATGGCTTCATGAAAATGATCACTCGTAAAGAGGATGGTCTAGTGATCGGTGCTCAAATCGCAGGTGTTGGCGCTTCTGATATGATTTCAGAGCTTAGCCTTGCAATCGAAGCTGGAGTGACTGCTGAAGATATCGCTATGACAATTCACGCTCACCCAACATTAGGGGAAATTACAATGGAAACGGCTGAAGTAGCAATCGGAAGCCCAATCCACATCGTAAAATAATGAAACCTATGAAACCCTCTCCTTGATGGAGAGGGTTTTTTTGGCGCCCTGAACACCATATGAAAAACCCCTCATGTGGTGAGGGGTTTTTTCATATGGATATATATAAGTGCAAGGTTAAATATCATTAGTTTGTATTGACGCGGTCTAAAGCATGACATAAAGGCGATAAGATCTCCTGTTTACTGCGGACATTTCCTTCCACCTTCACGATCACTTTTTCATCATTGACAAGTAAAATAGCCGGTAATTCGTCCACTTCATTTTTCCAGCCTTTACGATCTTCTTTTACAATCATTTTTGACATTTCCTTAGGGTATTCATTTTTTAAATCGAGGACTGCATCATAATAAGGGCTTTCTTTATCAAGGTTTTCTGCATCAGTAAAAAAGAGAATTCTCGGTTTTTGAATATGACGGACTTGGTCGGTCTGATTCGGTATGATATACGCTAATGAGCATGAACTAAGTACAAAGAGCATGGGGAATATAATGAGAAGTGTCCTCATAAAATTCAATCTATTCACCTCAAAATCATTTGGGGTTGTCCCAACATTTTTAGGAGCTTGTTCCCTGTTAGTCACTCTAGTTTATCATGTCCCTTTTGACAATTTTCGATTGTTACTCAATTGTTACAGAATTGATATGAAGCAAAATACAATTGAAACGTTCCCTCAATATGATAAGAAAAAAGCACATATTTATAAAAAATGATTAAATGTGTCATACAATTAACCGTTGACAACTTAAATGTGACATCATATTATAGAAATAAGAAATAGATCAAACGCTTTCAAACTATGAATGAAGAAAAGGGGAATGTACGTGGGTACAATTATTTGTCAAGATTGCAATGAAACCATTGATCAATTTGAAAATGAAAAAGTGACAACGCTATACGGAACGTGTGGTCACTGTCATTGCTGTGATGAAGCCTCTGAATAAATAAAAAAGCATGCAGCTCCATTTGGGGCTGCATGTTTCTTTTTTATAAAATTGGTTTTTGTTCCTTAATCACACGGATCATTTCAAGCGTTGAATCTTCAGGTCCTTGGACAGGGAGACCAATTTCAATATTTTTAAAGATATACGATATATTTTCTTCTGTGATAATTTCACCTGGTATAAAAATCGGAATACCTGGCGGATATACCATCACAAACTCTGCGATAATGCGGCCGACTGCTTCCTTAAACGGAACGACTTCCGTTGTAGCGTAAAAGGCGTCACGCGGCGTCATAGCAAGCGATGGGATCTCAGGCAGCAGCACTTCCGTTACCGGTTGTTTGCCGCCCTCACAAGTAGAGGCTGCGGCAATTTCCTGCATCGCCGTCACGAGCGTATCAATTGTCTCATCTGAATCGCCAGGGGTGACGATACATAAAATGTTGTACAGGTCAGAGAGCTCTACTTCAATTCGGTAACTTTCTCTCAGCCATTTTTCGACATCATGTCCGTTTAACCCAAGGTCTTTAATAGAGATAATTAATTTCGTTGGGTCATAATCGTAAGTGGAAGCTGAACCGAGTACTTCCTTGCCAATGCAGGTAATGCCGTCAATTTGATTCAAGCGGTTTCTCGCTGATTCAGCCAAACGAATGGCTTCATCAGCTAGTGCCTTACCTTCAGTGGCTAATCGTTTTCGAGCGACATCAAGTGACGCTAAGAGCAAATAAGAAGTGGACGTTGTCGTCAGCATACTCAAAATCGATTGCACGCGGTCTTTTGAAACAAGCCCTTCCTTCATATTTAAAATAGAGCTCTGCGTAAGAGAGCCGCCGAGTTTATGGACACTTGTTGCTGCCATGTCGGCACCTGCCTGCATCGCAGAGAGGGGAAGCTCATCATGAAAATGTATATGCACACCGTGTGCTTCATCGACAAGGACAGGCACATCAAATGAATGGGCAATGTCTACGATTGATTTTAAGTCTGCTGAAATACCAAAATACGTTGGATTAATGACAAGCAAACCTTTCGCATCTGGATGCTCAGTGAGCGCCTTTTTGGCTGATTCAGGTGTAATGCCGTGAGAAATGCCAAGCTCTTTGTCTATTTCTGGGTGAATAAAAACAGGAACTGCGCCAGAAAATACAATCGCGGACATAATTGATTTATGGACATTACGCGGAACGATAATTTTATCTCCAGGTCCGCATACCGTCATCACCATTGTCATGATGGCTCCGCTTGTGCCTTGAATGGAGAAAAACGTATGATCAGCACCGAAGGCTTCAGCAGCAAGCTCCTGAGCTTCTTTTATCATCCCTCGAGGTGAATGTAAATCATCGAGAGGTTCTATATTAATGAGGTCAATGCTTAATGCATTGTCGCCAATGAATGCTCTAAATTCAGGATCCATTCCGGCTCCTTTTTTATGGCCTGGAATGTGAAATTGGACTGGATTGGTTGCTGCGTGTTTTTTTAGTCCAGTATATAAGGGTGTATCATGTTGTGACAATTGCTTTCCCACCTTCATCGAAATACCTGCTATTATTGTGCCAATTACAGCAGATTTCATTGCATAAAACAAAAGAATTATATTATGAACTGATCGGAATGTAAAGCATAAAATCAATCGGTTTCTGATCAAACAGATGCTATAATAAAAGTTCAAATTAGAAATGAGTGTTAAAGTGAGGGACAAGTAAATGGAATATCAATATCCAATGGATGTCGACTGGACGACAGAGGAAAAAATTGCGGTCATTTCATTTTTTCAGGCTGTTGAAAAAGCCTATGAAAAAGGAACTGCGAAGCAGGAGTTATTAGATGCTTATAAACGATTTAAAGAGGTTGTACCCTCAAAAGCAGAGGAAAAAACGCATTGTGCGGCGTTTGAAAAGGGAAGCGGGTATTCCCCTTATCGTGCAGTGAAAACCGCAAGAGAGGCAGAAGAGACAGCCGTTATACGCATGTGAAAAACGAGCCTATAAGGGCTCGTTTTTTTATACAGATTCTTTCTGTGTGAAGCGGTATAGATACGTCAGCGTGCGGAAGGCATTTTCGATTTTCGATAGGAATTCTTCATTATTCATTTGAACGACTTCCTCTCTAGGCAGCTGGATGCCGCATAGAAGCTCGGCTTTCTTCACTGTTTGAACACGTTCAAACAGCGTTTTCAGCTGTTCGGAATCTAGTTCGCTGTGACGCATGACATCTGGTTTCATATGATCTTTAGACCAAACAAAATCTTGCGGTATTTTCTGCTGGATGGTGTCTAGCTCTTTTTCAAATAACTGGCCGTACTCACCTTTCACTGGAGATTCATAAATGAGCGCAAACCAGACAAAGACATGTGTTTTCCAAAGCCCAATTTGAAAATGAGGGAGTTTTTTATATCCGCGCTTACTGTTTGCAAAAGCAACCCATGTATCATTTGGCGGGTTGACAGATCTTCTAGCATGCTTTGCGACGTGTACAAACATTTCGTCTCCTGTAATAGAAGAAAGAAGTGGTGCAAAATGTTCGCCAAGTGCCTCAAGCTTTGGACGGACTCTTTCTTTTAATACAGTCATTCGTTCATCTAAACCATCAACTGTGAATGTTTCAAAATCTTCATCTCTAAAACGCATTTCACTCATGTTATGCCTCCTGTATCTTTTCGCTGATCATATTTTATCATAGCTTGGGTCAAGCTCAAAAAAAGATGCACCGTCAGATAAAAGATTGTAAAGGGCGTGGTGCAGCGTTTAAAACCTTTCATTTTGTGGTACATCATTAATAGGTAAAGACACAATTTTCAGAATGTCGTTGCGGTTATGCGATCGCTTCATACGATATAAGCAAGAACCATTTCTCTTATCGATTGAATTTTTTATCAATGAAAACTGACAAGGAATGAATCATTCTCTGGAAGGGGCGTTGACCAATGAAGCAAATCGTGAAGCAGGGGTATAGACAGGAGAAGAAAAATCGCATCGCTGTGTGGAGATTAGAGGTTGATTATGAGCTTTCTACGCTTCATGAAGCCATCGAACAAAAAGATGACATCCAAATCGAACGCAGCAAACGAAAGCTTGAGCGCCTAAGAAAAGAATGGGAGCAGCTTCAAGGGTAAAACAGGGGAGGTAAAAACGAACCAATTCATCGGTTCGTTTTTGTATGAAGCTGCTTTTTTCTTGCTTTTACGTACATAATATCAGTATGCTATTACAAATAGGTCCTACATAGAAAAGAGGTTTACAATCTGATGACAAACTGGGTGGAAATTGACCGTCTTGCAAAGCTCTGGGTAAAAGAAGCAGGGAGCCGTATTAAAGCGTCCATGCAGGAAGGTCTATCAATTGAAACAAAATCAAATCCAAATGATCTAGTCACGAATATCGATAAAGAAACAGAACGTTTTTTTATTGAAAAAATACAGTCGACATTTTCAGATCATCACATTTTAGGAGAAGAGGGACAAGGGGAAGAGGTGACCTCACTCGATGGAATTGTGTGGATCATTGATCCGATCGATGGCACAATGAACTTTGTCCATCAAAAACGCAACTTTGCCATTTCAATCGGGATATTTGAAAATGGTGTGGGGAAAATCGGTCTTATTTATGACGTCATTCATGACGAGCTCTACCATGCCATTAAAGGAGAAGGAGCCTATATGAACGATATCCTGCTCCCTCCATTAAAAGATGTGGAGATTGAAAAAGCCATTGTGGGTATTAATCCGACATGGGCGATTGAAAGCCCTTATTTTGACGCCAAACCATTTGCCCGTCTTGTGCGTGACGTGAGAGGGACACGAACGATTGGATCAGCTGCCCTTGAGCTTGCTTATATTGCAAGCGGCAGAAGTGACGCATATGTCACCTTAAGGCTCGCGCCGTGGGATTATGCAGCTGGCTGCGTACTGCTTGATGAAGTAGGGGCCGTTTACTCAAATATTCACGGAGAACGTCTTACGTTCCTAGACAAAAACAGTATAGTGGCTGGAAATCGATCCATTTGTGAAAAAATCTTGCATGATTACATAAAAGGAAGCGGAAATAAAAAATAAACGACATCACTTCATGAGAATGAAGTGATTTTTTGTTTTTCCTGAAACTTTTTGGTAAGGCGAATGTCTATACGAATGAGGCCTTAATTTCATGTAAAGGATTGTGTATCAATGTTTGATTTGTTTAGTGATTTATCGCTCCATTTTGAAAGGTATTTTATTTTAAATGAGTACAGTATCCACATCATTCAATGGTGTGTACTTGGACTATTTGTCCTGTTCGTGACACTCCCCATATGGAAAGAAAAGAGGAGTAGTTATGTATTCTATGCTGGTATCGTATTAAGAATCGTTCTGCTTGGCGGGATGACAGTTGAAATGGTCCACCAAGTCCTAGCTAGACAGTATACGATCGAAACATTTGAAGTGCTGACAGATTTCATGCAATTTCTCATTTATGGGTATGTCTTGCTTGCATCACTGTACTATGTGATTACTCTTCCTTATTTAAAAAATAAAGGTATGTTCTTTGTTTTTGATTTATCTGTATTACTTCTGCCTTTATGTCAAACAGTGTTTATTGTGTTTGCTGAAAGCAAAAAGTTCTTTCTTAGCGGTGATACGGGGCTAGTATGGAGAGATATGATCACCATTTTGGCTATGGCTTGCTTTGCCGCTTTGTTGCTGCACCTTTTCTTTCGCTTGTTTTGGCGTCAAAAGTGGAAGGAATTGCTTTTGTTCTATGGCTTGATTTTCGCAGCCTTGCTTTATATATTTTATCCTTCTATCTCGAAGCATGAGCTCCAATCTTCATTTAAATCGATTGTCATTTTAGCGGCAGCAGCAGGAAGCTTTATGACGATTGATTTGTTATCTGCTTTACTACGGGACAAGCTGAGATTAAGGCAGTGGGGTGCTGGTTGTATAACTGTCTTTTTTCTGCTGTTACTCAACCCGGTTGTCAATATTCCTCATACCATGTTCCAATTTACCAAAACGGAACTGGTAGATACTTTTTCACAAGAATATCGCCCTTTATCAGCAGTAAGTTCAAAAGCATTCGCTTCAAAATTTGTACCAGAAGATCAATCGCTTTATTTAAATGCTAGTCATCAGCCTATCCCATATCATTACGTGTTTGCAGATGATCAGTATGAAGTGAATATATCTGCGTTTACAGGTGAATTAAGCGGATATTCTTATCGAGGTCGTGTAGAGGGAAAGGGGCTGACCGATAAAGAATATAGGAAAAAAACCATTGAATTTTTCGAAAAAAGCGGGCGGTCAATCGATCTACATCGCATTCAATTGGCTGTACAAAAAAAAGACGGAGAGACGAATGTTCTTCTTCTGCCAAAAATGTCTCAGAATGAACGTGACAGCTTTGCGTTTGCCACTTGGAAAAAAGGGACCCTTCGACAAGCGCAATACGAAAACGCCATCTTTCAATTAAAGGATATAGACGGAATCCATCTAACAGAAACGGAGATAAAAAACAGGATCAACAGTATTTATAAACATTTAAATCTAGAGCCGCCAGCCTATCAAATCACAGGCATTGATGAATTTTATTTTAATTGGCAGCATGAAGTGAGGGTCACAACTAAAGATCAATCGGAGTTTCTGTTTAATGGCTCAACAAAAGAAGTTATCAGCTTTAAGCTGTCAAAAGCGTTTCTTCAACAGAAAAAAGGGAACGTCAGCGATGAAGATTTGTTAAAAATCATAGGGAAAAAGCCAAAAGACATAAGAAAAGAAACAGGCACTAGTGAAAGCAAACAATTTACATTTAACCACTCCTCTCATGTCATCAATCTATTTAAAGGGGATGATGGAATTGAGTTGAGAGTGCAATCGCAATCAGCTTCTTCTATCCCGCACGCAGTATCTAATCAAGATCGGGAAGACGTCTATCAGCAAGTACTTAAGAGGTATAAACCATCTACGATCTATAAAAAGCAAATAAAACCTGTGAGGATGATCGACAAAGAAGGGAATATCGACATTTCATGGCTTGTCATCATACAAACCTTCGGATCAAATGAGCATAAAATCTATGAAGTGAATGGACGAACAAAAGAGGTGCATCGTTTTGACAGATAAAGAAAAACAAGCCATCTTTCAAGACTTATATGAACTGTATCAAGAAGGGGATCTGGGAGGCGAGGCAGCCAGCTGGATGAAGGCACACGAACAGCAATTTCAGCAAGTGGTCGCGGGTAAAAAGCAGTCTTCAGCGCCGATGGAAAGTCAGAATGACTATGACGATTTAAAACGCATGAAAGGGTTTATTTACTCGTTATACTTCTTTTTTATCGTTTTATCGATTTGGATGACTGTGTGGTTTTATTTTTGATGTCCAGACCAGCAGACCAAATTGAAAAAATCTATGAAGAATATTTTCAGGAAATCACTAAATATTTATATCGCCGGACGGGAAATATGGAAACGGCCAAGGACCTTGCACAGGACGTATTTATGAAGGCACTGCATGGGTTGTCCTCCTTTAAGGGACATTCTAGTATGAAAACATGGCTTTATACCATTGCGTATCACACATTTGTGAATGATTATCGCCGAAAAATAAAATGGACTTTTACAAACGTAGAGGAAATAGATTTCTTAGAGCAGCAGTCGTTCACAACACCAGAAGATTACATCGAAACACAAGCTGACATCGAAAGGCTGTGGCATCATATTCATCAGCTGAAGGATTCATATCGGGAGGTCCTCATTTTAAGAGATATTCAAGAATTGTCATATGAAGAAGTAGCTGAAATTTTGAATTGGACTTTATCTAAAGTCAAAACAACCCTTCATCGAGCCAGATTAGAGCTGAAGCGAATGCTACATTGTGAGGAGTTCAATAAATGAGCTGTTATTTGATTGAAGAATTGTTACCACTTTATATAGAGGGGGACACGAGTGCAGAAACAAATAAAATTGTTGCAGATCACATACAATCCTGCGAGAGCTGCCGTCACCTTTATCACGAAATGAAAGAGCCAATAATCCTTATACAGACTCCTGATCTCGTGCCATATATAGATGAAAAGGAAGAAAAAAGAAAATTTGAAAAGCGCTACTATGGCAAGCTGCTATATCGAGCAAGTATCGCGTTTTGTATAGGATACGTCATGATGATCATTCTTTATTGGCTGAAATAAAAAACCCCCATCTGGATGAACCAGGTGGGGGTTTTTCTGAGCTTAGCTTAATTTTTCTTTCGCAATTTGAACTGCATCATAGAACACTTTTAATTGCTCTTGAGGAATTTTCTTAAGCATTTGGTTGAAAACAAGTAATTCAGTAGAGCTGAATCCAAGACCTTTTGCGATTTTTGAATCAATCACAACGTTTCCTTTTTTGTCTAGAACAAGGGCATCGCCAGCAAGATCAGCAATTCTGATCACTGATTTGAAAAGCTTTTCGAATTTAGCCGCTTCTTCTTTTGTAAGACCAAGTTCAACAGCTTTTGCTGCATCAAAAACCAATTTTCCTTTTTCGTTTTTAGTGATGCTTTCACTGAAAACGATTGTAAGAACAGCTGCGCGATCTAAGAATTTCTCAGCAGTCGCCGCTTCTTCTTCAGTTAGTCCGAGCTCAACAGCTTTTTTCACATCAAATGTGTAGTTGTTGTCTTCCTCAACAAATGAATTGATGAGAATGTTGATGACACGCTCGTTTTTCTCCAATAATTCTTTAATGATTTGCTGCTGTTCAAAAGGAATTCCTTTGAAAGTTGCAGCGCTTGCTTGCCCAGGAGCTACTGTTGTGAAAGTAAGAATGATAGCTAAAGCGAAAAATACAACAGAGCTGAGCGATTTGCTCAAAAACTTCTTCATGCTTCTTTTCTCTCCCTTTTCTGTTAAATTTTGTTGCAAGAAAAGCATACCATGAGAAACTTTGTGGAAGAATAGGAAAATTGTAACTTTATGTTTGATTTTGGAGAACTATAAAAGTTCTTGTCGATAAATAGAGGGGTTCAGATTGCTTACTTTTGTCAATTCTTCAAGATACGTTCCGTCTGAAAAATGGAGCTTTCATAGGTGATTTGTCTTGTTTTTACTCAAAATAAAAAGCCTTCTACATATAGAATGTAAAAGGCTTTTAACTAATTTTATGATTGCACGTTTAATTTTCTTTTTAATGTAAATCCTGTACCCATGAAAATCATGGCGAACACGATACTTAAACATATGCCCAGTATGTTTTTTTCTGCAAGAGATACCCCAATAAACGCCATACTGACAACTGCAAGTAATGCACATAATAATAGAAGCCATTTGATTTGTTTCATTTGTCTTCATCCCTTTTTTTAGAGTTAATATAAGTTTACAGAAAAACGATCGGCATTTAAAGGGGATTGTGATATAATATGAAAGTTATCTAATTATTTTAGGAGATGAAAATGTGAAACTTCGAAAAGACCTTCGCAACATCGCAATTATTGCCCACGTTGACCATGGTAAAACGACGCTTGTTGACCAATTGCTCCATCAAGCTGGTACTTTCCGTGCGAATGAAAATATCGCTGAGAGAGCCATGGATTCAAATGATTTAGAGCGAGAGCGCGGTATTACGATTTTAGCTAAAAATACTGCGATCCATTATAAAGATACACGCATTAATATTTTAGATACACCAGGACACGCCGATTTCGGTGGTGAAGTTGAGCGTATCATGAAAATGGTAGATGGTGTACTCCTCGTTGTGGATGCTTATGAAGGCTGTATGCCTCAAACACGCTTTGTGCTGAAAAAAGCACTTGAGCAAAACTTAACACCAATCGTTGTCGTCAATAAAATTGACCGCGACTTTGCTCGTCCGGCTGAAGTAGTCGATGAAGTAATCGACTTGTTTATTGAATTGGATGCAACAGAAGAACAGCTTGAATTCCCAGTTGTCTATGCATCAGCAATCAATGGTACAGCAAGTAATGATGCGAGCAAGCAAGATGAAAACATGGAATCTTTGTTTGAAGCCATTGTGAACCATATTCCTTGCCCAGTTGATAACCATGAAGAGCCGCTTCAATTCCAAGTGGCACTACTTGATTACAATGATTATGTTGGCAGAATTGGAATTGGCCGTGTATTCAGAGGAACAATGCAAGTAGGACAGCAGGTAGCCTTGATGAAAGTCGACGGCACTGTGAAACAATTCCGTGTAACAAAGATCTTTGGTTTCCAAGGGTTAAAACGAGTGGAAATCAACGAAGCGAAAGCGGGAGATCTTGTCGCTGTATCTGGAATGGAAGACATCAACGTAGGTGAAACGGTTTGTCCGGTAGAACACCAAGAAGCACTTCCAATCCTTCGTATTGATGAGCCGACACTTCAAATGACGTTTGTTGTAAACAACAGCCCATTTGCAGGCCGTGAAGGAAAATACGTGACATCACGTAAAATCGAAGAGCGTTTAGAGCAGCAGCTTCAAACAGATGTCAGTCTTCGTGTAGATCCAACTGATTCACCTGATGCTTGGGTTGTTTCTGGACGCGGAGAGCTTCACTTATCCATTCTCATTGAGAATATGAGACGTGAAGGTTTTGAATTACAAGTATCGAAGCCAGAAGTTATTGTAAAAGAAGTTGATGGTGTTCGATGTGAGCCTGTAGAGCGCGTTCAAATTGATGTACCAGAAGAGCATACTGGCTCTGTTATGGAATCAATGGGTGCAAGAAAAGGTGAAATGATTGACATGATCAATAATGGTAACGGTCAAGTTCGCCTGATCTTTACAGTGCCATCACGTGGTTTAATTGGATATACAACTGAATTTCTTTCATTAACTCGTGGTTTTGGTATTTTGAACCATACGTTTGACAGCTACCAGCCAATGCAGTCTGGTCAAGTTGGCGGACGCCGTCAAGGTGTACTTGTTTCAATGGAAACAGGTAAAGCGACTGCTTACGGAATCCAAGGCGTGGAAGAGCGCGGTGTGATCTTTGTTGAGCCGGGTACTGAAGTATACCAAGGCATGATCGTTGGGGAGCATAACCGTGAGAACGACCTTGTTGTAAACGTAAGCCGTATGAAACAACAAACAAACGTACGTTCAGCGACGAAAGATCAAACGGTTAGCATGAAAAAACCTCGTATTATGTCACTTGAGGAATCTCTTGAGTACTTGAATGAAGACGAATACTGTGAGGTTACACCTGAATCAATTCGTCTTAGAAAGAAAATTTTAGACAAAAACGAACGTGAGAAAGCAGCGAAGAAGAAAAAGCTAGCAGGATTATCTTAATTCCATGAAGAATTAAAAAGATAGAACCCTGAAAGATAAGGGGAGGGAATCTTTTTGAATGATCAGGAAGTAAGTGAAAATTTATCCTTTTTCGCGATGCTGTTTCGTGTCGATGAAAATCCGCAAACAGGGATGTGGCTCCTATATGGCACCATCCTTGTTTTAGCGATTATTGTTTTTAAGCTCGGCTTTGCAAGACGTTTACCGATTTTAAAAGCGCTCGTAATTTATTTGTTTTTGATTTTTGGCTGCACGTTTCTCACATTTCTAGGAATCTTCCTGCCGGTAGCGGAAGGACTGGTTGTGGCAGCTGCCATTTTGATTATTTATAAAATACGGTTGCATCGTGCGAAAAAAGAAGGAACAGTCAGTACGTAAAAAAAGACCTGAACATGTGTCAGGTCTTTTTTTATGTCTTTTGTTCTTTCTTTCCTTTTTTCTTCTTTTTCTCTTTCGTCGCAGGATCCTGATAAAGAGAGAATCTGCCAGTTTTGATGCGAGCTTCAGTCTTTATTTTAATGCGTTCTTGGCAGTCATCGCACATATATGTATGAATGGGCCGGTTTCTTAACCGTTTAGCAACAAGTGTATCATCATCAATGGTTTCAAGCTTTTCACATAATGAGCACTTCACTCTCATCATTTTCACCTCACTTTATTGCATTTATTATAGCATGTTTTCCAGCTACTTAAAATCAGCGTAGAAAAAGGCTTATATCACAGGAGATATAAGCCGTTCTCATTAGTTCTTCTGATTCATATGATGGTTTGATTGGTCGTTTTGATTTTTTTCTAACTGCTTTTGATCCTGTTCTTTGAGCTGATTATTCGGATCATTTGTCGGATCCTTTTCGTTACGGTCGATCTCATTTCTCGGCATCTCTGGCATCACGCGGCCGACAATGGCAGCCAGTTCATCCATAATACCGCTTACAGGACGGCCTGCTTGGATTTCTTTGCCCATTTCTTTTAAACGGCTGACTGTATCCGGATCAGCAACCACAACAGCATTTGCACCTTCCGGGTCATTTCTCAGCGCTTTTGCAACTGAATATTTAATGGTTTCTACTTTGCTTCTATCTAAATCATTTTTTACATCAATACCTACAACAGCATAACGGCCGATGACGATTGCCGTTGCATCATTGACATCTGCTACGTGCTCTGTCACATTGACAAGATGCTCCGCAACATCTGTAGATGGGCGGGCTTGATTTGTCTTTTTCTTCGATGAGTCTGACACCCGTACTAAGTGCTGGCGTCCATCTTGCTTGTCCAGCGCCTCTGGCTTTTCCTGCTGCTGGCAAGCGCCTAACAGAATGATCGTTTGAATCATGAATAATGTCAAAAATAGTCGCATTTATATTCCCTCCTTCACAAACTGCATGATTTATTTTATTGTTGAATTAACCTTCTAACTTTATTCATGAAAACATATATTTTAACAATCGTTTTGGGAAAGACAAGGATGAATGAAACCCCGATCAGGAGGCGAAGGACCTGAGTAAAATTTATGTATTAGACACAAATGTGTTATTACAGGATCCGAATTCAATCTTTTCATTTGAAGACAACGAGGTCGTCATTCCGGCCGTTGTGTTAGAAGAAGTAGACTCGAAAAAGAGATACATGGACGAGGTTGGGCAAAACGCCCGGCGCGTCTCACGTTTAATCGACGGTTTGAGATCGAAAGGGAAACTGCATGAAAAAATTACGCTAGAGTCAAAAGGGACGCTGCGCATCGAGCTGAATCACCGCTCTTTCCATGAACTTCAAGAAATTTTTATTGAAAAAACGAACGATAATCGGATTTTGGCTGTCGCGAAAAATTTGAGCTTAGAGGAAGAAACAAAGCCTCACGGCCGGCCTGTCATTTTGGTCAGTAAGGATGTCTTAGTCAGGGTAAAGGCAGATGCTATAGGTCTCCAAGCAGAGGACTTCTTAAGTGACCGTGTGCTGCAAAACGAAGACATTGATAACGGCTATCATGAGCTCTATATTCCGACGGAGCAATTGAATACATTTTATAAGCAAAGTCAATTGCCGATAAAAGAAGTCACAAGTGCACCATTAAACCCACATCAATTCGTCATTATGAAGGGGAATGAAGGCGGCTCTGCTTTAGGAATGCTTGATCAAAAAGCCGAGAACGTGAAACGCCTCATTTATGATCAAGAGCATGTTTGGGGAATCCGTCCGAAAAATGTTCAGCAGACGATGGCCCTAGAGCTGCTATTGCGCCGTGATATTCCGCTTGTAACATTGATCGGAAAAGCGGGTACGGGTAAAACACTCCTTGCACTGGCTGCCGGATTAATGCAGACAGAGGATCTCGGCATGTTTAAAAAGCTGATCGTAGCCCGTTCCATTGTTCCTGTCGGCAAGGACTTAGGCTACTTGCCAGGTGAAAAGGAAGAGAAACTCAGACCATGGATGCAGCCGATCTATGACAACTTAGAATTTTTATTTAATACAAAAAAACCTGGTGAACTTGATGCGATTTTGGCGGGAATTGGTTCTATTCAAGTGGAAGCTTTAACGTATATCCGCGGAAGAAGTATCCCTGATCAATTTATTATCATTGATGAGGCACAGAATTTAACGAAACACGAGGTAAAAACATTATTAACGCGCGTCGGAGAGGGAAGTAAAATTGTGCTGATGGGGGACCCGGAGCAGATTGATCATCCTTATTTAGACAGCTTAAATAATGGGCTTACGTATGTCATTGAGCGGTTCAAAGGACAGCAAATATCTGGACATGTCAAGCTTGTCAAAGGAGAAAGGTCTGGACTTGCACAGCTTGCAGCTGATTTGCTGTAGTCCAGACCCTCTGTCTTATGTAATGATGAGCTCTTTGACACCTTTTATCGGCTGAGTGAGGTTGGACTGATCCGCGAAATAAACGTGGATTGGTCCTTCTTCAGTCATAGGCTTCCCATTTTGGCTGAAGTGTGCAATGCTTTCCATTGCCTGAGAAAGCGGAACAGCAATTGTCTCTGTTTCTGTGACAAATTTGCATGTGTCTGCATGTTCAAGCGGTTCTGCATTTTTCAGCATATCACCCAGCTTCATTCCGAAGCTGCCTGTGATGAGTCTTTCCTTTTCGTACTTCTTCTCTGTTTTTAAAGTGGGTGGAAGTGTTTGTCCTTCTCTGATTACCCGCTCTTGGTCAAGCTCCTGATCCAGCTGACTTTCTTCATCTGCTGTCCTTTTTTCAAAAAATGAATCCATTAAAAATTTGCGGTCATCAAAAATCCATACACTTGGATCAATGGTGATCTTGTACTTTACGTTCCCCTTAATTTGAATGATGCTCATGTTCAAGACAACCCCTTTCCACCATAAATTATAGAAGTTTTCGCCTGCTTTGTCACTTTCATAAACATGCTTCCTCTTGTACACACTAATCTTACATGAAAGATAGGGAGGATATTGGGCATGGCATGTCGCGACAATGAAGAGCTTCAGCGATTTGTAGAAGAAGCAAAAAAAGTGGCCAAAGATGGCAAAGTAGCATCCTATATTCCCGCTCTCGCCAAAGCGGAGCAGACGGATTTATCTGTGGCTGTGTACCATGTGAGTAATACTTGTCACTCGGCAGGAGATGTAGATAAACGCTTTACCCTGCAAAGTATTTCTAAAGTATTAGCCCTTGCGCTCGTACTCTCAGAAGAAGGGCCAAAAAAAGTCTTTCAATATGTTGGACAAGAGCCTACAGGTGACCCGTTTAATTCAATGATTAAGCTGGAAACAGCAAGTCCGAATAAGCCGCTGAATCCAATGATTAATGCAGGAGCGCTTGCAGTCACAAGCTTAATAAGAGGAGCGACTCCGCAAGATCAGCTGAACCGCCTTCTTGGCTTTATTAGAGAGCTCGCAAATGACAAAAGCATTACATACTGCAAGGAAACAGCCGCATCTGAATTTGAGACATCGATGATTAACCGGGCTATGTGCTATTATATGAAGCAATATCATATTATTAGAGGGAACGTAGAAGAGGTCATGGACGTGTATACGAAACAATGTGCCATCATGATGAACAGCTTAGATTTGGCGAAAATTGCTTGTGTTTTTTCATTAGATGGCAGACATCCAGAAACGGGGCAGCAAATTCTTTCAAAAGATGTCGCTAGAATTTGTAAAACCTTTATGGTGACGTGCGGCATGTATAATGCAAGCGGTGAATTTGCCATTAATATCGGCATACCTGCTAAAAGCGGTGTTTCAGGCGGGATTATGGGAGCGGCACCATATGATTTTGGGATCGGAATTTTCGGTCCTGCCCTGGATGAAAAAGGGAATAGTATTGCTGGGATTAAGCTGCTTGAGCTCATGAGTGAAAAATATGAGATGAGTATCTTTTAATGAGAAATGTCTTCTTTTTATTTTCACAAAGCGAACTGTACAAATCTGCTTGCAATTTTGGGCGTTTCGCTTTATGATAAATAGAAGAATTAGGTACTCGCCTGGGGAACGGAGGGATACTTTTGGCGTCAGAAATTTTAGTCGATCATCGGCAAAAAGCACTGGCTTTATTAAAATTGGATGCAGATAAAATTTTAAAATTGATCCAAGTGCAAATGGACAACTTAACGATGCCGCAATGTCCTCTTTATGAAGAGGTTTTAGATACTCAAATGTTCGGATTATCGAGGGAGATTGATTTTGCTGTCCGGCTTGGATTAGTTGATCAACATGAAGGCAAGAAACTACTCGATAAACTTGAGAGAGAGCTTTCCGCACTTCATGATGCGTTCACAAAAAAATAACGATTGAAAACTCAAACTTCCACAACATAAGTTTGAGTTTTTTTGTCCCCTATTTTCTTTTGATGGATTGACGGCAAACGGACTTGATTCTTTCATGAATGACGAACAATATAAAAGAGGTAATACGGGATCAAACGGAGAAAATGTAGTAGAATAAGAACAGCTAAGAAGATATCAAGCAGTAGAAACAGACGTTAGGAAGAGGATTATATGTTAAAGAGAATGCTAAAATCGTATGACTACTCATTATTGTTCGCCATTATCTTAATCAGCGCATTTGGTTTGGTTATGGTGTATAGCTCAAGTATGATTACATCTGTTATCAGATACGATGCCGCGCCAGATAACTTTTTTAAGAAACAGCTCTTATTTATGATTGTTGGAGCAGCCATCTTGATCTTTACAGCATTAGTTCCATATCAGCTGTTTTCAAATAAGAAATTCCAGATTGGTATGCTGCTGATTTCAGTTTTTTCCCTCATCTATGTGTACTTTGGCGGTCATATTGCAGGGAACGCAAGAAGCTGGATCAAATTAGGCCCTTTTAGTCTTCAGCCAGCTGAATTTGTAAAGATTGTCGTCATCATCTATCTTGCTGCTGTGTATGCCAAAAAGCAGCATTATATTGATCATATTTTAAGAGGTGTCACGCCTCCAATCGTGATTGTCTCTATCCTGTGCGGATTTATCATTTTGCAGCCAGACTATGGGACAGCCTTTATCATTGGCATGATTGCCCTTGCGATGATTTTATGCTCAGGCTTTAGCGGCAAAACGCTTGCGAAGCTGCTGGCGCTATTTAGTGCAGTGATGGTCGTCGTGACCCCGTTTATTATTCTTTTTTGGGATAAAATTTTCACGCAAAATCGTCTCGGACGTTTTGAGAGTTTCCAAGATCCATTTAAAGATGCAGGGGCTACTGGGCATCAATTGATTAATTCATATTATGCGATTGGATCAGGCGGCTTTTTTGGACTCGGTCTAGGGGAAAGCGTTCAAAAGTACGGGTATCTTCCAGAGCCGCACACAGACTTTATCATGGCAATTATCTCAGAAGAGCTTGGCTTTTTCGGCGTGTTTTTTGTTCTCGCTCTTCTTGGTTTCATCGTCGTGAAAGGTTTTTATATTGCGAGAAAGTGTGAAGATCCGTTTGGAAGTTTGCTTGCAATAGGAATTTCCTCCATGATTGCGATCCAAACTTGTATCAATTTAGGCGGTGTTTCAGGTCTTATTCCAATTACTGGGGTGACACTTCCGTTTATCAGCTACGGGGGATCGTCTATCATTTTACTTAGCATCTGTATGGGAATGCTGCTGAATATCAGCATGTTTACTGAATATAAAGAGCGTTACAAAAAGAAAAAATCAATGAGCAAACCATCGGTTGAAAAAAATGGATTGCAGAAAACTTTGAATCTTTAGAAAACAAAAGTGTACAGTTTTCATTTCTTCCTTTATTATAGAGTACATATAAAATTTTAAGGGATATGGAGGAGTGAGAATGTCACAGAGAACAATTCAAAAGGTTCTAGTTGCAAACAGAGGGGAAATCGCTATCAGAGTCTTCAGGGCCTGTACGGAGCTCAATTTACGTACAGTGGCCATTTATTCCAAAGAAGATTCGGGCTCTTATCATCGCTATAAAGCTGATGAAGCATATCTAGTTGGAGAAGGGAAGAAACCGATTGATGCCTACCTCGATATCGAGGGGATCATCGAAATTGCAAAACGAAATGACGTGGATGCAATTCATTCAGGCTACGGATTTTTATCCGAAAACATTCATTTTGCAAGACGATGCGAAGAGGAAGGCATTCAATTTATCGGTCCAACTTCTCAGCATTTAGATATGTTTGGAGATAAAGTAAAGGCGAGAGATGAAGCGAAAAAAGCTGGTATTCCAGTCATTCCAGGAAGTGACGGACCAGTTGATTCGGTCGAAGAAGTCGAAAAATTCGGTGAAGAATACGGTTACCCGTTTATTATTAAAGCTTCACTAGGCGGCGGCGGCCGGGGGATGCGGATTGTCAGATCAAAAGAAGAGCTGAAGGAAGCCTATGACCGTGCGAAGTCAGAGGCAAAAGCTGCTTTTGGAAATGACGAAGTATACGTTGAAAAGCTGATTGAAAATCCAAAACATATTGAAGTGCAGGTGATTGGAGACAATCACGGCAATATCATTCATTTATATGAGCGTGACTGCTCTGTTCAAAGGCGGCATCAAAAGGTCATTGAAGTGGCGCCAAGTGTGTCTCTAACAGATCAATTGCGTGAAGATATTTGCGAAGCGGCTGTCCAGCTAGCCCAGAATGTATCGTACATTAATGCAGGGACTGTAGAATTCCTTGTTGCAAATGGAGAGTTTTACTTTATTGAAGTCAATCCAAGGGTGCAGGTAGAACACACGATCACAGAAATGATCACAGGTGTCGATATCGTTCAAACCCAAATTCTTGTTGCAAAGGGGCATAACCTTCACAGCAAAGAAGTTGGTATTCCAAAGCAAGAAGATATCTTTACACACGGCTTTGCCATTCAATCAAGGGTCACAACAGAAGATCCTCTAAATGACTTTATGCCAGACACAGGAAAAATTATGGCCTACCGCTCAGGTGGGGGATTTGGTGTACGTCTTGATACAGGGAACAGCTTCCAAGGTGCGGTCATTACACCTTATTACGACTCATTATTGGTCAAGCTGTCTACATGGGCGCTCACGTTTGATCAAGCGGCTGCTAAAATGGTCCGAAATTTACAAGAATTCAGGATTCGCGGAATTAAAACTAACATCCCATTTCTTGAAAATGTGGCTAAGCATGAGAAGTTCCTAAAAGGGGAATACGATACATCGTTTATCGACTCAACGCCAGAGCTATTTAATTTCCCTAAGCAAAAAGACCGCGGAACGAAGATGTTGACTTATATTGGTAACGTTACCATTAATGGGTTCCCAGGTATTGCGGAGAAAAAGAAGCCTCATTTTGACAAGCCAGACGTACCGAAGCTTCCTCTCAATCAAGAGATTCCGTCTGGGACAAAACAATTGTTAGATACGCATGGACCTGAGGGGCTTGCCAACTGGGTGAAAGAACAAAATAACGTCCTTTTAACTGACACAACCTTTAGAGATGCGCATCAGTCTCTGCTTGCGACACGCTTCAGAACACATGATTTAAAGAAAGTTGCCCAGCCAACAGCAGGTTTATGGCCAGAGCTGTTTAGTATGGAAATGTGGGGCGGGGCTACATTTGATGTTGCGTACCGTTTCTTAAAAGAAGATCCTTGGGAACGATTGAAAGAGCTTCGTCAAGAAGTGCCAAACACGCTGTTCCAAATGCTATTAAGATCATCAAACGCTGTCGGATATACAAACTATCCGGATAATGTGATCAAAGCATTTGTAAAAGAATCAGCCGAGGCAGGCATTGATGTGTTCCGTATTTTCGACAGCTTAAACTGGGTAAAAGGCATGACGCTTGCCATTGATTCTGTTCGGGAATCAGGCAAAGTGGCAGAGGCGGCGATTTGTTATACGGGAGATATTCTTGATCCATCTCGTCCAAAATATGATCTTGAGTACTATGTATCTCTTGCAAAAGAGCTTGAATCTGCCGGCGCGCATATTTTAGGTATTAAAGATATGGCGGGGCTATTAAAACCGCAGGCAGCCTACGAGCTAGTCTCTGCTTTAAAAGATGAGCTTACGATCCCTATCCATCTTCATACGCATGACACGAGTGGAAATGGACTGTTCACCTATGCAAGAGCGATTGATGCAGGTGTTGATATTGTGGATGTTGCCGTCAGCTCTATGGCAGGACTCACATCGCAGCCAAGTGCAAGCTCACTTTATTATGCTTTAGATGGACATGAAAGAAAGCCAGACATGAACGTCCAATCTGTCGAACGCCTTTCTCAATACTGGGATTCCGTCAGAAAATACTATCATGAATTCGAAAGCGGCATGAATTCGCCTCATACAGAAATTTATGAGCATGAAATGCCTGGCGGTCAATATAGTAACTTGCAGCAGCAGGCGAAAGGTGTCGGTCTTGGCGAGCGCTGGAATGAAGTAAAGGAAATGTACAGACGTGTGAATGACATGTTTGGTGATATTGTAAAGGTAACACCATCCTCTAAAGTAGTTGGAGATATGGCACTTTATATGGTGCAAAATGATCTAACAGAAGAAGATGTTTATGAAAAAGGCGCAACACTAGACTTCCCGGATTCTGTTGTGGAATTATTTAAAGGCTATTTGGGCCAGCCGCATGGCGGATTCCCAGAAAAGCTGCAAAAGCTGATTTTAAAAGGGGAAGAGCCTCTTACTGTCAGACCTGGTGAGAAGCTGAAGCCAGTGGACTTTGAAGACATTAAGAAGCAGTTCAAAGAATCTCATGACCTGACGTTAACAGAGCAAGACGCAATTGCGTATGCCTTATATCCGAAAGTCTTTTCTGAATTTGTCCAAACAGCAGAAAGCTATGGTGACATCTCTGTTCTTGATACACCAACGTTCTTCTACGGGATGAGGCTTGGAGAAGAGATTGAGGTAGAAATCGAAAAAGGAAAAACTCTGATTGTCAAACTCGTATCAATTGGTGAACCGAATCCAGATGCCACAAGAGTTCTTTACTTTGAATTAAATGGCCAGCCGCGTGAAGTGGTGATTAAGGATGAAAGCATCAAATCCTCCGTTCAAGAAAAAATGAAGGCGGACCGTTCAAATCCAAATCACATCGCCGCATCGATGCCAGGCACTGTCATCAAAGTACTCGTGGAAAAAGGGCAGAAAATTTCACAAGGTGAGCATTTGATGATCAATGAAGCCATGAAAATGGAAACGACTGTACAAGCTCCATTTTCTGCGGTCGTAGATGAAATACATGTGACAAATGGAGAACCGATTCAAACCGGTGATCTATTAATTGTATTAAAGCCTGAATAAGAAGCGAGACACATCCACCGTGATGTGTCTTTTTTTTTGAGCGCATTAAAATGTGCAGCAGCCAGTGAGAGTGATTACACTATAGAGTGAGGTGAAGAAGGTTGGACAACATTGTTGTGATTTGGTTTCGCCGGGATATGCGATTAGATGATCATATCGCCTTATCAAAAGCGATCACATATGCAAAAAAACACGAGTACAAATTATTTGCTCTTTATCATCTAGATCCATTTTTTACTGAAATGGACCTCGATTTAAACAACGAACATTTTTTTCAAAGCTTGGCGCATTTTATCAAGGAAGCAAGAGAATCTCAAATGTATGTTCATCTTCTCTATGGCGATGTCTTGCGTGCCTTTCAGCAAGTTATCGATGTATATGACATCAAAGCTGTCTTTTTTAATGAAGATCAAGTGGGAATCGGTCAAAAGCGTGACCATCAAGTAACCGCTTTTTTAGAAAAGAAGGGCATTCATGTATCAAAATGGCAAGATACACACCTTCACGGGGTGCAAGATATTTTAAAAAGGGATGGCACTCATTATCAAGTGTTTACTCCATACTATCAATCATGGCGAAAGCAAGAGAAGCAGCCTGTGATAAAAGTTGACAAATCATTTCTCAGCAGCGCTCATACGATTTGTGATGAGTCACTTTCACACAAAGGGAATGACAAGCTACGCAGTATAATCATGAGATGCTCAAGAAAATTTGATCAAATCGGCTCACACAAAGCGATGAACACGCTTCATGACTTTATCCAAAAAAGACTAACACGTTACCATGAAAAACGAGATATTCCATCTGTTTTTGGAACGAGTAAGCTGTCACGTTTCTTGAAAACAGGAGCCATCTCAATTCGAACGATCTTTCATGCGGTACATGAGGAGGCGCTGTTTGAAGACGAGGGCCGAGAAACCTTTATCAAAGAGCTGGCGTGGCGAGATTTTTACCATATGATTTATGCTCATTATCCAGAGATGAAAGAAAAAGAAATCAATTCGGTATTTCAAGGGATGAAATGGAATGAAGATAAGAAGCTGTTTGAAGCATGGTGTAAAGGTGAAACAGGCTTTCCTTTCGTTGATGCAGGGATGCGGCAGTTAAATGAGGAAGGCTGGATGCATAATCGTTTAAGAATGGTTACTGCCTCATTTTTAACAAAGGACTATTTGATTGATTGGAGAAAGGGAGAAGCGTATTTTGCAAAAAAGCTTGTGGATTATGATGAGGCTTCGAATATCGGAGGATTTCAGTGGGCAGCTTCTGTTGGGACAGATGCCGTACCGTACTTCCGTATTTTTAACCCAACGACCCAGTCGAAGCGGTTTGATCCAAGCGGGGAATATATTAGAAAATATGTACCAGAGCTAGAGCGTGTTGATGAAAAATGGATTCATGAACCAAGTAAAATGCCGATAGATGAACAACGGAAATCGAGCTGTGTGCTAGGTGATACATACCCGCTGCCGACAGTTGATCACAAGGAAAGACGCAAAAAAGCCATCTAGCTATTCGAAGAAGCAAAACAACAATAAAAAATCCCCCTCTCCACATGAAAGGGGGATACAATTCTTATCTAAATGGCTCTTTGCTTTCATATTTAAACCGGGCAATGAGTAAGCAGAAGTAGCATAGTACCCCAAACAAACAAGAAATAAAGAATGAATGAGCCAGCGCGTAACCAAGTGCAAGCTGAGAATAAACAGACATCACACCTGAAATGGCTTGAAGTGTAATGAGAATGGCTGAAATGATCCATCCATAATACAGCTGCTTCTGTTCTTTATAATGTTTCATGGCATGGAACATAGCGACAAATATCCAGACGAATAAAAGAAGTGCTGCTGCTCGGTGGGACATTTGAACCCACTGATTAAAATACGTTGGAAGCGCACCGTCTTTTGAACAAAACGGGAAAACAGAGCATGCAAGGCTTGACTTTGTATGTCTCACATAAGCGCCCGTATATACCACGATATACGTATACGTGATCAACCCATAAATATGGAACTGCATTTTTTTGCCGATATGAAGCGGCTTCACAAGCTTTGTTTCAGATCTGGTTGCTTCAAAGACAAGAAGTGCAAGCAGTAATACTGAAGCAAATGAAATGAGTGAAATACCGAAGTGCAGTGCCATCACAAGTGCGTTAGAACCAAATACGACAGCAAGAGCTCCTAACAGCGCTTGAAGCATTAAGAATATAATGGACATGATGACCAAAAATTTGGTTTCACGGAATACTGGACTAATTTTTTTCCAGCATAAGACCGCCAGTGCCAGAACAAGAATGGTGGAAACTCCTGTTGACATGCGGTGACTCCATTCGATGATGGAAGCGGGGTTCATTTCAGGAAAGAAACGACCGTGGCAAAGGGGCCACTGTCTACCGCAGCCAAGACCCGAACCGGTTTTCGTCACAAGCGCACCGCCAATCAGTACGATCAGCATCACAAACGTTGTGATCGCGCTCAATAGCCTTAAAGCAAATTTCATCAAATTATTTCACCTTCTCTAAAAAACTTCTGATGTAAATGAAAACCTCACATGCTCTCAAGTTTAAGCCAAATGCGTGTTCTGTTGCAATTCATAATGACCAAAGTTCACAAAAAAATGATATGTTAGTTCACAAAGTTTACAGATTTAGAGTGCTTGATCTTTCTTTGACAGTCTGATAGAAATAGAGGAGAGAATATTTCATTTTGCACCGCCTTCTGAAACACACATATATCCTAATAAATTCACGAAAAGTTCACAAATAACTTCAAGTTTGTCGTTTATTATTTAATAGGATGTTTTTTTACAGCTGTTTATCTTGTATGATAGAGTTGTAATGATTTTACGTGTCATTCGTTCGTTTGAAGGTTTGGGCAAGGGAGGTTATACACATTGGCAAATTCCAAAACAGCCGCGGAAGCAGCTATTCATGGACAAATAGAAGAAACAACAGCGTGGAAAGATTTTCTTGCTCTGATTAAAATGGGCATCGTCAATTCCAATTTCATTACGACATTTACTGGAATGTGGCTTGCTTTTTATTTTACAGGTATGAGTTTTCTTGGAAATCTTGATATTGTGCTGTTAACAATGATTGGTTCTTCTCTTATTATTGCCGGTTCATGCGCAATTAATAATGCGTTTGACCGTGATATTGATATATTAATGGAAAGAACAAAAACAAGACCGACGGTTACAGGTAAAATTCAGCCGGGGCAAGCGTATGCATTTGGCATTCTGCTTGTTGTATTAGGACTCATTATGCTTCTGATGACAACCATTACATCAGCAGTGATTGGATTTATTGGAGTCTTTACTTATGCGGTTCTTTACACCATGTGGTCTAAACGCCATTACACCATCAATACAGTTATCGGAAGTGTATCTGGCGCGGTTCCGCCATTAATCGGCTGGACAGCTGTCACAGGTACAATCGACACAACGGCTTGGGTTTTGTTTATGATTATGTTCATTTGGCAAATCCCGCACTTCCTGTCACTTGCGATTAAGAAAACGGAAGATTACCGTAAGGCGGGCATTCCAATGCTGCCAGTTGTTTATGGCTTTGAAGTCACAAAACGCCAGATCATCATTTGGACAGCATGTCTTCTTCCGCTTCCATTTTTCTTAGGTGGATTAGGATGGCCGATTGTCGCACTTGGTACATTGCTTAATATTGGATGGCTTGTTATTGGCCTTATGGGCTTTAAAATGAAAGACATCATGAAGTGGTCAACGCTCATGTTCGTTTATTCATTAAACTACTTAACCATCTTTTTCGTAGCGATGATTATTATTACACTATTCTAGAGTGAAATACACTTTGATCACATCAAAACAATGGCTATATCTTATAACACAACATTTTCTAACAACTATGAAAGCCGCCTGATATTCAGTTCTATTTAGGCGGCTTTCTGTTTATACATAGATGGTATTTTGAGTAAAAACATCATTTTTTTATGAAAAGAGGAAATGTAAGTGCTTTTATAAGAGGCGGGGGTTATGGATGAGTGAGAAGTGATTTTATAAATAAGAGGTAAAAAGCGAAAGGCAAAGGAGATCAAGCAAAAGGGGTTGGGACAAATTATGATAAGAAAATGGCGTGTTTATTCACTGTTTCTCTTACTGACGCTCGTTTTGGCGGGCTGTGGTGAACCATACTTATCAACACTCAAGCCTGTTGGGGAAGTAGCAGATAAACAGTTTTTCCTAACGGTACTGAGTACACTCATTATGGTTCTTGTCGTCATTGTTGTATCGATCATTTTCTTTTACGTCATCATTAAATTCAAACGTTCTAAAGTGGGAGAAGATACGATTCCAAAGCAGGTGGAAGGGAACCGCAACCTGGAAATCACATGGACAGCGATTCCGATTCTTCTACTCATTATTCTCGTTGTACCTGTTGTGGCATATACGCTTGAACTAGGGGATACAAGCGCTATGGATAAGAAAAAACGAGATCCTGAAAAGACACTTGTTGTCAATGTAAGAGCCAGCTTATATTGGTGGGAATTTGAATACCCTGATTATGGGATTGTCACAAGTCAGGAATTGATCGTGCCAACAGATCAAAAGGTATACTTTAAGCTGAAAGCGTCCGATGTCAAACACTCATTCTGGGTTCCATCGGCTGGCGGTAAAATTGATACAAACACAGATAATGACAACAAATTTTATTTAACCTTTGACTCGAAACGAACGAAAGATGCAGGGGAATATTTCTACGGGAAATGTGCGGAGCTGTGCGGGCCGTCACATGCTTTAATGGACTTTAAAGTTAAAACGCTTTCTCAAGATGAGTTTTTAGGATGGACGAAAAAAATGGCTGATTACAAGAAGCCTGAATCCACAAAGGATCTCGCTTTAGAGGGCGAAAAGCTATTTAAAGAGAAAAACTGCTTAAGCTGTCACGCAGTAGAGCCTGGTGACAAGCGGCCGGAAGCAGCAAGGACTGCACCAAACCTTGCGACCTTCGGAGAGCGGACGAAAGTAGCTGGAATTAAAGACATGAACAAAGAAAATGTGAAAGCATGGCTGAAAGATCCAGAAAGCTTTAAACCAGGTAATAAGATGACAGGAACGTACCCTAAATTAAATGACTCAGAAGCGGATGCACTTTACGAGTATTTAAAAGGTCTTAAAATCGAGTAACAACTAGAGCAGATATTCAAGAGGGTATGTGATCGATGTGAAGTTTTTGTTAAGAGCTCCCGAATATGTCTCTACAACCGAGAAGTCGTCATCTGTCAGACATAGTCTGCTTAAAGGATCGTGAAGAAAGACATCTATATGAAAAGGGGCAAATGGGAGATAAGAGGGGGATTTCATGGTGAGTACAATAGCTAAAAAGCGGGGGTTTGGCGCTGTCTTATGGGATTACTTGACAACGGTTGACCACAAAAAAATTGCCATATTATATTTAGTGGCAGGGGGATTTTTCTTTTTGGTTGGCGGGATAGAAGCGATGTTTATCCGTATTCAGCTAGCCATCCCTGAAAATGATTTTGTCAGTGCAGGGGTTTACAATGAAATCATGACGATGCATGGAACGACAATGATTTTCCTTGCAGCTATGCCGCTGTTATTTGCATTAATGAATGCGGTAGTACCAATTCAAATTGGTGCACGTGACGTAGCATTTCCGTTTGTGAATTCACTTGGTTTTTGGTTATTCTTTTTCGGAGGAATTTTCTTAAACCTTGGATGGTTTATGGGCGGAGCACCTGATGCAGGCTGGACTGCATACGCTTCGCTCACGCTGAATTCAGAAGGTCATGGAATGGATTTCTACATTTTAGGTTTACAGATCGCGGGTATTGGTACGCTGATTGCAGGAATTAACTTTCTTGCAACGATTATTAATATGAGAGCGCCTGGTATGACGTATATGAGAATGCCGCTCTTTACTTGGACGACATTTGTCGCCTCCGCACTTATTTTATTCGCATTCCCTCCGCTGACAGCAGGGCTTGCGATGCTGATGCTTGATAGAATGTTTGACACGAGCTTTTTCAATCCAGAGCTTGGAGGAAATACAATCATCTGGGAGCATTTGTTCTGGATTTTCGGACACCCGGAAGTATATATCTTGATCCTGCCGGCATTCGGAATCTTTTCTGAGATCATTCCGGTGTTTGCAAGAAAAAGATTGTTTGGTTACTCGTCCATGGTGTTCGCTACTGTATTGATTGGTTTCCTTGGATTCATGGTGTGGGCGCATCACATGTTCACTACGGGGCTTGGACCTATCGCCAATGCGATCTTTGCTGTAGCGACCATGGCAATTGCGGTGCCAACAGGAATTAAAGTATTCAACTGGCTGCTCACGATATGGGGCGGTAATGTGAAGTTTACAACGCCGATGCTTTATTCTGTTGCCTTTATTCCGTCGTTCTTACTTGGCGGGGTAACTGGGGTCATGCTTGCGGCAGCTGCAGCGGATTATCAGTTCCATGATACGTATTTTGTTGTGGCGCATTTCCATTACGTCATTATCGGCGGAGTTGTATTCGGTATTCTAGCAGGTGTGCATTACTGGTGGCCGAAGATGTTTGGAAAAATACTGAATGAGAAGCTTGGGAAAATTGGCTTTGTGCTGTTTTTCATCGGTTTCCATTTAACTTTCTTTATCCAGCATTTTCTCGGTCTATGGGGCATGCCGCGCCGGGTCTTTACATTCCTGCCAGGTCAGGGTCTCGAGCTTGGGAACTTAGTCAGTACGATTGGGGCACTGTTTATGTTTGTAGCTGTTGTGATCATGCTGATTAACATCATCTGGACAACAGCCAAAGGGGAGCGTGTATCGAGCGATCCTTGGGGAGATGGAAGAACACTTGAATGGGCAGTGTCTTCGCCTCCGCCAGAATACAACTTTAAACAGCTTCCGCTTGTCAGAGGACTAGATCCATTATGGATTGAAAAAATGGATGGTAAAAAAGGAATGACAGCATCTGAACCGCTCGATGATATTCACATGCCGAATAACTCCATCTTGCCTGTCATTATCTCATTCGGTCTATTTGTGTCAGCGTTTGGTTTCATGTATCGTCAAGAGCACAGCTGGGGGCTTCCGGTGATCTTCATTGGTCTTGGTATTACGTTTGCGACCATGCTCGTTAGGTCTCTGAAAGATGATCATGGATACCATATTCACAAAGAAGATTTGACCGACGACGATGATAAAGGGGTGAAAGCATAATGGAACCACAAAAAATGACGGCGGAAACCTTTCCAGCTTCTCCTGAGAAGGCCACGTTAGAAGGGAAGAATAAGTTTGTCGGGTTCTGGCTGTTTCTTGGAGGAGAAACCGTTCTGTTTGCATCGCTTTTCGCCACTTATTTGGCGCTGAAAAACTCAAATGCAGGCGGAGCAAAAACAACTGATATGTTTGACCTCACACTTGTCTTTATTGCCACAATGCTTCTATTAACGAGCAGTTTAACGAGTGTGTATGCCATGTATCATATGAAAAACTTTGCCTTTAAAAAGATGCAGCTTTGGCTTGGTATCACGGTCCTTTTAGGTGCTGGATTTTTAGGGGTTGAGATTTATGAGTTTTATCACTATGTGCATGCGTATGAATTTACGATTACCAGCTCTGCTCTTGGTTCTTCCTTCTATACACTTGTAGGAACTCACGGAGCTCACGTTGCCTTCGGACTTTGCTGGATTACCGCTCTTATGATTCGAAATATGAGACGCGGACTTGATTTATACAATGCGCCGAAATATTATGTGGCAAGTCTCTATTGGCACTTCATTGATGTTGTGTGGGTCTTCATCTTTACCGTTGTATATTTAATGGGAATGGTGGGATAAGAATGGGAAATAAAAACACAAATCAGTCCAAAGTCGATCTTGTATATCGTAAAAAGAAAAATGCCGAGGAAATGAAGCATCAGCTCATTTCCTTCGGCTTGATGATTGGATTAACATTTGTTGCGTTTTTAACGATCGCCTCAGAAGACGTTGGAAATTGGTTCGCAGTACCATTTATTTTACTGCTTGCAGGCATTCAGGTAGCTTTTCAGCTTTATTATTTTATGCACATGAACCAAAAAGGGCATGAAACACCCGCCTTGTTTCTATACTCAGGTGTGTTTGTTGCGTTTATTACCGTATTAGCCTTTTTGACCATTATATGGTGGTAAACCCGCTTTGCCCTTGAAGGAGGCGCAGCAATGGAGAACTTAGAAATATTCGGATTTCGGGCATTATGGAGCCCTTATTATTTGACTTGTATTGTGATAGCAGCTGCTCTTTATCTGCTTCTTGTGACAAAGGGAAAGCACCGTGCGACGGTGAAAGAGAAGACGTTATTTCTGACGGGGCTTGTTCTGTTATATGCTGTGAAAGGGAGCCCAATTGATTTAATGGGGCATATTATGTTTAGTGCACATATGGCGCAAATGGCGGTGCTATACTTAGTCATCCCGCCTCTCCTTATTACAGGATTGCCTCCAGCCATATGGGAGCGGATCATTCAAACACCAGGTATTCAAGCTGTTTTCCGTTTGTTTTCCAAACCTTTAATTGCACTGCTTGGATTTAACGGATTGTTTTCGCTGTATCACATTCCGCTTGTGTTTGATTTTGTGAAAACAGATCCGTTTTACCACGCATTGATGACGGTGGTTATTTTTATCGCTGCCTTTTTCATGTGGTGGCCGCTTGTCCATAAAGTCCAAAGTCAGCCGCAGATCACAGGCATTTTGAAGCTTGGATATATCATGGCAGACGGGATATTGATGACTCCGGCCTGTGCACTCATCATGTTTAGTGAAGCACCGATCTATGCAACCTATTCTGATGCCGGCGCATGGATACAAGCACTGCATTTATGTGTGCCAAGTGATATGCTTGCAGGCCTTGCTCTCACTGGCCCTGATATGTTCCACACCTTGCCGCTGCTAGAGGATCAGCAGCTAGGTGCGATTTTGATGAAAATTATTCAGGAGATTGTGTACGGCTCTATTCTTGCTGTTGTCTTCTTTGACTGGGCAAGAAAAGAAAGAGCGAAAGATGCCGTACCAGATGCGCTTATTCCGAAATATGAATAAAAAAAGCACAGCCAGATGGCTGTGCTTTCATCGTATGAGGAAAAGGGCTAAAAAATCATTTTAGCCCTTTGTTTTATGCTTCAGCCGTCATGGCTTCTAGTTTTTCCTTCAGCTGTGCAAGTGTTTTTTTGCTTGATTGAATGAGAGACTTAGGGAATTCTTCGCCTTCGCCGTATTCAACGCCATGTGGATAATAGTGTTTTCCAAGTAACGGTGTTAGAAGCTGAATGTGTGCCTTTTTGGAACCGACATCTCCTTCAGTAGCGTAGCCGGAAATCCGTAAATAAAAGGTTCCCTCTACCATGCTGTACTTTCTGTCGTATGTCACACGCTCATAATCCCATTGATCGGCTCGTACAAATCCTTCACTTTCCATAATGAAATCTAATTTATTTAAGTCAGCTGATACCTTTTCAATCCCCGTATCTTCAAACTTCACCCAAAACCCCTCCTTATAAAATTTCCCTTTACTGACAATCATAGTATGAAAGCGTTAAACTTTCAACTGTGAAAGGTATGTTCTTTTATAAGCTGGTTACAGTAATAAAGAAAATAACGGATGGAGGAATCAACATGAAAACGAAAAAAATCAAAGATATTATGACAAAAAAAGTAGTGACATGTCAGCAAGATGACAATACGTATGAAGCAGCAGTCAAAATGAGAGATGCTGATATCGGTGCCATTCCAGTGGTTGACGGAGATCAGCTCGTTGGGATAGTAACAGACCGTGACCTTGTGCTTAGAGGCATTGCAGAAAAAAAGCCAAACTCACAGGAAGTGGGCTCGCTGATGACAAAGGAAGTACTAACAGCTGAAGAAGATGCAACACTTGAAGAAATTGTCCGGCTCATGTCAGAGCATCAGCTCCGCCGCATTCCTGTTGTAAAAAACGGCGCATTAACAGGGATTGTCGCTCTAGGAGATTTATCAGTCGAAGATTTATCAAATGATCGCGCGGGAGAGGCACTGACAGAAATCTCTCAACAGGATCAAGATCATGGACAAGGATTTCTTCATTAAGAGGGGCATATTTTAAATTCGTGTTAAATAGGCTGTATTGTCGTTGATAAATGGAGCAAGTTTTGTTTAAATGACAGTAGAAGGTACTTTTTGTACCTTGCCAATTTAACGGAGGTGTTTATTTGAAAACTGTGCTCAAAACACTCCTCATCCTCCTGATTATATCTGGAACGTACGTTCTGTTTATTCAATATGGATCTTCACCAGAAAAAGAAAACAGCAATGAACCGAAGGTGTCTAATGAAGAAACATCTAGCGATAAGCCGATCAACATCCCCAAAAAGGGGCTCATGTCCTTTATGGGGAAATCTTCAAACGAAGTGCTTAAACAGCTGGGAGAACCAGATCGCATTGATCCTTCCGCATATGATTATGACTGGTGGATTTACAACCAATCGAAGAAGCACTATATTCAAGTAGGGGTAAAGGATAGTAAAGTGGTGACCTTGTTTGCAACAGGAGACGGTCTGAATGTAGAACCGTTTAAAATCGGTCAAGCCACGAGTGAAGTATTTAAGAAAACACAAATTGCACCTTACATTCATGTGGAGGATGAACAAAATTCATACCGCTTTGAATTCTCAGAAGATGATATGAATACAAGACCCACTGTGAAAGTGGGAGATGATGTGTATGTTCAGCTTTACATGGATAAGTTTGAAAGCACCCTTTCAAGTATCAGGGCCTTCAACGCAGATACATTTGTGAAACAAAAGCCGTATGAGGTGGTCTACCGAGGTCAATTGGTAGAACCTGAGGCGATATCAGGCGAAAAGTGGAAAGATATCGAAGCTTCCAGTCAAAAACAAATTTTTGATATGACCAATATTATCCGCCATAAGTACAACCTGCCGATCTTAAAGTGGGATGATGAAACCTCTGAAGTGGCCTTCATGCATAGTGAGGACATGAAAGAGAATCATTATTTCTCCCATGAATCTAAAAAATACGGTACGCTGAAAGACCGGTTAGAAAGAGGCGAGGTGGGCTTTCAGCTCGCAGGTGAAAATATTGCCTATAACTATGTCGATGGACCTGCAGCGGTAGAGGGCTGGCTCAATAGTGAAGGTCACAGGAAGGCGTTATTAAATAAAGATTACACGCATCTTGGCGTAGGGGTGAAAGAAAAATATTACACCCAAAATTTCATCAAGAAAACTTCTTAAACGAAAGCAGCTGCATGGTCGCAGCTGTTTTTTTGATGGTGAAAAAGAGGCTCACCAAAACAGATGCTGGTGTATATAGTATAGTAGGCATTTGTATGGGGGGTGAGGATATGACAAACAAGCAAAAACAAACATCCATTGATGAATTTAAACAATTCGTCAGACGCCATCCGAAGTTAATTCAAGAAGTGCAAACGCAAGAAAAAAGCTGGCAAAGTGTATACGAGAATTGGGTCATGTTTGGTGAGGAAGATGAGATGTGGTCACCTTACCGGCAATCGAAATCTGAAGATGCGAAAGAAGAAAGAGACTCTAAGCCAAGTGAAGCAGGAAAAGCAGATTTTATGTCTAAAATGGTTTCTGCTGTGAAAAAAATGGACGCTGATCAAATGAATGAACAAATTAACAAAATGAGCCAGTCTATTTCCTCTTTACAAAGCTTACTCGGCCAATTTTCATCCAACGGTTCAAAGAAAGGTTCATCTGGAGGCAGTCAGCACCCATTCTCCTTCAGGAAAGATTAAGTGAAAGGGGATGCTTCTGGTGCGAAAAGAAGTACAGGAATTTGTCATGGCCGAAGAGGAGCGAATCAAATTCATAAGGCAGCGTCCTATCTGGTACAGACAGCTGACGCGACATCCTGAAAATCTAACGTCCTTTGAATTAGATAAAATGAACTTTTACGAAAAAACCATTCCTCATCGTGTGAGTCAGTTGAGCAATAGCGTCCAAATGGCTGAAATGATGATTCAAATGTTCCAAGCAATGCGCAATCAAAATGGAGCCGGCTGAGGCTTTTTTTGAGTTGATTAAGATGTCTATTTCCTGAGCATCCTATAAACGTAGATGAAAGGAGAATCAGATGATGAAATGGATGCTGTCAATAGGCGCATTGCTTTTTCTTGTCACCGGGTGTCAAAGTCAACATGGAGAAGAGCAAGTGATTAAGCAAGACCCAGCAGTACCAGTCATGCAGCAAGCCCAAAGCGAAATGAAGCAGCAAGGCTTTTTGAAATACAAAGTGCAAGGGTCGTCTGTCTATATAGAAAGTACACTTCAAGATTTTCATCTTCAGCCAGAGCGTCTGAAAAAGAACGAGAAGGCGGGATATTTTACAGTGTATGTAGACGGGAAACGTGCAGGGAATGAGTATACCGCGGCATTTGTGGTCAAGCATCTTTCAAAAGGAAAGCATAAAATGACTGTTATGCTGAATTCCCGTCATCCAGAATATAAACAGAAAAGAGAAACATGGGATGTATTTGTCACGTAAAAGCATTTTCTGATCCATAGGTTTCGTGGTAAACTATGAATTGGAGGTGCAACATTTATGTATGCGACAATCGAATCTGTGGAGCTCCAAGAGGAAGCAAATCAATTGGCTGCCATGATTCTTCAGTCGGAGGAGGCTGAACATTACCGCAACTGCTTTAAGCGTCTCCAGCAAGACGAAGAAGCCCAACAAATTATTGCCCATTTTACAAAAGTAAAAGAGCAGTATGAGGATGTGCAGCGGTTTGGCAAATATCATCCGGACTATAGAACGATCTCAAAGGAAATGCGTGAGGTCAAAAGAAAGCTAGATCTTCACGATACAGTGGTTGATTTCAAAAAAGCAGAAACAGCGATTCAATCCATCTTAGATGAGATTAGTATTGAAATCGGTCAAGCTGTATCAGCATATATTAAAGTTCCAACAGGGAACCCATATTTTGATGGTCTATCATCATGCGGCGGTGGCTGTGGATCAGGTGGCAGCTGCGGCTGTAAAGTATCTTGACGAGACTTGAATGTCTCGTCTTTTACATAATGAATGAAAAGAATTGAAAAGCGGCAGGTGAAAAGATGGAAACCAAACGTCAAGGGATGGTCGTCTGGCTGCATTCGTTAAAGCAGTCAAAAGCGCTAAGAAAATTCGGAAATGTTCACTATATTTCAAGGAAAATGAAATATGCTGTGATTTATTGTGATATGGATGATCTTGAGCGCCATATGGCTAAACTCAGCTCGTTACCATTTGTGAAACGTGTTGAGCCTTCATATAAACCTTTTATTAAATTAGAGTACGAATCCAAATTGGACAAAGCAAAAGAGTATGATTATAAGGTGGGCTTTTAAAGACACAAAAAAATCCCCGCGGCATCACCCGCGGGGTCCTTCTATTCTTAATGATTCATTAAGGAGAAGGCAAAGGGAGAGGAGAAACCGGAGGAAGAACTTATGGGGAAACGTAAGTCTTCTCCGCGGTTGGCAACAGCACCACATCAGATGCTGTTATAAGTAGTATGACCCCGGATTTCTTGATCTATACATAGAAAATGAATGAATATCCGCGCATTGTTCCTTGAGGAGTGATGTGGTAAGATAATGTTGAATTTTTTGTCATAAACAATGACGAATAGAAGCAAGCAGAAAAAGTGGTGGAAAAATGAGAGTCATCTCTGGAACGAGAAAAGGCCGCACACTTAAAGCGGTTCCAGGTCAATCAACAAGACCGACGACAGATAAAGTAAAAGAATCAATATTTAATATGATCGGCCCGTATTTTGATGGTGGATGGGCTCTTGATTTATTTGCAGGAAGCGGTGGTTTAGGGATTGAAGCGCTTTCTAGAGGATTCGATCATTGCATATTTGTTGATCGAGATATAAAGGCGATTCAGACGATTAAAGGAAACCTGAATCAATTGTCGCTAATGGATCAAAGTGAAGTGTTTCGAAATGAAGCAAAGCGTGCACTCGCAGCTGTTGTGAAACGAGAGGAATCCTTTCAAGCCATTTTCCTTGATCCGCCCTATAAAGATCAACAGCTAAAAGCACTTCTTGAAATGATTGACGAGCACGCCTTGTTAACAGATGACGGCGTGATCGTGTGTGAGCATGATAAAGATGTGAAGCTGCCAGAAGAAGCAGGACAGCTTCAAATCACAAGACAGGAACTGTACGGATTGACTGGTATTACGATCTATAGAAAGCGGGGAAATTAGCATGGGGAACATAGCCGTTTGTCCGGGCAGCTTCGATCCAGTCACATTGGGGCATTTGGATATCATCAAAAGAGGTGCAAAGATTTTTGATGAAGTGTATGTATGTGTACTAAATAATTCATCTAAAAAACCGTTATTTACTGTTGAAGAACGGTGTGAGCTTATTCGCCAAGCAACGAAGGAGCTGCCAAATATCAAAGTTGAATCGTTTCACGGCCTGCTTGTTGATTACGCGAAGCAAAAAGAAGCCAAAGTCATTTTACGCGGACTAAGAGCTGTGACGGACTTTGAGTATGAGATGCAAGGCACCTCAATGAACAAAGTGTTAGACGATGAAATTGAAACGTTTTTTATGATGACCAACAATCAATATTCCTTCTTAAGCTCCAGTATTGTCAAAGAAGTAGCGAAATATCATGGGGCAGTCAAAGATCTTGTACCAAAAGAGGTAGAAGCAGCGCTGAAGGAAAAATTTAATGGATGAGTGCACCCAGCACTCATCCATTTTTTAATTTCCGATAGTATAGCGCGATATACACAATCAAGCTGCAAAGTGTGATCAAAGGACCAGCTGTCACAAGCTGATTCCAAAGCACGCTGCTGAACATGACGACCTGCTGGCCTGCATCAAAGGCACCCGCTGGGAGAGCCATGTCTGATCGAGAGACATAAAGAGGCTTGAATAATAAAAAGGCAAAAACAGCTGCATAAATCCCGTGAAGCAAGCGGGCAAAGAAAAACGGTTTAAAGCGGATATCGGTTGCCGCTAAAATGCCGGCGACTTGGGCTTGAACAGAGAACCCGCTGAATCCTAAAATAAAGCTGACGACAATGGTTTTAGCGAGAAGGGTGACTTCCTGTGACCCCGTCATCTGGCTTCCTAATGTGATTTCAAATAAACCGGCAATCATGGCAAGGTCTAATTCTGGCGGAAGATGCAGCGTTTGCAGCATATATCCGAGCCCTATAGATAAAAGGTCTGTCACATGGACAACTGACAGCATTTTGCTAAACACAGAAAATAAGATGATAAAGCCGCCAATCATAAAGAGTGTTTGGACTGATGACATGACTGCATCACTTAACATTTGGCCGAGCGGTCTTTTCTCTGCGAGTCTTGCTGTATGAAGAGCATTGAATGCCTCTTTAAACGGGGGGAATAAAAACTTCTTACGGCTTCTTAGGTGTGCATCATGGCGCGCTTTATATCCCCGCATCGTCACACCAACAGCGAGATTCCCTAAATAATGAGCGCTGGCCAATACAATGCCTAAAGCTGGATGATGAAAAAAACCAACAGCCACCGCACCGAAAATAAACAATGGATTCGATGAATTTGTAAAGGAAACGAGACGCTCTGCTTCGATCCGCGTCAGCTGCCTTTCCTGCCTCAGTCTTGTCGTTAATTTCGCACCAGAAGGAAACCCTGAAGCCATTCCCATAGCCAGTACAAATCCGCCTACACCCGGCACCCGGAAGATGGGGCGCATAAATGGCTCTAATAATACCCCGACAAATCTGACAATCCCGAAACTAATTAATAGCTCGGACAAAATAAAAAAAGGAAGCAATGATGGAAATACAACCTCCCACCACATTGCAAGTCCATTTTTCGATGCTTGCAAAGAGGCTTGTGGGTGTGTAATCACAGTGGCTGTTAAGAAAATAAAAAAAGCAGCGATGAACAGAGTGTTCCATTTTTTCATGGAGATTTCGCCCCTTGCCGTTATGATCTATTGGCGAGCTCGTGATTATAGAAAAAGAAACTAGCCGAGCCTGTCTTCTATTACTATACGAGCAGTAGGGGCATGTTTAGACCTATAGATTCGTATATATGCATAGAAAGAGGAGGGTGGATTTTCATGAAGCGACCGATCATCGGGCTTGCACTAGGCTCCGGGGGTGCGAGGGGAATGGCGCATATCGGGGTTTTGTCTAGTCTTGAGAAGCAAGGGATACAGGTAGATATGATCGCTGGAAGCAGTATTGGCGCACTTGTTGGGAGCTTTTATGCGGCAGGACAAGACGTAGAAAAAATGAAAAAACTTGCACTTGTCTTCAGAAGAAAGTATTATGCTGACTATACACTGCCAAAAATCGGTCTTTTAAAAGGAAATCGTATTTTGCAGCTGATTCACACGTTTACATATGGGAAAACATTCGAAGAATTAAGAATGCCCCTTGCGGTGGTTGCCTGTGACCTCGAGACAGGGGAAAAGGTTGTGTTTAAAGAAGGGTCTGTCTCACAAGCAGTCAGAGCAAGCATTAGCATTCCAGGCGTGTTTGTTCCTCACGAAATGGGCGGCAGACAGCTAGTGGATGGAGCGGTTGTTGACCGCATTCCTGTGTCCGTTTTAAAAGAAATGGGCGCAGACCTTATTATCGCCTCTGATGTATCAAGGGTGAAAAAAACAGAAAAGGCGACGAGATTATCGGATGTGATTATGCAAAGTTTGGACATCCTTCAAAATGAATTGGTCCGTCATCAAACCATTCATGCAGATCTCATGATCCGGCCGAGGCTTGAAACATTTAGCTCTAGTTCGTTCACACAGGTTCAGGAGATGATTGAAGCTGGTGAGTTCGCCGCAGATCAACTAGCAGGTAAACTGAAAGATGTCATTGATAAATGGGAGTGTTAATCGAATGAAAAAATTGAATATTCGCTGGCTTAGCTTTTTTGTCATTGTTCTTGTCTTATTTGGCTTAACTTTTGTTAAACTGCCGTATTATGTGACAAAGCCGGGTGATGCAACAGAGATTGCCCCTCACATTCAAGTGGACGGTGGATACGGCGAGAAGGGCAGCTTCTCTCTTATGACGATAAAAGTAGGCCCAGCCAATCCGTATACGTATTTGCTTGCGAAAATGAATAAATATGACGAGATCGTCCCAGAAGAAAATATTAAAGCGGACGGAGAGTCGGATGAAGATTATATGAAAAGACAGCTTCAGTTGATGAAAAGCTCTCAAGAAAATGCCATGATTGCAGCGTATACAAAAGCAGGCAAAAAAGTAGATTATACATTTAATGGGGTATATGCGAGCTACGTCATGAAAGGCATGCCTGCTTACGGCAAAATTGAAGTGGGCGACCGGATTAAAAGCGTTGATGGCCAGACGTATGATTCTGCTGATAAAATGGTGTCGTATATCAGCCGTCAAAAAGCTGGTACATCTGTCCGTTTTGTCCTTGAACGAAACGGCAAGGATATCACGCAGAAAGTGAAGTTGAAGCCTTTTAAAGAAGAGCCGAATCGAGTTGGAATTGGTGTATCATTATTTACAGACCGAAATGTGAAAGTCTCGCCTTCCATTAAGGTCGATATTGAAAATATCGGCGGCCCGTCGGCAGGTTTAATGATGTCACTTGAAATTTATAACCAGCTGACAAAAGAAGACGAAACACATGGCTATGCGATTGCAGGGACTGGAACGATTGACGCTGATGGTACGGTCGGGCCAATTGGCGGAATAGATCAAAAGGTTGTTGCAGCAGATAAAGCAGGAAAAGATATCTTCTTTGCACCAAACGATAAAGGTGATCCAAATTCAGACTACAAAAATGCAGTGAAAACAGCGAAAGATATTAAAAGTAATATGAAAATCGTTCCTGTGGACACAATGCAGGACGCATTGAACTATTTAAACAAGTTAAAAGAGAAAGCATCTTAAGTGAAAAAAGAGCAGCCTTCATCAAAGGCTGCTCTCAGCGTGTAGACAAACCCTCGCATTCGGTGTCAGGTCTCTGCGCCGGTACTCACGAATGTCAAATTCGCTCCGTTCCGGTGCTCGCCCTTCCTAGACTTCAAAGGTTTTCTATCACGCTGAAAAGAAGACAAAGGGATAAAATAAAGATCATTTTAGCCCTTTGTCAACAATCAGAGAGCAGCCTTAGGCTGCTTTTTTTATCGAGATTGGAAGAGACCAGTCTCTTCATCATAGCGGATCGGTGAGGTTTTAAATTCTGCTTCTGTTAACTTTGTTTGCATTGGTTCGCTGATGGGAAGGCTGAAGACGCGGGAAGCGCGAATGTCAAGATCAAGGGCAGGATGTGAAAAGGAAGACAGCTTGCTGACAAGCGGTACGTCCAATTCCTTTTTTACAAGAGATAAGTATTGCTGACCTTTCTTTGACATGCCAAGTAAACGAATGTATGGTGCTTGTTTCTCCTTTAGCAGCTCATGCATGACCGTTTTCTTCACCCTCATTAAAAGGTGCGTATTCATCCGCTGCAGCCTTGTCCACGTATATCGTTTTGTTTTCACAAGTGATAGATATTCCTCGTAGGTGGACGCATGTGTGATCGCCTTTTGCATGCGGTGTTCGATGCCTTCTTCAATTTCATAGATGCCCTCTAGTTCTGCTGTATCCATTGTGTGAAACACATGTTTTAAGAAGCTGAAATAGTCTTCTTGCGTATGTAAAAGATCATAAGAAGAATAATAGTCATGTAATTGCTTAAGCGAGGCTTCCGGGAGATAAGAGGCGACAGTTTCAAATGACCCATTCTCTTTTAAGGCTTTTCGGATGCTTGTAGCGCTTGCGATTTTCTGATGTTTAGGAAGCTCTTGATCATGATAACCGGATGCAATTCTTTGAGAGGTAAAGGGCTCTATGTGAGGAGATCTCTCTAAGATGGCTTTGACATAATGGAAGCCTAAAATGTTATTAGGCCTAGACAGATCCAGTAAGTGTTTAGGATCAATGACCTCTTGAAACGCAGCGGCAGCGGCTGCCGGATAACTAAGGCCTTCTTTGACCTTTGCTTTTGTGAAAAGGTCAATTTCTTCTTTTTTCTCATGCCAAGCGTGAGCTGTTCGCTCAAATGCTTTGATGTCTCCGTCCTCACTTCCGAAAAAAAGGGAGCGGCATTTTAAAGCATCTAGAATAGACACAGCGCCATTTGCAAAGGTTTCTGCCTTTTGCACTGCATAGATGTATGGAAGCTCACATACGATGTCTACACCGTTTTGCAATGCCATTTTTGTACGTGCCCATTTAGAGACGATGGCAGGCTCTCCGCGCTGGAGGAAGGAACCGCTCATGACGGCAATGGCTACATCTGAGGAGGTATGTGTTTTTGCCTGGCGAACATGATAGGCATGTCCATAATGAAATGGATTGTACTCGACAACGACTCCTGTTGCTTTCAATAGATGTTCCGCCTTTCTTGCTATGGTTAAATGGTCTATGCTACAGTAGCATAAGGGAAAAATGAAGCCCATTTTTTTCAGTGTAGGCATTCCGTGAACTGATGTCAAACAACGCTCTGACATCACAAAGGACTGTAAAGAAAAAATATTGACAAATAGCATGATGAAAGCTATAATCATGTTTGTTGCTCTTAGAGGTGATACAATTGAAATGGACAGTTTATCAGTTACATCAAAAAGCTAAAAACAGCTTCGATTTTCATGAGACGGTTGACTTAAATGAACTTACTAGCCTTCATTCAGATATACGTCGCATTTCACCAGTAGAGGTGAAAGGGACTGGAGTGATCGAATCAAAGCAAGTCGCATTTGATTTAACCATCACAGGTGAAATGACATTGCCTTGTTCAAGAACGCTTGTTGATGTAAATTATCCATTTGCGATTTCAACGAAAGAACTATTTGTACTTCATAAGACAGACGATATAGAAGATGAAGACGTATCTGTTGTAGAAGACGATATCATCGACTTAACGCCTATAGTCAAGGAAGAAATTCTTCTTGAAGTGCCGATGCAAATCTTTTGCGACCAAACAGACGTAAAAGGTGCTGCACCACAGGAAGGGAATGACTGGGCGGTCATTTCGGAAGATGCACATCAAAACCGAATTGATCCGCGTCTGGAAGGCTTGAAGAAGCTCTTAGAAGAAAATAATGAATCTTAACTCTTTAAGGAGGTGGGAATAATGGCTGTACCTTTTAGAAGAACTTCTAAAATGAAAAAAAGATTGCGTCGTACGCATTTCAAACTACAAGTACCTGGTATGGTAGCTTGCCCAGAATGCGGTGAAATGAAAATTTCTCATCGTGTCTGCAAATCTTGCGGAACATACAAAGGCAAAGACGTAAAAAGCAACTAATGCTTGATAAAAAAGCGTAAGGGAATCTTCCCTTGCGTTTTTTTATTTGTCTATTTTTTAGGTTTCTCTCCTGCAAATAGTCTATCTACTCTAGTAAGCGCATATGATGTGGTATTCAGATTCAGGGGGGATGATCAATTGACGATTACAAGGCAGGACGCATGGACGCAAGATGAAGATTTACTTTTAGCAGAAGTCGTCTTAAGACACATTCGAGATGGAGGAACGCAGCTTTCCGCATTTGAAGAAGTCGGAAAAGCGTTGTCAAGAACGGCTGCAGCATGTGGATTCAGGTGGAATTCATACGTCAGAAAACAATATCAGGCAGGCATTGAGCTGGCGAAAAAACAGCGGAAAGAACTGCGTAAAAAGATTGGGATTCATTCCTCGGGTTTACCACAGAATACGTTAACGATAGAAGAAAAGGCAACTTCAGATCAGGCTGAATTGACCTTGCGAGAAGTGATTCAGTTCTTAGAGCAGCTTGAAAAAGAACCTGCTGGCTCTGCTGATTTACGCGAAGAACTAGCGGACACGCAGCATCAACTGAAGTCGCTCACGGAAGAAAATGAACACTTGAAGCGGCAATTAAAAATGACAGAAGAAGATTACCGGGCACTCATTGGGATTGTTGAAAGAGTCAAACAGAATATCAACTTAAAAGAATATGCTAAATAAGAAAGCGCCCCTCACAGAGAAAGGAGGGGCGTTTTGCCATCAGTATTAAGCGGATTCACCTGTATTTTTTTGGATATGGGCAGGTTCCCAGATGAGTGGATTTTCACCTTTATCGCGTTCCATATCATATTTGACCGCTTCAAAGCCCATTTTATCCCAAAAACCGGCAGATTTGACGCGTGGATTGGTTCGGATAGGTAATCCGAAAGATTTGGCGAAATCAACAAGTGCCTCGCCGTACCCTTTACGCTGATACCCAGGAAGCACTTCCAGCTTCCACAGCTCTAAATAATCATGATTGTGGTCAAAATACTTTGTCGTCGAGCCGTCCACTTGATAAAGGCTCATACGTGCGACCAGCTTATCTCCAAAATAAATCCCGTAAAATGGAGAATTGCTGTCATTTTCAATCATATTACTTTCAAGGTCTTCAAGCATGGATAGTTCTTGTATACCATATTCCTTAAATTGTTTAAATTCCTCTAAAGTTTTGTAATTGATTAGAAGTCGTTTTACTTGTGTCATATGATCTTCCCCCTTACACACATAATGTCGACAGTGATGTCATTGAAGGCGTTTTCATCCCATCCGCCTTAAAAAGTTTTTACACTTATTATTATAGTTTTTAAATTAAAAAAATTCAATCGCGGTGCGCTATCTGCTTTTTGCATCGCGGCTTGAAACTGTTAAAATGGTTGATATGATGAAGTAAACAGAAAAAGGGAAGTGCGGCAGTTGAACATTGGAATCATTGGCGGCGGTGCGATTGGTCTGCTTTGTGCCAGTTATTTATCACAGCATCATGACATCACTGTTTTGACAAGAAGAAAAGAACAAGCAGAGGAGATTCGAACATCAGGAATTAAGCGAACGGTAAAGGGAGAGACATTCCGGGCGTCTGTCAAGGCACGGGTAGGGATTACAGGAGTATTTGATCTGCTGATTGTGACGGTGAAATATCACCATCTGCAAGAGGTGCTTGATGACCTATCAACATTACCTCGTCAACGAATCTTATTTTTACAAAATGGCATGGCCCACTTATTAGATTTAGAAAACTGGGACACGTCGCATTCGATATATATAGGTGTCGTAGAGCACGGTGCCATGAAGGTATCAGACCATGCAGTGAACCATACAGGGATCGGTGTCATCAAGTGGGGGGCTTTTCATCCTGAGGATACAGCTGATGTGAGAAATGCTTTGAATGAAACGCCGCCCCAATTTCAGATGATTTATACGGATGAATGGAAAAAAGTGCTGGAGGAAAAACTGCTGGTCAATGTCTGTATTAACCCGCTCACGGCTTTATTGCATGTGAAAAATGGGGAATTGATCGCAAATCCTGCATATGAATACATGATGAAATGTGCATTTGAAGAAGCATTGTCCATTTTAGGTCTGGCTGAAAAAGAGCGACTCTGGTCACACGTCGTTTCCATTTGTAAAAAAACGGCTGCCAATCAATCGTCAATGCTTCAAGATATCGTCAAAGGCCGTGAAACCGAAAGAAAAGCCATCGTTGGCTATCTTTTAAAAAAGGCTCAAGCTCAAGAGATTACGGCGCCACATCTTACTTTCTTTAATCGAAGCTTGGAAGTATTGGAAAAAAAGCAAACAAAATCTTTTGAGTGAGCTCATTTACATGCTATACTTTTTTCGGGAAACTAACTATTTATTGAAGAAAGGAAGTTCTAAACATGCAATTGACTGAACTTTCCATCCGAAGTCAGAATTTATTCATACGTGATTATATAGAAGAAAAAAAAGAGATGACTGCTTTTTTTGATTATGATATACATTCTGAGCACACATGGAAAAAAAGATACGACGATCTCATGGAAATGAGCTTCCCGCGCGAGGCTTTAGCGGATTATATGAGTGCATACCACGCAAAGTTTGAATCGGCAGCGATGCGTCAGAACATTGAAAAGATCCGTGATGAACGGAGTGTCATGGTGGTTGGAGGACAGCAGGCAGGCCTACTGGCAGGACCGCTTTATACCATACATAAAATCATATCCATTATTCAGTTCGCAAAAGAAAAAGAATCAGCGCTTGGCGTTCCTGTGATTCCAGTCTTTTGGGTAGCAGGTGAGGATCATGACGTAGATGAAATTAATTTTGTCTACACATCCGGCGAAAAAGGTCCAGTTAAGCAAAAGCTGCCATTACATAACGTCAAAAAAACTGCTGCCAAAAGAACACCTCTGCATCAAGAAAAAACAGAGAAATGGCTCCGCGATGTGTTTTCAACGTATGAGGAATCTGCATATACAAATGACTTGCTTGATCAGCTTCTTCGATGTTTACGCAAATCACAAACATTTACGGATTTCTTTGAATGGATTGTATGCGACCTTTTTGAAGAAGATGGACTGCTTCTATTTAATTCAGGAGACTTAGGTGTCAAACCACTTGAGCGTACGTTATTCAAGCATATTGTCGAGACAAATGATGCGGTCACAGCTCGTTTGAATGAAACGCAGGCTGCCATGAAACGAGCGGGATATCAGCCGATCATTGAAGCTGGCGACAATCAGGCGAACCTGTTTTACGAATATGATGAAGAGCGTTTCCTTATTGAAAAAGCAAACGGCCAGTTTTCTATATCAGAAGTGGGGCTTACGTGGACAAAAGAAGAGCTTTTGCAGGAAATTGAGGAGCACCCAGAACGGTTCAGCAACAATGTGGTGACGCGTCCCTTAATGCAGGAAACCCTTCTCCCAACACTTGCTTTTATGGCAGGACACGGTGAAGTCAATTATTGGGGAGAACTGAAAGGAATCTTTGAGCATTTTGAATTAAAGATGGCACCCGTTCTTCCAAGACTGCACGTGACCATTCTTGAAAGGCACATCGATAAGAAGCTGCCGGTCAGAGAGCTGTCGGTAGAAGAAGTGCTCACAAACGGAGTAAAAGAAAAGAAGGAGGCTCACTTTGAGCAAAGCCTTCCAGACAGTTTTGTTCAAGCCGTTGATCAGGCGAAACGTGAATTAGCGAATGTTCATGGTGTATTGAGGCAAGAAGCACTGAAGGTTGAACCAAACTTCGAGCAGCTGCTAGATAAAAATGCCAAATTTATCGAAGACCAGCTTCAATTTGTTTATCAAAAGGTGGCGCAGCGTGTGGAAGAGAAGGAAGAATATATCCTTCGAGATTTTGAACGGATTGAAAACAGCTTAAAACCATTAGATGCCCCGCAAGAAAGAATTTGGAATATCATGTACTTTTTAAACAAATATGGTCCAGAATTCTTCAAAACGTTCAAAAATCTGCCATTTTCATTTCAAAACAAGCAGCAAATTGTCAAACTTTGAAATAAAGTTTTAATGAACCCTGACTAGTTCAGGGTTTTTTTTTATGTAGAAACAGTGTAAAATAAGTTTTGTGGAGAGAAGTGGTGGATAGTGGAGAGTAAGGGTGAGAAAGTGGGGCTCTGATTATCATGTTCATGGGTGAATACCAACATACGATTGATACAAAAGGGCGCATGATCATCCCTGCTAAATTTAGAGACGGTCTCGGAGAACAGTTTGTGCTGACGAGAGGGCTTGATCAATGTTTATTTGGCTACCCTATGAGTGAGTGGAAACTAATCGAAGAGAAACTCAAAGCACTGCCCCTAACGAAAAAAGATGCACGTGCGTTTACCCGGTTCTTCTTCTCTGGCGCAGTCGAATGCGATCTGGACAAGCAGGGGCGCATTAACATCGCATCAAACCTACTCCAATATGCAAAACTCGAAAAAGAATGTGTGGTCATCGGCGTTTCAAATCGAATTGAGTTGTGGAGTAAGTCGATCTGGGAACAATATACAGAAGAGCAAGAAGATTCTTTTGCTGAAATTGCTGAAAACATGATTGGATTTGATATATAATAATCCCTTGTGCAGCAAGCTTTCTACACATTCATTTCTATTTGAAAAAGGTGGGACCATAACATCATGTTCCAACATGAGACAGTATTATTAAAAGAAACAGTTGACGGTTTAAACGTCAAAGAAGACGGTACATATGTAGACTGCACGCTGGGCGGAGCAGGTCATAGCTCATATTTACTATCTCAACTATCAGAAAAAGGTACATTGATTGGATTTGACCAAGACGATGCTGCACTGGATCATGCACGAGAGAAGCTCGCGGATTCTAAAGCGAACATTCTTTTCATAAAGAGCAACTTCCGATATTTAAAAGAACGTCTGAATGAACAAGGCATTACAAGCGTAGACGGTGTGATTTTTGACCTTGGGGTTTCATCTCCTCAGCTCGACACACCAGAGAGAGGCTTTAGTTATCACCATGATGCACCTCTTGACATGCGAATGGATCAAACAGCCGCATTGTCGGCAAAACAAGTGGTGAATGAATGGCCATTTGAAGATCTAGTTCGGATTTTCTACAAATATGGGGAAGAAAAATTCAGCAAGCAAATCGCACGCAAAATTGAAGAAGCTAGAAAAAAAGCACCAATTGAAACTACAGGTGAGCTTGTCGACATTATCAAAGAAGGAATTCCCGCACCTGCAAGACGAACTGGCGGACATCCAGCAAAAAGAGTGTTTCAAGCGATCCGAATTGCCGTAAATGATGAATTGAAAGTTTTTGAAGAAGCACTAGAACAAGCAATAGAGTTACTCAATCCGAAGGGGAGAATTTCTGTCATTACATTCCATTCACTTGAAGACCGGATTTGTAAAAGTACATTTAAAGAAATGTCTTCTCTTCCAGAACTTCCGCACGGACTACCAGTGATTCCAGAAGGACTTGAACCAAAGCTGAAGCTGATCACGAGAAAACCAATCGTTGCATCAGAACAAGAGCTGGAACATAACAACCGTGCCCGTTCAGCGAAGCTCCGAATTGCAGAAAAAAAGTAAAACGACACCATAGATGATGATAAAAAGGAGGTTTCTTATGAGTAATTTGGCTTACCAAAGAGAAGTAAAACAATATCAAACAGAGCAGCAAGGCCAATCGGTTGTTATTAAAAGAAGAGGTTCTATCACACTTGGTGAAAAAATCTTACTTGTCATGTTTGTCATGGCTCTTATGTGCAGCTCCATTCTCATCATTTCTAAAGCCTTTGCTGTCTATCACGCTAATATTGAAGTCCAGAAATTAGAACAGCAAGTATCTTTAGAATCGAAGAAGATCACTGAGCTTCAAAAAGAAAAAGACTTGCTGAGTGAACCCGAGAGAGTCATTGATACTGCGAAAAAAGCAGGCTTAAGCATTTCGAAAGATGTTAAGAAGGTCGATTAAGATGGCGATGCCTAAAAAGAATAAAATGATGAACAGAGGCGCGGCAATTGCGAGTATTTGCTTCGCCCTGTTTTTCTTTATCATCCTTGCACGTTTTATCTATATTCAGATTACAGGAACAGTCGATGGCCAAGTATTAGCCGTAAAGGCAAATGAACAATATCAATCGAAGAAAACACTTGAAGCCAAAAGAGGGTCTATTTTAGACCGAAATGGGAATGTGATTGCAGAGGATACGTCTGTCTATAAGCTCATTGCGATCATGAGCAAGAAAATGACGGTTGATCCCAAGCACCCAATGCATGTCGTCGACAAAGAAAAGACAGCAAAAGAGCTGTCGAAAGTCATTGATATGAGTGAAAGCGAAATTTTAAAGCGTCTGAATACTAAAGGTGCGTTCCAAGTTGAGTTTGGTAAAGCTGGAAAAGACATCAGTTTTTCAACAAAAGAAAAAATTGAAAAGCTAAAGCTTCCAGGGATCGCATTTGAAAAAGACACGAAGCGATATTATCCAAACGGCATGTTTGCGTCGAATCTGATCGGTTATGCAAGATTAGATGAGGCAACGAAGGACATGTCAGGCGCGATGGGACTTGAGAAGGCGCTGAACAAATTTTTAAAAGAAAAAGACGGCTATGTGACATATAACAGTGACAGAAGCGGATGGGCTCTTCCGAATAGTAAAGAAGACATTGTCGCTCCGAAGGATGGAAAAAATGTCACGCTGACCATCGATCAAAAAATCCAAGCGTTCCTTGAAGAAAGTATGACGCAGGTTGCCAAAAAATATAAACCGAAGAAAATCATTGCCACAGTCGTTGACCCAAAAACGGGAAAGGTGCTCGCGATGGGACAGCGGCCAAGCTTTAATTTAAATGAATTAGACATTACGAATTATAACAATGATGTCATTTCATATGCGTTTGAACCAGGTTCAACGATGAAAATCTTCACACTTGCTGCAGCAATCCAAGAAGGGGTCTACCAAGGCAATGACAAATATCAATCTGGTACTTATAAAGTAGGAGGCGGCCTTGTAAGAGACCACAACAATGGAAATGGCTGGGGAAAAATTGACTTTCATGAAGGGGTTCTCCGTTCGTCTAACGTAGCTTTTGCAAAGCTGGCAAAAGAAAAATTAGGCTTCACGCGCTACGAACAATATTTGCAGAAGTTCCATTTCTATGACAAAACAGGTATTGACTTACCGAACGAAGCGTCTAGTAAAATCAATTACAGATACGAATATGACAAAGCATCGACGGCTTACGGTCAAGCGTCTGCCATTACACCGATTCAACAAATCGAAGCAGCGACAGCGATAGCAAACGGCGGAACGATGATGAAGCCATATGTCATTGATCATATTACAGACCCAAACACAAACAAAACAATTTTACAGCACGAACCAACAGTAGCTGGAAAACCAATTTCCTCTGATACAGCAAAGCAAGTCCGTGACATTTTAGGTGAGGTGGTTTCCTCGAAGATTGGAACAGGTCAGCCTTACCAAATCAAAGGATTTGACGTTGCTGGGAAAACAGGAACAGGACAAATTGGCGGTGCCGGCGGTTATCTCAAAGGAAGAAACGATTACGTCTTTTCATTTATGGGAATGGCGCCAAAAGATGATCCGAAGCTACTCGTTTATGTAGCTGTACAGCAGCCGCAGCTGTCTGACACAGAAACTGGCTCTGCCCCAGTTGCACAAATCTTTAACCCAGTGATGAAAAATAGTCTGCTATATTTAAATATTGCACCAACCAAAACAGACGATAAAAAATCAGGCGAACAAAAAGTGAAGCAAGAAACAATGCCTTCATTCTTAGATTTAGAAGTGAAGCAGGCGGAAACAGAAGCCAAAAACAAAAACTTAACGCCTGTTGTCATCGGTGACGGCCTCTCCATTAAACGACAGTGGCCAAGTGCAGGCTCTGAATTCTCTGAAAGCCAGAAAGTTTTCTTGAAAACAGCAGGAAAAACGATAAAAATGCCTGATATGACAGGCTGGTCGAGACGGGAAGTCCTTCAATATGCATCCATTTCCGGTGTGCATATCGAAACAAAAGGACAAGGATATGCTGTCAAACAAAGTGTGAAAAGTGGAGCGGAGATTTCAGATAAAGTCGTCACTGTGACATTTAAAAGCCCGAATTAACTGTAAAACCTAGCAAACCACTTGCTAGGTTTTTTCTTTTGCCGAGCGGGATAGACGAGACGTTCTACATAAGGACGGGCCTGCATATGATGGAAACAAGCCATATGTATGTAAGGAGTGAACCGGGCGTGCGAGTATCAAGTGTAACAGTGAGAAAACGATTGCTTTTCGTGCTGCTGTTTGGGGTGATCATTTTTTTCATCATAGATACTAGATTAGGATATGTACAGTTTATTATGGGCGAGAAGCTCACAAGCTTAGCAAAAGATTCATGGAGCCGGAACCTCCCGTTCGAACCAGAAAGGGGAGATATTTTGGACCGAAATGGGGTAGAGCTTGCGACGAACAAAAGTGCCCCATCTATATTGGTCGTCCCGCGGCAAATTAAAGATCCGGCAGAAACAAGCAAGAAACTGGCGGCAGTACTGAATATGTCTGAAGAGAAAGCGTACAAGCACGTCACAAAGAAAACATCCATCGAACGAATTTCTCCAGAAGGCAGAAAAGTATCTCATGAAAAAGCAAAAGAAGTCAGAGAGCTTGATTTAGATGGCGTTTATGTTGCGGAAGACAGCATCAGACACTATCCGTTTGGCAGTTTTCTTTCTCATGTGCTGGGCTTCGCTGGAATTGATAATCAAGGGTTACTTGGACTGGAAGCCTATTATGACGATGACCTAAAAGGTGAAAAAGGCTCTGTCAAGTTCTATTCCGATGCAAAAGGGCAGAAAATGCCAGATGAAGCAGATGATTATACACCGCCTAAAGATGGTCTTGATATGAAGTTAACTGTCGATGCGAAGGTGCAAACCATTATAGAACGGGAATTAGACAATGCGCAGGCAAAATATAACCCAGATGGGATGATTGCAATTGCGATGAACCCGAAGAACGGTGAAGTGCTTGGGATGTCGAGCAGACCGGATTTTGATCCAGCGGATTATCAATCAGTTGACTCGAAGGTGTTTAACCGAAATCTACCGGTGTGGAGCACATATGAGCCAGGTTCGACGTTTAAAATTATTACGCTTGCAGCAGCACTAGAAGAGAAAAAAGTCAATTTAAAACGCGATCATTTTTTTGACAGCGGTTCTGTGACAGTTGATGGTGCAAGACTTAGGTGCTGGAAAAAAGGCGGCCACGGATCACAGTCATTTTTAGAAGTGGTTCAAAACTCCTGTAACCCCGGTTTTGTTGAACTAGGCGATCGTCTAGGAAAGGATAAATTATTTTCCTATATTAAAAATTTCGGATTTGGCCAAAAAACAGGAATCGATCTTCAGGGGGAAGGGCGAGGCATTTTGTTCCCGCTGGACCGGGTTGGCCCTGTAGAGCAGGCGACAACTGCCTTTGGTCAAGGTGTATCTGTTACGCCGATACAGCAAGTAGCTGCCGTAGCAGCTGCGGTAAATGGCGGAACACTTTACACGCCGTACATTGCAAAAGAATGGATAGATCCAATCACAAAAGAGGTAGTGAAAAAGCAATCGCCGATTGCCAAAAAGAAAGTGATTTCAGCAGAAACATCCAAAGAAATCAGATATGCGCTTGAAAGTGTAGTCGCTCAAGGAACTGGCCGAAATGCATTTGTTGAAGGATATCGAGTTGGCGGAAAAACAGGGACAGCCCAGAAGGTAAAAGACGGCAAGTACATGGAAAATAACCACATTGTGTCGTTTATCGGGTTTGCGCCTGCTGATGATCCGAGTATCGTTGTATATGTGGCTGTAGATAACCCGAAAGGCACTATTCAATTTGGCGGGACAGTTGCTGCACCAATTGTGGGTCATATTATGCGGGACAGCCTGCCTGAGATGGGTGTGAAAAAAAGAAAAGGACAAATTGAAAAGAAGTACCAGTGGCTGGACACAAAAACCATTGAAGTACCGAATCTTGTAGGGGGATCTGTTTCAGACCTTGAATCACTCTTGATTAACCTTAAGATCGATGCTTCTGGAACTGGCAGTAAAGTGGTGAAGCAATCGCCTGCTGCTGGGACAAAAGTCAAAGAAGGCTCCACCATCAGATTATACTTAAACGATGAATAATAAAGAATGAACAGAGGGTAGCCGCACTCATTCGGCTACCTCTTTTTGTTGAAAGAGAAGGCCTGTTTGAAAAAAAGAGCCTAAAGTGTGTTTTTTCCAAGAGAAACTTAAGGAATACGCTGGATGTATCCTTTTTTTTACGATAAAATATAGACTGTGTGTTTTTTTCACAAGACATGCACGTGAACGAATTTGAGAGGTTTGATATGAAATGAAATTACAAGAACTCCTTACATACTTTAAAAGTGAAAACAACGAATTAATAAACGAAAATCCTGATATCACTTCCATTGAAATGGATTCAAGAGAGGTGAAAAAAGGAAGCCTTTTTGTCTGTATAAAAGGCTATACAGTAGATGGACACGATTATGCTGAAAAAGCGGTGAAAAGCGGGGCTGCAGCGATTGTAGCAGAACACCCTCTTAACATATCAGATGTACCAGTCATTATTGTAAAACACTCTCAAAGAGCTCTTGCAAGAATAGCTGATGCGTTTTACGAGCAGCCAACTCATAAGCTGAATCTCATCGGGATCACAGGAACGAACGGAAAAACTTCGACAACACACATGATTGAACAAATGATGAGAAAAGCTGAAAAGAAAACAGGCTTAATCGGTACGATGTATATGAAGGTGAATGATGACATTCTCGATGTGAAAAACACCACACCTGAAAGTGTCACACTTCAGAAAACCTTTAAACAGATGCTTGACCAAGATGTAGACACAGCCATTATGGAAGTATCATCACATGCACTGCATCTTGGCAGGGTACATGGATGTGATTATGATATTGCCGTTTTCACAAACCTTTCGCAGGACCATCTTGATTACCACAACACAATGGAAGAATATAAACATGCGAAAAGCTTGCTATTCTCACAGCTTGGCAGTGCCTTTCATCACGATAAGCCGAAGCATGCGATTTTAAATGCAGATGATGACGCTTCGAGTTATTATGAAAAAGTGACAGCTGCTGAAGTCATGACATATGGCTTAGAGCAAAAAGCAGATGTGATGGCAAAGAATATTCAAATCAAACCGAAGGGAACTCAATTTGATTTGATCACTCCAATTGGCACAAAAAATGTGACAGTTGCCCTCATCGGTAAGTTTAATGTGTACAACATCCTAGCAGCTGTATCAGTAGGGATCGTATCTGGCTTAACATTTGAAACGATTGTAAGTGCTATTGAAGAGCTGGAGGGAGTCAAAGGCCGATTTGAACTTGTGAACTGTGATCAAGATTTCCCTGTTATCGTCGATTACGCCCATACACCTGACAGCTTAGAAAATGTCCTGACAACGTGTAGAGAATTAACAGAAGGCAAAATTTTCTGTGTGATAGGCTGCGGCGGCGACCGTGATAAAACAAAGCGTCCTCAAATGGCCCAAATCGCTGTGAAGTATGCAGATGAACCTGTATTTACATCAGACAACCCAAGAAGCGAAGATCCTTCAGCTATTTTAAAGGATATGGAAAATGGGGTGCCAGACGCATATTATCATAGTTTTGTGAATCGCAAACAAGCCATCTTTTTTGCAATTGCCAATGCGAAAAAAGGCGATACAGTCTTAATAGCGGGTAAAGGTCATGAGACTTATCAAATCGTTGGCGATCAAGTTTACGATTTTGATGATGCAAAGGTTGCTATGGACGCTATTTTAGATCTAAACAAATCTTAAAATGATGAAAAGAGTGTAATGAAATGAAGCATTTTGTACAAAAACAACATACGAAGAACGCGAATGAATACCTTAATAATGAATGTAATTTTCTGATGGAAAACGGTTTTGGAAATTCGGAAGGAGTAAAGAACGATGCTTGAACAGGTGATATTGTTTACAATCATAATGGGATTTTTAATCAGTGTTCTTTTATCCCCGATTTTTATTCCGTTTTTAAGAAGGCTTAAATTTGGTCAAAGTATTAGAGAAGAAGGACCACAGTCTCACCAAAAGAAATCAGGTACTCCGACAATGGGCGGAATTATGATTATCTTTTCTATTACCATTACAACGATTGTGATGATCAACAAATTTTCTGAGATTAGTCCAGAAATGTTTTTATTGTTATTTGTCACGCTTGGCTACGGTCTATTAGGATTTTTAGATGATTATATTAAAGTAGCGATGAAACGAAACCTAGGTTTAACATCGAAACAGAAATTAATTGGTCAAATTGTGATCGCAGTGATTTTTTATGCAGTCTTCCATTATTATCAGTTTGCAACGACGATTCGCATTCCAGGAACAGATGTGAGCTTCGATTTAGGATGGGCTTACTTTATCCTTGTCGTTTTCATGCTTGTCGGAGGTTCTAATGCCGTGAACTTAACGGATGGACTGGATGGTCTATTATCTGGAACCGCGGCTATTGCCTTTGGAGCCTTTGCTATACTGGCTTGGAATCAATCACAGTACGATGTAGCGATCTTTTCAGTAGCTGTTGCTGGAGCCGTTCTTGGGTTTCTTGTGTTTAACGCGCATCCTGCAAAAGTATTTATGGGTGATACAGGGTCGCTTGCTTTAGGCGGAGCGATTGTAGCAATTGCGATTTTAACAAAGCTTGAAATTTTACTTGTCATTATTGGAGGAGTATTTGTTGTCGAAACGTTATCCGTTATTCTTCAAGTGATCTCCTTTAAAACAACTGGAAAAAGAATCTTTAAGATGAGTCCGCTTCACCACCACTATGAGTTAGTTGGCTGGTCTGAGTGGAGAGTAGTTGTCACCTTCTGGACAGCTGGTTTATTACTTGCTGTTTTAGGAATTTACATCGAGGTGTGGTTATAATTGAATAAGATGCAAATGTTAAAAAACGAACATGTACTAGTATTAGGTCTTGCAAAAAGCGGATATGCGGCAGCTTCAATTCTTCATGAGCATGGCGTAAATGTTACAGTAAATGATCAAAAGCCGTTTGAAGAAAATGAACCTGCTCAGCTTCTATCCGAAAAGGGGATTGATGTCATTTGTGGCAGTCATCCTCTTCGAATATTCGATGATAAAGAAATTACAATTTTAATTAAAAATCCGGGAATTCCATATGAAAATGTGATGGTTCAAGAAGCGCTTCGCCGCCAAATTCCAGTTTGGACGGAAATAGAATTAGCTTATCATTTAACCTCAGCTCCTTTTATTGGGATTACTGGATCAAATGGAAAAACCACTACCACGACTTTGATTTATGACATGCTGAAACAAGACAGTCAAAAAACTTTAGTGGCAGGTAATATTGGCACAGTTGCCAGCGAAGTCGCTGCAAAGGCAGCTGGCGATGAGTGGATCGTAACTGAACTCTCTTCTTTTCAGTTAATGGGAACAGTTGATTTCAGACCTAAAATCAGCTTAATATTAAATATTTTTGATGCACATTTAGACTATCACCACACTCGTGATGAATATGAAAAAGCAAAGCAGAAAGTATACGCACATCAACTTGAAGATGACATAGCTGTTATTAACCTCGATGATCCATCAGTCGTAAAACTGGCTGAAGCTTCAAAAGCAAAAAAAGTGTTTTTCTCGGTGAAAGAGCAAGTAGAACATGGTGCATACATTAAAAATGGTGCGATCTACTACATGAATGAACATATTATCGATTTAAAGGATGTTGTTCTTCCTGGTGAGCATAATCAAGAAAATATTTTGGCAGCTATTTGTGTGGTGAAAAATGCAGGCTGTTCAAATGAAGCAATCGCACACGTTCTCACGACATTTAGTGGAGTGAAGCATCGTCTGCAGTTTGTAGATACAATTCAAAGCAGAAAATTCTATAACGATAGTAAAGCCACCAATATACTAGCAACAAGTAAAGCATTGTCAGCTTTTAATCAGCCGACCATTTTACTAGCTGGCGGGCTTGACCGCGGCAATGAATTTGATGAATTGAAACCTTTTATGAAAAATGTAAAAGGAATTATCACATTTGGTGAGACGGCACCTAAGTTTGTGAAGCTTGGTGAAGAACTGGGAATACATCACGTAAAACATGTCGATAATGTTGAACAAGCAGTACCTGCGGCGTTTAACATTTCTGAAGAAGAAGACGTGATTTTATTATCCCCGGCTTGTGCAAGCTGGGATCAACATAAAACATTTGAAGAACGTGGAGACATGTTTGTAAACGCCGTGCATATGCTTAAATAAGGGCTTGTCTCTCGTATGACTGACAGCCCAAATGAAATTATGCTTGGGGTGTCGGTCTCTTGACGAATAAGAAAACTTCTCCGGACTTTTTGCTTGTTGTCATTACGTTACTTTTATTGACGATTGGTTTAATTATGGTGTACAGCGCTAGTGCTGTGTGGGCATCGTATAAATTTGATGATTCGTTTTATTTTGCAAAAAGACAGCTTTTGTTTGCCGGAATCGGAGTTATCGCGATGTTTTTCATTATGCGAGTCGATTATTGGACGTGGCGGACTTGGTCAAAGATATTGATTGCTGTTTGTTTTCTCCTTTTGCTGCTTGTACTTATTCCTGGTATCGGTATGGAGAGAAATGGATCAAGAAGCTGGATCGGTGTCGGTGCGTTTAGTATTCAGCCCTCTGAATTTATGAAGCTTGCGATGATTGCGTTTCTTGCAAAATTCTTATCTGAAAAACAAAAAAATATCACATCCTTTCGTAAAGGTTTCGCACCAGCATTAGGCATTGTGTTTTCTGCATTTGCCATCATCATGCTGCAGCCAGATTTGGGAACAGGGACGGTAATGGTTGGAACCTGTATTATTATGATATTTGTTTCAGGTGCGAGAATTGCTCACTTTATATTTCTCGGTCTTATAGGGCTCAGCGGATTTGCTGCACTAGTCTTATCAGCGCCCTACCGCATAAAACGAATTACATCGTACTTAAATCCTTGGGAAGATCCACTAGGCAGTGGGTTTCAAATTATTCAATCCTTATACGCTGTTGGTCCAGGCGGTCTGTTCGGAATGGGTCTCGGTCAAAGTAGACAAAAATTCTTTTATTTACCTGAGCCTCAAACAGACTTCATCTTTGCAATATTGTCTGAAGAGCTTGGCTTTATTGGAGGATCACTCATTTTGCTGCTCTTTAGTGTTCTATTATGGAGAGGCATACGAATAGCACTTGGAGCCCCAGACTTATATGGAAGTTTCCTAGCAGTTGGTATTATTTCAATGGTTGCCATTCAAGTGATGATTAATATCGCAGTTGTTACTGGACTTATCCCTGTGACAGGTATCACGCTCCCATTCCTAAGTTATGGCGGCTCATCACTGACATTAATGCTGATGGCAATTGGGGTACTCTTGAATGTAAGCAGGTACGCTAGATATTAATGCTGCTCTAGTTCATGAAACCATGATGACATTTATTTTGCAAAAGTACAAAAAAATGATTTGAAGAGTAGAAATGACAGATTTTGTATTGGAAACATGTTTTTTGACTCTTCTTTACAGGTTTTAACGGAGCCCTGTTGTTTAAAACAGGGTTTATACTTTGTTCAGAGCAGAAAAAAATTGAGGGGAAATGGTATAATGCGTATAGTAATCAGTGGAGGCGGAACAGGCGGACATATTTATCCGGCCTTAGCTTTTATTAAAGAAGTGAAAAGACTGCATCCTGATGTAGAATTTTTATATATTGGTACTGAAAATGGACTTGAAAAGAAAATTGTAGAAAGAGAAAATATCCCTTTCAAGTCCATAGAAATTTCAGGTTTTAAAAGAAAGCTTTCCTTTGATAACGTAAAAACGGTGATGAGATTTCTAAAAGGCGTTCAAAAAAGCAAATCTTACTTAAAGGAATTTAAGCCAGATGCGGTCATTGGAACAGGTGGTTATGTGTGCGGCCCTGTCGTTTATGCAGCTTCTAAGCTGAAAATCCCGACCATTATTCACGAACAGAACAGCCTGCCTGGTATCACAAATAAGTTTCTAGCAAGATATGTTGATAAGGTAGCCATCTGCTTTGAAGAAGCAAAGGCACATTTTCCTTCTGAAAAGGTTGTATTTACGGGAAACCCTAGAGCCTCTGAAGTCGTCTCTATAAAAGAGGGGAAATCTCTGAAGGAGTTTGGGCTGGATGAAACGAAAAAAACGGTTCTTATTTTTGGCGGGAGCCGGGGGGCTGCGCCGATTAATAGAGCAGTCATTGACATGCAAGATGAATTAAAGGCTAAGAACTATCAGCTTTTATATATCACGGGTGAGGTTCATTATGAAAAAGTGCTGAACGAACTAAAAGAAAAAGGTGCAGCACCTAATATGATCACAAAGCCTTTCTTGCATCAAATGCCGGAGTACTTGAAATCGATTGATGTGATTGTTGCAAGAGCCGGTGCCACAACGATTGCTGAAGTGACAGCCCTTGGAATTCCAACTATTTTTATCCCAAGCCCATACGTGACGGCAAATCACCAGGAAATCAATGCAAGATCACTAGAAAAGCATGACGCTGCAATCGTTTTAAGAGAATCAGAGCTTTCTGGAGAAAGCCTCCTTCATGCCATTGATGAAATTGCTGGTCATGAAGAAAAATTAAACGAAATGAGCCGATTAACAAAAGAACTTGGAGTACCAGATGCGGCTGGACGTTTATATAATGTATTAAAAGAAATTACGACTACATGATGGAATGATATTAGGTAAGGCGGAGGGTAATATGGAGAACTTGAAGAATGAATTATTAGAAGCGCAAGTCGGTAAAGTGCTTGAAAATGAGCCGCTTGCAAATCATACGACAATGAAAATAGGCGGGCCGGCAGATCTATTGATCGTTCCTAAAGATATCGATTCAGTTAAAACGATCATGGATCAGATAAAAAAACACCACGCGGAGTGGACGGTTATTGGAAGAGGGTCAAATTTACTCGTACTTGATAAAGGAATACGTGGTGTTGTTCTGAAGTTAGGCGCTGGACTTGATCACTTAACTGTAAATGATGAAGAAATTACAGTTGGCGGCGGCTATTCTGTTGTAAGGCTTGCAACGTCTCTTAGTAAGCAGGGTCTTTCAGGGCTGGAATTTGCAGCTGGTATTCCAGGGTCTATTGGCGGCGCTGTTTATATGAACGCAGGTGCGCACGGATCTGATATCAGTAAGATTCTTGTGAAAGCAAGAATCTTATTTGAAGATGGAAGCATCGAGTGGCTAACAAATGAGCAGATGAACTTTAGCTACAGAACGTCTGTCCTTCAAAAGGAACGACCAGGCATTGTTCTCGAGGCCGTGTTTAAGCTCAAACAGGATGATCGAGAGAAAATCACAAAGAAAATGCAGCAAAATAAAGACTATCGTAAGGAAACACAGCCTTATAATCGACCATGTGCCGGAAGTATTTTTCGAAATCCGCTGCCTGAATATGCAGGACAGCTTGTAGAAAAAGCGAATTTAAAAGGGTACCAAATTGGCGGAGCAAGAATCTCTGATATGCATGGAAACTTTATTGTGAACGCTGGCGGGGCTACTGCTCAAGACGTGCTGGACTTAATTCAGTACATCCAAAAGAAAATTAAAGATGACTACAATGTAGATATGCATACAGAAGTAGAAATTATCGGTGAAGCAAAGTAAAAGCAAGTTTTATGAATGATGGCATCGCAGGAAAACAAACGGCATTCTTTCATGCCGTTTGTTTTCTCATCAAAAGATGACCCAAAGGTGTGGACAAGCAGCTTTGAATGGGGTGAAGAATATATATGCGGCCTGATCATGAAAATGAAAAGATCGTCAATATAGAAGAACGAATTCCTAAAATTAAAGAACAAAGGAAGCAGAAAGCGAATCGGAGACTAATCTCTTTTATTCTACTGTTTTTTATCATGGTTTTAATCATTATTTATTTGCAGACACCAATCAGTAAAATTTCTTCTTTAACTATTACGGGTAACGAGCATGTCCCTACAAAACAGCTTGTGAAACTTTCCCAGATTAAAGAAGGCGAAACAGAGTTTTGGAATTTAAATAAAGATTTAACAGCAGATCATATTAAACAAAACAAACTGATTAAAAGTGTCAGTATCAAAAAACATTTTCCAAATAAGGTTAGTATTGCTGTCAAAGAATATGCCAATATTGCTTATCTTCAAAAGGGAAATTTATACTATGAGCTTCTTGAAAATGGGACAGCATTACCAGAAGAAGTCACACCAAGTCATGCAGGACCTATTTTTGTTGATTGGGACAATAAAGAGAAGCTGAAGCAAACGGTTAGATCTTTAAATCAGCTGCCAGCCTCTATTCAGGAACTCATCTCAGAAATATATTATGTGCCAACAAGCTCAAACCAGTGGCTCGTTAAATTTTATATGAATGACGGGAACACCGTGATTGCATCAATTAAAACATTCGCTAATAAAATGAAAACCTATCCTGCCATTGTAAAAGAACTTTCGCCATCTGAAAAAGGCACAATCCATATGGAAGTCGCGACGTATTTTGAAGCGTTTAAATCTAAGAAAAAGGAAGATGAACGTTGAGAGGCAAAACAGTTATATTCTCAATTGTCATGCTTGTTCTTGGTTTTCTGATTTCTTTTTCATACCAATATACTAAGCAGCATCAGGCAGATGTCATTCGAACAGAGCAATGGAAAAAAGAATACTCCTTGAAAAGTCAGCTGACAAAGCAAGAAAAGGCGAATCAGAAACTTGAAAAAGAATTATACAGTCTTCAATCACAGGTTCAAGCCACTGAGTACAATTTGAAAAATGAAAAAGAGCAGTATTTTAATGTATTGGAAGATGTTGAGAAATACAGGATGTTTACAGGAGAGATCGGTGTAAAAGGAAAAGGGGTAAAAGTATCCCTTGAAGATGCATCTTATATCCCGAGTGGACAAAATGTCAATAATTACATTGTTCATGAGAGCCACATTTTTCATGTGATAAACGAACTGTTTATATCAGGGGCCTCTGCCGTATCTATTAATGGACAGAGAATTACACACCAATCATACATACATTGTAACGGCCCAGTTGTCACAGTTGACGGGGTTCAGCATCCAGCGCCATTTGTTATTTCTGCTATTGGTGATCCGGCTGTGTTAATACCTGCATTAAATATTGCAGGAGGAGTGGTCGATCAGCTGACAAGTGATCACATTTCGATGACGATTGAAAAAAAGGATATTCGTATGAATCCTCTTTTAAAACACAAAGATTAAAAGTGAAAAGGTGAGTGGTGTTGAGGAAAAAGAAGCCTTTACTTAGTTTGACAGCCTTAATGGTGATATTCGGCATCATGGTCTCCATCCAATTTAATTCATTGCAAAAGCCCAAAGTTCGTGATACTCGCGATGTGTGGGAGCTAAGAGAGGATTTATCTGCATCTAAAAGTAAAGAATTGGATTTGCTGAAAGAAATTGATAAATATGATGAAATGCTGAAAAAGTATGGTCATCAAGGAGATCAATCAAAAGAAGCTCAACTAACAAAAACATTAAAAGATTTAAAAGAAAAGGCTGGTTTTACAGAAGTGACAGGGGAGGGAATTGAGGTTGACATCTCTCAGCTTTTCTCCAAGGATCTGACCGGGGAAGAAGTGAAAAATATCCCGCCTGATCTTCTGAAAAAGCTAATCAACGAAGCCAATATGTATGGGGCAAAACATATTTCCATTAATGACCACCGTGTGATTAATACAAGTGTGATTCGAGATATTAATGGCACGACGAAAATGGATGGCTACAGCTTAGATGGTGATGAAGTGACCATCAAGATGATCAGCGACCAGGCCGACAAATTATACAGCCGTTTAAATGTATCAGATATTGGTGATTTATTTGCTCAGGAAAATTTCGGCTTAAGTATTAGCCAGCCGAAGCCGCAAATTCAATTAAAAGCATATGACGGTGCGATTCAGTTAAACGAGTTGAAGCCTCTTGACGATGTAAAGGAGGGAAAATCTTAATGTGGCTTCCTGTACTTGGCTTAATCATAGGAGTTGCGATCGGTTTCTTAACAAATTTTACGATACCGAATGAGTATTCTAATTATCTTTCCCTCGCTGTACTTGCTGCACTTGATACATTGATTGGTGGAATCAGGGCACATCTGCAAGGGGCATACGATGAACTAGTGTTTGTATCAGGCTTTTTCTTTAATATTATACTTGCAATAAGTTTAGCTTTTCTGGGCGTCCATCTTGGTGTAGACTTGTATTTAGTCGGAATGTTTGCTTTCGGCGTTAGATTGTTTCAAAATATAGCAGTTATTCGAAGAATTCTACTAACAAAATGGACAATTTCTAGAGAAAAAAAGAAAAAAAGTGAGTCATAAAAAAGGATATACATATGATGTAACGAATATTTTCAGTAATCCTAATAAAAAATGTTGATTTTTTAAGTTTTGTTACACACTTGTAAAAACACATTCATTGTATTGTTGTTCAGCAAATAATAGAATAGAAAGTATTGATATGTGAGGAGGTGCCATAGAATGAACAACAATGAAATTTACGTCAGCCTTGACATCGGTACATCCAATATTAAAGTCATCGTCGGAGAAATGGCGGATGATTCGCTTAACATTATAGGTGTTGGAAATGTCCCTTCAGAAGGGTTAAAAAAAGGATCGATTGTTGATATAGATGAGACAGTTCATTCTATTAGACAAGCATTTGAACAGGCTGAAAGAATGGTAGGTTTTCCATTACAAAAGGCGATTGTCGGAATTAACGGAAACCACATTCATGTTCAGAATACGAGCGGCGTGGTCGCAGTATCTAGTGAAAACAAAGAAATACATGCTGAAGATGTGAGACGTGTCTTAGATGCTGCACAGGTAGTATCTATTCCTCAAGAACATCTCGTCGTAGACGTCATCCCGAGACAATTTATCGTCGACGGAAGAGATGAGATCACTGATCCGAAAAAAATGCTTGGTGTTCGGCTAGAGGTGGATGGATCGTTAATTACAGGTTCTAAAACGATTCTACATAACTGGCTCCGATGTGTAGAGAGAGCTGGAATTGAAATTATGGATATTTGCTTGCAGCCGCTCGCATCGGGCTCGGCAGCATTATCGAAAGATGAAAAAAATCTAGGGGTAGCTCTCGTCGATATTGGCGGCGGATCTACAACGATTTCCGTATTTGAAAACGGGCATCTCTATTCTACTCACAGTATCCCTTTGGGCGGAGAGAACATTACAAAAGATTTGTCTATAGGACTTAGAACTTCTACTGAAGAAGCTGAACGAATCAAAAAACAATTTGGACATGCGTTTTATGATGAGGCATCGTCTGAGGAAACATTTGAAGTTTCTGTCATCGGTACCGACCAGAAACAGACGTATACACAGCTTGAAGCGGCTAATATCATCGAAGCTCGGCTGGAAGAAATCTTGCTCTTTGTGGCAGAGGAATTAAGAAATATGGGTGTCCATGATTTGCCTGGCGGATTCGTTCTAACAGGTGGACAGGCAGCTATACCAGGTATCCTTTCTCTTGCACAAACGGTCTTGCAAAACAATGTTAGAATTGCAAGTCCGAATTATATTGGGGTGAGAGAACCTCAGTATATGACAGGAGTGGGTCTGATCCACTTTGCTTATCGCAATGCAAAGATTCAGGGCAGACAAGTTGGATTCCAAATGCCGGATGAGGCGTTTCATGAAGTAGGCGCATCCATGGAGCCGGTTTCTTCTGCACCACAAGTGAAAGAAGCGCAGCCAAGACCGAAAGTAAAACAAAAAGCACAAGAAGAGACAAATAAAAAACCGGGCAAAATGAAAAAACTATTTAATATGTTCTGGGAATAGAATTAGATTTTCGACGGATTAGGAGGATTCAGCATGTTGGAGTTTGAAACAAATATAGACGGCCTAGCATCAATTAAAGTAATCGGAGTAGGTGGAGGCGGAAATAACGCTGTCAACCGAATGATCGAAAATGACGTACAAGGTGTCGATTTCATTGCAGTCAACACAGATGCACAGGCGTTAAATCTATCAAAAGCAGAAACGAAAATGCAAATCGGTGCTAAGCTGACAAGAGGGCTTGGAGCAGGTGCGAATCCTGAAGTCGGTAAAAAAGCTGCTGAGGAAAGCAAAGAACAGATTGAAGAAGTATTAAAAGGCGCAGACATGGTCTTTGTTACTGCCGGTATGGGCGGTGGAACTGGTACGGGTGCTGCACCTGTCATTGCAAAAATCGCAAAAGATTCTGGTGCATTGACAGTTGGAGTCGTGACTCGTCCTTTCACATTTGAAGGAAGAAAGCGTCAGCTTCAAGCAGTCGAAGGAATTGCTTCTATGAAGGAAGCAGTTGACACATTAATCGTCATTCCAAACGACCGCTTGCTTGAAATTGTTGATAAAAACACGCCAATGCTTGAAGCATTCCGTGCAGCAGATAACGTGCTACGACAAGGTGTTCAAGGGATCTCAGATCTTATTGCTACACCAGGTTTAATCAACCTTGACTTTGCTGACGTGAAAACGATCATGTCCAATAAAGGTTCTGCTCTTATGGGTATCGGTGTTGCGACTGGTGAAAATCGTGCCGCCGAAGCTGCGAAGAAAGCTATTTCTTCGCCACTTCTGGAAACGGCAATCGACGGTGCACAAGGTGTCATCATGAATATTACTGGTGGTACGAACCTAAGTCTTTATGAGGTACAAGAAGCAGCGGACATTGTGGCTTCTGCATCTGATGAAGATGTAAACATGATTTTCGGTTCTGTCATCAATGATAACTTGAAGGATGAAATTGTGGTAACCGTGATCGCAACTGGATTTATTGAGCAAGAGCCAGAGGTGTCAAAACCACAAAGAAATCCATTAGGGCAAGGATTAAAGCAAAATCAATCCATTCCTCAAAAACGTGAAGTAAAGCGTGAGGAACATCAGCAGTCATCATCTCAGCCGAGACAAAATACACAATCAAGCGATGATACGCTGGATATCCCAACGTTCTTGCGCAACCGTAATAAACGTTAATCGAGTATCACTCATCCCCTTCCACCGGAAGGGGATTTTTCATGTCTAATATATAAAGAAACCCGTATCACTACTAATCAAAAAGTCTTAAATCTGTCTTGGTTACTTTATCCAACATATGCATTTCGACTTAGAGTGATTAAGTAAAAAGAATCATTTTTAAATCCTATTACAAAAAGCGACAAAATGATGAACTTTATTTGACTACATTAAATAGAACACCATGAATCTTGTCATGAACAAAGGAAAGGGAGGAGTTAAACCCATACACTGTTTGACCATTTGAGGAGGAGGGATTTGATTGAAAGTGAAGTTACGCAAAACCGCCGGCTATCGTTTGATGAGTCTTTTGGTGATTGGTACTTTAACGATGACAAGCTTTGGGATCGTTCAAGCAAAATCGACTTCTACCTCATATCAAGAGGAAGCTGTTTCCTCCAAGAAAACAAAAGCAAAGATCTCATCTAGATTAATGAAACAGTTTCAACAAGAAGACAAGGTGACCTTTTTAGTCAAAATGAAGGAACAAACCAATGTCAAAAAAGTGGCGAAGGATGCTGTGTCAATGGCCAAAAAACAGAAGTTAACAGCTGCTAAAACGCAGTACACAAAAAGATCAGCTGTCGTATCAGAACTAAGAGCGACGTCTGAAGAGACGCAGGAAGCGCTGCTTGCTTATTTACAAAAGGCACAAAAGAAAAAGCAAGTGAAGGATATTCATTCGTACTATATTGTGAATGGTCTCGCTGTGACGGGAACGAAAGAAGTCATGGAAAAGGTGGCTTCCTTCCCAGAAGTAGATCAAGTGCTGCCAAATGAAATCCGTCAAATCCATCGTCCTGTTGATTTGAAGACTTCAAAGAAAAACAAACAAATCAAAGCAGCAGATGGAATCGAGTGGAACATTTCTCAAGTTCATGCCCCAGAAGCGTGGGCTTTAGGCTATGACGGAACTGGTACCGTTGTGGCAAGTATTGATACAGGTGTGGAATGGGATCATCCTGCATTAAAAGAAAAATACCGCGGATTTGACCCTGCACGTCCGAATGAACCCTCTCATGAATACAATTGGTACGATGCAACGACAGGTTCTAAAGCGCCATACGATGATTTAGAGCATGGTACACATGTAACGGGAACGATGGTTGGCTCTGAGCCAAATGGAGAGAATCAAATTGGAGTCGCACCAGGTGCAAAATGGATCGCGGTGAAAGCTTTCTCAGAAGATGGTGGATCAGATGCTGATCTGCTTGAGGCAGGTGAATGGATTTTAGCTCCAAAAGATGAAAACGGAACCCCTCATCCAGAAAAGGCGCCAGATGTGGTCAATAATTCTTGGGGCGGTGGGCCAGGTCTTGATGATTGGTATAAAGATGTGGTCAATGCTTGGAGAGCTGCGGACATCTTCCCAGAGTTTTCAGCTGGTAATACGGATTTATTTAACCCTGGCGGTGAGGGATCTATTGCAAATCCTGCGAACTATCCCGAAGCCTTTGCGACGGGTGCAACAGATCAAAACAACAAACTGGGTTCTTTCTCTTTGCAAGGTCCCTCTCCATATGGGGTCATGAAACCAGATATTGCGGCCCCAGGGGTAAATATTCGTTCTTCTATTCCTGGGAAAGGGTATGAGGATGGCTGGAATGGAACCTCGATGGCAGGTCCGCATGTTTCAGCTGTTGTGGCTCTTCTGCGCCAAGTACAGTCAGATCTGTCTGTTGAAGAGATCGAAGAAATTCTCATTGATACTGCAAAACCGCTGACAGATCAGCAATTCCCGGAATCCCCTAACAATGGCTATGGGGCAGGATTAGTTGATGCAAAAGAAGCCATCACAGCATTAACAGATGGAATTGGCAAGATTGAAGGACAGGTAACAAAAGAGGGAGAAGATACAGAACCACCTGTTTTTTCTCATAAAGGACCGAATGAAATTTTTGCCTCTACACCAACACCTCTAAGTATTACAGCAGAAGATGAAGTAGCGGTGACAAATGTCTCCTTGAGCTATCAAGTGGATCAAGGGAAAAGGGAGACGCTGCAAGCAAAACGAACGGATGGAAATCATTTAAAAGGGATATATGTTGTCCAGCTCCCAGAACTTGAGGGAGAAAACGTCACGTACCGATGGATTGTGAAAGATTTTGGAGAAAATGAAGCTGCATCAGAACCGTATACGCTTCCGATTAAAACATCCATCACGACTGGCTACTCGCAAGATTTTGAAGCTTGGCCAAGTGGATGGTTCAGTGGTGGAACAAAAGATCCTTGGCAGTGGGGGAAGCCGACCACAGGTCCGAAACAGGCCTTTACTGGAGATCATGTCTACGCCACAAACCTAGACAGTCCTTATGAAAATCAAACAGATGCTCATTTATCTATGCCGATGATTGCGGTACCTGAGTCAGGCTCCTCCTTTTTACAATATCAATACTGGCATGACCTTGAAGCAAATTATGACTATGTGCATATGCATGTGCAGCCTGATGGGGAAGATGCTGTCCAAGTGGCAGCCTACACAGGCAAAACAAGTGGATGGACAAAAGGAGAAGTTGATTTATCTGCTTACAAAGGTCAGAACGTGAGAGTTATTTTTCAGATAAGAACGGATGGCAGTGTGACAAAAGACGGTTTTTATTTAGATGATGTGAAAATAACAGATCAAGCCTTGCCTCAAAAGGCAAAGAAACAGCTTGGCGTCATCAAAAAAGAAAAGCCAGCACAGGAGCAGAAGAAACCTGTCGATCCGAAAAGTGCAAAGCCGGCTAAAATAAAAGAAAAACATGTCCAGATGAAAAAGGAAAAAAGCTTAGATGCTCCGTCTATCAAAGCTCTTCCGATGAAGGCAGAAATCAGTGTTCTTGAAAGCGGCAAGTCCACGTACACAGATGAAGCGACAGGGAGATATCAGCTTTCTCATGGTGCAGGGGAATTTACAGTGAAAGCTGAAGCATATGGCTTTGAATCACGCACACAAAAAGTCAATATTTCTGCAAATGATCAAGCAGAGGCAAATTTCTCCCTGCAGCCACTAGAAAAACGAACGATATCTGGCACAATTGTCAATGAAACAACGGGTGAAAAAGTAAAGGATGCTACGGTTTATCTTGTAGAGGATGCGAAAATTGAGCCGGTGAAAACAGATGAATCTGGCGAGTTTTCTCTAGAGGCATTGAGCGGTGTGTATACAGTCAAAGTATTTGCGAAAGGGTTTAAAGGATATTCGTTTACAGCCGATGTGACAGAAAAGCCGCTTGAAAAAGCAATCAAGCTGGAACCTTTCATCGGTTTTGCTGGCGAAATTGGCTACGATGACGGAACACCTGAAAATGCGCGGGCGTTCTATGATCCTGGTAATGGCTGGGCGGTGAAATTTTCATTAGAAAAAGGGAAGAAACTAGCGCAGGTCACAGGGGGGCTATTCCGTTTCTGGACAACAGAGTGGCCAGCCCCTGGCGGGAATGAATTTGCGGTTGAAGTGTATGATGCTTCTGGGAAGGACGGCGCTCCAGGTGAAAAAATTGCGGGACCTTTTAAAGCGAATGCGCTGCGTAATGGTGAATGGACAAAAGTAGATTTAGAAGATCAAGCCATTACGGTGGATGGAGATTTCTATCTTGTCTATATTCAAACGAAAAAGAATACGGAATCTCCAGGCCTTGCAACAGATGAAGATGGACCAAATGCTGAAAGAAGCTGGCAGCTGACAAGCGGTGCCTTTTCTCCTTCCCCAAAAGAAGAGGGAAATTATATGATTCGTGCGCTTGTCCAATATGAAGCAGATGTACCAGAAATAACATCTCCAAAGGCTGGAACGATCACGAACAAAGATGAACTGGAGATTGAAGGTAAAGCCTCTCCAGGGCTTGATGTAGCGATCTATCAAAACGATGAAGAGATTGCCAAAGTGAAAGCAGATCAGTCGGGTGCTTTCAAAGAGAAGGTTACAGTGTCAAGCGGAGAGCATGTATTCACGGCTGCTACTGTTACGGATAAAGGCGCAACGAAAAAATCCAAATCAGTCAAGGTGATCATTGATCAAGCAGCCCCAGTTTTAACGATAGATACACCAAAAAAAGGGGAAAAGTCTAATAAAGAATCACTCACTGTAGAAGGAAAGGTGACGGATGATCATCTTGATCAAGTCACTGTGAATGGAAAAAAAGCAGCAATAAAAGATGGGAAATATTCTGCAAGAATCCTGCTTGAAAACGGGAAAAATACGATCAAAGTAACAGCAAAAGATGCAGCAGGAAACAAAACGACTAAAAAAGTCGATATCGATGTTCAATACGAAGCGCCTGAGATTTCTAAGCTGACACCAGCAGAGAATGTCAATCTATCATCAGGTGAGTCTGTTAAAATTTCATTTAACAGCAGAGAAAAGCTAGACGCAACGTTTGTCATTCACATGCCGCTGACAAACGCGAGATCAAAGCTGCAAAATACAACAGAGCTGCCGCTTCGTGAGGTAGCCGGCGGAACATATGAAGGCTACTGGACAGCTACTTCTACCGCCAAAGCAAAAGGTGCAGTCATTGAAGTGATTGTGCGGGATGATTATGGAAATGTTACTCGACAAAAGGCTCCAGGCACATTAAATATCAATGAAAAATAATCCTTAAAAAAGGCACGACTCCTTGGAGCGTGTCTTTTTTCGTTTCGAATAATTGTTTGTAAGCTTGTCCGGAAGCACACTCTCTTGCTTTGTGCTCTCATTCCTCGACAAAAACAATAACAATCCACCAAAAGTTCTCTATCATCCCCAACAAGAATTGACAGACTTCCATCTCTTGGCTGTTTTATACTGGTACAAACAAGTGCAAGTACTGCTTTTGATTCTTTGTTTCAGATGAAAGGAGCAGAAGGTGGTCATTTATTTAGATGTGATTTGGCTGTTAAACTTTTGTTTTGATCTATTGCTTCTCTTACTCACTGCATTTATTCTCAAACGACAAGTAAAAAAACGGCGATATATGTTAGGAGCTCTGATTGGATCGAGCATTGTTCTCTTGCTCTTTACACCATTTGCAATGTTTGTGTCACACCCTTTAGGCAAACTGCTTTTTTCTGTCTTGATCGTGCTTGCCACTTTTGGATTTCAAAGATTTCGATCCTTTTTTCAAAACCTGTTTGCTTTTTACTTTGTCACATTTTTGATGGGAGGAGGCATGATCGGGGTTCATTCGTTTTTACAAACCAATACTGTTATTCAAGACGGGCTACTGATTTCACAAAATGATGGCTTTGGTGATCCTATTAGCTGGCTTTTTGTTTTAACCGGCTTTCCTGCGATTTGGCTGTTTTCAAAGAAACGATTAGGAGAGGTCGGTGCGAAAAAAAGACAGTTTGATGAACAAGTCCTTGTGGAGATACACATTCAAGGAGAGACCATCCGCTTAAAGGGACTCGTCGATTCTGGCAATCAGCTGTATGATCCTATGACGAAAACACCTGTGATGATCGTTCAAGCAGATGAGCTCATGTCCATTTGCGGAGAGCCATTTATAGAGCTTATGAAGCAGTCTCATCCTGTTGAAGTGATGCAAAAGCTCGATAATCAATTTCCGCTTCTTGATCGTTTAAGACTTGTTCCATATCGAGCGGTCGGTCATGATCACGGGTTTCTTCTATGCTTAAAACCAGATACGGTCATCATTTATTCAAAAACGCATATGATCCAGCCAGCCAAGTGTTTTGTAGGCATGAGTCTGAGCGGTTTATCAGCAGATCAGGAATTTCAATCCATCATTCATCCAGATATGTTAGACGGAAAAATCATCCAAGGGGTGTCTTAAGTTTTGGTGATGTCTTTTATCTTACGAGGTCAACTTGACATTTAGAAGGGAGAAGAAGATGAAAAAATTAAAATTTAAACTCACTTACTACTGGTATAAACTCCTCATGAAGCTAGGGCTTAAGAGTGATGAGATTTATTATATTGGTGGTAGTGAGGCGCTGCCGCCGCCATTATCAAAGGATGAAGAGCAGGAACTGCTTGTCAAATTACCAAAAGGTGATCAAACAGCAAGGGCTATCCTGATTGAAAGAAATTTGCGGTTGGTGGTCTACATCGCAAGAAAATTTGAAAACACAGGGATTAATATTGAGGATTTAATTAGTATTGGAACCATTGGTCTAATTAAGGCAGTCAATACATTTAACCCAGAAAAAAAGATCAAGCTTGCGACGTATGCTTCGAGATGTATTGAAAACGAGATTTTGATGTATTTGCGCCGAAATAATAAAATTCGTTCAGAAGTGTCGTTTGATGAGCCGCTCAACATTGATTGGGACGGAAATGAACTGCTTTTATCAGACGTACTTGGAACAGATGATGATATTATCACACGGGATATTGAAGCAAATGTAGATAAAAAACTTTTGAAAAAAGCGCTGGAGCAATTAAATGACCGTGAAAAACAGATCATGGAGCTCAGATTCGGCTTGGTTGGCGGTGAGGAAAAAACCCAAAAAGATGTCGCTGACATGCTAGGCATTTCCCAGTCGTATATTTCAAGGCTTGAAAAAAGAATTATTAAACGATTACAAAAAGAATTTAACAAAATGGTCTAAAAAAATTTTTTAAAAAGCTCTGTCCCTCTGCTGTCAAAGGAATCAACTTCTTTTCTCATGATTCTCGTCATCACTCGTGCATATTTTTCCATCCCAAGGAGATACTGAACTTTGTACAACAGCTCCTGTAGGGAGGGAAAAAAGTGTCCAGAAATAAAGTGGAAATCTGCGGAGTCGACACCTCCAAACTGCCTGTTCTGAAAAACGAAGAGATGAGAAAATTGTTCAGACAGCTGCAAGATGAGGGTGACGATACAGCAAGAGAAAAGCTAGTCAATGGCAATTTGCGGTTGGTTTTAAGTGTGATTCAGCGTTTTAACAACAGAGGCGAGTATGTGGATGATCTCTTCCAAGTAGGCTGTATCGGATTAATGAAATCAATTGATAATTTTGATTTAAGCCACAATGTCAGATTTTCAACTTATGCGGTCCCTATGATCATAGGAGAAATCCGTCGATACTTGCGTGATAACAACCCAATTCGGGTGTCTCGTTCACTAAGAGATATTGCCTACAAAGCGCTTCAGGTTCGTGAGAGGCTGATTAGTGAGACAAGCAAGGAGCCAACGGCAGAAGACATTGCCAAAGTGCTGGAAGTGCCTCATGAGGAAATTGTCTTTGCCCTAGATGCGATTCAAGATCCTGTTTCTTTGTTTGAACCGATCTATAATGACGGAGGAGATCCGATTTATGTGATGGATCAAATTAGTGATGATCGGAACAAAGACACACAATGGGTAGAGGAATTGGCCTTAAAAGAGGGAATGCGCCGACTGAATGATCGAGAAAAAATGATTCTTCGCAAACGCTTCTTCCAAGGAAAAACGCAAATGGAAGTCGCTGAAGAGATCGGGATTTCTCAAGCACAAGTCTCAAGACTTGAAAAAGCAGCCATCAAACAAATGAATAAAAACATCTTTTAAAGCCGCCGCTTCATGTGCGGCTTTTTTCATTCTTGGAAAGAGCACGTCTCTAGTATTGACTCTGTTATTTTTTTCATTTAATCTGTTTTTAACAAATGTTATTTAAGATATCATTTGTTAGGAAACACTTAAGCGGAAAGAAGGGTTATTATGACATTCCATGATGAAAGAAGGCTGCTCATTAAGGTTGCGCATATGTATTATGAAGAAGGCGCCACTCAATCTAAAATAGCAGAAGCGGTTGGGGTTAGCCGTTCGCTCATATCGAAATATTTGGCAAAAGCACGTGAAGCAGGAATCGTGGAAATCATTATTCATGATGAAATGAATCAACAATATGGATCTTTAGAAAGAAAAATAGAGCGGAAATACGGGCTGCGAGAAGTCGTCTGTGTGGAAACGCTCAGCCAAGAAACAACAAAAAGCCGAATCGGCGCTGCGGCGGCTGGTTTTTTATTAAAAGTCATGAAGGATGGACAAGTCATCGGTTTTTCCTCAGGAACCACTTTGCATGAAATGGCGAAAGCGCTTACGTCAGTTCAGCATTACCCATCTGTGACATTTGTTCCGCTTGTCGGGGGTGTGGGAAACGAAGATGTTGATATCCATGCCAATTATATTATTGCGAGATGCACAGAGGCACTCAAATCTAAATGTGAGTTTTTACATGTGCCTGTCATGCTTGATACGAAAGAAGCGAAGGATGTACTAATTCGGCAGCCGTCAATCAAAAAAGTGATTGAACTAGGAGAATCATCAAATATTGCGGTTGTCGGGATTGGCGGGGTTCCGCAGCATTCAACGATGGTGAAATCTTATATGACAAGCGGTGAGGAGGATATTCTTCAAGCGAAGGATGTAGCGGGTGACATTTGCTATAACTTTATTGATCACCAAGGGGAAGTGTATCCTCACCCATGGAACGACAGGGTAATGGGCATAAGCCCGCAAAAGCTGAAAGAAATCCCGCTTGTCATTGGTGTCGCTGGAGGAGAAGAAAAAGTTGAAGCGATCCGGGCAGCATTAGAAGGTGGATTAATACATGTATTAATTACGGATGAACGAACAGGAGATGCCTTATTAAAGTAAACTACCTAATATGATTAGGTAGTTTTTTTGAGTCTTTAGACTCAAAAAGATTGAAAATTTTATCGATTTTAGCTTGACACAAAGTTGACACATCATATAAACTAAGTTCATAACAAATGATAAATAAAATAACAAATGTTACAAGAAACAGATTTTTGTTAATTTTTATAACATTTGTTAAAAGTTTCAGATTATTTTTCTAGCAATCTACCCGAGAAGCAAGAAAACCTGAAAGGATGATTTAGATGTCAATCTATCAACAGTTGTTAGCTCGAGAACGCAGTGGAGATCCAATCAAAGTGGGAATTATTGGGGCAGGCCAAATGGGCTTTGGACTTATTTCACAAATTTCTAAAATTCCAGGCATGATTGTAGCAGGTGTTTGTGATATTCACCTTAGTGCAGCAGAGAAGGCAGCGAATTTTTACAAGCAGCATGCGAAGCCGCATCAAATGGTCGTCACAAATGATTATAGAGAAGTGATTCAATCAGATTTTGTGGAAGTTGTCGTAGATGCAACAGGAGTGCCAGAGGTCGGAGCAAACATTTCTTTGGAAGCGCTTAATTCAAAGAAACATCTCGTTCTTTTAAATGTAGAAGTTGATATTACCATCGGTTTGGTGATGCATAAATTATTCACAAATGCAGGACTTGTTTATTCTGGATCAGCTGGAGACGAACCGGCAGCAACACTAGAATTATATGAATTTGCAAAAACAATGGGACTTGAGGTGCTCGTTGCTGGGAAAGGCAAGAACAACCCATTCTTCCCAGAAGCAAATCCAGATACGTGTAAAGCAGAAGCAGATAGTAAACATATGAGTGCACATATGCTCGCTGCCTTCCAAGACGGAACAAAAACAATGGCAGAAATGAACTTATTAAGTAACGCGACAGGGCTTTTGCCAGATAAAGTCGGTATGCACGGAGTCGAAGCAAATTTAGAGAATGTAGCAGATAAATTGAATCAAAAACAACAAGGCGGCGTGCTCGATCACTTCGGAGTCGTTGAATATGTAAATGGACTTGCTCCAGGCGTATTCGTTATCGTCAAGAGTGATCTAGAGCCAGTAGATGAAGAGCTTCGTTACTTAAAAGTTGGAAAAGGTCCTCACTACACGCTTTACCGTCCTTTCCACTTAGCGAGTCTTGAAACACCTGTTACCATCGCAAAAGCGGTCTTACAGCATGATTCATCGATCCACCCGATTGGTGTACCAGTGTCAGAAACAGTCGCTGTTGCGAAAAGAGATATTAAAGCAGGGGAATCACTTGACGGAATTGGCGGATACTCCGTAAGAGGTGTACTTGAAACGCATCAAGACATGAAAACGAACGGTCACATTCCAATTGGCTTAATCAGCGGAAAAGTTGTAGCGAAAAAAGACATCAAATTAGGACAGTTCCTTACTCATGATGATGTAGAGCTTGATTCAAACACAACCGTCTGGAAGCTGCGTTCATTACAAGATCACTTATTTCAATCATAAGGACGTGAAGCTATGGAAAAATTAGCAATCGTACTTTGTATCATTCTCATAGTGCAGTATGGGTTATCTTTTATTCAAATCAAGTATTACCGCAAAAGCATGGACTCACTGATTGATGACTACAGAGGGAAACAAGGCTATCACTTATTTTCAGGAATGGAACGGCGCAAAGTTGGCCCTGGGGCCATTGCGCTCATCATTGTGGATGAATCGTATATCATTCAAAAATGTCATGTGCTTGGCGGCGTGTCGATCTTATCTAAATTTAAAGAAGTCCCTGCATATGAAGGCAAGCATGTAGGGGCTGTGCTGGACGAGCACCACATGATGAAGAAAACGTTGAAAAAGCGCAAAAAAGCGCCAGCTGTCATGCAAGCACTTTCCATGGCGGCTGAACAGGCACTTGTCTCGATTTCGAAAAAAAATATAACAAATGTGAACTAAAGAAAGGGGAGATGAAACATGGAATGGATTCAATGGTTTGGAGAGCACTTTATCGGCATGTTTGAAGCCGGCGGAAAGCAGTTCATGGGTCTGATTACAGGTATCGTTCCAACGCTTGTTGTGTTACTTACTTTCACTTATGCTGTCATGAAATTTATTGGAGAAGAGCGAGTGAATAGAGCCATTCAGTTTGCAGCGAAATATACCATTTTGCGCTACACGTTAATGCCGATCTTATCTGTTCTTATTTTGACAAACCCAATGGCTTATACGTTTGGCCGCTTCTTACCTGAAAAACAAAAACCAGCATTCTATGATTCAGCTGTTTCATTTGTTCATCCGGTGACATCACTGTTCCCGTATGCCAACGCAGGAGAACTATTTGTCTACTTAGGAATTGCGAACGGGATTAAAGAAGCTGGATATTCAATGTCAGAGCTTGCTGTTCGTTACTTCTTAGTCGGGATCGTCGTCATTTTACTACGCGGAATCATTACTGAATGGATTACAAAATATTTAGCAGGAAAAATGAAAGCGAATTCACAATAGGGGAGGGTTAGAGATGACAAACCACAAAGTATTTGTTGCAAAAGGTGCTGGCGGATGGGGAGAAGGCTTAGAGCTTGAACCAACTGGTAAAAGAAGAAAGGTTGTTTCCATTACAGGGGGAGGCATTCACCCGGTTGCACGTAAAATTGCAGAAATGACAGGGACAGAAGCATGTGACGGCTTTAAAAACTCTATACCAGAAGATGAAATGATGTGTGTTGTCATTGACTGCGGGGGAACGGCGCGAATCGGACTTTATCCAATGAAACGCATTCCAACTGTAGACGTTTTGGCATCCTCTCCTTCTGGGCCGCTTGCTAAACATATTACAGAAGATATCTTCGTATCAGGCGTAACAGAAAAAGATATTTCCTATGCAGAAGCATCTGATGGTGAGTCGAAAGCAGAAGGTCAGGAAAACAGTGAGTCGATTGACAAAGAGAATTTCAAAGAAACGTATGCAAAGCTGAAAGAGGAAAATATTGAGCGGCAGGAAAAAGGCAATTTCCTGATGAGATTCTCACGCGGAATCGGGAAAGTCACCGGTACGTTCTACCAGGCCGGCCGTGATTCTGTTGATATGCTTTTGAAAAACATTATTCCATTCATGGCATTTGTCAGTATGTTAATTGGAATTATCAATTATACAAAAATCGGTGATCTGATTGCCCATTTTCTATCACCTTTGGCAGGATCTCTTTGGGGGCTTTTACTGCTCGTTGTGGTCTGTACACTGCCGTTCCTATCACCTGTCTTAGGACCTGGTGCAGTCATTGCCCAAGTCATCGGTGTTCTGATTGGTAGTCAAATTGCACTAGGAAACATTCCGCCTCAATTTGCACTTCCTGCACTATTTGCCATCAACGGTCAAGTAGGGTGTGATTTTATTCCAGTGGGGCTGTCACTTGGTGAAGCGAAGCCGGAAACGGTACAATATGGGGTACCAGCTGTTTTGTATAGCCGTCTTATTACAGGGGTTCTATCTGTTGTGATCGCATACGTTGCCAGCTTCGGTATGTATTAAACGTATTAAAGGAGGAATCGAGATACATGGTAACACAATCTGTTGTAAAAGAAATTGGGATCTTAGTCCCGCAATTTAAAGAAGATAAGCTGATTGTTTTATTTGGACCCGCAGCGCCGCAGGAATTAAGAGATATGTCTGTCATTCATGAGTTCGAACATCTAGAAGAAGAGCCGCTGAAGCTAGGCGGAACCATTCAAGTGGGCGATCAAACGTACACGATCACAGCCCTCGGCAATAAAGCAAATGACAACTTTAAAGAGCTCGGCCATATTTCGATCTACTTCCAAGAGCCGTTTGATGATGTATTACCAGGAGCTGTTTTTGCATCCCCGCACACGTTTCCTGATATAAAAGAAGGCGTACGAATTGAAATTTCGTAACCTTGTAAAAAAGCTGTTCCTAAATTGGAGCAGCTTTTTTACATGAGGTTTACCAGAAAGAGCATTTACGATATGCTGTAAACATTCATTATTTGTATATTCAGAATTTTTACTCAGGAGGAAGTTATGGTGTCACTTGAATTGAAGAATGTTTCATTAAAAAGAAATGGGAAATGGCTGTTGCAGTCTGTTGACTGGCAGGTAAATAAGCAGGAACACTGGGCGCTTTACGGTTTAAATGGTGCGGGAAAAACCGCTTTATTAAATATGCTCTGCTCCTATTATTTCCCCACGTCAGGCGAGATGACAGTGCTGGGACATGTTTTTGGCAAGGAAGCTCTTGGTGAAAAGCTCAGGAGGAAAATTGGTCTCATCTCAGCGGGACTTGAAAAGAAATTGCACAGAGACGACAATGCATTTGAAATTGTTTTGAGCGGCGCATTTGCTTCTATCGGGCTTTATGAAACCCCGACAGATGAAATGAGAGAGAAAGCCATTGATCTATTAAAAGCGTTTGGTTCATTCAAATATGCCAACAGAACATATGAAACCCTCTCACAGGGAGAGAAGCAAAAAGTCTTGATTGCGAGAGCTTTAATGAATGATCCGCAGCTCTTGATTTTAGATGAACCTGTGACGGGTCTTGACTTTTTAGCAAGAGAGCAAGTGCTGGAGACCATCTCATTTATTGCAGCAAAGCCTGATGCGCCTACTTTGCTCTATACGACCCATCATGCAGAGGAGATTCTGCCTGTTTTTCAGCACACCTTATTATTAAAAGATGGATCTGTTTTTGATCAAGGAGAAACGAAAGAAATGATGACAAGCGGCTTGCTTTCTTCTTTTTTTGAATGTCCGGTAGATGTCATGTGGAGAAATGGCCGTCCGCATTTAAGCAAATTGTAGATAAAAGAAACTATTGGTCTGCGTCCCTGCTTTTCCATCATACATATTATAGTAGAAAACGAAAGGCGGGGAAGGACAGATGATCAGTATTTCTGAATTCCAAATCAAGGATGTCGTCGATGTATCCAGCGGGAAAAAACTAGGCACCATTGGGGACATTGATATTAATGTCACAAGCGGTAAAATCCAAGCGATTATTATTGGCGGCACAGGTAAAATGATGGGATTTTTCGGAAAAGAAGAGGAAATGATTGTCCCATGGCGAAATATAGTAAAAATTGGCGAAGATGTGATACTTGTCCGCTTGTCTTCTTAATTCGTATAATCCCTCAATGAATCATTCAATTTTTCCTTAAAACAAACTCTTCATTCTTAGCAAACAATGTCTTTTTCGGGTAAAAAGATTACGTTTTCATATCAATTTGTAAAAAAACCTGCAGAAAGGGCACATTTGAGTGTAATATTTAATGAATCCCACTAACTGTCTATGCATGTCTTGTGGTAAAATAGGAGCGAAATAAAGAGAGATGAATGAAAGGTGGGAGGCAGCTTTGACATACAAATATGACCCCTTTCAGCAGAAATCACCATATGCAATGACCATTCATGATTGGACGAACATGACATGTTCTGGTAAAGAGGTATTGGCCGGGTTTACAACAAAAAATGGCGGCTTCAGCCTACCTCCATATCAATCATTGAACACTGGACTCCATGTAGGAGATGATGCTTCTAGTGTTCAAAGGAATCGTCAAGTCATAGCAGATGCTGCTGCTGTGCCGCTCTCTGATTGGGTGTTTGCAGACCAAACACACGAGGATCGCATCCTGAAAGCCACCAAGGAGCAAAGAGGAAGAGGAAGTCTTCATTATCATGAGGCACTGCCTGGTACAGACGGTTTATATACGTCTGAGACGAACATGATGCTCGCTCTTTGTTTCGCTGATTGTGTTCCGCTTTATTTTCTAGCTCCGCAAAACGGATTAATTGGAACGGCTCATGCCGGCTGGAAAGGAACCGTCAAGCAAATTGGTGCAAAGATGGTTGATGTATGGGTCAGCCAAGAAGGTGCCAAGGCCGATCATATTCAAGTCGTCATTGGACCATCCATTGGCAGCTGCTGCTACATAGTCGATGACGCAGTCATGGATCAAGTGAAACAGCTTCCTTTTTCAACAGAGGATGTGTATTCCGAGATTTCACCAGGACAATATAAAATTGATTTGAAAACATTAAACAAAAACGTATTGCTTCATGCAGGAATAAAAGAAGAAAACATACATGTCAGTTCGATGTGCACAAGCTGCAATGATCAGCTTTTCTTCTCACACCGGCGTGATCAAGGGAAAACAGGACGTATGATGTCTTTTGTCGGGTTTAAGGAGGCATAAGTGCAATTGAATGTACGAGAGAATCTCAGACAAATAAATGAACAAATACACGAAGCATGTAAAAGAGCCGGTAGACAACCAGCAGATGTATCGGTCGTCGCTGTGACAAAGTATGTCTCCATTGAACGAGCACAAGAAGCCAAAGAAGCAGGAATTATGCACTTTGGTGAAAATCGTGACCAAGGGTTACTTGAAAAGCAGGCGGCCATAACCGATGAAAACATTAGCTGGCACTTCATCGGCAGTTTACAGACGCGAAAAGTGAAATCTGTCATTCAGACAATCGACTATTTACATTCGCTTGACAGAATGTCCCTTGCGAATGAAATTGAAAAAAGAGCGGATCATACGGTTCGCTGTTTTGTACAGGTGAACACATCACTTGAGGAGTCAAAACACGGCTTGCAAAGCGAAGACGTGTTTCCATTTGTGAAACAGCTGGCTGATTTCAAACACATTGAAGTGGCTGGGCTGATGACGATGGCTCCATTTACAGATGATCACACTGTGATTCGCAACTGTTTTAAAACATTAAAAAACCTTCAAGAAGAGGTAAAACTTCTTAACCAAGTAAATGCACCTTGTCAGCATTTATCGATGGGCATGTCAAATGATTTTGAAATCGCAATTGAAGAAGGTGCGACATTCGTTCGGATTGGCTCTTCACTTGTTGGAAATGAAACAGGAGGTGCGTGACATGAGCATAAAAAATAAGTTTAAAAGCTTTTTCACTCTCGACGATGAAGAGTATGAGTACGAATATATTGATGAAGAAAGAGAACCCGTTCAAGAAGAAAAAGGAACGAAGGACAAAGCAGCATTTCAAGATCGTCCGCAGACAGGAAAACAAAATGTCGTCAGCTTGCAAAGCGTGCAAAAATCCTCTAAAGTGGTGTTAAGTGAGCCGCGTGTTTATGCAGAGGCGCAGGAGATTGCAGACCATATTAAAAACAGACGTGCAGTCGTCGTGAATTTGCAGCGCATTCAGCATGATCAAGCAAAGCGAATCATTGACTTCTTAAGCGGAACCGTTTATGCAATCGGTGGAGACATCCAGCGTATTGGCTCGAATATATTCCTCTGCACACCTGATAATGTAGATGTATCTGGTACAATATCAGAGCTATTGACAGAGGAAGAACCTCAGAGGTGGTAAATCATAGTGATTCTAAATTTCATTTTTAATATTTTAGGAACGGTATTAACGATTTACTCATTCGCGATTATTATTTACATCTTTATGTCATGGGTGCCATCTGCAAGAGAAACTGTGTTTGGCCGTTTTCTGACAAATATTTGCGAACCGTATTTAGAACCATTTCGTAAAATTATTCCGCCAATCGGCATGATTGACATCTCGCCGATTGTGGCATTGCTTGTGATTCGTTTTGCATCATCATATGGACTAACTGGTCTTTACAATATGATTGTGCGCTTCATGTAAACAGGCTGCCGGGCTTGGCACTGCCAGGCTCTTTTACATAAGAGGGGAACAAAATGAGCGATATCTATCAGCATTTTAGAAAAGACGAACAGCCATTTGTTGACCAAGTGTTAGGCTGGAAAAAAATCGCACTCGACCAATATCGAATGAAATTAACAGATTTTCTTGATCCGCGTGAGCAATTTATTACTGAGTCCGTCATCCAGCATGGCGAAGAACTTGGGATCATGTTTTTTGGCGGGTATGAGGGAGCGGAGCGCAAAAGAGCTCTCATTTATCCTGATTATTTAGAACCTTCTATTCAAGATGTTGAGCTGTCATATTTTCAGGTGAACTATGCGAAAAAGTTTATTTCCTTAGAACACCCGAAGCTTCTCGGCTCATTGATTGGGACAGGCTTGAAGCGTCAAAAATTCGGAGATCTATTATTTTCAGAGGAAGATGTGCAGTTTATTTGTACAAGTGATGTCGCCGATTTTGTGCGGGCGCAGCTGACACATGTCGGCAGAGCCTCCGTTTCATTAGAGGAAATCACGCAGGCAGAAATAAAGCCAGTGATGACGAAGACTGATATCAAAGAAGATACCATTTCTTCACTTCGGCTTGATGCTGTATGTGCTGCTGTCAGCCGTCAGTCTCGGCAGAAAGCACAGCTTTTAGTCAAAAATGGGCTTGTCAAAGTCAATTGGAAAGTCACTGAGGACCCTTCCTTTACAGTCGGTGAAGGCGATCAGCTCTCTGTTCGGGGATTTGGCCGCTTTAGCCTCAAAACGATTGATGGGAAGACCAAAAAAGATAAATTCAAAGTAACATTTGAGCTTCTGACATAACGAACTTGAATCTGGAGGTGGCGAGGTTGCCATTAACACCTAATGATATTCATAATAAAACGTTCACAAAAAGCTTTCGCGGCTATGATGAAGATGAAGTAAACGAGTTTTTAAGCCAAGTACGTAAAGACTATGAAATCGTACTTCGTAAAAAGAATGAGCTTGAAGACAAAGTAAACGAGCTTGACGAAAGACTAGGTCATTTTGCAACGATTGAAGAGACATTAAACAAATCGATTCTTGTGGCGCAGGAAGCAGCAGAAGACGTAAAGCGTCATTCTGATAAAGAAGCAAAATTGATTATTCGTGAAGCAGAGAAAAATGCAGACCGTATTATCAACGAAGCGCTGTCAAAATCAAGAAAAATTGCGATGGAAATCGAAGAGCTGAAGAAACAGTCGAAGGTCTTTAGAACTCGTTTCCAAATGCTCATCGAAGCACAGCTTGATCTTCTGAAAAATGACGATTGGGATCATTTACTGGAATATGAAGTAGACGCTGTCTTTGACGAAAAAGAATAAGCGCATCATCTTGACATGACGTGCTCATGTTGCATATAATACCATCATAAATTAACAAGAGATAAACGTTTGAAAGGGACACTCGCAGCTGTCACATGCCGTAATAAAGCGAATCAGGGATGGTGGAAGCCTGACATTACGAGACGCTGCAATGAGATCACCCCTTTAGTTCCTTTTCTGAAAAAACCAGTAAGAAAAGGCGTCTGATCACGTTACGATTTTTGAGTGGATAAGCGGCTCTTTCATATCGCTTGTCTAAAAGGGTGGTACCGCGAGACAAGCCTTCTCGTCCCTTATGGGATGAGAGGGCTTTTTTTATTGTTTTTTAATCAGAATTAGCATGTGGAGGAATGGGTATGAACTACAAAGACACCTTATTAATGCCGAAAACAGAATTCCCGATGAGAGGGAACTTGCCGAACAAAGAGCCTGAAATCCAAGAGGAGTGGGCAGAGAAAGACATCTATCAAATGGTTTTAGAGCGGACGAAAGGACGCCCGACGTTTATTTTGCATGATGGACCTCCATATGCGAATGGTGACATTCATATGGGGCATGCACTTAATAAAATCCTAAAAGATTTTATCGTCCGTTTTAAATCAATGAACGGATACCATGCACCGTACGTACCGGGCTGGGATACACACGGGTTGCCAATTGAAACAGCTCTCACTAAAAATAAAAAAGTCAAACGCAAAGAAATGTCTACAGCAGAATTCCGCAAACTATGCGAGGAGTATGCTTGGAAACAAATTGAAGGTCAGCGCAGCCAGTTTAAGCGATTAGGCGTCAGAGCAGACTGGGACAATCCATATGTCACATTAAAGCCTGAATACGAAGCGCAGCAAATTCTTGTCTTTGGTGAAATGGCGAAGAGAGGCTATATCTATAAAGGATTAAAGCCTGTTAACTGGTCTCCTTCAAGTGAATCAGCCCTCGCTGAAGCGGAAATTGAATATAAAGACAAACGTTCACCATCCATTTACGTTTCGTTTAAAGTAAAAGATGGCAAAGGCGTTCTTGAAAACGGCGAACAATTCATTATCTGGACAACAACACCTTGGACGCTTCCTGCAAACCTTGGCATTTGTGTTCATCCAAACTTAGAGTACAGTGTTCTTCAAGTCGGTGCTGAGCGTTATGTCGTTGCATCTGAACTAGTTGAACAAGTAGTAAAAACACTCGGCTTTGAAGAATGCGAAGTTGTGAAAACATTAAAAGGTAAAGAATTAGATAAAATCGTTGCAGCACATCCAATGTACGATAGAGATTCTCTTGTGATGCTTGGCGATCACGTGACAACTGATGCGGGAACAGGCTGTGTTCACACAGCACCAGGCCACGGGGAAGATGACTTTATTGTCGGTATGAAATACGGTCTTGATGTGCTCTGTCCAGTAGATGAAAAAGGTGTGATGACAGATGAGGCGCCTGGTTTTGAAGGACTATTCTATGAGGATGCTAATAAAGCCATCACAGAACAGCTAGAAGCAAAAGGTGCGCTGAAAAAGCTCGACTTTATCACGCACTCCTACCCGCATGACTGGAGAACGAAAAAACCAACGATTTATCGTGCGACAGCTCAGTGGTTTGCATCCATTAAAGATTTTAGAGAAGCGTTATTAGACAATATTAAAGAAACAAAATGGGTTCCAGCATGGGGAGAAACACGCCTGTTCAATATGGTGCGTGACAGAGGTGACTGGTGTATTTCAAGACAGCGTGTATGGGGCGTTCCAATTCCGGTCTTTTATGCGGAAAATGGTGAGCCGATCATCACGGACGAAACCATTCAGCATGTATCTCAATTATTTAGAGAGCATGGCTCAAATATTTGGTTTGAAAAAGAAGCAAAAGAGCTATTGCCAGAAGGCTTTACACATCCAGGTAGCCCGAATGGTGAATTCACAAAAGAGCAGGACATCATGGATGTATGGTTTGATTCCGGTTCTTCTCACCAAGCCGTTTTAGAAGAAAGAGACGACCTAGTCCGTCCGGCAGATCTTTATCTTGAAGGCTCTGACCAATATCGCGGCTGGTTTAACTCCTCTTTATCAACAGCAGTTGCTGTCACTGGAAAAGCACCATATAAAGGTGTCCTAAGCCATGGCTTCACGCTTGATAAAGAAGGGCGTAAGATGAGTAAATCATTAGGCAATACGATTGATCCAACGAAGGTCGCGAAGCAGCTTGGTGCAGAGATTCTTAGACTTTGGGTATCTTCTGTCAACTATCAAGCCGATCATCCAGTGTCTGATGATATTTTGAAACAAGTAGCAGAAGTCTATCGTAAGATCCGTAACACCTTCCGCTTCCTGCATGGGAACTTATTTGACTTTGACCCAGCAGTTAATGCCGTGCCGGTAGAAGAGCTTCGCGAAGTGGATCAATACATCATGATCAAATTAAACAAATTGATTGATAAAGTGAAAAAAGCTTATGATGATTACGAATTTGCGGTCGTCTATCATGCGATTCACAATTTCTGTACGATTGAGCTCAGCTCTTTCTATCTCGATTTTGCAAAGGATGTCGTCTACATTGAGCATGCCGATCATCCAGACCGCCGCAGCATGCAGACTGTCTTCTACGAAACATTAATGGCTTTAGTGAAGCTGACTGCACCAATTCTTCCGCATACCGCAGATGAATTATGGAGCCACTTAAGCTTTGTTGAAGAGCCAAGTGTTCAGTTAACAGATATGCCAGAAGGTGTGCTAGTTCCTCAAGCTGAAGCGACAGAAGCGAAGTTTGACCGCTTTATGGAGGTACGTGACGATGTGCTAAAAGCGCTGGAGATTGCGCGTAACGAGAAAGTCATCGGACGTTCACTTGAAGCAAGTGTGACGCTTTATGCGACAGATGAAGTGAAAAACCTTCTTGCATCCATTAAAGAAGATGTGAAGCAGCTCTTTATCATCTCTGAATTAACGGTAGAAGATGAGCAGCATGCAGATGCATCAGCGCCTGAATATACATCAGGACGAATTGTGGTTCAAAAAGCAGAAGGAGAACTATGCGAGCGTTCCCGCATTATTTCAAAAGACGTTGGTGCAAATCCGAAATACCCAACATTGTCGCTGAAAAATGCTGAAATCGTGGAGAAATATTACCAAAATTAACAATGCGATATCACAAGCTGGCGCCCCGTCATATGCGGGGCGTTTTCTTTTATGAGAAAATGACAGCGTTTAGAACGAAAGGAAAAATCTTATGGCTTTAAAGTAACCAGGCGGGGCAACAATATGATTATCACGACAGGGCAGGAGTTGAAATAGCGACATGAATGGCGATCTAGAGACGATTTACACGGAACTCCTTCAAATGAAAGAAGAGCTGCAATCTAAACTGTTTGAATACGCATCATTTCGTTCACCCGCTGAGCATGTCACATTGAATGAGGTCAAAACGACCACGCTTCTTTATCACATCAAAGAAGAGCTGCAAGATGTGTCTCTCGCTATTGCAAAAATCGAACAAGGAACCTATGGCATATGTGAGGCAACAGGAGATGTGATTCCGCTTGAACAAATGAGTATTCTTCCTACCGCCCGCACGGCTGACGACTTTTTATATCATAAGCAATACGAGAAAAAAGCATTCACTCCTTATCCTTACGAATCAAATGATTCTCATTTTGAAGCCTTCCACATGTAGGGAGGTTTTTGTCTGTCAACTAAAGTTTCTTTACTCCTTCCTGTTTTCTTGATAAAATGCTTAAAGATCAAAGTATGAAGATGGAGGAACGTGTGTGTTCTATTACATAATCGCATTCGTTATCATTTGTTTAGACCAATTAACAAAATGGCTCATTGTCAAAGATATGATGCTCGGTGATTCTGTTCCAGTCATTGATGGATTCTTTTATATCACGTCTCACCGAAATTCAGGAGCCGCATGGGGAATTCTCCAAGGGCAAATGTGGTTTTTCTATGTGATCACACTCGTTGTTATTGCGGGAATTGTTTATTACTTACAAAAACATGGACAAAAGGACAAGCTGCTGGGAGTTGCGCTGGCCTTAATGCTTGGCGGAGCGATCGGAAACTTTATCGACCGTATTTTCCGTCAGGAAGTGGTTGATTTTGCTCATTTCGTATTTGGGGATTATCACTACCCAATCTTTAATATTGCAGATTCTTCTCTCTGTGTAGGGGTTATTCTGCTCTTCATTCAAATGCTGTTAGATGGAAAGAAAAATAAGGAGTCAACTACATGAATCAAGTAAATATTGCCGTTTCAGAAGAACAAACGAGTGAACGGCTAGATAAATTTCTAAGCACGACAGAACCAGAATGGTCAAGAACCCAAGTCCAGCAATGGGTAAAAGATGGGCTGATCGAAGTAAACGGGAAACAAGTAAAGGCCAATTACAAAGTACAAGCTGGGGATCAAATCAAAGTGGAGATTCCAGATCCGGAAGCGCTAGATGTAGAAGCAGAACCAATGGATCTTGATATTTATTATGAGGATGCAGATGTGTTAGTCGTAAATAAACCACGAGGAATGGTCGTTCATCCAGCGCCGGGTCATGTGTCAGGAACACTTGTAAATGGACTGATGGCACATTGCAAAGACTTATCAGGGATTAACGGTGTGATGCGTCCTGGAATTGTCCACCGAATTGATAAAGATACGTCTGGGCTGTTAATGGTCGCAAAAAACGATATGGCACATGAGTCACTCGTTAATCAGCTGGTGGCTAAAACTGTCACTAGAAAGTATACGGCTGTTGTCCACGGTATTATCCAGCATGATACAGGCACAATTGATGCACCAATTGGCAGAGACAAAAAAGACCGCCAAAGCATGACGGTCACAAAAGAAAATGCAAAACAGGCCGTTACTCACTTTGATGTGATTGAACGCTTTAAAGACTTTACGGTTGTCGAATGCCGTCTTGAAACGGGAAGAACACACCAAATTCGTGTTCATATGAAATATATCGGCTACCCTCTTGCAGGAGATCCGAAATATGGGCCGAGAAAAACAGTAGATTTTAATGGACAGCTGCTGCATGCAGGTGTTTTAGGATTTGATCATCCTAGAACAGGAGAATATATCGAGTTCACAGCACCAATTCCAGCTGATATGCGGGGCTTTATCGATTCATTAAGAAATAACGATTGACAGGCCGTTCTTTTTTTGAAATAATAAACAAAGAAATTGAGATTCTTTAAAACAGTCCAGAGAGGCTGAGAAGGATAACGGATCAATTTGTGCACGCGTATGCACAAATGAACGCCCCTCTCTGCCCTTTGCAGAAGGGGCTTTTTATTTGTCAAAAAGAGGTGTAATAGATGGAACAAAAAGCAGTCATTCTTGATGAACAAGCGATTAGACGAGCGCTTACCCGAATTGCACATGAAATGATTGAGCGCAACAAAGGGATGAAGGATGTCATCCTTGCCGGGATCAAGACAAGAGGCATACATCTTGCTAAGCGCCTTGCAGAGCGCATCGAGCAAATTGAAGGGAATCCAGTCACTGTGGGTGAACTTGATATTACGCTATACCGTGATGACCTGACAAAAAAGACAGACAACCAAGACCCGCTTGTAAAGGGTGCAGACATACCAGCTGACATTAATGACAAAACACTCATTGTTGTTGACGATGTCCTATTTACAGGCAGAACCGTGAGAGCAGCTATGGATGCCCTTGTGGATGTAGGAAGACCATCTTCCATTCAACTGGCTGTGCTTGTCGACCGAGGACACCGGGAGCTGCCGATTCGAGCGGATTACATCGGGAAAAACATTCCGACTTCAAAAGCAGAGACAGTCATGGTTCAGCTCAATGAAGTAGATCAAAACGACCTTGTCGCTATATATGAAAAATAACCTTTTTAAATGCATTCCAGAGAGTTTGCAAAGAGGGCAATAACAGAGACACCGAGCACACGGCTAACATGACGTGTCCGGTTTATCTAGGCCTCTTTGCGCATACTCGCAAAGAGGCTTTTTTAATGAAAAAGGACACATCTAGGAGGAAAATCATGAGTCAGCAAAAAGCCAATTTAGGCATTCGAGATATCCCAAAACCATTCACATGGCTGTCACTTAGCCTGCAGCATTTGTTTGCGATGTTTGGTGCGACCATTCTTGTACCAAAAATCATTGATATGAGTCCAGCCGTCGCGCTCATCTCAAGCGGTGTGGGAACGATTGTTTACTTAATTATCACAAGAGGACAAATTCCGGCGTATCTTGGATCTTCCTTTGCCTTCATCGCCCCCATACTGAATGTTAAAGCAACGGGCGGCCCTGGAGCCGCAATGGTTGGCGCCTTCATGGCGGGTGTCGCTTATGCACTCATCGCCCTATTCATTAAATGGCTCGGCACAGGCTGGCTGATGAAGCTTCTGCCGCCGGTTGTCGTAGGACCAGTCATTATGGTCATCGGACTCGGACTCGCTGGAACAGCAGTCAACATGGCGATGTATGTTGATCCGAATGCAACCGAGCTTGTTTACAGCCTCAAGCACTTAATGGTCGCTGGCTTCACACTGGCTGTCACCATTATCAGTATGATTTTCCTAAGAGGATTCCTTAGCTTAATCCCAGTATTAATCGGCATAATCAGCGGCTATCTCTTTGCCTTAACTCAAGGCATTGTGAACTTCCAGCCGGTCATTGACGCAAAATGGTTTGCTGTACCAGACTTTGTCGTGCCATTTGTCGACTATACACCTGCTGTGACCTTAAGCATTCTCACAGTGATGGTACCGGTTGCCTTTGTGACAATGTCTGAGCATATCGGCCACCAAGTGGTGTTAAGTAAGGTCGTAGGACAAGATTTTATTAAAAAACCAGGTCTTCACCGCTCCATTTTAGGAGACAGTGCGGCGACGATCTTCGCTTCACTTATTGGCGGACCGCCAACAACAACTTATGGAGAGAACATTGGCGTACTGGCCATCACAAGAGTGTTCAGTATCTTCGTCATCGGCGGAGCGGCGGTGTTTGCGATCTGCTTCGGTTTTGTAGGAAAAATTTCAGCATTAATCAGTACAGTGCCGTCCGCGGTGATGGGAGGCGTTTCGTTCCTGCTCTTTGGAATCATTGCTTCAAGCGGCCTGAGAATTCTGATTGATCATAAAGTGAATTTTGAAGAAAAGCGTAATCTCATTATCGCATCAGTCATCCTAGTCATTGGGATTGGCGGGGCATTCATTGAGGTGAAACAAATCAATCTCACCCTATCTGGAATGGCACTTGCTGCGATTACGGGTGTGCTGTTAAATCTGATCCTGCCGCATCAAAAAGCAGAAGATGACAACTCAAATGAATCAAATACAGAAAACCTTTTAAAAGAAGTCCAGTGAGGCTGACAAGGGTTCTAATTGGAGCAGAATGCACAAAAGTGCCGCTGCTTCTTTTAGAGAACCCTAAGCTGCCGAGGCTTAGGGTTTTTTTGAACCTGAAAGTGATGAAAAACTAGAGGGGGAAGAAAAAATGAATGATTTATCGACAATGAGCAGCTTATCAAAAGAAGAGATTTTACAGCTGATTGAAGAAGCAGCTGCACTCAAAAAGGGAAAACAAGAACATGGATTAGCCGGAGAATTTGTGGCAAACCTCTTCTTTGAACCAAGCACAAGAACACGTTTTAGCTTCGAAGTAGCCGAGAAGAAACTAGGGATGAATGTCCTGAGCTTAGATGCGGCAAGCACCTCCGTTCAAAAAGGCGAAACACTTTACGATACGGTAAAAACACTCGAATCGATCGGAGTAAAGGCATGTGTGATCAGGGACAGCACCGATGAATATTATAACGAGCTGATCGGGAAGGTTGGAATTCCCATCATCAATGCAGGAGATGGCTGCGGACAGCATCCAACCCAATCACTGCTTGACCTCATGACCATCTTTGAAGAGTTTGGCGGCTTTGAAGGCTTAACGATTTCGATTCATGGAGACATCAAACATAGCAGGGTGGCAAGATCAAATGCTGAGGTTCTCTCAAGGCTGGGAGCGACAGTCCTCTTTTCAGGACCTGCTTCCTTCCAGGATGAACAAAACCCTCACGGAACGTATGTCCAAGTAGATGAAGCCATCGCACAATCTGATGTGGTGATGCTACTTAGAATCCAGCATGAACGGCACGCTGAAAAAATGGGCAGTGAAGATTACTTATCAACTTATGGATTAACAGTAGACAGAGCAAACAAAATGAAAGAACGCGCGATTATTATGCATCCAGCACCAGTAAACAGAGGTGTTGAAATAGATGATTCATTAGTAGAGTCCAAGCAGTCAAGGATTTTCAAACAAATGGAAAATGGTGTTTATATCCGAATGGCCGTATTAAAAAGAGCTTTTCAAAATAGCACACTACATCAAAAAGGGAGAGATTCTGTCTATGTCATATCTCATTAAAAACGGTTTTATCTTAACAAGCACAGGTGAAAGAGTGCAGCAGGATATTAGGGTAAAAGGAAAAGTGATTCAAGCGATTGGACACCTAGAAAGAGAAGACGGAGAAGAGGTTATTGATGCAGCAGGGCTATTTGTGTCACCAGGCTTGATCGATCTGCATGTGCATTTAAGAGAGCCGGGCGGAGAGAAAAAGGAAACGATTGAAACAGGCTCTAAAGCAGCCGCAAGAGGCGGATATACGACGATTGCAGCGATGCCGAATACAAGGCCGGTTCCAGATACAAAAGAGCAAATGGAATGGCTGATGAATCGAATCGAAGAGACCTCATCTGTGAGAGTGCTGCCATACGCCTCCATCACAACGAGACAAATTGGGGAAGAGATGACGGATTTTGCAGCACTAAAAGAAGCAGGCGCCTTTGCTTTTACAGATGACGGTGTCGGCATCCAAACAGCAGGCATGATGTACGAAGCGATGAAACAGGCAGCAAGTCTTGATCAAGCGATTGTGGCGCACTGTGAAGATAACTCGCTCATTTACGGCGGGTGCGTTCATGAAGGAGAATTTTCAAAAGCAAATGGGTTAAACGGAATCCCGTCCATTTGTGAATCGGTGCATATTGCAAGAGATGTTCTTTTAGCAGAAGCAGCGAACTGTCATTATCATGTATGTCATATCAGTACGAAAGAATCTGTGCGGGTCGTACGCGATGCAAAAAAAGCAGGCATCCGTGTGACGGCTGAGGTGTCACCGCATCACCTGCTGTTGTGTGATACGGACATTCCAGGTCTTGATACAAATTATAAAATGAACCCGCCGCTCAGAGGAAAAGAGGATCGCGAGGCATTGATCGAGGGACTGTTAGATGGAACGATTGATTTCATCGCAACAGACCATGCGCCGCATACAGAAGAAGAAAAGAACGAAACCATGCAGCGTGCCCCGTTTGGAATTGTGGGACTTGAAACAGCGTTCCCGCTTCTGTATACACGATTTGTCAAAACAGGCGAATGGACATTAAAGGAACTCGTTGATTATATGACAATTAAACCAGCAGAAGCATTTTCTCTTCCATATGGAAAGCTTGAAGAAGGGCACATAGCTGATATCACACTTATTGATTTAAACAAAGAAATGGCAATTGATAAAACAAGCTTCTTATCTAAAGGGCAAAATACACCGTTTGACAAATTGACTGTATCAGGATGGCCGGTCATGACACTTGCATCTGGGAAAGTCGTTTATGAAGAGGGGAGACTAGTAAAATGAAGAGACGCTTAGTGCTAGAAAACGGAACAGTATTCGAAGGAACAGGCTTTGGCAGCTTAGAACCATCAGTCGGAGAAGTCGTCTTTAATACAGGGATGACGGGCTATCAAGAAATTTTATCTGATCCATCATACTGCGGGCAAATTGTCACACTGACTTACCCGCTTATCGGCAACTATGGCATTAACCGTGACGATTTTGAATCGATCACACCGTTTGTGAAAGGGCTGATTGTGAAAGAGCTTTGTGAAAAGCCCTCAAACTGGCGCTCTTCATATTCACTCGATGAATATTTAAAAATGAAAAACATTCCGGGGCTGAGCGGAATCGATACACGGAAGCTGACTAGAATGATTCGAAGTGCAGGGACTTTAAGAGGGGCGTTCGCAGGACCTGATGAACAAGTAGAAGACGTTGTCCGCCGCCTTCAAACATTGCAGCTGCCAACAGATCAAGTGAGTCAAGTATCTGTGAAAAATGCGTACCCAAGCCCAGGCAGAGGAAAAAGAATTGTCCTTGTCGATTTCGGCATGAAGCACGGCATTTTGCGCGAGCTCAATAAACGTGACTGCGACGTCATTGTGGTGCCATACAACATCACTGCAGATGAAGTGCTGCAGCTAAAGCCTGATGGCATCATGCTTTCAAACGGACCTGGAGATCCTGTGGATGTACCGGAAGCCGTTGAGATGATTCAGCAATTGATTGGAAAGGTGCCGCTCTTTGGTATATGCCTCGGACATCAATTGTTTGCTCTAGCGTGCGGTGCAAGCACAGAAAAAATGAAATTTGGCCACAGAGGATCAAACCATCCGGTGAAAGAACTAGCAACTGGCAAGGTGACACTGACTTCTCAAAACCACGGCTACACGGTTAGCAGTATTAACGAAGACGTGCTCGAAGTCACACATATTGCCCTAAACGACAATACGATTGAAGGATTAAAACATAAAGAAGCACCAGCATTCACTGTTCAGTACCACCCAGAAGCATCACCGGGTCCAGAAGATGCAAACTACTTATTTGACCAGTTCATGGAAATGATTCATACGACTGAGAAAGAAGGGGAAGAAGTATGCCAAAACGCGTAGACATCAAAAAGATTTTAGTAATCGGATCAGGTCCTATCATCATCGGTCAGGCAGCGGAGTTTGACTATGCAGGCACACAGGCTTGCTTAGCGCTAAAAGAAGAGGGCTATGAAGTCGTTCTTGTCAACTCTAACCCTGCGACCATCATGACAGATACAGAAATGGCCGACAAGGTATACATCGAACCACTGACACCAGAATTTTTAACACGAATCATTCGAAAAGAACGCCCTGATGCGATCTTGCCAACACTTGGCGGGCAAACCGGATTAAACCTTGCAGTTGAATTATCAGAGCTTGGCGTATTAGCTGAATGCGGCGTTGAAGTACTCGGTACAAAGCTGTCAGCCATTCAAAAAGCAGAGGATAGAGATTTATTCCGTAATTTAATGAATGAACTAAATGAGCCGGTACCAGAAAGTGAAATCATTCATAACCTTGAAGAAGCGATGGCGTTCACGGATCAAATCGGTTTCCCTGTCATTGTCAGACCAGCCTATACATTAGGCGGAACGGGCGGCGGTATTTGTACAAACGAGCAAGAACTGAAGGAAATCGTTGAAAACGGTCTGAAGCTAAGCCCAGTCACACAATGCTTACTTGAAAAAAGCATTGCCGGCTTTAAAGAAATTGAATATGAAGTCATGCGAGACAGCGGTGACCATGCAATCGTTGTTTGTAACATGGAAAACTTTGACCCTGTCGGCATTCATACAGGTGACAGTATTGTTGTAGCACCAAGCCAAACGTTAAGTGACCGTGAATATCAGCTGCTTCGAAATGTGTCGCTTAAGCTGATCCGTGCACTTGGTATTGAAGGCGGCTGTAACGTTCAGTTGGCACTTGATCCAAACAGCTTTCAATACTATATCATCGAGGTAAACCCGCGTGTGAGCCGTTCATCTGCGCTTGCGTCAAAAGCGACAGGCTATCCAATTGCCAAATTGGCAGCGAAAATTGCTGTCGGCTTAACGCTTGATGAAATGATGAACCCAGTCACAGGTAAAACCTATGCAGCCTTCGAGCCGGCACTTGACTATATCGTTTCAAAAATACCGCGCTGGCCGTTCGATAAATTTGAATCTGCGAACAGACGTCTTGGTACGCAAATGAAGGCAACTGGTGAAGTCATGGCAATCGGCCGCACATTAGAAGAGTCTCTTCTAAAAGCTGTACGTTCACTTGAAGCCGATGTGCATCACATTGAATTAAAAGATGAAGCAGACATCACAAATGAAGTGCTTGAAAAGCGGATTATCAAAGCGGGAGACGAACGATTATTTTATATCGCTGAGGCACTTAGAAGAGGCTATACAGTCGAACAAATACATGAATTCTCAAAAATTGATTACTTCTTCCTTCATAAGCTGGAAGGCATCATTGCCTTTGAGAAGACATTAAAAGAAAACAAAGGCAATACAGACGTATTAAAAGAAGCGAAAGAAAAAGGCTTCTCAGATATCTACATTAGCCGCGAGTGGAATATGAACGAAGCGGATGTCTACAAGCTAAGACAAGAAGCAGGCATTGTACCTGTATACAAAATGGTGGATACATGTGCGGCAGAATTTGAATCAGAGACACCTTATTTCTACAGCACATATGAAGATGAAAATGAATCAGAACGTACAGACAAGAAAAGCGTTATCGTATTAGGTTCAGGTCCTATCCGAATTGGACAAGGGGTTGAATTTGATTATGCGACTGTTCACTCTGTGTGGGCAATTAAACAAGCAGGCTATGAAGCGATCATTATTAACAACAACCCTGAAACAGTCTCAACAGACTTTAGTATTTCAGATAAGCTCTATTTTGAACCACTCACTGTAGAAGATGTCATGCATATCATCGACCTTGAACAGCCTGAAGGAGTCGTCGTTCAGTTCGGCGGACAAACGGCGATCAACCTAGCAGATGAATTGTCAAATAGAGGGGTTAAAATTCTTGGAACTTCCCTAGAAGACCTAGACCGCGCAGAAAACCGGGACAAGTTTGAACAAACGTTAGAAACACTTGGTGTGCCGCAGCCTAAAGGGAAAACAGCAACGTCTGTGCCTGAAGCTGTAGCGATTGCCAATCAAATCGGCTACCCAGTTCTTGTCCGTCCTTCCTATGTATTAGGCGGCCGCGCGATGGAAATTGTGTATCAAGAAGCTGAGCTTCTTCACTACATGGAGAATGCGGTGAAGGTCAACCCGCAGCATCCAGTGTTAATTGACAAGTATTTGACAGGAAAAGAAATTGAAGTAGATGCCGTGTCTGATGGAGAAACTGTCGTAATCCCAGGCATTATGGAACACATTGAAAGAGCCGGAGTTCACTCTGGTGACTCGATTGCGGTCTATCCGCCGCAAACATTGTCTGAGGACATCAAAGCAAAGATCGCAGAATACACGATCAAGCTTGCAAAGGGACTCAACATTATTGGGCTTTTGAACATTCAGTTTGTCCTATCAAAAGGTGAAGTGTATGTACTTGAAGTGAACCCGCGATCAAGCCGGACGGTTCCTTTCTTAAGTAAAATTACAGGCATCCCGATGGCAAACCTTGCGACAAAAGTCATCTTAGGAGACAAGCTCAAAAATTATGGCTACGAAGAAGGGCTTCATACAGAGCAAGAAGGGGTGTACGTCAAAGTTCCAGTCTTCTCTTTTGCAAAATTAAGAAGAGTGGATATTACACTCGGGCCTGAAATGAAATCAACAGGTGAAGTCATGGGGAAAGATGTCACGATCGAAAAAGCCCTATATAAAGGATTGATTGCATCAGGCATTCAAATCCCTAATGACGGAACAGTTCTTCTGACAGTGGCTGATAAGGATAAAGAAGAAGGACTTGAGATCGCAAGAAGATTCCATTCGATCGGCTATCATATTTTAGCAACAGAAGGAACGGCGAATTATTTAAAACAAGCCTCCATTCCATCAAGTGTGGTCGGCAAAATTGGAGAGGAAGGCAAAAATCTTCTTGATGTCATTCGAAACGGGGAAGCCCAATTCGTGATCAACACATTAACAAAAGGAAAACAGCCAGCTAGAGACGGCTTTAGAATTAGACGTGAATCTGTTGAAAACGGAGTGGCTTGCTTAACGTCACTAGATACAGCAGAAGCCATTTTAAGAGTGCTAGAGAGCATGACATTTAGAGCGGATGAAATGCCAGAAGTGAAAACGAATGCTGAGGTGACAGTAACGATATGAAAAAAGCATACTTGACGGTCGTCTCGAACCGAGAGATCGCTGATCATATTTACGAAATGACATTAAAAGGTGACCTTGTGGACTCCTTTCAAACGGCTGGACAATTTCTTCATCTAAAGGTCAGTGAATCCATGACACCGCTGCTGAGAAGACCGATCAGTATTGCCAACATTCATGCCGAGCAAAAAGAAGCAACCATCATTTACCGCGCAGAGGGTGAGGGCACAAAGCTCCTCTCCCAAAAGCGGGAGGGAGAATCAGTCGATGTATTAGGGCCGCTTGGAAACGGGTATGATCCTTCAGTCGTCAAGCCCGGAGAGACGGCATTACTAGTCGGCGGCGGAATTGGCGTACCGCCTCTATATGAGCTTTCCAAGCGTTTAACGAAAAAAGGCGTCATCGTAAAGCATGTCCTCGGCTTTCAGTCGAAAAAGGATGTATTTTACGAGGAAAAATTTCAAGCACTCGGCGATACGTTTATTGCAACGGTTGATGGCACATACGGTGCTAAAGGCTTTGTAACAGATGTGATAAAAGGGCAAAACCTGAGCTTTGATGTGCTGCTTTCCTGCGGTCCAACACCTATGCTAAAAGCGCTGAAAGACACGTATCCTGATAAGCCTGTGTACATTTCGATGGAAGAACGAATGGGCTGCGGGATTGGTGCCTGCTTTGCATGTGTCTGTCATACCGATCAGCTCGACAAACCTTACGTTAAAGTGTGTCTTGATGGACCTGTTTTTAAAGCAGAGGAGGTGGCATTATCATGCTAAACGTTGAGTTACCGGGATTATCTTTAAAGAATCCAATTATCCCTGCATCAGGCTGCTTTGGATTCGGGAGAGAATTTGCATCCTTATATGACCTATCATTACTGGGCGGTATCATGATCAAAGCCACAACCCTTGAACCGAGATTTGGCAATCCGACTCCAAGGGTAGCCGAGACAGGAGCTGGTATGCTCAATGCAATCGGCCTTCAAAACCCAGGTCTAAAAGGCGTACTTGAAAATGAATTGCCTTGGCTTGAGCAATTTGATACGCCTATTATTGCGAATGTTGCTGGCTCACAGGTTGAAGATTATGTTGAAGTAGCCAAGCAAATCAGCCAAGCAAAAAATGTTCATGCCCTTGAGCTGAATATTTCTTGCCCAAATGTTAAAACCGGCGGAATCGCCTTTGGTACAGATCCAAATATGGCAGCATCATTGACAAAAGCGGTCAAGGACGTCTCTTCTGTACCTGTCTATGTCAAGCTGTCACCTAACGTAGCTAATATTGTAGAGATTGCTCAAGCGATTGAAGCTGCTGGAGCGGATGGACTCACCATGATTAACACATTAATTGGGATGCGTTTAGATTTAAAAACGGGGAAACCCATCCTTGCCAATAAAACAGGCGGATTATCAGGACCAGCTGTCAAACCTGTCGCTGTGCGCATGGTGCATGAGGTGAGTCAAGCGGTTTCTATTCCGATTATCGGGATGGGCGGAGTGCAAAGTGCTGAAGATGTACTTGAATTTTTACTAGCAGGTGCAAGTGCAGTAGCTGTCGGTACAGCCAATTTTGTGAATCCATTTATTTGCCCGGAAATCATTGAAGAGCTGCCAAATGTGTTAGCAGCATATGGTTATTCATCTGTAGAGGAATGTATCGGAAGGAGCTGGAAACATGAAGCACTTGCCCATCATCGCGCTTGATTTTCCTTCAGGACAGGAGGCGCTTACCTTTTTAGATCCCTTTGAAGGGACACCATTATTTGTGAAGGTCGGCATGGAGCTGTTTTACCAAGAAGGACCTGCCATCCTTGATGCGCTGAAAGAAAAAAATTGCCGCATTTTTCTCGATCTAAAATTACATGACATTCCAACAACGGTGCAAAAAGCGATGAACCGGATTGCCGCACTTGGCGTTGACTTGGTCAATGTGCATGCGGCTGGCGGGAAACGAATGATGCAGGCTGCGTTAGAGGGACTTGAAAGCGGAACTCCTGCTGGAAAAAGCCGTCCGGGCATTATTGCAGTGACCCAGCTGACTAGTACGTCTGAAGACATGATGAGAAAAGAATTACTCATTGACCGTCCGCTGCAAGAGACTGTTATCCGGTACGGACAATTAGCATATGAAAGTGGGCTGGACGGGGTTGTTTGCTCTGTTCATGAATCTAAAGCACTTCATGAACATATCTCACCCTCCTTTCTCACTGTAACGCCAGGTATTCGCTTACCAAATGATCAAACTGATGACCAAAAACGTGTGGCGACACCTGCCTATGCAAAAGAGCAAGGTGTTTCACAAATTGTTGTCGGGAGATCAATCACAAAAGCTGATAAACCAATAGAAGCCTATCATCAAATTTTGAAAGAGTGGGAGTGACTGCCAGATGAAATCAAAAATCGCGAAACATCTATTACAAATCAAAGCGGTCTCATTAAAACCAGACGAACCGTTTACATGGGCGAGCGGTATAAAATCACCGATCTATTGTGATAACCGCCTCACATTATCATATCCAGAAGTCAGACACGACATTGCGGAAGGTCTAAAAGATTTGATTCTCACTCATTTCAAGGGAGCAGAGGTTGTTGCAGGTACTGCAACAGCAGGCATTCCGCATGCGGCATTAGCAGCAGACCGCTTGAACATCCCGATGTGTTATGTCAGAAGTAAGCCGAAAGCACACGGCAAAGGAAATCAAATTGAAGGGGCCGTATCGAAAGGCCAAAAGGTTGTCGTCGTCGAAGACCTTATTTCCACAGGAGGCAGTGTGCTGGAAGTGGTTGCTGCTCTTCAAGCTGAGGGCTGCGAGGTACTAGGAGTTGCCGCAATCTTCACATACGGACTGCCAAAAGCAGCAGCCGCTTTTCAAGAAAAAAATATTCCATATGTCACCCTGACAGACTATGACTCATTGACAGACGTGGCACTTGAACTGAAAGCGATTGAGCCGTCTGCGATGAACAAACTAAAACGCTGGAGACAAGATCCTTCGTCTGAATCTTGGATGGAAGAAACGGTCTGAAAAGTCAAAGTCCATCGTTAACAATTTCAAAAGCTGTGCCTGCCCGCACGGCTTTTTTATTTGGGTAAAAATAGTAAAATAGACTCAAATTTTAATAAAAACTAATCCTATCAATAAAGTCGGGTTGACTTTTGTTTGAATTGTGTTAATATTTAAGACAAATTGAAACTCTTATCCAGAGAGGTGGAGGGACTGGCCCGATGAAACCCGGCAACCTGCGATTCGCAAGGTGCTACTTCCTGCAAAATGATTCTATTTTGAAAGATAAGGAAATTGTGAGCTTCCTCATCTTTCTTTCGGACTGAAAGAAAGTTTTTTTATTTTAACGGTGAGGAGGAAGAGGAGATGGAAGTGAAACAAAATCAGGATGAGGACTTAGTAAAGCATATGCAAGAACTGATTGGGGATATGAAATTCGGTTCAATTACGTTAATTGTTCAGGACGGTCAAGTGATTCAAGTGGAAAAAAACGAAAAAATTAGATTAAAGTAGTGCGGAAAATAGCAATATGAGCGGTACTCCGGAAGGGGAGAAATCATGTTAACTTATGAAAATTGGCAAGAGCCGTCCATTACATTTCAAGAGGATGATTTGTATAAAGGAGCCCTGTCTGTACTGAAATGGGCGTACGGTCATTATGGTGACCAGCTCGTATATGCGTGCAGCTTTGGGATTGAGGGCATCGTTCTGATTGATCTGATTGCAAAAGTAAAAAAAGATGCGAGAATTGTCTTTTTAGATACAGGTCTGCATTTTAAAGAAACTTACGACACAATTGATGCGGTAAAGGAAAGATACCCGGGTTTAGACATTGTACTGAAAACGCCTGAGCTGACGGTTGAACAGCAAAATGAGCAGCACGGTGATCAATTATGGAAAACAGATCCTCAAAGCTGCTGCCATATGCGTAAGGTCATTCCTTTGCAAGAAGCGCTATCTGGTTATCCAGCATGGCTTTCTGGTTTAAGAAGAGAGCAGTCACCAAAACGAGCAGGGACGAATTTCTTAAATAAGGATGAAAAATTCAAATCAGTGAAAGTATGTCCGCTCATCCATTGGACGTGGAAGGACATATGGAGATATGCATCTAGAGAGGAACTTACTTATAATCCGCTGCATGACCAAGGATATCCAAGTATCGGCTGTGCACCGTGTACACAGCCAGCATTTACTGCAGATGATCTGCGTTCTGGCAGATGGTCAGGCACAGCAAAGACAGAGTGCGGATTACATGAGTAAGGGAGCATAATGTATGGAAATCGCCGCAATTTTATTTAGTCTATTCTTTGCTTTAAACATAGGCGCAAGCGGGGCAGCTGCTTCTATGGGCATTGCGTATGGATCAGGTGCCATTCAAAAGCCCATTTATGCACTCAGTTTTTGTGCAGTGGGGATTTTAGCAGGTTCAGTGATTGGCGGCGGCGAGGTCGTCAAAACGATCAGCTCTGGTATTATGCCAGAATCAGTCATTACACTTGAAATCGTTTGTATTATCATTGGTTCTGCTGCACTATCACTTTTCATAGCGAATCTGATAGCGATTCCTTTATCAACAAGTGAGGTCACAGTAGGGGCTGTGGTTGGTGTGGCAGTCGCGTATAAAGTATTGTTTGTGAAATCCATTTTAGTGATTGTGGCATTTTGGGTCATCATCCCGCTTTTCGCCTTTCTTTTTACCTTTGCTGTCGTCAAAATCATCAGAATGTTCCCTAAACGGAAGCTGTCTAAAAAAGGCACAGCTATTTTATCTGTCATATTAATCCTTAGTGGATTTTTAGAGGCATTTTCAGCCGGTATGAACAATGTGGCAAATGCCGTCGGGCCGCTCGTCGCTTCAGGCGTTTTGTCAGTTGGGCAGGGAACACTTTACGGCGGAATCTTCGTCGCAGCAGGGGCCCTCTTGCTAGGCAGAAGAGTTCTGGAAACAAACGGAAAGAAAATTACCCGCTATCAAACAGGCGAAGGGATTTTACTTTCGAGTACCGGTGCCGGGCTTGTCATCGTCAGCTCTATTTTGGGGCTGCCCGTTCCACTTACGCAAATCACCTCCTCGTCTATTATCGGGCTTGGAATGGCCAAAGGGGGGCCTAACATTTTTCACAAACATGTTGTGAAAAAAATGCTGAAAGTGTGGGTGGTCTCACCTTTCTTATCACTCAGCCTATCGTATTTGCTTGTGAGCCTTTTCTTAAAAGGAGACTATTACTCTATCTTTATCATGATGAGTGTACTGCTTGCCTCACTTGGTGCGCTGAGTCTGATGAAGGCAGTCAAAAATGAAAGCAGCTCTATTCATGAACAGGGCGGCGGGATTTAACCATAAATCCGACTATTAACATCTAATAAATATGAACATTGAGAGGAAGATGAACAAATGAGTTTAACACCACATGGTGGCGTATTAATTAATCGAGTAAATGAAGAATATGATCTCAGCACGGCTGCGAAGGAAATTGAACTAGATGCGATTTCCTTTGCAGACCTTGAACTCATTGCAATTGGCGGATATAGTCCAATTGAAGGGTTTTTAACAAAAGCTGATTATGAAGCAGTTGTAAGCAGTATGCGGCTAGCAAGTGGTGTCGTTTGGTCTCTTCCTATTACACTGCCAGTGACAAAAGAAAAGGCGGCGGAAATCCATCAAGGCGATATCGTGCGCTTATCCTACAATGGAACTGTATATGGGGTCATTGAAGTAGAGGATCAATACACACCAGATAAAGAAAAAGAAGCGGTGAATGTCTATAAAACAGATGACCGCAATCATCCAGGCGTGAAAAAATTATTTGAACGCGGCGATACTTACATTGGCGGAAAAATTACACTGACGAAACGCAGTGAAAAACCATTCCCTCAATTTACGTATGAGCCAGAAGAAACAAGACGTCATTTTAAAGAAAACGGCTGGAAAACCATTGTTGGTTTCCAAACGAGAAACCCGGTTCATCGTGCCCATGAATATATTCAAAAAACAGCACTGGAAACAGTCGATGGTTTATTTTTAAATCCGCTTGTCGGTGAAACAAAATCTGACGACATCCCGGCAGATGTAAGAATGAAAAGCTATCAAGTGTTATTGGACGGTTATTATCCAAAAGACCGCGTCTTTTTAGGTGTTTTTCCTGCTGCAATGCGTTATGCTGGACCAAAGGAAGCCATTTTTCATGCGCTAGTACGGAAAAATTATGGCTGCACCCATTTTATTGTCGGAAGAGATCATGCAGGTGTTGGTGACTATTACGGCACATACGAGGCGCAGGAACTATTTGATCAATTTACAAGCGAAGAAATCGGCATTACTCCATTAAAATTTGAACACAGCTTCTACTGTAATACATGTGAAGCGATGGCCACACCAAAAACGTGTCCTCACGACAAAAGCGAGCATGTCATTCTTTCAGGTACAAAGGTTCGAACAATGCTGAGAAACGGTGAATTACCACCAAGCACGTTCAGCCGAAAAGAAGTCATTGAAACATTAATCGAAGGATTAAAAACGACGGTATCTTAATGGGAGGGTATGACATGAGCAACGAACATATCGTGTGGCATGATTCATCTATTACAAAAAAAGAATATCAACAGAAAAACAATCATACGAGCGGCATTATCTGGCTTACAGGTCTAAGCGGGTCAGGTAAATCAACGATCGCGAATGCAGCTGCAAGAGAGCTGTTTGAACAAGGCTACCAAGTCACAGTTCTTGACGGCGATAATGTGCGGCATGGACTCAATAAAGATCTAGGGTTTTCAGATGATGACAGAAAAGAAAACATCCGCCGGATCGGAGAAGTAGCAAAATTATTTGTGGAGCAAGGGACGATTGTCATCACTGCTTTTATTTCTCCATTTCAAGAAGACCGCCACACTGTCAGACAGTTGGTCGAAGATGGAGAATTTCACGAAGTGTTTGTCAAATGTGATCTGAACGTGTGTGAAGAGCGTGACCCAAAAGGGTTATATAAAAAGGCGAGAAACGGTGAAATTCCATTTTTCACTGGAATCGATTCACCGTATGAAGAGCCTGCTGCGCCTGAGCTCGTATTAGATACAGGGGAATTATCCCGTGAGGAATCCAAACAGCGTCTTGTTGATTATGTAAAAGGAACAACGAAATAATCGCCTGATGGCAGGGGGAGAAAAGCAAGATGGGGAAAGTATACATTGTGGGTGCTGGACCCGGTGACCCAGATTTAATAACATTAAAGGCCCATAAGGCGATACAGCAGGCAGATGTCATCTTATATGATCGTCTTGTCAATCAAGAAATTCTCGCCCATGCCAAACCGGAGGCGGAATTGATTTATTGCGGCAAGCTGCCAAATCATCATACAATGAGACAGGAAGCCATCAATGAAGCGCTTGTGGCTCATGCAAAGGAAGGGAACGTTGTCGTTCGGCTGAAAGGCGGCGACCCCTTTGTCTTTGGCCGCGGCGGTGAAGAAATCGAATGCTTAGCTGAGCACGGAATTCCGTATGAGGTCGTCCCGGGAATTACTTCTGGTATTGCAGCGGCTGCTTATGCGGGCATCCCTGTGACACATCGCGAATTCAGCTCAAATGTTGCTTTTGTCACGGGTCACTATCAAAAGGATGAACATTTTGAAGAAAAATGGGAGGCGCTGGCTACAGGGATTGATACTCTTGTGATTTACATGGGTGTCAAAAACGTGGAAAGAGTGCAGCGCCTGCTTTTGAAAAATGGACGGGACCCTGAAACACCCGCTGCATTTATACACTGGGGAACTACAACGAGGCAAAAGACAACTTGCTGCACGGTTGCGACACTGTCTGAAACCGTTGAAAAAGAAGGGATCGAGCATCCAAGTTTAATTGTTGTTGGAGATGTCGTTCATTTTCATCAAAAGCTGAACTGGTTTGAACCCGCATTAATCGAGAAATGAGAATGATAGAGAAAAGACACGTGCATACATCGTGTCTTTTCGTCTGATGAAAACAAGTGAGAGGGAGGAGCCGCATGAAACAAGCTGTCCTTTATGTTGGGCATGGAAGCCGAGTAAAAGAAGCACAAGATAAGGCCATTTCTTTTATGAAGAGCTGTATGCCGTTAGTGAAAGCGGATATACAAGAAATTTGTTTTTTAGAGCTGACGGACCCTTCTATAGAAGAAGGATTTGAGGCCTGTGTGAAAAAAGGAGCGACACACATTGCCATCGTCCCGCTCCTCCTTTTGACTGCCATGCATGCCAAATCGGATATCCCGGTCGAAATTGAGAAAGTGCGCGCGCGTTTCCCGCAAGTGAAGGTCACATATGGAAAGCCAATCGGCGTGAATCAAGAAGTAACAAAAGCGGTTGCCGCAAGAATTGAAGAAGCAGGATATCAAGGCGAGCGCGCGCGGATTCTTTTAATTGGCCGTGGGAGCTCTGATCCGGATGTGAAGCGAGATGTGTTTGGTATTGCAGACGATGTCCGAAATCTGCTTCCGCATGCAGAGGTTCTTCCGTGTTTTATTACAGCATGTGAGCCAAATTATCGAGATGTTCTCGCGCAGTTATCAGAAGATGACGATGGGCCTGTTTATATCGTTCCTTACTTACTGTTTACGGGGATTTTAATGAAAGAAATTGAAAGTGAAGCCGCTCAGGCGAGAAAGCGGCTGAAAGATGTCCGGGTATGCCGGTATATTGGCTTTCATCCGCATGTCAAAGCGGCTTATATTGAACGCGTGCAAGAAACCATTTTAAACAAAGACGATGCGTTTCGTTTCCGAGGAGAAAGCCATGCTTCCAGTCCATCTTGATTTAACCAATAAACAAGTGGTCATCGCCGGCGGCGGATCTGTTGCATTAAGAAGAGCAAAGACATTGTGTACGGAGCCTTGCCATCTAACTGTTGTGAGTCCTGATCTTTCTGAAGAGATGGCGTGCCTCATTGATACATACGCATTGAATTGGAAGGAAAAGAAGGTGGGCGCTGAAGATTTGAAGGATGCGTTTTTCATTGTAGCTGCTACAAACGACCCTTCGGTAAATGAATGGATTGCACAAACAGCGCAGCCTCACCAGCTCGTGAATTGTGTGAGCCAATCTGAGCTCGGTAATGTGATGGTGCCGAAGGTTGTCAAATCAGGAAAAGTGACGATTTCAGTCTCTACAAGCGGTGCAAGCCCCGCCCGGACAAAACAGCTGGCTGCGGCAATTGAATCCTTGCTTGAACAAGAGGATATTGACGCACTTGATGCCCTTTACATCGAAAGAAAAAAACGACAAAGAAAAAGCCGATAAAATCCTTACAGGAGATGGGACTGACCCCATAAAGTGAGACAAATAAAAACACCTTTAAATTGAAAAATCGGGTATAGCATATCTGAAAACAATTTGGAGGTGTTTTTTGTATGGGAAAAAGAGTTAGTTATCCGATTAGTGTA